>NZ_JBEPCY010000002.1:0-543153 GCF_040299965.1 Streptomyces sp. NPDC000594 | reverse complement strand
AAGCCGCGAAGCCTGAACGGGAGGAAGCGCGAGTAGAAGGCGTCGGCCCGGACGGGCCCGGACGGGCGGGAGGACGGCTCACCGTCCCGCCGCCCGCCCGCGCGACCGGGCCTCGATCAGACGTTGACCCCGAAGTCCTGCGCGATACCGCGCAGACCCGAGGCATACCCCTGACCGATGGCACGGAACTTCCACTCCGCGCCATGGCGGTACAGCTCACCGAAGACCATGGCGGTCTCGGTCGACGCGTCCTCGCTCAGGTCATAGCGGGCCAGCTCATTGCCATCGGCCTGGTTGACCACGCGGATGAACGCGTTGCGCACCTGACCGAAGGACTGCTGACGGCTCTCGGCCTCATAGATCGAGACCGGGAACACGATCTTGTCGACATCGCCGGGCACGGTGGCCAGGCTGACCTTGATCTGCTCGTCGTCTCCCTCGCCCTCACCGGTGAGGTTGTCACCGGTGTGCTCCACAGAGCCGTCGGGGCTCTTGAGGTTGTTGAAGAAGATGAAGTTGCCGTCGGTGGTGACCTTGCCCTCGGCGTTGGCCAGCAGGGCGCTGGCGTCCAGGTCGAAGTCCGTACCGGTGGTGGTACGGACATCCCAGCCGAGGCCCACGATGACAGCGGTCAGACCGGGCGCGGCCTTGGTCAGCGAGACGTTGCCGCCCTTGCTGAGGCTGACTCCCACGAGTCCCTCCAGAGTGTTTCAGGGGCAGCGCCCCCGTCGTACGTACTTGTACCGGATCAACGAATGGATCCTAGTGACCGGTTCCCGGACGGGACAGGCTTTGGCGAGGAGGACGCGCGGACATCACGCGGACTTCACGCGGAGCCCCCGCCGGCGGCGCGCGGAGCGGGCCCCGGCCGGTGCGGGGGCGAACCCCCGGCCGGTGCGGGAGCGGGCCCCCGACCGGTGCGCGGCCCGGATCCGGCCCGCGGTCAGAGCGTCTCCAGCGCCTTCACGTACTCCGTGAGGTCACGGGCGTCGGGCAGGGCGTTGACCACGCTCCAGCGCACCACACCCGCCTTGTCGATGATGAAGGTGCCGCGCACCGCGCACCCCTTCTCCTCGTCGAAGACGCCGTACGCCCGCGAGGCCTCACCGTGCGGCCAGAAGTCCGACAGCAGCGGGTACTCGAGACCCTCCTGCTCGGCGAAGACCCGCAGGGTGTGGATGGAGTCATTGGAGACGGCGAGCAGCTGGGTGTCGTCGTTGACGAACCTCGGCAGCTCGTCACGGAGCGCGCACAGCTCGCCGGTGCAGACGCCGGTGAAGGCGAAGGGGTAGAAGAGGAGCACCACATTCTTCTCGCCCTGGTAATCGGCGAGGCGGACGGTCCGGCCGTGGTTGTCCTTCAGCGCAAAATCCGGCGCCTTGGTGCCGACCTCGATCGCCATGGGTGCTTCCCTTCCCGAGCCTTTCACTGACGCCCCCAACCCTAGGGGGTGCCACCCGGGAGGCGCGAAGGCCCCCAGGGGGTGCCGTCCGGGACGCGCGAAGGCCCCCTCGGGCGGTACCGGAGGGGGCCGGGGCACAGGGCCCAGAGGGCCTCATGGCCCAGGCGTACGGTCCGGAGCGGATGGCTCCGGAGCCGGCCAGGTCTTATCGCCCGGGGCTCATCGGATCCCGGGGCTCACTCTCCGTGACGGCTTTAGCGCTTGGGGGCCACCAGCCTGCTGCCCGACCAGTCCTTGGCCGCGCTGATGCTGCGGGTCTGCGAGAGACCCGCGGTCTGTGCGGCGTCGTTGATGTCGCTCGGCTCGATGTACCCGTCCCGGCCCGTCTTCGGGGTCAGCAGCCAGATGGTGCCGCCGTCCTCCAGTAGACCGATGGCGTCCACCAAGGCGTCCGTCAGGTCGCCGTCCTCGTCCCGGAACCAGAGGAGGACGACGTCGGCGACGTCGTCGTACTCCTCGTCCACGAGATCCTGGCCGATCACGGACTCGATTCCATCACGGAGATCCTGGTCGACGTCTTCGTCGTAGCCGATCTCCTGGACCACCTGTCCGGGCTCGAACCCCAGCCTGGTGGCCGGGTTGGTCCGCTCCTCCGCGTGGTCCGCGGTCGCGCTCACGGCTTGCCTCCTGATCATGTTCGGTAGATGTCGCGGCCTCGCGCGTACGCGTGGCGTTGGCCGTAGTCCACACGGGCGGGACGGATCGCGCAAGTACCCGGCCGTCCGGACCGCCGAAACGGTGACGTTTGCGCCCGTCCCGACGCAACTCCAGACACGTTCGGCCACGATCCGCGCAAGCTGTCACACGATTCAGCCGCGTTTGCCACTTTACGTCGATCGGTGACGCCTTTTGGAACCGAACACCCCGGCGCGACCCGTTCCCGCCTTCGGACGTAAGGTGGCGGGTCACCCCTTTCGCCTCCGCGCCGGGCCCCTTCCGTCCCCGCGCCACGCCGATTCCGCCCCCGCGCCGGGGCGGAACGGACCGGGTGCCTCCAGGGTCGCACCCCCCGAAATCGGGATCTTGGGTTACCCCTCGGTAAAGATGACGTTTAGCGCCCCGGGGTACACGATGGGAGGCGGCACGGCACCGCCTGACACCTCTGCCGGAACTCCGACGGACCCCTCCGGCAGACTTCTTCGAGCAGCGAAGGAATAGCGTGGCTTCCGGAACAGATGGCAACCCGATCATCATTGGCGGCCTCCCCAGCCAGGTCCCGGACTTCGACCCGGAGGAGACCCGGGAATGGCTGGCCTCACTCGACGCGGCGGTGGACGAACGGGGCCGGGAGCGCGCCCGCTATCTGATGCTCCGCCTCATCGAGCGGGCCCGCGAGAAGCGCGTCGCCGTCCCCGAGATGCGCAGTACCGATTATGTGAACACCATCGCCACCCGGGACGAGCCCTTCTTCCCCGGCAATGAGGAGATCGAGCGGCGGATCCTCAACGCCACCCGCTGGAACGCGGCGGTGATGGTCTCCCGCGCCCAGCGCCCGGGGATCGGTGTCGGCGGTCACATCGCCACCTTCGCCTCCTCCGCCTCCCTCTACGACGTGGGCTTCAACCACTTCTTCCGGGGCAAGGACGAGGGCGACGGCGGTGACCAGATCTTCTTCCAGGGCCATGCCTCGCCCGGGATCTACGCCCGTGCCTTTCTGCTGGACCGGCTGAGCGAGGCCCAGCTCGACGCCTTCCGCCAGGAGAAGTCCAAGGCCCCCAACGGCCTCTCCAGCTATCCGCACCCCCGGCTGATGCCGGACTTCTGGGAGTTCCCGACCGTCTCCATGGGCCTCGGCCCGCTGGGCGCGATCTACCAGGCCCGGATGAACCGCTATCTCCAGGCCCGGGAGATCGCCGACACCTCGCGCTCCCATGTCTGGGCCTTCCTCGGCGACGGCGAGATGGACGAGCCCGAGTCGCTGGGCCAGCTCACCATCGCCGCCCGCGAGGGGCTGGACAATCTGACCTTCGTGGTCAACTGCAACCTCCAGCGCCTCGACGGCCCGGTCCGCGGCAACGGCAAGGTCATCCAGGAGCTGGAGTCGGTCTTCCGGGGCGCCGGCTGGAATGTGATCAAGCTGGTGTGGGACCGCTCCTGGGACCCGCTGCTCGCCCAGGACCGCGACGGTGTCCTGGTCAACAAGTTGAACACCACCCCGGACGGACAGTTCCAGACGTACGCCACCGAGACCGGCGCGTACATCCGTGACCACTTCTTCGGCGGGGACCACCGGCTGCGCGCCATGGTCGAGAACATGACCGACGAGCAGATCCTCCATCTGGGGCGCGGCGGCCATGACCACCGCAAGGTGTTCTCGGCCTTCCAGGCGGCCAAGGAGCACCGGGGCCAGCCCACCGTGGTGCTGGCGCAGACGGTGAAGGGGTGGACCCTGGGTCCCAACTTCGAGGGCCGCAACGCCACCCACCAGATGAAGAAGCTCACCGTCGACGACCTCAAGGGCTTCCGGGACCGGCTGCACCTGCCGATCACCGACGCCCGGCTGGAGAGCGGCCCGCCGCCGTACTACCACCCCGGCCGGGCCTCGGAGGAGATCCAGTACATGCACGACCGCCGCCGGGCGCTGGGCGGCTATGTGCCCACCCGGGTGGTCCGGGCGAAGCCGCTGACGCTGCCCGAGGAGAAGACCTACGCGGCCGTGCGCAAGGGCTCGGGCCAGCAGTCCATCGCCACCACCATGGCCTTCGTCCGGCTGCTCAAGGATCTGATGCGGGACAAGGAGATCGGCCGGCGCTTCGTCCTGATCGCGCCGGACGAGTACCGCACCTTCGGCATGGACTCGTTCTTCCCGAGCGCGAAGATCTACAACCCGCTGGGCCAGCAGTACGAGTCGGTCGACCGCGATCTGCTGCTCGCGTACAAGGAGTCCCCCACCGGCCAGATGCTGCACGACGGGATCTCCGAGGCCGGGTGCACCGCCTCGCTGATCGCGGCGGGCTCCTCCTACGCCACCCATGGCGAGCCGCTGATCCCGGTCTATGTCTTC
Organism: Streptomyces sp. NPDC000594; assembly: GCF_040299965.1. Classification (NCBI taxonomy): domain Bacteria; kingdom Bacillati; phylum Actinomycetota; class Actinomycetes; order Kitasatosporales; family Streptomycetaceae; genus Streptomyces; species Streptomyces sp. NPDC000594. Next base: position 538,687 of record NZ_JBEPCY010000002.1, on the reverse strand, counting down.
TACTCGATGTTCGGCTTCCAGCGCACCGGCGACCAGTTCTGGCAGATGGCCGACCAGCTCGCCCGGGGCTTCGTCCTGGGGGCCACCGCGGGCCGCACCACGCTCACCGGCGAGGGGCTCCAGCACGCCGACGGCCACTCCCAGCTGCTGGCCTCGACCAACCCGGGGTGTGTCGCCTACGACCCGGCGTTCGGCTTCGAGATCGCGCACATCGTCAGGGACGGGCTGCGCCGGATGTACGGGGAACACCGCCCCGGCGAGGACCCGGACGTCTTCTACTACCTGACCGTCTACAACGAGCCCATCCAGCATCCCGCCGAGCCGGCGGACGTGGATGTGGAGGGCATCCTCCAGGGCATCCACCGCTACCGGCAGGGCACGGCGGGCACCGTCCCGGCGCAGATCATGGCCTCCGGTGTGGCGGTGCCCTGGGCCCTGGAGGCGCAGCGGATCCTGGCCGAGGAGTGGGACGTACGCGCCGATGTCTGGTCGGCGACCTCCTGGAACGAGCTGCGGCGCGAGGCGGTGGCAGCGGACGAGCACAATCTGCTCCACCCGGAGGAGGAAGAGCGCGTCCCCTATGTCACCCGCAAGCTGTCGGGGGCCCAGGGCCCGTTCGTGGCGGTGTCGGACTGGATGCGGTCGGTGCCGGACCAGATCTCCCGCTGGGTGCCGGGGCGCTACACCTCGCTGGGAGCGGACGGCTTCGGTTTCGCGGACACCCGGGGTGCGGCGCGGCGGTACTTCCACATCGACGCGCCCTCGATCGTGCTGGCGGTCCTGAGCGAGCTGGCGCGGGACGGAAAGATCGACCGGTCGGCGCCGAAGCAAGCGATCGACCGGTACCGGCTGCTCGATGTGAAGGCGGCGGACCCGGGTCCGGCGGGCGGCGACGCCTGACCGGCGCGGGTACGGGGCGCGGTGCCGGGTACGGGGGCGTGCGCCGGGGCCCCGTACCCGGACGGTCCCGTACCCGGACGTCCCCGTACTCGCACGGTCCCGACACCCCGGGGGTCCCGGCGCCCCGGGGGGTCAGCTCTCCCGGATCATGAGGCCCCGGATCAGATACGGGGAGGCGGGCACCCAGGTCCCCGAGCCCGGATAGGTCTCGAACTCGCCGGTCTCCGCGCACTCCGGCGACTGGTAGGTGGTCACCGGCCGCCCGGTGCGGTTGGCGAGCGACTCGGCGGTGGTGCCCGGGGGCAGCGGGACACAGCTGTCGATGTCCAGGGTGTACAGCTCATGGAGCTGGCGGGCGCCCCGGAACTCCGTCCGCTCCCAGAGGCAGAGCGCACCCGTGGGGCACTCGGCGCGCCGGGGCAGGGCGGTGGCGGGGGCGGGCGCGGCGGCGAGGGCGAGCAGAACGGCGGCGAGGGCGGTCGCGGTGGTGACGGTGGTGCTCATGGTCTCCCCGGGATGTCGAGCGGATCGTATGACCGGACACCCTGTCCCGGCCGACGGGCGCCCGAAGCGGGATCCGTCCCGGGACCACCCCCACGGGTGATCCGGTCCACCCGGGGCTGACCCCTCCCCTTGACCGCTCCGCCGGGGCACGGGGCCACCCGAACAGGAGACGCCCCTTCCCCTGTTCGCACCCTCTGACACGTGATCCACCTCACGGTTCACCCGGGTCATGGGAGCCGTCTCCTAGGGTGTCCCGCAGTGACTTCCATCGGCCCCTCCCCCGCGCCCGCCCCGGCGCTCTCCCCCGCACGGCCCGCCCCGCCCACCGGCTGGCGCACGGTGCTCACCCTCGCCGTGGTGCTGCTGATGCTGGCCACCACCGGCTGGTCCGCCGTACGCCACGGCGGGGCGCCCCGCGATCCGCGCGCGGCCCAGCTGGCGCAGTGGCGCACCGCCCGGGTGCTGGGCCGGCCGCTGCCCGCGCCGGACGGCCCGCACCGGCGGATCGCTGCCTTCCTGGCCCCGCTGACGGGCACCGAGCGCGACCGGCTCGCCCGGCGTTTCCCCCTGGTCGTGGGAAACCTCAACGGCGCCCCCGCGCCGCTGCGCTACCGCGCCAACCGGATCGCCCTGGGGCACGCGCTGCGGCAGGAGCGCGTCCGCGCGGCCACCGCCCGGCTCAGCGCGGACGGGCGCCGGCTGACCCTGCTCCGGATCCACCGGCTGGCCGCGCTGATGCGCCCCGGGCGGCAGATCCTCGCCTTCGACCCGGCGGGCCACGGGCGGGTCGCCGAGGTCCTCGGCGATCTGGAGCGGGCGCGGCGGATCTCGGTCGTCGTGCCCGGGGTCGACACCGGTCTGCTGACCTTCCAGCGCTCCGCCCGCCGGTACACCGCGCCGGTGGGGATGGCGCAGTCGCTGTACGCCGCGAAGCGGACCGCCGCCCCCCGTACCCGTACCGCCGTCATCGCCTGGGCCGACTACACCGCACCCGCCGGGATCGGGGTGGACTCGGTGACCGGGCGGCTCGCCGAGGGCGGGGCGCGGCGGCTGGCGGCGCTGACCCGGGCGCTGCCCCGGCGGGCCGGGGTGGCGCTCTTCTGCCACAGTTACGGTTCGGTGGTCTGCGGCCTCGCGGCGCGCCGGCTGCCCGCGCGGGTGACCGATATCGCGGTGGCGGGCAGCCCGGGGATGCGCGCCTCGCACGTCACCGAGCTGGGGGCGCGGGCCCGGGTGTGGGCCGCGCGGGACGGTGACGACTGGATCGGGGCGGTGCCGCATCTGGAGGTCGGGGGCATCGGCCACGGCGAGGACCCGGTGGCCCCCGAATTCGGTGCCCGGGTGGTATCGGCGGCGGGCGCTATCGGCCACAGCGGTTATTTCGAGCCGGGAACGGAGAGCGTGGTCAATTTCGCGGAGATAGGCGTGGGAGCCTATGAAGGGGTGAGCTGCGCGGGTCACGACGACGGCTGCCGCCGTGACATTTCCGGTGAAGCGGCGGTCTGACGCGCGTAGAACATCATGAACAGCAGGTTGCGCCCAAGGGGCGACGCGCGGCCCGGCGGCGCCTACGATGATGCGTATGGGTGATGTACTGGCGGGAATTCAAGCCACATGGGAGTTCGAGGCCGACTCCGTGCTCATCCGCTTCGAACGGGGACACCGCACGCCGAAGCTGTTCCAGGCGCTCCGCGAACGACGCATCCCCCACGAGGCGTTGGCGTCGGTGGTCCTCTCCCCGGGGAAGCGAGGGGCGGTGATCCTGCGCCTGTCCCCACGACCGGGCGCGGATCCGCTGATGGAGGCGGCGGCAGGCCAGCTCAAGGAGGCGAACGACCCCTATCGACTGGTGGTCCCGGCCGACGGCGAGGCGGCGGCCGAGTACTGGGCCGCGCAGCTGCGCGGCATGCTCGGCTCGGACGCGGACCGTCCGGCCGACCGGTACGCGGTGGCGGCGCCCAGCGCGCCACTGAACTTCAAGGCGTATGACGCCCGCGCCTCCTTCGACGGGAAGAGCGTCGACTTCCGCTGGTCGTGGACGGGCGCCTCGTCCACCAAGTGGAAGGCGGGCGACCAGAGTTTCGCGGTGAGCGAGCTGAGCGGGGTCGAGTGGCGGTCGCCGGACGCCCCCCACGGCTATCTGCGGCTGCTCCCCCGGGCGGAGCCGGAGCGCCCGGCGCAGGTCGACAAGGACCCCGCCGCGGTGGTCTTCGGGCCGCGCAACGGCCCGGTGCACGAGTCGCTGCCGTTCGCGGCGGCGGTACTGGAGTCGGTCCAGCGGTCCGGGCGGGCACCCGTCCCGGCGCTGCGCACCGCCCGCCGGGACCCGGCCGACATCGCCGAGCGGATCCGGCACCTCGGCGAGCTGCACCGGGCGGGCCTGGTCACCGATGACGAGTTCAGCTGCAAGAAGGCGGAGCTGCTGGCGGAGCTGTAGCCCGCCGCCGCCCGCCGGCCCGCGGCCCCGCTTCCGGTACGGGCCCGTACCGGAAGCGGGGGTGCGGGCCGGGGCACGCGAGCCCGGCAGGATCCGGAAGGGACGACCTACTCCCGCGACGCCGAGGTGAAGGTCATGTCCGGATAGCGGTCCCCGGCGACCAGCCCGGCCAGCGGCTCCAGGGCGGCCAGGTCGTCCTCGGTCAGCGGCACCCGGGTGGCCGCGGTGTTCTCGTACAGCCGGGAGGGCTTACGGGTGCCGGGGATCGGGACCACCGCCAGCCCGTGGGTGTCCGCCTGCCGCTGCACCCAGGCCAGCGCGATCTGGGCGAGGGTGGCGTCGTGGGCCCGGGCGATCCGGCGGATGGGCTCCAGGAGTTCCCCGTTGGCCCGTGCGTTCTCGCCGGTGAAGCGGGGCAGATGGGCCCGGTAGTCGGTGGTGGGCAGCTCCGCCGAGGCGTCGGCGAACGAGCCGGTCAGAAAGCCCCGTCCGAGCGGCGAGTAGGGCACCATCGCCACCCCCAGCTCCGCCGCCGCCGGGACCGCGGTCCGTTCCACGTCCCGGCTGAAGAGCGACCACTCGGACTGGAGCGCGGCGATCGGATGCACCGCGTGCGCCTCGCGCAGCTCCGCCCCGGTCACCTCGCTCAGCCCGAGATGGCGCACCAGGCCCGCCTTCACCAGCTCGGCCATGGCACCGACCGAGTCGGCGAGCGGCACCCCGGGGTCCCTGCGGTGCATGTAGTAGAGGTCGATCACCTCGACGCCCAGCCGCCGCAGACTGGCCTCGGCGGCGCTCCGGACGTAGGCGGGGTCGTTGCGCACCCCCCGGTACGCCGGGTCGTCGGTGCGTTCGATCGCGAACTTGGTGGCGAGGGTGATGCTGTCCCGGTGCGCGGCGACGAAGGGGGCCAGGAACTCCTCGTTGGCCCCCCGGCCGTAGATGTCCGCCGTATCGAAAAGGGTGACACCGCTCTCCAGCGCGGCGTCCAGGGTGGCGCGCGCGGCGCCTTCGTCCGTGTCCCCGTAGAACTCGCTCATGCCCATGCAGCCGAGGCCCTGGACCCCCACCAGGGGGCCGTCGGAGCCGAGACGCACCTGTGCGATCTGCTGCTCGTTCATCGGAAGCTCAGTCCTTGGTGGTCGTGGTGGTCGTGGTGGTCGTGGTGGTGACGGTGGCACCGGGAGCGGTGGAGCAGTCGGGAACGGCCGCTGTCCGCGGGCCGGCCGTCTCCACCGCCTCCGTCACTCCCAGGGCCCCGCCATAGAAATCGATCTTGTAGTCCAGTACCGCGAGGGTGTCCCTCAGCTCGGCGACCCGGGCCAGGACATCGGCCCGGGTCCGCACCAGCAGGTCGCGGCGGTCCCGCATGGTGTGCTCGCCCGCGCGGGCCAGCTCGGCGAAGCGGACCATGTCCGCGACCGGCATCCCGGTCAGCCGGAGCTTGCCGACGAAGTCGAGCCAGTCCAGATCACTGTCGGTGAAGCGGCGCTGCCCGGTGTGGGATCTGTCGACATGGGGCATCAGCCCGATCCGCTCGTACCAGCGGAGGGTGTACGCGCTGAGCCCGGTCCGGGCGGCGACCTCACTGATCGTGTACCGGTCCCGCCCCACCGGCCGCACGGGCGCCGGGCTGCTGCTGTCCATCAGCGTCATGCCTCCACGCTAAAACGCTGGAGTGCACTCCAGGCAAGAACGCAGGCCGGAGTACGCCCATGGCACCCATGCCCCCGGGCCCCTCCCGGCACGCGGGATCCCCGCTGGGACCGGCCTCCGGGCAGGCCGTAGGCTCGTACGCATGCGAAGCCTGGCGACGATCGACAACTGGCCGGTACCGATCTCGGCGGCGGCCGTGGTCCGCGCGGACGGCACGGTCGCCGGTACCCACGGTCCGGTGGACCACCGCTTCCCGCTGGCCTCGGTGACCAAGCCGCTGGCCGCGTACGCGGTGCTCATCGCCTACGAGGAGGGCGCGCTCGAACTGGACGACCCGGCGGGCCCCGAGGGCTCCACCGTCCGTCATCTGCTGGCGCACACCTCCGGTCTCGCCTATGACGAGCACCGGGCGACCTATGCCCCGGGCACCCGCAGGACCTACTCCAACGCCGGGTTCGAGGTGTTGGCGGACCATGTCGCCAAGGTCACCGGCATCCCCTTCGACCGCTATCTGCACCAGGCGGTGCTGGAGCCGCTGGGGATGGCCGCCACCGCGCTGGAGGGCTCGGCGGCCCGGGACGGCGTCTCCACCGTCGCCGATCTGGTCCGCTTCGCCGCCGAGGTGCAGCGGCCCCGGCTGCTGGATCCCCGGACGGTCCTGGAGGCGATGACCGTCACCCATCCGGGTCTGGACGGACTGCTGCCCGGGTACGGCAGGCAGCGGCCCAACGACTGGGGTCTCGGCTTCGAGATCCGGGACGGCAAGTCGCCGCACTGGACGGGGGATTCCTCGTCGCCGCGGACCTTCGGGCACTTCGGCCAGTCGGGGACGTTCCTGTGGATCGACCCGGACGCGGGGGCCGCCTGTGTGGCCCTGACCGACCGGGCCTTCGGGCCCTGGGCCGTCGAGGCCTGGCCGCCCTTCACCGACGCGGTCCTCGCCGAACTCCGCACCGGCTGAGGCCGGGAACGGCTCCGGTACGGGCGGCTCAGGATCGGGCGGCTTGGATACGGGCCGGTGCCGGGCCGACGGCCCGGTGTCAGCCCATCGCCCAGACCAGCACCTCGGCCGGGCCCGCCGCCCCCCACAGGGAGACGGTCCCACCGCCGCCGATCCGGGCGGCGTCGCCCGGGCCCAGCTCCGTCCCGTCGGTCCCGTCGGTCCCATCGGTCCCGCCGACCCGTACCGCGCCCCGGACCGTGTGCACATGGACGGCGGGCGCCGGGGGCAGCGCGACCCGCTCACCGGGCGCCGGGCGGAGGATGTGCAGCACCGCACCCGCCCCCGGCAGCTCATAGCGGTCCCCGACCCCCCGGACGACCTCGTACGCGGGATCCCCGCCGGGCTCCAGCGGCGCCAGCCACATCTGGACGAAGACCAGCGGCCGGTCGCCGTCGTTGCGCTCGGTGTGCCGGACCCCGGAGGCGGCACTGAGCCGCTGGAGGTCCCCGGGGCGTACGACGGTGGCATGGCCCGCCGAGTCACGGTGGGTCAGCTCCCCCTCCACGACCCAGGTGACGATCTCGGTATGGCTGTGCGGATGCTCGGCGAACCCGGCGCCGGCGTCGAGCCGTTCCTCGTTGCAGGCGAGGAGCGCGCCGAAGCGGAGGTTGTCCGGGTCGTAGTGCGGCCCGAAGGAGAAGGCGTGGCGGGTGATGATGCCGGCCTCCGGCTCACCGCCCCGGTAGCGGTCCCCCGCACGGCGTACGTCAATCACGCCCCCACCGTAGGCCACGGTAGCCGCGGGTCCCACTCCCCGGCGTCCCGGACGGACGGATCGCCCCCGGCACTTAGCTACGCCGTCCTGATAAGGCACTCTTGTCCCCGTGCCCGAACCTGCAACGAACGACGCCCACCCGCACTCCGCGACCCTGCGCCGACTGGAACAGTCGTCCGGCCGGCTCGCCGCGAACGCCATCGCGCGCATGGACGAGACGCTGCCCTGGTACCGGGCGATGCCCCCGGAGAACCGGTCGTGGATCGGTCTGGTCGCCCAGGCCGGTATCGCCGCGTTCACCGAGTGGTTCCGGCATCCGGACACCCCGCAGGCGATCTCCACCGATGTCTTCGGCACCGCCCCGCGCGAACTGACCCGGGCCATCACCCTGCGCCAGACCGTGGAGATGGTGCGGACCACCATCGAGGTCATGGAGACGGCCATCGAGGAGGTGGCCGCCCCCGGGGACTCGGGGGTGCTGCGCGAGGCGCTGCTCGTCTACGCCCGGGAGATCGCCTTCGCCACCGCCCAGGTGTACGCCCAGGCCGCCGAGGCCCGCGGGGCGTGGGACGCCCGGCTGGAGTCGCTGGTGGTCAACGCGGTGCTGTCGGGCGAGGCGGACGAGGGCGCGGTCTCCCGGGCCGCCGCACTCGGCTGGAGCTCACCGGACCGGGTCTGTGTGGTCCTCGGCACCGCGCCCGAGGGCGACAGCGAGCTGACGGTGGAGGCGATCCGCCGGGCCGCCCGCCATGCCAAGCTCCAGGTCCTCACCGGCGTGCTCGGGGACCGGCTGGTGGTGATCGCGGGCGGCAGCGACAATCCGCTCCAGGTCGCCAAGGCGCTGATCGGCCCCTTTGCCGCAGGTCCGGTGGTGGCCGGGCCCGTGGTGCAGGACCTGCTGGCCGCGACCCGCTCGGCGCAGGCCGCCGCGGCGGGCCTCAAGGCGTGCGCGGCCTGGCAGGACGCCCCCCGGCCGGTTCTCGCGGACGATCTTCTGCCGGAACGGGCCATCGCCGCCGACCCCGCCGCCCGTGAACAGCTGGTGGAGGAGATCTACAGACCGCTGGAAGAGGCGGGCTCCGCGCTGCTGGAGACCCTGAGTGTGTACCTGGAACAGGCGAGCAGTCTGGAAGGAGCGGCACGGATGCTCTTTGTTCATCCCAATACCGTGCGCTACCGGCTACGACGCGTAACCGATGTCACCGGTTGGTCACCCTCCGATGTCCGCTCGGCCTTCACCCTGCGGATCGCCCTCATCCTCGGACGGCTGGCCGACGGCGATCTTCACTCCTGACCTTTTGTGGGACACCAACAAACTCCCTGACGGTTCTTCGTCCCTGTCCCCACGGGCGGGGTGGGGCGGAACCGAGAGAGAGTGTGAGGGTGCTCGTACTCGTAGCTCCCGGCCAGGGCGCCCAGACGCCTGGCTTTCTGACCCCCTGGCTGGACCTCCCCGGCGCGGCCGACCGTGTCGCGCGGTGGTCCGAGGCCATCGACCTCGACCTGGCCCACTACGGCACCGAGGCTGACGCGGACGCGATCCGTGACACCGCGGTGGCGCAGCCGCTGCTGGTCGCGGCCGGTCTGCTGGCCGCGTCCGCGCTGGGCCCGGTCTCCCCGGGCATCGTCGCGGGCCACAGCGTCGGTGAGATCACCGCCGCCGTGTTCGCGGGGGTGCTGGACGAGACCGCCGCACTCCGTCTCGTCCGTACCCGCGGGCTGGCGATGGCCGAGGCGGCCGCCGCCGCCGAGACGGGGATGTCGGCGCTGCTCGGGGGCGACCCCGAGGTGGTGCTGCCGCATCTGGAGCGGTTCGGGCTGACCCCGGCCAATGTCAACGGCGCGGGTCAGATCGTCGCCGCCGGCACCACCGAGCAGCTCGCCGCCTTCGCGGAGGAGCTGCCCGAGGGGGTCCGGAGGGCCGTCCCGCTGAAGGTGGCGGGGGCCTTCCACACGGTCCATATGGCGCCCGCGGTCACCGCTCTGGAGAAGGCGGCGGCCGAGCTGACGCCCGCGGACCCCACGCTGTCGTATGTCTCCAACAAGGACGGGCGGGCCGTGGCCACCGGTGCCGAGGTCGTGGAGCGGCTGGTCGGCCAGGTGGCCAACCCGGTGCGCTGGGACCTCTGCATGGAGACCTTCGCCGCCCGCGGTGCCACCGCGCTGATCGAGGTGGCTCCGGGTGGCACGCTCACCAATCTGGCCAAGCGCGCCCTGCCGGGCGTGAAGACGCACGCTCTGAAGACCCCGGACGATCTGGACGCGGCCCGTACGCTCGCCGCTGAGCATTCAGCGGCCTGAGCGGGCCGACAGAGTCTGACAAGGAGATCCGCAGAGATGGCGAAGATCAAGCCCAGCAAGGGCGCCCCGTACGCACGGATCATGGGTGTGGGCGGCTACCGTCCCACCCGCGTCGTGCCGAACGAGGTGATCCTGGAGAAGATCGACTCCTCCGACGAGTGGATCCGCTCCCGCTCGGGCATCGCCACGCGGCACTGGGCCTCCCCCGAGGAGACGGTGTGCGCGATGTCCGTGGAGGCCGCGGGAAAGGCCATCGCCGACGCCGGGGTCATCCCCGAGCAGATCGGCGGGGTCGTCGTGGCCACGGTCTCGCACTTCAAGCAGACCCCGGCGGTCGCCACCGAGATCGCCGACCGGATCGGCGCCAACCGTCCCGCGGCCTTCGACATCTCGGCGGGCTGTGCCGGCTTCGGCTACGCCCTGACCCTCGCCCGGGGCATGGTCACCGATGGCTCCGCCGAGTACGTCCTGGTCATCGGGGTGGAGCGGCTGAGTGATCTGACCGACCTGGAGGACCGGGCGACCGCCTTCCTCTTCGGCGACGGCGCGGGCGCCGTGGTCGTGGGCCCCTCCCAGGAGCCCATGATCGGCCCGACGGTCTGGGGCTCCGAGGGCGACAAGTCCGACACCATCATGCAGACCGTGCCGTGGACGGACTACCGTGACGGCACCGTGGCGCGGTTCCCCGCCATCACGCAGGAGGGCCAGGCGGTCTTCCGCTGGGCCGTCTTCGAGATGGCGAAGGTCGCCCAGCAGGCGCTGGACGCGGCCGGGATCACCGCGAACGACCTGGATGTCTTCATTCCGCACCAGGCCAATATGCGGATCATCGATTCGATGGTGAAGACCCTCAAACTGCCGGAGCATGTCACGGTCGCGCGTGATGTGGAGACCACCGGCAACACCTCGGCCGCCTCGATTCCGCTCGCGATGGAGCGGCTTCTGGCGACCGGTCAGGCCAAGAGCGGCGACACGGCGCTCGTCATCGGCTTTGGGGCAGGTCTCGTCTACGCGGCTACGGTCGTTACCCTCCCCTAGGCAACCGGAGCATTCCCGGGCCGGTTCCCCGATCGGACCCCGGGCCGGTAACCCCGGACGTGATATCCGGAATTTCCGGACATCACACCCTCTTATATACATCGAAGGAGCGCCACTATGGCCGCCACGCAGGAAGAGATCGTTGCCGGTCTCGCGGAGATCGTGAACGAGATCGCCGGTATCCCGGTCGAGGACGTCCAGCTGGACAAGTCCTTCACCGATGACCTGGACGTGGACTCGCTGTCCATGGTCGAGGTCGTCGTCGCCGCCGAAGAGCGCTTCGACGTGAAGATCCCGGACGACGACGTCAAGAACCTCAAGACGGTCGGTGACGCCGCCGACTACATCGCGAAGCACCAGGGCTGATCCCTGGGGTCCGTCGAACGGACCCCGGCCCAGGACTGAACGCGCTGGTCGCCGCCTGGCGGTGACGCCGTACACATTCAGTGCACCCCCTACACGTGGAGAATGAATTCCTGTGAACTCGACCAATCACACCGTGGTCGTCACCGGTATCGGCGCAACCACACCGTTGGGTGGCGACAGCGCGTCAACCTGGGAGGGTCTGCTCGCCGGACGCTCCGGAGCCCGGCTCCTGGACGACGAGCGCTTCGCCGATCTGCCGGTGCGGATCGCCGCGACCGCGGCTGTCGACCCCAGTGAGGTCCTGCCCCGCCCGCTGGCCCGCAAGCTCGACCGCTCGGCGCAGTTCGCGCTGATCGCCGCGCGGGAGGCCTGGGCGGACGCCGGCTACACCGGTCCCGCCGAGGAGGACGGCCCGCTGGACCCGACCCGGCTCGGTGTGGTCGTCTCCTCCGGCATCGGTGGCGTGACCACCCTGCTCGACCAGTACGACGTACTGAAGGAGAAGGGCGCGCGGCGGGTCTCCCCGCACACCGTGCCCATGCTCATGCCGAACAGCCCCTCGGCCAATGTCGGCCTGGAGGTGAACGCCCGTGCGGGTGTCCACTCCATGGTCTCCGCCTGCGCCTCGGGCGCCGAGGCGATCGGCTACGCCGTGGAGATGATCCGCACCGGCCGTGCCGATGTGGTCGTCACCGGCGGCACCGAGGCGGCGATCCATCCGCTGCCCGTGGCCGCGTTCGCCAGCATGATGGCGATGTCCAAGAACAACGAGTCGCCGGAGACGGCCTCCCGCCCGTACGACACGGGGCGCGACGGCTTCGTCCTCGGCGAGGGGGCGGGTGTCGTCGTCCTGGAGTCGGCCGAGCACGCCGCCCGGCGCGGCGCCCGGGTCTACTGCGAGGTGCTGGGGCAGGGCCTGTCGGCCGACAGCCACCACATCGCGCAGCCCGAGCCCGGCGGGCGGGGCATCGCCGCCGCCCTGCGCAACCTGCTCGACAGCTCGGACCTCAAGCCCGAGCAGATCGTGCACCTCAACGCGCACGCCACCTCCACCCCGCAGGGCGATGTCGCGGAGGTCAAGGCGCTGCGCCAGGTCCTCGGCGACGACCTCGACCATGTCGCGGTCTCGGCGACCAAGTCGATGACCGGTCATCTGCTGGGCGGGGCCGGCGGTGTGGAGACGGTCGCCACCGTGCTGGCGCTGTACCACCGGGTCGCCCCGCCGACCATCAACGTCGACGAGCTGGACCCGGAGGTCGACGCCGACATCGTGCGCGGCGCCCCGCGCGCCCTGCCGGACGGCACGATCGCCGCGATCAACAACTCGTTCGGCTTCGGCGGCCACAACGTGGTGCTGGCGTTCCGTTCGGTCTGACCGCCGCCGGTCCGTTCGGTCCGACCGCCGCCGCCGGGCGCCCGGAGACGGCACGGACGACGACATGAGTGAGGCCCGCGCCCCCGAGGGGGTGCGGGCCTCGCCCGTTCCGGTACGGGGTACGCCGAAGCAAGCCGGAGGTCGCCGGGGGGCCGGGCGGACGGGCCGTCAGACCACCTGGTGCAACCAGCGGACCGGTGCGCCCTCACCCGCGTACCGGAAGGACTCCAGCTCGTCGTCCCAGGGCTTGCCGAGCAGCTTCTCGATCTCCGCCGCCAGATCGGTCCCGTCCCGCGCGGCCCGCTGGAGCGCCGCCCGCAGCCGGTCCTCCGGGATGAGGATGTCCCCGTGCATCCCGGTGACGGCATGGAAGATCCCCAGTTCGGGGGTGGCGCTGTAGCGCTCGCCCTCGGCCTTGGCACAGGGCTCCGCAGTCACCTCGAACCGCAGCAGATGCCAGCCTCTGAGCGCGGACGCCAGCTGGGACGCCGTCCCCACCCCGGCCTGCCAGGAGAACTCGGCCCGCCAGGTGCCGGGCGCGGCGGGCTGCCGGATCCAGTCCAGCTGGACCCGGACCCCCAGCACGCCCGCGACCGCCCATTCGACATGCGGGCAGAGCGCGCGCGGTGCGGAGTGAATGTACAGAACACCACGTGTCGTCACCGGGACCTCCAGTGTGGGACGAGGATCGTCTTCCCAGCGGCCTCAGTAAACAGCATCGGGAGTTAATCTCCACAAAAGGGACAGCATGTGACGTGAGGTAATTTACCGAAACGCCGGGGCCGCCGGGCGTGAAACCTCTGCGTCGACGGGGAAAAGCTATCGTGCGTGGCTGCCCCGGGGGTGACGTAATCTCGGTCCCGGGACCGTACACACCACGCTTTCACTCGGCAGGACCTCGGGGGCAGTCGAAATCGGAGGGGAAACCGGGATGGACGAGACCCACGAGGCTCCTGGGGGCCGGCCCGCGCGCGAGGACCACGCGCCGGGGGCCGGACGGACCGCCGGGAGACATCGGCGTGGGCGGCGGGCGGCCACCGCCCTCGCCCTGGCGGCCCTGCTGACCACGGGGACGCTGACGGCGTGTGACACGTCGTCCGAGCAGGAGGAGCGCGGCGCACCCGTGAAGCGCGGCCCGGTCTGGAACCGCAGCCCGGACTCGATCGCCGCGGTGGGGGACTCCATCACCCGCGCCTTCGACGCCTGTCTGGTGCTCTCGGACTGCCCCGAGGCGTCCTGGGCCACCGGCACCGACAAGGAGGTCCGCAGCCTCGCGATGCGGCTGATCGGCGGCGGCGCCACCGGGGTCGCCCAGCGCACCTGGAACTACGCCCGCACCGGCGCCCAGGTCGCCGATCTGCCCGCGCAGATGGCCCGGGCGGCGGCCCGCAAGCCGGAGCTGGTGACCGTGCTGGTCGGCGCCAACGACGCCTGTGCGGACGCGCCGGAGTCGATGACCCCGGTGGCGGACTTCCGGGCCTCCTTCAGCGGCGCCCTGCGGGAGCTGCGGCGCACCGCCCCGAAGGCCCAGGTCTATGTCTCCAGCGTGCCGGATCTGAAGCGGCTCTGGTCCACCGGGAAGGACGACCCGCTGGGGCGGGCGGTCTGGAAGCTGGGCATCTGCTCCTCGATGCTGGGCGACGCCGAGGACGCGAGCGTACGGGCCGAGCAGCGGCGGGCGGCCGTGCAGCAGCGGGTGGTGGCGTACAACGGCGTCCTGAAGGACGTCTGCGCCGAGGACAGCCGCTGCCGGTACGACGGCGGGGCGGTCTTCGAGTACCGCTTCGGGACCGATCTGCTGAGCCGCTGGGACTGGTTCCACCCGAGCAAGGACGGCCAGGGGGCGCTCGCGGAGATCGCGTACCGCAACATCACCGCGGAGCGGCCCCCGAGGTGAGCCCCGCACGGCACGGTCCCGGCCGGGGACCTCTCCCGGGCGGCCGGGGACGTCTCCCGGGGCGGGGGCCTCTCCCCGGCGGCCGGGGACGCCTCCCGCGCCCGGTACGGGTCTGGCCAGGAGGACGATCATGAGGCGATACTTCCGCCACCCCCGACGGAAGGATTGCCGTATGTCCCCGATACGCGCCCGTGCCACCGTGCTCGGCACCGCGTTCGCCGCGGCCCTCACCCTCGCCGTGCCCGGCCCGGCGGCGGCCGCGCCCCCGGCACCGGCGCCGGCCGCGCCCACCGCCGAGGAGGCCCGGCTGGAGCGGGCCGTGCCCCAGGAGATCCTGCGGCGCAGCGGATTCGCCCCGGTGGCCCCGGCGTTCGGCCGCGCGCTGGACGCCGCGGACTCCTACCGCGAGGCCCAGCGGGCCGCCGAACGCCATGGCGCGGCGCTCTGGAAGCGCGCGGTGGACCGGGTGCAGGGGCGCGGCCCCGCACTCGGCGATCTGAGCCGGGACGACGACCGCCCGCTGTACTGGGCGCGCCTCGGCATGACCGCGGAACTGCGCACCTGGCAGCCGTCGTTCGCGCTGACCGAGGAGCGGCGGGCGAAGCTGCTGGCGAAGGTGGAGCGCGCCTCGCGCGGCCAGGACTCGATGGACTTCCCCGGGGGCCACCGGCACCGGGGCGAGCCGCTGAAGCGGATCGTGATGACCGGCTTCGACCCCTTCACCCTGGACCGGGACATCCGGATCAGCAATCCGTCGGGGGCGACCGCGCTGGCGCTGGACGGCACGGTGATCCGTACCGCCGACGGCCCGGCGCGGATCGAGACGGCCGTCTTCCCGGTCCGCTGGCGGGACTTCGCCGACGGCACGGTGGAGCGGACGCTGCGCGAGCGGCTGCCGGAGGCCGATGTCTTCACCACGGTGAGCCAGGGCCGTCCGGGCCGGTTCGACATCGAGCGCACCAACGGCGCCTGGCGGGGCGGTTTCCCGGACAACGAGAATGTCTCCCGGACGGAGACGGTGCCGGTACGGGATCCGGGGAGCCAGCCGCAGTGGACCTCGTCCACGCTGCCCGCGACGGCGATCGTCGCCGCGCCGACGGGCCGTTTCCCGGTGTACGACAACACCTCGGTGACGGAGATACCGGCGGGCGGCAGCGAGCCGGTGGTCCGTCCCGGCGGCCCGACCCCCGGGTCCACGGCCCGCCAGGGTGGCGGCGGCAACTATC
This sequence comes from Streptomyces sp. NPDC000594, assembly GCF_040299965.1. Lineage (NCBI taxonomy): Bacteria > Bacillati > Actinomycetota > Actinomycetes > Kitasatosporales > Streptomycetaceae > Streptomyces > Streptomyces sp. NPDC000594. Next base: position 523,269 of record NZ_JBEPCY010000002.1, on the reverse strand, counting down.
TGTCGAACGAGATCGCCTACCGGGCGACGCTGCTGCGGGACCGGCTGGGGCTGTCCACGCCGGGTGGCCATGTGCACACCCCGGTACTGGAGTTCGGACCCGGGAACACGACGGAGATCACCGACCCGGCCTTCCTGGCGAACCGCCGGGACATCGTCGGACAGGTACGGGAGATCATCCGGGTCGCGGCCGGGCGCTGACGGCGCGGCGCCCTCCCGCCGCCCGCCGTCCGGCGATACGTTCCGCCGGACGGCAGGGCGGGCCCCACGCACCGATCATGGTTCCGCGGTGTCCGGCCAGGGGTAGCGTTCTGGTGCCCGTGCCACGGCAGAACGGAGACCGGTTATGCCCCCGTACACGGCCGAGCACCGGGACACGCGCAGCGCAGCGCATGTGCCCCGGGTCCGCCGTCCGATCCCCCGTCCGCTCCCCCGTGCCCTGGGCGGGGAAGGGCGGCGCCGATGAGCGGCCAGGGAGCGCACGAGGCCCGGCTATTGCCCTGGGCGACCCCGGAGGGCAAACCCTGTTATCTGGACAGCGACGGCAGCGGCTACATCTCCCGGGTCGCGGACACCGTCGAGAGTGTGCAACTCGGTCTGGCGGGCGATCTGCTGGACCATGCCGACGATCTGCTGGCGGAGGACGAGATCCCCACGGACCAGCTGCGGCAGATGCTCTCCCAGCTGACCGAGGCGCTGCGCAATGTGCACCGGATCGCCCAGAGCCGGGGCGCCCGGCTGCCGCTGGACCCGGACGGCTATGCCTGATCCGGTGCCCCGGCCCGGTCCGGTGTCCCGGCCTGCCCCGGTGACGTGGCCGGCTCCGGTGCCGTGGCCCGCTCCGGTGGCCCGGGGGCGGGCGGCGGCGGGCATCATGGGGCCATGAGAACGGCAGCGGCACAGTTCACCCCTGTTCCCGGCGAGGTCGGGGCCAATCTCCGTACGGTCGCCCGGCTGGTCCGCGACGCTTCCGCGCGCGGCGCCCGGCTGGTGGTCTTCGCGGAGCTGGTGGCGACCGGCTACGCGCTGGAGCCGATCGCGCGGGACCCCGGGCTCTGGCTCACCGAGGACGACCCCCGGCTGGAGCCGGTGCGCCGGGCCTGCCGGGAGACGGGGACGGCGGCGGTGGTCAACGCCGTCGTCGCGCCCGGGGCGGGCGCCACCCGGCCCACGATCACCTCGCTGGTGATCGGCCCGGAGGGGGAGTCCGCGGCCCGCTACGACAAGGTGCGTCTGCACGGCGAGGAGCTGGAGCTGTTCGCGGCGGGCGAGCGGGACGGCCGTTTCACCCTCGACGGGGTACGGGTGGCGCTGGCGGTCTGCTACGACAACCGCTTCCCCGAGGTGGCCCGGCGGGCGGCGGCGGACGGGTGCGCGCTGTATGTGGCCAGTTCGGCGCTGGAGCGCGGGAACGACTCCTTCACCGAGGTCTATCCGGTCCGCGCCCGGGAGTCCGGCCTCCCGGTGGTGCTCGCCAATCTGCTGGGCCGCTGGGACGTCGGCGACTGCCCCGGCGACAGCGGGATCTGGGCCCCGGACGGCTCCCTGGTGGCCACGGCGGGCCCGGCCGACCCCGGGCTGGCCCTCGCCGACCTCCCCGTGCCCGTACCGGCACCCGTACCGACGCCCTGAACGGGTCCGGGCCGGCTCCCCTGGGGGAAACCGGCCCGGAGACGTCTCAGGTCGTGTACGGGTTGTTCGGTACGGGTCCGCCGCCGCCGTACGGGGCGGTCGCGGGCGGCGGGGCCTGGACGGCGTCCGGGCCACCCGGGGTGTCGGGTGACCCAAGGCTGTCGGGGCTGTCGGGGCTCAGCTCCCGTACCATCAGCGTCGCGCCCGCCACCGCGCCCGGCATCAGGAACACCGCCACGAACGGCACCAGATACGCCACCGCCAGCGGTACCCCGAAGCCCAGGGTCATCATCTTCCGCCCGCGCAGCAGCCGCAGCCGCTCCTTGAGCTGCACCCCGCGCCGCTGGAGGGCGACCGCCGTCAGCTCCTCGGCGAGGAAGTAGCCGGTGACACAGACACCCAGCACCGGGACGACGGTCTGCCCGACCACCGGGATGAACCCCGCGGCGAAGAGCAGCACCCCGTAGATCGCGACCCGGACCAGGATCCGCAGCGAGTCCCGGGCCGACACCCACAGATCACGCCAGAACGACAGCCCCGACTCGGGGGCGTGGCCGCTCTCGCTGCGGTCGACCTCCTCGGAGAGGGACTCGTAGAACGGCTGCCCGACCAGCAGGGTCACCGCGGTGAAGGTGATCACCGCGAGGAAGAGCGCCAGGACCCAGAGGAGCGCGGTCAGAAAGCCCCGGAAGAGCCCGAGCCAGGGCGAGGACCAGTCGTCGGCGAAGGGGGTCGCCCAGCCCACGAGGTCGTTGCCGCCCCAGACGAGCCCGGCGAGGGCCGCGGCGTACAGCACCAGCGTCACCAGGCCGGGCAACAGCCCGAACCCGAGCCAGCGGCCGTGCACGCCGACCCAGCGCTGGCCCTTCATCAAGTAGCCGAAACCCACACCGAGATCACGCATGACCTCACCCTATCGGGCGTCCGGAAAGCTCCGCCGGGGCCGGTGGAGCCTCCCCGACACGAAAAATCAACCCCTTGATTGTTCGTGGCCACCACAGGTAGACCGTGCGTCATCGATCGTCGTGACCCGCGGGTCCGGGGCCCCCACCTCCGGAGCGGGCCCCGGCGGTCGGCCCCCCGATCCACCGGAGGTACCACGCATGGGCATATCCAGACCCGCTCTGGCCGCCACCGCGGCGCTCACCGCCGCCGCGCTTCTCGCCCCCGTACAGGCCGCCGCGGCGCCCGGCCCCGGCAAGGGCCCCGACGGCACGCACCCCGTCCGCGAACGGGGCAACGGCGACTCCGTCTTCACCAAGGCCCCCCGCTCGGCCGCCGAACGGGCCCTCGCCGGACGGGACCACATCCCCGGCGGAAAGTCCTCCGCCTACCCCCGGCGCACCGTGCTCACGGTCCCGCCCGTGAACACCGCCGACAAGTCCATCAAGCTCGGCCTGGTCCCGTACCACTCCATCGCGCCCCGGCTCAACGCCCTCCAGAAGCTGGGCGACCGGGTCAGCGTCGAGATCGCCGGGAAGTCCGCGAGCGGGCGTGAGCTGTATCTCGTCACCGTCACCGCGCCGGAGAGCGCCTCCGACGTCCGTGCGCAGGAGCGGATGCGGGAGCGGATCGAGAACGACCCCGCCGACGCCGCCCGCGACCGCAAAATCGCTTCCTCGTACAAGACGCCGGTCTTCATCAACAACAACATCCACGGCAACGAGTGGGAGGGCACGGACGCGGCCCTCGACCTGATCGAGGAGCTGGCCAGGGCCAATGACTCCCGGACCAGGGGTCTGCTGGCGAAGAACCGGATCTATCTCAACATCACGGCCAACCCGGACGGCCGGGTCGCCGGGACCCGGGCGAACGCCAACGGCTTCGATCTGAACCGCGACTTCATCACCGCCACCCAGCCCGAGACCCGGGCGATCCGGCGGCTCGCCATCGACAAGCAGCCCGCCGTGATGCTCGATCTGCACGGGTACGTCAATGGCACCCTGATCGAGCCGACGACCCCGCCGCACGGCGAGAACTACGAGTACGACCTCTTCCTGAAGAACTCCTACGCCAACGCGCTCGGCATGGAGAAGGCCGTCAACGCGCTCGGCTACACCTCCGAGAAGGACGGCGTCCTCCCGGCGGAGATCCCCTTCCGTGACTGGACGGAGGGCTGGGACGACTGGCCGCCGATCTTCACCCCGCAGTACATGCCCTTCCAGGGCGCCGTGGCCTCGCACACCATCGAGTTCCCGATGCGGGTCAACAACCGGGACTACGACACCCTGCCGGAGACGGAGCTGCGCCGCCGGGCGGCGATCAACACCGATATCGCGGGCGCGGCCATGCGGGCGACGCTCGACTACACCCGTACCCACCGCTCCTCGGTGATCGCCGACCAGATCGAGACCTTCCGGCGCGGCGCGGCGGGCGAGGCCCAGCGGCCGATCTCGTCCGAGACGGTGCCGGGGGTGCCCGGGATCGGTCCGGAGGACGTCTACACGGCGACCTTCCCCCGTGCCTATGTCATCCCCGCCGGGCGCGGACAGCGCAGCACGGTGGCGGCGGCCCGGCTGGTCGACCATCTGATCGCCAACGATGTCCGGGTGGAGCGGGCGCGGGTGCCGTTCCGGCTGGACGGAAAGGTCCACCCGTCCGGCTCGTATGTGGTGGACATGCGCCAGCCCAAGCGCGGTATCGCCAATGTGATGCTGGCGGACGGCCGGGACATCAGCGCCGATGTGTCGGCGATGTACGACATCTCGGGGTGGAGCCTGGGCCGGCTGTGGGGCGCGACGGTGGTCCGCGCCGAGAAGGGCCCGCTGCGGGTGACCGCCCGTGAGGTGACCGCGGCGGCCCCGACGGGCGAGGTCGCCCGGGGTGGCGCACTCCGTCTGGAGCTGACCGACCCCAAGGAGCTGGAGGCGGTGAACAGCCTGCTGAAGCAGGGTGTCGCGGTCCGGCGGGCCACGGACGGGGCGGCGATCGTCCCGGTCACGGCCCATAAGCGGGCGACCGAGCTGGCACAGCGGCTGGGTGTGCGGTTCACGGCGACCAGGGACCGGGGTGTCGCACCGATGGAGCGCACCCGGGTGGCCGCCTCGGTGAACGCGGGCGAGCTGTTCGCCCTGCGGGAGATGGGCTTCGATGTGGTGCCGGTGTCGACCGCGGTGCTGAACGCGGGCTTCGACTGGTCGGGCGTGGAGTCGCTGATCGTCTCCACGGGTCTGAGCCATGGCGCGCTGACGCCCGCCGCCCGGGACGCCTTCACGGCGAGCAAGGTCGGCGTGGTCGGTGTCGGGAACGGCGGCGCCGCCTTCACCAAGGCGGCGGGGCTGCTCCAGGCGACCGCCGTGGCGGGCAACCCGGACGCCAATGGCGTGGTACGGGTGACCAACGCGGGCGGGTCGATCACCGGTGGCGCCCAGGCGCACTCGTTTGTCTACACCCCGGTGTGGTTCACCGAGCTGGGGACGGGGGTACGGGTCGACCAGTCGTACGCGAAGGGCAATCCGCTGGTCGCGGGCCACTGGCGGGCGACCGGTGCGGGCACCGGTGGTCCGGCGGACGCGGCGGGCCGGCCGTCGGTCGTCAGCGGTACCTCGGCGAGCGGGGTGCCGGTGGCGCTCTTCGGGACGCAGCCGCTCTTCCGGGACCACCCGAAGGGTGCGTTCTCGCAGATCGGGCGGGCGCTGCTGAACCGCTGACCCGGGTCTTTCGAGAGGTGGGCCGTGCCCCGTCCGCAGCGCGGGCGGGGCACGGCCCTACGCGCCCACAGGGGTCAGAGGGATACGACCATCTTGCCGGTGTTCTCACCGCGCATCAGGCCCATGAACGCGTCGTAGCCGTTCTCGATGCCCTCGACCACGGTCTCGTCGTAACGCAGCTCACCGGAGGCGATCCAGCCGGCCACCTCCTGGACGAAACGGGGCTGGAGCTTCTGGTGGTCGTTGACCATCAGGCCCTCCAGGCGCAGCCGCTTGCCGATGATCATCGGGAGGTTGCGCGGTCCCGGGGGGTTCTCGGTCTCGTTGTAGAGCGAGATCATTCCGCAGATGACGGCCCGGCCGAAGTCGTTGAGGGAGGTGATGGCGGCCTCCAGGTGGTCACCGCCGACATTGTCGAAGTAGAGGTCGATGCCGTCGGGGGCGGCCTCGCGCAGCAGCTCGCCGACGGGGCCGCTCTTGTAGTTGAAGGCCGCGTCGAAGCCGTACTCCTCGGTGAGGAGCTTGACCTTGGCCTCGGAGCCCGCCGAGCCGATGACCCGGGAGGCGCCCTTGATCCGCGCCAGCTGCCCGACCAGGCTGCCGACCGCGCCGGCGGCGCCGGAGACGAAGACGGCGTCGCCCTCCTTGAAGGCGCCGACCTCGAAGAGCCCGGCGTACGCGGTGAGGCCGGGCATCCCCAGCACACCGAGGTAGGCGGAGAGCGGGGCCAGCTCCGGGTCGACCTTGACCGCCTGGGCGGCCGGGACCTCGGAGTACTCGCGCCAGCCGAGGAAGTGCAGGACATGGTCGCCGACGGCGATGCCCTCGGCGGCGGAGGCGATGACCTCGCCCACCGCGCTGCCCTCCATCGGGCGGTCGAGCCGGAAGGGCGGGATGTACGACTTCACATCGTTCATCCGGCCGCGCATATAGGGGTCGACGGAGAAGTACCGGTTGCGCACGAGGACCGAGCCCGGGGCCGGCTCCGTCACCGGAACCTCACGCAGGGCGACATCCTCCGCCTTGGGCCAGCCGTGGGGACGGGCGACGAGATGCCATGCGCGACCGGTCGCGGGAAGTGCGGACATGGTTCGGGTCCTCCTCGATTTGCTTCATCTACTGAAACAACCATGCCCATGGATATTTCATGATGTCAAGTATCGGGGTACGCTGAGTGTCATGGCCCCCAGCACACGTCCGGATCCCGTCACCCTCGAAGTCATCGACCTCATCGGCACCGTCGTGGCCCGCTACACCGCGGAGTACGAGCAGGCCGCCGCCCAGTACACGCTGACCGGCTCACAGGCCAAGGTGCTGGGGCTGCTCGCCCTGGAGCCGATGCCCATGCGCAGGATCGCCCAGCGGCTGAAGTGCGAGCCGTCCAATGTCACCGGCATCGTGGACCGGCTGGAACTGCGCGGCCTGGTGGAGCGGCGCCCCGACGCGCACGACCGCCGGGTCAAGCTCGCCGCCGCCACCCCGGCGGGGGCGGAGACGGTGGCCGGGGTGCGGGAGTCCCTGGACTTCGCCCGGGAGCCGCTGGGCCGGCTCTCGGAGGAGGAGCGCGGGGTCCTGCGGGATCTGCTGCTGCGGATGCTGGGCGAGGAGCCCGCGGCGGGGCGCGACGACGGCTGAGCCTCCCGGAGGCCCGGCGCCTTCGCTCCGGCGGCGGGCGGGGCGCCAGGATGGCCGTATGACCACCACCCCACCGCTCGGGCCGCTCGACTTCCAACTCGTCCTGCTGCGCCGGATGGCCGACTTCCACCCCGGCCCCGTCGAGGACGCCCGCCGCGAGCTGGGGAGTTTCTTTCGGATCAGGCTGGATCAGGGAGCGGGGTCTGGTGACGTGCATCGCAAGGCGGAGGATTGAGCCACTGCGGAGCATTGGTGATTGACGACAACGCGGCGAGGTGCGGTGCCAGGGCACGCGAGCCCAGCAAGATCCGAAAGAGACGACCTAAGCGTCTCCACCGCCCGGATGCGCGAGGCCAACCGCCGCTGGCAGGCGTCGGCGCACGCGCCCCGGGGCCCCGGCGCGCTCCGCCGCTACCACGCGGTCCTCGGCGCGCCCGAGAGCGATGAGCCGCGCCGGATCGGCGACCTGGAGTGCCGGGCGCTGCGCTGGCCCGTACCGCTCTGGCCGGACCTCCGCTTCGAGGTGCTGGTCACCACCCCGGGCGGCCAGGTGTGGAACGAGTGGCTGGTACGGGCCCCGGGGGCGAGCGGGCCCACGCTGCGCACCGCCGCCGATCTGACCCCCTGGGCCTGCACGGTGGACGAGGCCGCCCGCGCCTTCCCGCCGGCCGCGCCGATGCAGGGCTCGGCCCCCACCCGGTGGTCCCTCGCGCTCACCCTCCCGGGCGGGGAGCGGGCGGTGGCGGAGTTCACCTGGGGGCTCTTCCAGCGGCTCGTCCCACCCCGGGGATGACAGCCGGGATGACGACCGGGCCCCCGGGCGGCGGTCGGGGAGGGCGCCGGGGGTGGCCGCCCGGCGGGGGCGCGGGGCCCGTACCCGTCAAGCGGACACACCGTCATCTGGCGGAAAGTCAGCCCCGTACCCCCCGAGCGGCCCACTCAGCGCGCGCCACCGCACGCACCGCCGGACGATGCCATCAGGCACCGCACCCGGAAGGATCAGCCGTGACCGTCAGTCTCGACCAGCTGCGCCGCTGCCATATCGCCGTCGATCTGGGCGCCGCCAGTACCAGGGTCTATGTCAAGGGGGTGGGGCTCGTCGTGGACGAACCGAGCGTCGCCGCCGTGAACACCCGTAACGGCTCGCTCATCGCCGTCGGCGCGCTCGCCGAGAAGATGACCGGCCGCACCCCCGACTACATCCGGGTGGTCCGCCCCATCTCCGGCGGCACCGTCGTGGACATCGAGATGGCCCAGCGGATGATCCGCCATCTCCTCGGCGAGAAGCTCCGGCGGCAGCTGCGCCGCAAGCCCCGGCTGCGGGCCGCCGCCTGCACCCCCCATCTGAGCGATCCGCTCGCCCAGCGGGCGTCGGTCGAGACCCTCGTTGGGCTGGGCGCCCGCCGGGTGGAGCTGGTGGACACGCTGATCGCCGCCGCCGTGGGCTGCGGGCTGCCGGTGGAACAGCCCACCGCCACCATGATCATGGTGTGCGGGGCGGCCACCACCCAGATCGCGGTCCTCTCCCTCGGCTCCATCGTCACCGCCGAGCGGATCCCGGTCGGCGGCAACGCCATCGACAACGCGGTCATCCAGCATCTGCGCACCCAGCACGAGCTGATGCTGCCCAGCCAGTCGGTCCGCCCGCTCCAGCTGGCGCTGCACGGGAACGGGCTGCACTCGCACGGGCCGGAGTCCACGGAGATCCACGGGCGGGATGTGGCCACCGGTCTGGCCCGCTCGGTACGGGTGGACACGGCGGCGGTGCGCAACGCCATCCACACCCCGCTCACCTCGGTCATCGACGGCATCGGGAAGGTGCTGCGGGACTGCCCGCCGGATCTGGTCGCGGACCTCGCGGACCGGGGGATCACCATGGTCGGCGGCAGCGCGTTGCTGCCGGGCTTCGACCAGATGCTGCGGGACGCCACCGGGATGCCGGTACGGATCGCCGACCGGCCGGATGTCTGCGCGGTGCTGGGGCTCGGGGCGATGCTGGAGGGGAACATCCAGCCGCTGGTGCTCAATCCGCTGGCGGAGGTGGAGGAGTGAGCCCGCGGGCCCCGGCACCCGCAGGGGTCCCCCGGGGCCTTCCCGGGACCCGGGTGGGCTCTCCCAGGGCCCGGGACGGCTTTCCGGGGGTCCGGGCGGGGTGAACGACACGGACGACGGGGCCCGTACGGGGAACGGGAACGGCGGGCCCCGCTTGTCCCGGCTGCTCGAAGCGGTCCTCGGGGTCGGTATCGACCTCGGCCTCGCCCCCACCCTCCAGCGCCTGGTGGACACCGCCACCGAGCTGACCGGGGCCCGCCATGGCGCCCTGGGCGTGACCGACCCCGAACGCGGTGGCCTCGCCGCCCTCTTCACCTCCGGTCTCGGCCCCGCCGAGCGGGAGCGGATCGGCACGCCGCCGGACGGCGCCCCGGGGCTGACCGGGCTGCCGGACACCGGGCCCGCCGCGCGGGATCTCATCGGGGTGCCGCTCCGGGTCGGCTCCGAGGACTTCGGCACCCTCTGTCTCGCCGGCCCCTCCGGCGGGCGGAAGACCGCCTTCACCGGCGAGGACCTCGCGGTGCTGCGGGTGCTGGGCTCCCAGGCGGCCATCGCGATCGGCAATTCCCGGCTGTACGGGACGGCCCGCCAGCGGGAGCGCTGGATCGAGGGCGCCGCCGCCGTCACCACCGCGCTGCTGACCGGGGTGAGCCCCCTGGACGCGCTGGCCACCGTCGCCGAGCGGGCCAGGGTGCTCGCCGGGGCGGCGGCGGGGGTGGTCCTCCAGCCCACCGGCGGGGGCGGGATGGAGATCGTGGTCGCGAGCGCGCCGGACGACCCGGGCGGTCTGGTGGGCACGATGATCGAACCCGGGTCGCCCGTCCTGGTCCAGCTGCTGGGCGGGGAGCCGGTCTTCGTCGAGGACTCGGCGACCGACCCCCGGATGACCACCCCGGTACGGAGCCGGTTCGGCCCCTCGATGATGCTGCCGCTCCAGAGCGGGGGGCGGCTGATCGGCACCCTCGCCCTGCCCCGGAGCCAGGGCGCCCGCCCGTACACCGCCGTGGAAAGGCTGCTGGCGACCCAGTTCGCCTCCCAGGCGGCACTGGCGCTGGTGCTCGCCGACGCCCAGCAGGACCGGGCCCGGCTCGCGGTGTACGAGGACCGCGACCGGATCGCCCGCGATCTGCACGATCTGGTGGTGCAGCGGCTGTTCGCCACGGAGATGATGCTGGAGTCCACCCGGCGGCGGACGGCGGACCAGGACCCCTCGGCGGGGGAGCTGCTGGGCCGCGCCATCGATGAACTGGACTCCACCATCCAGGAGGTACGGACCGCGATCGTCGCGCTCCAGCAGCCGCCCGCGGACGCGCCGACGGGGCTGCGGGGACGGGTGCTGCGGGAGGTGTCCGGCGCCGCCGACCGGCTGGGCTTCCGGCCGTCGGTACGGTTCCGGGGCGCGGTGGACACCCTCGTCGGCGCGGGCACCGGACGGCGGGCGACCGTCGCGGTCCGGGAGGCGCTCCTCGCGGCGACGGAGCACCCGGGTGTCTCCTCGCTCACGATCGAGGTCGACGCGACGGTGACCCTCCCGGACGGCCGTCCGGGGCTGCGGGTGTCGGTGACCTCCGATGGCTCGACGACGACCTGGGAGTCCCCTCGCTGACGCCTCCCCACCGAACCCGAGCGACCTGACGGTGAGGCACCGCCGGACAGGTGCGTGGGACGACCCGCCGTCGCGGCGGGAGGAGATTCACCGCCGTGGGGCACCGCCGGGCACGCCGGTGGAGCCTCTCGTCGTCGCCGCGGAGGAGACGGCCTGCCCGGCCGTCAGCCGCAGAACATCCACCTCGCCGTGGGGCACCGCCGGACACGCCGGTGGAGCCTCCCGCCGTCGCGGCGGGAAGAAATGCACCGCCGTGGGGCACCGCCGGGCACGGCCGTGGGACGATCCGCCGTCGCGGCGGGAAGCGGAGGGGGCAGGGCCTACGCTGCCGTACGGGGGTCGGAAGGCTCTCGCGGACTTCGAGAGGACGAACGTGAGCGATCTCTTCCCCGCCCTGCGGACCTCGCCCGAGCGGCCCGCGCTCCGGTTCGGTGCGCGGGCGCTGACCTACGGTGGGCTGGCCGGGGCGGCGGACGCCCTCGCGGTGCGGATCCAGGGGGCCGCGCGGGTCGCGGTCTGGGCGACCCCCACCCTGGAGACCGCCGTCGGGGTGGTCGCCGGACTTCTCGCCCGGGTCCCGGTGATCCCGCTCAACCCCCGTACCGGCGAAGGCGAACTGGCGCACATCCTCAAGGACAGCGCCCCCTCACTCATCCTGGCCGCCCCCGGTGACGAACTGCCGCCCGCGCTGCGCGGGATCGAGCGCGTCGACATCGCGGTCCACGGAACCGCCGGGGCCTCCCCCGTACCGGAGACGGCGCCGGACCCGGGGTCCACCGCGCTGATCGTCTACACCTCCGGCACCACCGGCCCGCCCAAGGGCGCCATGCTGCCCCGGCGGGCGCTGACCGCCAATCTCGACGCGCTGGCCGCCGCCTGGTCGTGGACGGCCGACGATGTCCTCGTCCACGCGCTGCCCCTGTTCCATGTGCACGGGCTGATCCTCGGAGTGCTGGGCCCCCTGCGCCGGGGCGGTGAGCTGCGCCACCCGGGGGCGTTCTCGGTGGCGGCCGTCGCCCGGGAGCTGGCCGACGGCGGCACCCTGCTCTTCGGGGTGCCGACGATGTACCACCGGATCGCGGGGGCGCTCGACGGCGACGCGGAGCTGTGCGCGGCGCTGGGCCGCGCCCGGCTGCTGGTCTCGGGCTCGGCGGCGCTGCCCCTGACGGACCACCGGCGCATCGAGGCGGCCACCGGCCGCCGGGTGGTCGAGCGGTACGGCATGACGGAGACCCTGATCAGCACCAGTGTGCTGCCCGACGGCAGCGGCGGCGGACCCGGCTCGGTCGGGGTGCCGCTGCACGGTGTCGGGCTGCGGCTGGTGGAGGAGGACGGCACCGAGATCGGGGCGTACGACGGGACGACCATCGGCGAACTCCAGGTCCGCGGCGAGCAGCTGTTCACCGGCTATCTGAACCGTCCCGACGCGACCGCCGGCGCCTTCGACGGCGACTGGTTCCGCACCGGGGACATGGCGGTGCGGGAGGCGGACGGCGCGGTGCGGATCGTGGGCCGCCGGGCCACCGATCTGATCAAGAGCGGTGGCTACAAGATCGGCGCGGGGGAGATCGAGAACGCGCTGCTCGACCACCCGGGGGTGCGGGAGGCCGCCGTGACCGGTGAGCCCGACGCCGATCTCGGGGAGCGGGTGGTGGCCTGGATCGTCCCGGCCGCCGGGACGGACCGGCCCTCCGCCGGGGAGCTGGCAGACCATGTGGCGGCCCGGCTCGCCCCGCACAAGCGCCCCCGGGAGGTCCGCTTCCTGGAGGCGCTGCCCCGTAACGACATGGGCAAGGTACTGAAGCGGTCCCTGACCGCCTCCTTGCCCACATAGCCTCTGACCTGCGGTGACTGCGGGTCGGCGCGCGGCGACCCGCAGTCGCGCCTAGCGTGGGAGCGAGGGGGCCGCACGCAGGGAAGGCGGGAGCACCATGGCCGTACGACCGGAGGGCACCCCGTGCTGGGCGGACGCGTCGTTCGACGATCCCCCGGCCGCCCAGGACTTCTACGGTGAGCTGCTGGGCTGGACCTTCGGCGAGAGCGCCGAGGAGTACGGCGGCTACACCCAGGCGAGCGTGGACGGGGAGCTGGTGGCGGCGATATCGCCGAAGATGCCGGGTTCCGACGAGCCGACGGCCTGGAATCTGTACTTCGCCACCCCCGACGCGGCGGCCACCGCGGCCCGGATCCGGGAGAACGGCGGCACCCTGGCCGAGGAGCCGGTCCAGGTGGGCTCCTTCGGCACGATGGTGCGGGCGACCGACCCGAGCGGGGTGCCGTTCTGCGCCTGGCAGGCGGCCGACCACCAGGGCTTCGGCAGGACCGGTGAGCCGGGCGCCTTCGTCTGGGCCGAGGTCTGCACCCGGGACACCCGCAAGGCGGACGCCTTCTTCCCGGTGGTCTTCCCCTTCGAGGTCCAGCGGATGGTGAGCGACAAGGTCGACTTCAACGTCTGGAAGGTGGCGGGCGCCCCGGTCGCGGGACGGCTGCGGATGACGGCGAACTTCCCCGAGGCGGCCGACCCGTTCATCAATGTGTACTTCGCCGTCTCCGGGGTGGACGACACGGTGGCGACGGCGGTACGGCTCGGTGGGCAGCTGCTGTACGGGCCGACACCGAGCCCCTTCGGGCGGTTCGCGCCGCTGATGGACCCGCAGGGCGCGGTGTTCACGGTGATCGACACGGCCGACACCGAGGGCCCGATGCCCTCCTTCGACTGAGCCCGGCCCGGTCGTCCGGTCACCCGGCCCTCCGGCCGGAGGGAGTCAGCGCGCGCCCAGGGTGACGGCCGTCGCCGGGATCGCCGCCCAGATCTCCGTACCGTCGCCGATCCGCAGCTCGGCCACGGTCCGGGGGGTGGCCTCGGCGATCAGCTCCGGCAGCTCCGGCGAGGTGATCAGGATCCGCATCCGGCCGCCGGCCCGGGTGATCTCCCGTACCGTTCCGCGCCAGGCGTTCGGAGTGTCGCCGGCCGGGCGGGCGCGGTGGACGGAGACGGCCTCGGGCGGGACGACGGCGAGGGCGGGCGTCCCGGCGGGCAGCGGCAGCGGGTCGGCGGCGGTCAGCTCCGCCCCGCCGGGCAGCCGCAGCCCGCCCTCGGTGAGGGTGCCCGCCCAGGCGTTGTGGCCCAGCATGCGGGCGACCCAGGGGGTGCCGGGGCGGCGGGCGATCTCGTCGGGCGGGGCGTCCTGGCGGACCCGCCCGCCGTCGAGGACCAGCACCCGGTCGGCGAGGGAGAGCGCCTCCACCGGGTCATGGGTGACGATCAGACAGACCCCGGCGAAGCCCGCGAGATGGGTGCGCAGGGTGTGCCGGACCCGGGCGCGGGTGGTCTGGTCGAGCGCGGCCAGCGGTTCGTCGAGGAGGAGCAGCCGGGGGCGGGCGGCCAGCGCGCGGGCGAGCGCCACCCGCTGGGCCTGGCCCCCGGAGATCCGGTCGGGTCTGCGGTGGGCCAGTTCCCCGACGCCGAGCCGGTCCAGCCACTCCTGGGCCCGGCGGCGGGCCTCGGCGCGCGGCACACCCTGGGCGCGCGGCCCGTACGCGGTGTTGCCGAGGGCGGTCAGATGGGGGAAGAGGGCACCGTCCTGCGGGACCCAGGCGACGCCCCGGCGGTGCGGGGGCAGCGGGGTGATCTCGTCGTCGCCGAGGCGCAGGGCGGCGTGGGCGCGGGGGGTGAGCCCGAGCAGCGCGCGCAGCAGGGTGGTCTTCCCGGCGCCGTTGGGGCCGACGACGGCGAGGGTGGTGCCGGGGGCGGCGTCGAGGGTGAGCCGGGTGAAGCCGGTGAGGTCGGCGTGGAGGGAGGTGGGCTCCATGGCGACCGGCCCCATGGCGAGGGATCCCGTACCGCCGGAATCCGTACCCACAGGTCCCGTACCCACGGCCTCTCCGCCCGGGCCGGGCTCCTCGTCCGCCGGGGGCGGCCCGGCGGGCGCGGGCTCCGCCGCCCTCGGGGTCCACCGGCCGCGCAGCGCCACCAGGACCGCCATGGCGATGGCGAGCAGCAGCAGGGAGACGGAGGTGGCGGCCCTCGGGTCCTGCTGGAGCAGCAGATAGACCTGGAGCGGCAGGGTCTGGGTGGCGCCCGGGAGGTTCCCCGCGAAGGTGATCGTCGCCCCGAACTCGCCGAGGGCGCGGGCCCAGGTGAGCGCCGCCCCGGCGAGCAGCCCGGGGGCGACCATCGGCAGGGTGACGGTGGCGAAGACCCGTACCGGCGACGCGCCGAGGGAGGCGGCGGTCTCCTCGTACCGGGGGCGCAGTCCGCGGAGCGCGCCTTCGAGGCTGATGACGAGGAACGGCATCGCGACAAAGGTGGCGGCGACGACCGCGCCCGCGGTGTGGAAGGGGAGGACGATGCCGAGGTTCTCCTCCAGCCAGGGGCCGAGCAGGCCCCGGCGGCCGAAGCCGAGCAGCAGGGCGACACCGCCGACGGTGGGCGGCAGCACCATGGGCAGCAGGACCAGGGAGCGGACGAGGGCCTTGCCCCGGAAGGGGACCCGGGCCAGCAGCCAGGCCAGGGGGACGCCGAGGAGCAGGGAGAGCCCGAGGGCCCAGCCGGAGACGACCAGGGAGAGCCGCAGCGCCTCGACCACCGCGGGGTCGGTGAGATGGGTGCCGAGTTCGCCCCACTCGGTACGGGCGAGGATGCCGGCGAGGGGCAGCAGCAGAAAGGCCACGGCGAGCAGCGCGGGCACCGTGAGCAGCAGCGGTGCCCGGGTGCCGGCGCGCCCCGGGGCGCGTCTCACCGCGCGTCCCGGGGCGGACGGTCGGTGGCGGTCATGGCCGCTGGAATCCGGCGTCCTGGAGGATCTTCTGGGCCCGGGGGCCGCTGAGCCAGGTGACGAACCGGTCGGCGGCTTCGGTGTTCTTCGACTCCTTCAGGGTGGCGGCGGGGTAGCGGGCGATGGCGTTCTGCGCGTCGGGGACGGTGATGGCGTCGGTGGTGTCCTCGGCGGTGGCGGCGTCGGTGCGGTAGACGAGCCCAGCGTCGGCCTCGCCGAGCTGGACCTTGCTGAGGACGGCGCGCACATTCGGTTCCTGGGAGACCGGCTTCACGGTGAGCCGCTGTTCCTGGAGGATCTGGCGGCTGTAGCGGCCGACGGGGACCTCGGGGGCGGCGAGGACCACCTTCAGCTCGGTGTCGGTGAGGTCGCTCAACGCGTCGACCTGGTGGGGGTTGCCGTCGGCGACGGCGATGACCAGGCGGTTCCTGGCGATGACGGTGGGCTTTCCGGTGTCGGCGCGCAGTCCGTCCATGGTGGTGGTGTCGGCGGTGACCAGGGCGTCGGCGGGGGCTCCCTGGCGGACCTGGGCGGCGAGTTCCTGGGAGCCGGCGAAGGAGAAGGCGACCTTGGTGCCGGGGTGCTCCTTCTCGTAGGCGGCCCCGGCGGTGGTGAAGGCGTCGGTGAGCGAGGAGGCGGCGAGGACGGTCAGCCGGGTGTCCTTGGCCTTGCCGTCGCCGCCGCCGTCGCCGCCGTTCCCGCTGTCGTCCCCGCCGCAGGCGGTGAGGGAGACCGCGAGGGCGCAGGTCAGCGCGGCGGCGGTCAGGGAACGGCGGTGGGCGGCGGGCCTCATGGGTGTACTCCTTCGGGTCCCCGACCCGGCCCCTCGGGCGGCCGGGTGGTCGGTGGCAGGCGGACGGAAGCGACGGATGCCGGGCGGGCGGACGGGGTCGGCGCCGGGCGGTCAGACGCGGTCGATATGGACATTGGTCGACTTGACCCGGGCGGTGGCCCGCATGCCGACCTCCAGGCCGAGTTCCTCGACGGCCTCCCGGGTGAGCAGGGAGACCAGCCGGTGCGGCCCCGCCTGGATCTCGACTTGGGCGGCCACATCGCCGAGCTTCACGGCGGTGACGATCCCGGCGAACGCGTTGCGCACCGAGGTCCGGGGGACGTCGTCGTCCCCGGTCGCCGACTGGGCCAGCTCCACGGAGAAGGCGGCGAGGTCGCGCCCGTCGACCACCCGGCGACCGCCCTCGTCGCGATGGGTCGCGAACCGGCCCGCGTCCGCCCAGCGGCGCGCGGTGTCGGGGCTGACGCCGAGCAGACGGGCGGCCTGACCGATGGTGTAGGACTGCATATGCGGCACGCTATGTCGATCGAACACGCATCTGCAAGGTGATGCACCGATACCGGGTGGCAGATCAGCGGGCCGCGCCGGGCGGCCGTCACCCCGGTCCACCGGGCGCCCTCTTCCGCCGTTCCGGTGAATCCCGCACCCGTACACCTGTTCTCCACCCCCTTCCCCTCCGCCCTTTTTCCCTCCGTTTCCCCTCTGCTTTCGTCCGCGGGGGTGAACTCGGCCGGGCCGCGAAAAAGGTATCTCCCCGGTGGATCGAAGCCGCTCATCGGCTACCGTGTACCGGCCTCCCGACATCCGCCGCCCGGTCTTCGATTCACCGCCGCCGCCCCTTGCCCGAATTTCTTTTCCGGCGCAACCGGAGAGCGGCCGGGTGAGGGTATTCCGTCCACCCAACGGAGCCGTACGGCCCTGCGGACACCCCCGCACGAGGGCGATCACCGCACGTCGGAGCGGTGTTACCGGGATGCGGTACGGGGGTTCGCGACCCGGCCGCCACCGGCGCCGACCCCCCGGGCGACAGCATCACGCGCACCACACGGACTCGCCTTTCCCATCATTCCCAGAAGCCCGCATACGCTAGAAAACTTGCGCGCCCAACCACCCACAGGCACCCTACCCCTCCCCACTGATCACCCTGCGTACCTTCCCGGAACGGATCTGTTTCGCCCCATAGCAGATATGGAATAGCCCCTTCGTCCAGAGCAATTCCACGACAGAAAGGAATTATCATGTCTGTGGAAAATATGACCGCCGATCTGACGGTCACGCACGAAGTCCACGCCCTCATCGCCGCCGAGGGCGAGGCTTCGCGCAGCTTCGGCCCGGGTTCGGTCGAGGGAGCGGGCATCCTCCTGCTCGCCCTGCTCCTCTCCGCCAACCCCCGCCGTAACGAGCCCATCGAGGACGCCTTCGGCGGTTCGGTCCAGAACCTCGCCTGCGCGGCGGCGTTCTGAGGGCATGGTCGATGACGACTTCGCATCAGCCGTCGCCGAGTTCGGTCGAGACGGCCACGTGTGTGCTGGCGGGCGCGCTCACCCGGGCGCTTCAGAAGGGCGGCGACACCTTCGGTGTGCGCCGTTCCCTCGACGCCTGGGGTGACCGTACGGGCGGCCTCGCCGCCGTGCGGGTGCTGGGCGCGGATGTGCTCACCCCGTTCGTCCTCACAGGACGCCCTCTGCCGGCCGAGGACGCGGCGCTGGTGCGGACCGCGGTGCGGGCTCACCCCGCACCGCGGCATCAACCACTGGAGGCGGCGCTCTGGGGGGCCCGGGACGCCGCGCTCGTCCGCGCGCTCGCCGCCCTGGGGGTGGACGGGACCGACTGGGAGGGGCTCGCCCCCGCCCCGCCCCTCTCCGGAGGGCTCGCCCCCGACTGGATGTCGCTGACCGCGGTCCTGGTGCCGCTGGCCTCCGCGGCCCACCCCTTCACCGACACGGCCCTCCGCTCCCAGCTCGCCGGGCGCCGGCTGGACCTCTCCCGCGGCCTGGTGCGCGCCCTGCTCCGCCGGGATCTGCTGAGCGCGGCACGGATGGCCCGCTGGCTGGTCCTGGACACCCCGGCCGCCGCACCGGACCTGGTCACCCCCGCGCTGGAGCATCTGGAGGTGCTGGGCGCCGACGATCCCCGGGTGCAGCTCGAAGTGGCCGTAGCCCGCCGCCTGATGGCGCGTACACCGTGCTGACAGTTCACGAAGGAGAGGGCATGGACGCCGAAGCGGTACGGCTGGCCCGGCAGGTCAGTGAGGGTGCGACGGAGTGGCTGGGGCGGATGCGCGGCGCGTTCGCGCTCGGTCGTGACGTACCCGACTATGAGATCGACGCCGACCAGCTCAAGGCGCTCAGCGAACTGACCCTGGCGGTGAGCACGGTGCACCGGGAGGCCGTCGCCGGCCGGCGGTGCGCGGCCACCGCGGAGTCGCTGCTGGACTACGCCTGGCGGCAGTTCGACGAGGGGGAGCTGCTCTACCGGCTCCAGGTCTACACCCCCGCGGCCACCCACCCCATGGAGATCTACGGGCTGTTCGCCGCCGTGGGCCTGCGCCATCAGCGGATGGACGATCTGTCGGCGCATCTGATGGGGCTGCGGGCGGCGCGCTCCACCGAGCATGTGCCCAACCGCAGGCTCGCGGTCGCCGCGTCGGCCCGGCGGATCGGGGTCCCCGTCCAGGACGACATCAAGGAGCTGACCGACCGCACCTGGCTGGGCGGCACCCCCGAGCCCTGGATGATGGACGCCAACAACGCCTACGGGGTCACCCACACCGTCTTCCATCTGACGGACTACGGCAATGACCCCGACGGGCTCGCCGAACCGCTCCAGGACTACCTCCAGCTGTGGCTGCCGGTCTGGGTGGAGGTCTTCGCCGAGACCCGCTTCTGGGATCTGCTGCTGGAGTTCCTCATCGTGGGGACCTGTCTGAAGCGGCCGCTCTTCTTCCCCGAGGTGTGGAAGCAGGTGGCCCGCGCCCAGCAGGACGACGGCATGATGCCCAACGGGCTGACCGTGCCGCCGCCGGACGCGCAGCAGGCCTGGGTCAACCACCACCACCCCACCATCGTCGCCGCCGTCGCGGGCACCCTGACGATCTCCCGCGCCCTCACCCTCACCACGGCGGGGGCGGGCCGCGCATGAGCCGTCCCGACACGGCCGGGGCCCTGCTCCGCCATGTCCGGCGGCTCGTGGACGACGGGACCGCCACCGCGGCGGCCGGGGCGGTGATCCGCGGGCCCGACCGGGCCGCCGCCGCCTTCGGCCACCGCGGGCGGCCCGGCGGCGGGGCACCACCCGCCGGGCCCGGCACCCTCTTCGCCCTGGGCTCCCTCACCAAGACCTTCACCACCCTGCTCCTCGCCGAGATGGCCGCCGCCGGGACGGTCGGGTACGACGACCCGATCGAGACCCATCTGCCACCGGGGGCCCGGCCCCGGCCGGGGTCCGAGAGCGTCACCCTCGCCGATCTCGCCACCCACAGCGGGGGGCTGCCCCGGCTCCCGGCCAACCTCTACGCCAAGGCCCTGCGGAACTGGCGCGGGGACCCGTACGCCGCCTACGGTCCGGCCGATCTCCACCGGGCCACCGCCCGGCTGCGGCCCCGGCCGGGCCCCCGGCCCGTGCGGTACTCCACCTTCGGCGTGGGGCTGCTCGGCCATCTCCTCGCGGGGGCCGCCCGGACCCCGTACCCGGCGCTGCTCACCGCCCGGGTCCTCGGGCCGCTGGGGCTCGACCGCACCCTGGTCCCGGACGCCGCCGACCTCGCGGCCGACACCGCGACCGGGCACCGGCGCGGCCGTCCGGTGCCGCACTGGCGCTTCGACGCGCTCGCCGGGGCCGGCGCGCTCTACTCCTGTGCCGACGATCTCCTCAGCTATCTGGGCGCCCTCCTCGAACCGGCGGGCGCGCCGGGCCCGCTGGCCGAGGCCCTCGCCGTGGTCCGCACCCGCCACCGGCCGGGCCCGAGCGGCCGGGACGACCAGGCCCTCGGCTGGGACCTGCGCGAGATCAACGGCCGTACCCTGCTCTGGCACACCGGCGGTACGGGCGGCTTCACCTCCTACGCGGCCTTCAGCCCGGACGCGCGTACCGCCGTCGCGGTCCTCGCCAACGCCACCCCCACCCGCGCCCAGCCCGTCCTCCGCACGGCCCGCCGCCTCTTCCGCGAGACCACCTTCGGCTGACCCCCCGGCAGGCCCGGAGCCCCGGCGGAGCGGGACGGGCCGGGCGGGAGTGGGAGCCGGATGAACCGGGATGGAACTGGACGGACCGGGTCCGCTGGGCCGGATGGGGATTCCCCGCGCCCGGACCCGCGCGTCCACGTGCGGATCTTCGGCGGGCGTGCTGTGATCATCCTGCTCCGGGGCCGCCGGCGGATCGGCGAACGACCCCTCCGGAATGTGACCGGAAACACAAAAGCGCCCCGCACAGAATCGTCGTCGCTGCTCAGAACGATTCTGTACGCGGGGCGCACGGGTGGGGCGGGTGGGACTCGAACCCACGGCCGACGGATTATGAGTCCGCTGCTCTAACCGGCTGAGCTACCGCCCCTAACGGCGCGTCGCGCACAGGTGTGCGCGCCGTCTGCCGCAGCATAGCCGCTCATACGATCTCCTGCTCCGGATGGTCGGCAACGCTCACCGGAGAAGACCACGTGGCGGCCCGCACGGTTCCCGAACATGTGCGGAACATACGAAAAAGGACCCCGAAGGGGCCCTGTTCCGATCGCTCCCCCGGCTGGACTCGAACCAGCAACCCTCCGGTTAACAGCCGAATGCTCTGCCAATTGAGCTACAGGGGATCGCGCTCCCCCGACTGGACTCGAACCAGTAACCTGCCGGTTAACAGCCGGCTGCTCTGCCAATTGAGCTACAGGGGATTGTCTCGCGTGCACCGAACGTACCTCCCGGGATGGTCCCGGAGGGCGCTTGTTCGCTGCGACACATACATTAGCGCAAGCAGGGGGGTGCTCCGCCAATCGGTACGGTCCCCGGATGATCACGGGCCGTCCGGGGTAGGCGGGCGAGCACCTGCGGACGCAAGCGAAGGGTGGCAGTGCCATGCGCTACAGGCTCACGTTCGTCGCCGGACTCGCGGTGGGGTACGTCCTCGGTACCCGCGCCGGACGCGAACGGTACGAGCAGCTGAGGAAGAGCGTCCGGGAGTTCTCGCAGAACCCCGCGGTGCGCAACGCGGCCGAGTCCGCCGCGCTGGGGGGCCGGCAGTTCGCCGGGAAGGCCTTCCACGCGGTGAGCGACACCGTGGGCGACCGGATCCCCGAGTCCGTGGCCGGGAGGGTGCGCGCGCTGCGGGAGCGGACCTCCGGGGCCGAGGACGACTGGGGAACCAGCAACACCTGAACACCGCCGGGCCCGCGGTGGGGCAGAATGCCCCTCCATGGGGATAGTCGCCGGCTTGGACAGTTCATCTGCGTTCACCCAGATCGTCGTCTGTGACTCGGACACGGGTGCGGTGCTGCGGCAGGGCTATGCCCCGCACCCCGTGGACCCGAAGGCCGTCGAGGTCGATCCACAGGCCTGGCTGCTCTCCCTGGGCGAGGCCGCCGGCGGCGGGCTCCTCGAAGGGGTCCAGGCCATCGGGGTCTCCGCCCAGCAGAACGGGCTGGTCCCGCTCGACCAGCAGGGCGGTCTCGTCCGGCCCGCGATCCTCGGCAACGACAAACGCGCCCAGGTCGCCGCCGCCGATCTGATCGAGGCACTGGGCGGCCGGGAGGCCTGGGCCCACGCCGTCGGCTCGGTGCCGCAGGCCACCCACCCGGTGGCCAAGCTGCGCTGGCTGGCCCGTACCGAACCGCAGTCCGCCCAGCGGATCGCCTCGGTGCTCCAGCCGCACGACTGGCTGGTCTGGCAGCTCCTGGGGCGGCCCCAGCGCCGGACCACCGACCGGGGCAGCGCCTCCGCCACCGGCTACTGGTCCGCCGCCACCGGCTCCTACCGCCACGACCTGGTCGAGCTGGCCCTCGGCCACCCGTGCGCCCTGCCGGACGTCCTGGGCCCCGCCGAGGCCGCCGGCACCACCCCCGAGGGGCTGCTGATCTCGGCCGGCACCGGCGAGACCATGGCCGCCGCGCTGGGCCTCGGGGTACGCCCCGGGGACGCCGTGATCTCGCTGGGCGCCTCCGGCTCCGTGATGGCCGTCCACCACGAGGCCCTGGCCGACGCCAGCGGGCTGATCACCTCGTACGCCGACGCCGCCGGACTGCATCTGCCGGTGGTCCACACCCTCAACGCGGTACGGGTGCTGCGCGGCACCGCCGAGATGCTGGGCCTCGACGACCTCGACGCCCTCTCGGAGCTGGCGACCCAGTCCACCCCGGGCGCCTCCGGACTGGTGCTGCTGCCCTATCTGGAGGGCGAGCGCACCCCCCGGCTGCCGCACACCGCGGGCACCCTCAGCGGGCTGCGCCGGGAGTCGATGAAGCCGGAGCACCTGGCCCGCGCCGCCGTCGAGGGGATGCTCTGCTCCCTCGCGGACGCGCTGGATGTGATGCGCGCACGGGGCGTGGAGGTCCGCCGGGTCTTCCTGCTCGGCGCGAGTGCCGCGCTCCCCGCCGTGCAGAACTGCGCCCCGGGGATCTTCGGCGCCCATGTCGTGGTCCCGCAGCCCGCCGACTACGCGGCGATGGGCGCCGCCCGGCAGGCGGCCTGGACCCTCGGGGTGGCCCAGGGAACCCTCTCCCCCACCGCCCCGCCGGTGTGGCCCGAGGCGGCGCTCCATGTGCTGGAGCCCGGGGACGACCCGGCGGTGGGCCGGGCGGTGCGCCAGCAGTACACGGCCACCCGGGAGCAGCTGCATCCGGGGGCGTTCGGCATGGCGTTCGGCATCTGAGCGACCGCCCGGCGGACCGGGCGGCGCACACACGGTCTTGACCGGGGCTTGTAACAAACCCATGGGTTCACGGCACCGGGTGCAGCAAGATGGGGTGTCCCCGAAACCACACCCCCTCCTTCGCCGAGCCCGAGAGACAGCGTGCTGATACAACTGCTGCGGACGCATCTGACTCCGTACAAACAACCCATAGCCCTGCTGGTGGTCCTGCAACTGCTCCAGACCAGCGCCACCCTCTATCTGCCGAACCTCAACGCCGACATCATCGACGACGGTGTGGTCCGGGGCGATACGGGGGAGATCATCAGACTCGGCGGGGTGATGATCGCCATCAGCCTGGTCCAGGTGGTGTGCAACATCGGCGCCATCCACTACGGCGCCCGGACCGCCGCGGCACTCGGCCGGGATGTCCGGGCCGCCGTCTTCGACCGGGTGCAGAGCTTCTCCGCCCGCGAGGTGGGGCACTTCGGGGCCCCCTCGCTGATCACCCGGACCACCAATGATGTGCTCCAGGTCCAGATGCTGGTGCTGATGGCGTTCACCCTGATGGTCTCCGCCCCGATCATGTGCGTCGGCGGCATCGTGATGGCCCTGGGCCAGGATGTGCGGCTCTCCGCCGTCCTGCTGGCCGTCGTCCCGGTACTCGGCATCGCGGTGTCGGTGCTGGTGGTGAAGATGCGCCCGCTCTTCCGCTCCATGCAGGAGCGGCTGGACACGGTGAACCGGGTGCTGCGGGAGCAGATCACCGGCAACCGCGTCATCCGCGCCTTCGTCCGCGACCGCTATGAGCAGGAGCGTTTCCGGGGCGCCAACACCGATCTGACCGAGGTGGCCCTCGGCACCGGGCGGCTGACCGCGCTGATGCTCCCCACGGTGCTCACGGTGGTCAACATCTCCTCGGTGGCCGTGGTCTGGTTCGGTGCCCACCGGGTGGACAGCGGGGCGCTGGAGATCGGTCAGCTGACCGCCTTCCTCGCCTATCTGATGCAGATCGTGATGGCCGTGATGATGGCCACCTTCATGTTCATGATGCTGCCGCGCGCCGAGGTGTGCGCCGAGCGGATCCAGGAGGTGCTCTCCACCTCCTCCAGCGTGGTGCCGCCCACCGCGCCGGTGCGGGAGCTGTCCCGCCACGGCCATCTGGAGATCCGCGCGGTCTCCTTCAGCTATCCGGGCGCCGAGGAGTCGGTGCTGCGCGGGGTCTCCCTGCTGGCCCGCCCCGGGGAGACCACCGCGATCATCGGCTCCACCGGCAGCGGCAAGTCCACCCTGCTCGGGCTGGTGCCCCGGCTCTTCGACGCCACCGCCGGCGAGGTGCTGGTGGACGGGGTCGGGGTCCGCGAACTCGATCCCGGGCTGCTGGCGCGGACGGTGGGACTCGTACCGCAGAAGCCGTATCTGTTCTCCGGGACGGTGGCGACCAATCTGCGGTACGGGCGGCCGGACGCCGACGACGACGAGCTGTGGGCGGCGCTGGAGGTGGCCCAGGCGGCGGAGTTCGTCCGCGCCCTGGAGGGCGGGCTGAACGCGCCGATCGCCCAGGGCGGCACCAATGTCTCCGGCGGTCAGCGCCAGCGGCTCGCCATCGCGCGGACCCTGGTGCAGCGGCCGGAGATCTATCTCTTCGACGACTCGTTCTCGGCGCTCGACTACGCCACGGACGCCGCCCTGCGCTCCGCGCTGACGGCCGAGACCGCCGAGGCGACCGTGGTGATCGTCGCCCAGCGGGTCTCCACCATCCGCGAGGCGGACCGGATCGTGGTCCTGGACGAGGGCCGGGTCGTGGGTACGGGCACCCACCGGGAACTGATGGCCGGGAACGAGACCTACCGCGAGATCGTGCTCTCGCAGCTGACGGAGGCTGAGGCCGCATGAGCGGGCCGCGCATGATGATGGGCGGCTCCGCCGAGCGGTCCATGGACTTCAAGGGCTCGGGGAAACGGCTGCTGCGGCAGTTCGCCCCGGACCGGACGCTGCTGTGGGTGATGTTCACGACAGCCGTACTGAGCGTCGGCTTCTCGGTCACCGGACCGATGGTGCTGGGCTGGGCCACCGACCGGGTCTTCGCCGGGGTCGTCGGCCGGGAGCTGCCCGAGGGCACCACCAAGGAGCAGACCGTCGAGGGGCTGCGCGCCGAGGGCGACGGCGGTCTCGCCGACATGCTCTCCGGGGTGGACTTCGTCCCCGGGCGGGGCATCGACTTCGGCGCGGTCGGCGAGGTGCTGCTGGTGGCGCTGGCGCTCTTCGTGGTCTCCGGGCTGCTGACGCTGGTGGCCTCGCGCCTCTCCATCAAGGTGATCAACCGCAGCATGCACCGGATGCGCGAGGAGGTGCAGGCCAAGCTCTCCCGGCTGCCGCTCTCCTACTTCGACCGGGCCAAGCGGGGTGAGGTGCTGAGCCGGGTCACCAATGACATCGACAACATCGCGCAGACCCTCCAGCAGACCCTGGGCCAGATGGTCAACTCCCTGCTGACCATCGTGGGCGTGCTGGGGATGATGTTCTGGATCTCCCCGCTGCTGGCGCTGGTCGCGCTGGTGACGGTGCCGCTGGCGGTCTATGTGGCGGCCCGGGTGGGCAAGCGCTCCCAGCCCCACTTCGTCCAGCAGTGGCAGTCCACGGGCCGGCTCAACGCCCATGTGGAGGAGATGTACACCGGCCACTCCCTGGTGAAGGTCTTCGGACGGCAGCGGGAGTCGGCCGAGGAGTTCGCCGAGCAGAACGACGCGCTCTACCGGGCCGGGTTCAAGGCGCAGTTCCACAGCGGGGTCATGCAGCCGCTGATGTTCTTCATCTCCAATCTGAACTATGTCCTGGTCGCGGTCGTCGGCGGGCTCCGGGTGGCCTCGGGGTCGCTGTCGATCGGCGAGGTGCAGGCGTTCATCCAGTACTCCCGGCAGTTCTCCATGCCCCTGACCCAGGTCGCGTCGATGGCGAATCTGGTGCAGTCCGGCGTGGCCTCGGCCGAGCGGGTCTTCGAGCTGCTGGACGCCGACGAGCAGGAGCCGGACGCCACCCCGGTGGAGCGCCCCGGGCGGGCAGCCGGACAGGTCTCCCTGGAGAAGGTCTCCTTCCGGTACGAGGCGGACAAGCCGCTGATCGAGGATCTGTCGCTACGGGTGGAGCCCGGTCAGACGGTCGCGATCGTGGGCCCGACCGGCGCGGGCAAGACCACGCTGGTCAATCTGCTGATGCGGTTCTACGAGGTCACCGGCGGCCGGATCGCCCTGGACGGGGTGGATGTCACCGAACTCTCCCGGGACGGGCTGCGCTCCTCCATCGGCATGGTCCTCCAGGACACCTGGCTCTTCGGCGGCACCATCGCGGACAACATCGCCTATGGCGCGGCCCAGGGCCGTACGGTGACCCGGGCGGAGGTCGAGGAGGCGGCGCGCGCCGCCCACGCGGACCGGTTCATCCGGACCCTGCCGGACGGGTACGACACGGTGATCTCCGACGACGGCGGCGACGGCACCGGGGTCAGCGCGGGCGAGAAGCAGCTGATCACCATCGCCCGTGCGTTCCTCTCCGACCCGGTGATCCTGGTCCTGGACGAGGCGACCAGCTCGGTCGACACCCGTACGGAGGTACTGATCCAGAAGGCGATGGCGCGGCTGGCCCACGGCCGGACCAGCTTTGTGATCGCGCACCGGCTCTCCACCATCCGGGACGCCGATGTGATCCTGGTGATGGAGAACGGCGCCATCGTGGAACAGGGCGGCCATGACGAGCTGCTGGCCGCCGAGGGGGCGTACGCCAGGCTGTACTCGGCGCAGTTCGCGGACGCGGTGGCGGAGGTCGACTGAGCGGGTCGTCCCGGCCGTCGCAGTCCTGGTCGGTCCGGCTGGTCGGCCCGGTGCGGCTCGGCCGGCCCAGTGCGGCTCAGTCGGCTCAGTCGGCTCAGTCGAGATAGCCGCGGAGCTGGTCGGCGAAGGCGTGGTCGCGCAGCTTGTTGAGGGTCTTGGACTCGATCTGGCGGATCCGTTCGCGGGTGACGCCGAAGATCCGTCCTATCTCCTCCAGGGTGCGCGGCCTGCCGTCTACCAGCCCGTACCGCAACTGCACCACCTTGCGCTCCCGTTCGCCCAGGGTGGAGAGCACGGCCTCCAGATGCTCCCGCAGCAGCAGGAAGGCGGCGGACTCCACCGGCGAGGCGGCGTCCCCGTCCTCGATCAGATCGCCGAGGGCGACATCGTCCTCCTCCCCCACCGGGGCATGGAGCGAGACCGGCTCCTGGGCGAGCCGCAGGACCTCGCTGACCCGCTCGGGGGCGAGGTCGAGCTGGGCGGCGACCTCCTCGGGGGTGGGTTCGCTGCCCTGCTCCTGGAGCATGCGGCGCTGCACCCGGACCACCCGGTTGATCAGCTCCACCACATGGACCGGGACCCGGATGGTGCGCGCCTGGTCCGCCAGGGCCCGGGACATGGCCTGCCGGATCCACCAGGTGGCATAGGTGGAGAACTTGTAGCCGCGGGTGTAGTCGAACTTCTCGACCGCGCGGATCAGCCCGAGGTTGCCCTCCTGGACCAGGTCGAGCATGGTCAGTCCGCGGCCGACATAGCGCTTGGCGACGGAGACCACGAGCCGCAGATTGGCCTCGATGAGCCGGCGCTTGGCCATCCGGCCCATGACGACGAGCCGGTCGAGGTCGACGGCGAGCCGGGAGCTGTTGAGGTCGGGGGTGGAGGCGAGCTTCTCCTCCGCGAAGAGCCCGGCCTCGACCCGGCGGGCGAGTTCGACCTCCTCGGCCGCGGTGAGCAGCGGGATCCTGCCGATCTCGCGCAGATACTGGCGGAAGAGATCGGAGGACGGGCTGCCGCTGCCGCTGCCGCCCCGCGCGGTCCGGGAGGGCCCGGACCTCGGGGCCCTCTCCTCCCGCTCCGGGAGGGCGCCGGAGGGGCCCTCGGGGTGGTGGGCGGGTGGCCCCTGCGCCGGTACGGTCGCGATCGGCTCGGGCGGGGCCGAACGTTCAGCCAGGGTCTCGGTCAGGCTCCGGGTCTGCACGGGGGCGACCTCCAGGGTGATCGCTGCCGGTTGGGGGGCGTGCGGCAGCGGGACGGGGCGACCGGGCCGCCGTCGTCCCGTACCCGATGAAAGGATCCACGGGTGGGATGGCCCACCGGGGTGGACCGACCGCGCTCCGAGGCCCAGGCACCTTCCCCAGTGTGGGGTACGACACACAGCCGCCACGAGGGGCGTGCGGCGACTTTTTGAGTCCTGGCTGTGACCCGGTGGTTACCCCCTGGCCCATTCCGGGGTGCGGGGGGCGGGAGGGGCGGTATGCCCGGAGCCACCCGGGGCGGTACGCCGGGAGCCGCCCGGGACGTATGCCCGGAGCCTGCTGCGGCGGTACGCCCGGAGCCCCCGGGATCAGAGGGCCGCGGCGCCGTGGGCGCGGAGGGACTGGGCGTACTGCTGGAGCACCCACAGCTCGTTCTGCACGGCGGAGAGGCGCTCGGGGTCGGCGTGCTGGCCCAGCCGGGCCAGTGAGCCCTGGACCTCGGCGATCCGCCGGTCGACGGCGCGCAGCCGGACCTGGACGAGCTGGGTCCCGGCGTACACCTCGTCGACGGTGCGGCAGTGGATCGCCTCCACCGCCAGCTCGGTGACGAGCGCCCGGACGGTGTCGTCGGGGGCGGTGTCCCGGACCCGGGCGAGATAGCCGGGGCCGTCGGTCAGCCCCTGCTCGGCGCCGCCCGCCTCGGCGACGGTCTGCCGCACCGCCGCGTAGGGCGGGGCGGTGAACTCGTCCACGCCATAGGCGTCGAAGGCCGGAGAGACCAGCTCGGGGCGCTGGAGGGCGAGCTTCAGCAGCTCGCGCTCGGTGCGGTGGGCGGGGCTGCGCAGATGGAGCGCGGGGCCGGAGACCGCCGGGGCGGTGGGGGCGGCCGCTCCGCGCGGCCCGCGCTGCCGCTCGCCGGGGCCGGGCGCGGGGCCCCGGCCGCCCCGGTCCCGGGCCCAGCGGGCCTGCTGGCCGACCCGCTTGACCACGAACTGCTCGTCCAGAATGCCGACCATCCCGGCGAGCTGGACGGCGGACTGGTGCTGGACGGCCATGTTCTTGATCTTGGCGACCAGAGGGGCCGCCTCGTCCAGGGCGGCGGCCCGGCCCGCCGGATTCTCCAGGTTGTGCCGTCGGACGATGTGCCGCATCGCGAACTCGAAGAGCGGGGTCCGCGACTCCACCAGCCCCTGTACGGCGGCATCGCCCTCGGCCAGCCGCAGGTCGCAGGGGTCCATCCCGCCGGGGGTGATCGCGATGGAGGTCTCGGCGGCGAACTTCTGGTCGTCCTCGAAGGCGCGCAGCGCGGCCTTCTGCCCGGCGGCGTCACCGTCGAAGGTGAAGATCACCTCGGCGGACGCATGGTCCATCAGCAGCCGCCGGAGGATCTTGATGTGGTCGCCGCCGAAGGCGGTGCCACAGGTGGCGATGGCGGTGGTGACCCCGGCGAGATGGCAGGCCATCACATCGGTGTAGCCCTCGACCACGACGGCGCTGCTGGTGCGGGCGATCTCCTTCTTGGCGAGATCGATCCCGTACAGCACCTGGGACTTCTTGTAGATGGCGGTCTCGGGGGTGTTGAGGTACTTGGGGCCGTTGTCGCTCTCGTGGAGCTTGCGGGCGCCGAAGCCGACGACATCGCCGGAGATATCGCGGATCGGCCACATCAGCCGTCCCCGGAAGCGGTCGATGGGGCCCCGGCGGCCCTCCTGGGAGAGCCCGGAGAGGGTCAGCTCCTTGTCGCTGAAGCCCTTGCCGCGCAGATAGCGGGTGAGGTGGTCCCAGCCCTGGGGGCTGTAGCCGACACCGAAGTGCTGGGCGGCGGCCTGGTCGAAGCCCCGGTCGGCGAGGAAGGCGCGGCCGGTGGCGGCGTCGGGCGCGGTCTCCAGCTGCTCGATGTAGTACTGGGCGGCGATCTTGTGGGCCTCCACCAGCCGGATGCGCTCACCGCGCTGATGGCTGGGGTTGTAGCCGCCCTCCTCGTACCGCAGGGTGATGCCGGCGCCCGCCGCGAGCCGCTCGACCGCCTCGGAGAAGGTGAGGTGGTCGATCTTCATCACGAAGGCGATGGTGTCCCCGCCCTCCTGGCAGCCGAAGCAGTGGAAGAAACCCTTGCTCGGGCTGACCTGGAAGGAGGGGGACTTCTCGTCGTGGAAGGGGCAGAGGCCCTTCAGATTGCCGCCGCCCGCGTTCCGCAGCTGGAGGTACTCGGACACAACGGCGTCGATCGGGACCGCGTCCCGTACCGCCTTGATGTCGTCATCGTTGATCCTGCCGGCCACGGGTGAAGTCTACGGCGGGCCACGGACATCACCGGCCGCCCGGCCGCCCGGCCGGGCCCGCGCGGGCGGGAGACCCGATCGGGCCGGGGCGGGCGGGACGCACCGGATCAGCCGGTGTCGCCGGGGGCCAGCGAGGTCAGCGGTACGGAGGGGTCGGCGAGGGCCTCCGGGTCCACGGCGGCGCCGGAACGGATCAGGGCCTGGATCGGGGCGGTGACATCCCACACATTCACATTCATCCCGGCGAGCACTCGCCCCTCCGCCAGCCAGAAGGCGATGAACTCGCGCTTTCCGACGTCCCCGCGCAGCACCACCTGGTCGTACGAACCGGCCGGCGCCCACCCCGAGTACTCCAGGCCCAGGTCGTACTGGTCGGAGAAGAAGTAGGGCACCCGGTCGTAGGTCACCTCCCGGCCGAGCATGGCGCGGGCGGCGGCCGGGCCGCCATTGAGGGCGTTGGCCCAGTGCTCGACCCGCAGCCGGGCGCCGAGCAGCGGATGGTGGGCGGCGGCCACGTCCCCGGCCGCGTAGATGTCGGGGTCGGAGGTGCGCAGGGAGGCGTCGACGGCGATGCCGCCGCCATGGGCCCGGTCGGCGAGGGCGAGCCCCGCCGCCTCGGCGAGGGCGGTGCGGGGCGCGGCGCCGATGGCGGCGAGGACATCGTGGGCGAGGTGTTCCTCGCCGTCGTCGGTGCGCACCCCGAGGACCATGCCGTCCTGGCCGGTGATCTCGGTGAGCCGGGCGCCGAAGTGGAAGCGGACGCCGTGCTCCGTGTGGAGGTCGGCGAAGATCTGGCCGAGTTCGGGGCCGATCACCTGGTGGAGCGGGGTGGGCTCCGGCTCGACGATCGTCACCTCGGCGCCATAGGTGCGGGCCGCCGCCGCGACCTCCAGGCCGATCCAGCCGGCTCCGGCGATGACCAGCCGCCCGTTGTCCCGGCCGAGGGCGGCGAGGACCTGGCGCAGCCGTTCGGCGTGGGCGAGCCGGCGCAGATGGTGGACCCCGGCGAGGCTGGTGCCGGGGATGTCGAGCCGGCGCGGCTCGGCCCCGGTGGCCAGCAGCAGCTTGTCGTAGTGGAGGACGGTGCCGTCGCCGAGGTGGACGGTGCGGCCCGCCCGGTCGATGGCGACGACGGTCTGTCCGAGGTGGAGTTCCACATCGGCCTGGGCGTACCAGGCGGCCTCGTGGACGAAGACGCTGTCGCGTTCCTCCTTGCCCTGGAGATACCCCTTGGACAGGGGTGGACGCTCGTAGGGGTGGTCGCGTTCGTCACCGATGAGGATCACCCGTCCGGTGAAGCCCTCGGTGCGCAGGGTCTCGGCGGCCTTGGCCCCGGCGAGTCCTCCGCCGACGATGACGAAGGTCCGATGTCCGTCGACCACGTGATGCCTCCTCGTTCTGGCTGCTGCGCTGATCGCTTCTGTGCGAGCGTCCCGCACCGGGCGGGATGGCGGAAGAGGGAGTGGTCCGGCGTGTCTCATGGGCGCCCCCGGTGGGAGCACCCCGGTGGCCAGCTCCGGAGCACCCGGGTGTTCGGCCGGGGAGCGCCCCGGGAGCCGAGCACGCGGGGCGCCCCGGTGGTCAGCGCCCGGTGAGGCGGGCGTGCAGGGCGAGGGCGGCGGCGTCGGTGAGGGAGGCGATCTGGTCGACGATCACCCGGAACCGGGCGGCGTCGTCGCCGGCCGCCATGAAGAGGTCGTTGAACTGGGGTTCCAGCCCGTCGGGTGCGTCCATGGCGAGCGCTTCGGCCAGCTCGGAGAGGACGATCCGCTGGTCGGCGCGGAGCGCCTCCTGGTCGGCGCGGCGCATGACATAGAGATGGGCGACCGCCTTGAGGACGGCGCACTCCTGGCGGGCCTCCTCGGGGACGACCAGTTCGGCGGCGTACCGGGTGAGCCGTCCGGTGCCGTACGCCCGGCGGGTGGCGGTCTCGGCGGCGAGGCAGAACCGTCCGATGAGCTGGCTGGTGGCGTCCTTGAGCCGGGCCTGGGCGAGGGCGGAGCCGTCGTACCCGTGCGGCCACCACTCCTGGGCGAGGAGCCGGTCGACGGCCTCGGACAGCTCCCCGGGGTCGGTGTCGGAGGGGAGATAGCGGCCGATGGCGACCTCGGCGATGGCGGCCCGCTCGGCGTCGGCGGTGAGCAGCCGGGGGTCGATGTGTCCGGCGTGCAGTCCGTCCTCCAGGTCGTGGACGGAGTAGGCGACGTCGTCGGACCAGTCCATGACCTGGGCCTCGAAGCAGGTGCGCTGGTCAGGGGCGCCTTCGCGGACCCAGGCGAAGACGGGCAGGTCGTCCTCGTACACCCCGAATTTGGGTGACGCGGGGTCGGCAGGGCGGCCGCCGCGCGGCCAGGGGTACTTGGTGGCGGCGTCGAGGGCGGCGCGGGTGAGGTTGAGGCCGACGCTGGCCACCCCGCCGCCGGGGGTGGGGAGGAAGCGCTTGGGTTCGATCCGGGTGAGCAGTCGCAGCGACTGGGCGTTGCCCTCGAAGCCGCCGATGGGGCGGGCGATCTCATTGAGCACCGCCTCGCCGTTGTGGCCGAACGGGGGGTGGCCCATGTCGTGGGAGAGACAGGCGGCCTCGACGAGGTCCGGGTCGCAGCCGAGGGCGGCGCCCAGCTCCCGGCCGACCTGGGCGCACTCCAGGGAGTGGGTGAGCCGGGTACGGGGGCTGGCGTCCCAGGCGTCGTGGCGGGTGCCGGGGGTGACGACCTGGGTCTTGCCCGCGAGGCGGCGCAGCGCGGAGGAGTGGAGCACCCGGGCGCGGTCGCGCTGGAAGGCGGTCCGGCCGGGGCGTTTGTCGGGCTCGGGGGCCCAGCGGGCGGTGTCGGCCGGGTGGTATCCGTGGCTGGGGTCGCCGGGGCTCCCGGGGGTGTGCTCGCCGGTGGAGTGGGGGTGACCCATGTCATGGGTGGTGCCAGTGGTGCCTGCCATGGTCCGACCGTAACCGCACCGGCCGACAATCGGACCGGTCCCTGGGGGCGGACCGGTCCGTCGGAGGGGACCGGCCCGCCCACTTCGGAGCACCCGGGTGCTCCGCCTCCAGGTGTCCCCGGGCGGTCCCCGGGTGCTCCCCCGGGTATTCCGGGGCGAACCGAACACCGGCCCACCGCGTCTGACCAGGTATGACCGCTTCCGACACGCCTTCCGGCACCTCTTCCGACCAGGGACCCTCCGCCGCTTCCCGGCTCCACCGTCTGCGGCCCCGGATGCCCCGTACCCAGCGCGGGCGGCGTTGGCTGGTGCGATCGGTCATGCTCCTCTGTGTCCTGGGACTCCTCCCGGCGACCTGGGTGCACCGGGTCGCCGACCGCCATGTCCACTCGGTGGCCGAGGTACCCGCCCAGGAGGTGGCCGTGGTCTTCGGCGCGGGGCTCTGGGACGGCAGACCCACGCCGTATCTGGCCCACCGGCTGGATACGGCGGCGGAGCTGTACCACCGGGGCAAGGCCCGGGTGGTCCTGGTGACCGGGGACAACAGCCGTGCGGAGTACGACGAGCCGGACGCCATGCGGGCCTATCTGATCGAGCGGGGGGTGCCCGAGCGGCGGATCGTCAGCGACTACGCGGGCTTCGACAGCTGGGACTCCTGTGTCCGGGCGAAGAAGATCTTCGGTGTGGACCGGGCGATCCTGGTGAGCCAGGGCTTCCATATCCGGCGGGCGGTGGCACTCTGCCGGGCGGCGGGGGTCGAGTCGTACGGGGTGCCGGTCGCGGAGCCGTTCGACTCCACCTGGATCTACGGCGGGGTGCGGGAGATGGCGGCGGCGGGCAAGGCGGCGCTGGACGCGGTGACCCGGCCCGACCCCCGCTATCTGGGCCGGGAGGAGCGGGGCGTGGCGGAGGCGCTGGGCTCCTGACCGCTCGCGGGGCCCGTTCACGGACCGTCGCGGCGCGGGTCGGTCTCCGGGGCGGGGGTACGGGGAGCGGGGCCACCCGGGCGGCGGCTCGCGCCGCCCACCCGGGCGCGCGACAGTGGCCCCATGGGAATCAACGACGCAAACGGCACCCAGGACGGCGAGACCCTGCTGGCCCGGCACGCCGAGGCGCTGGCGCTCTTCGGGGAGCGGGTCCACGCGGTCCGTGCGGACCAGTGGGACGAGCCGACGCCCTGTTCGGAGTGGTCGGTGCGCGAGCTGGTCAACCACCTCACGGCCGAGCAGCTGTGGGTGCCCGATCTGGTGACGGAGGGGGCGACCGTCGCGGAGGTGGGCGACGCCTTCGACGGCGATGTGCTGGGGAAGCGGCCGGTCGCCGCCTGGGACACGGCGGCCCGGGCCGCCCGGGCCGCCTTCGCGGCCCCGGGGGCGCTGGAGCGGACGGTGTGGCTGTCGTACGGGCAGACCCCGGCGGTGGCCTACTGCGCGCAGATGACCACGGACGCGGTGGTGCACGCCTGGGATCTGTCCCGGGCGATCGGCGCACCGGAGCGGCTGCCGGAGGCGCTGGTGGCGTTCGCACTGGACGAGGTCACCCCGTACGCCGCCGGGCTGTCGGAGTCCGGGCTCTTCGCCCCGCCGATCGAGCCGCCGCCCGGGGACAGCCATCAGGCACGGCTGCTGGCGCTGCTGGGCCGGCGGGCCTGAGGCCGGGCGGGCGGCGACCCGGCGCCCCGGGGGCTCGGCGGCGCCCGGTGGGCAGTGGGCAGTGGGCGGTGGGCCCGTGGTGCTCAGCGGACCGGGCGGGCGAGCCAGTCGCCGCCGGGTATCGGGGTGCCGCCGCGCAGGGCGGCGGCCGGGCCGGGGGCGGTGAGGTAGACCCAGGCGCGTACGGGAGTGCCATCGGCCCGGCGGACCTCCCGGGTGACCCGTTCATAGAGGTTGCGGGGGTCCCCGGGGGCGAGGAACTCCTCCAGGGCGTCGAGATCGGCGAGGACCCGCCGGTAGCTTCCCGGGGCGGCGGTCACCAGTTCCCCGGCGACTCCTGTGTCACCCGTCCCACCCGCCTCGGCGGGGCCACCGGGGGCCCCGGGGCGCTCCAGGGCCCAGGGATAGCCGGGGCCCTCGTACAGCACCGCACCCGGCCAGCGTGCGGGCTCCTCGGCGACGGTGCGGCCGAGGAGGTGGCGGGCATGGTTCGCCTCGCCGGGGCGGAGCGTCCCGTACACGAAGAACGGCAGCTCGGGTATCCCCCTCACCCCTCGTTCACCCGCTCCCGCGCACCGGAGGCGGCCGGGGAGGGGGTCGCTGCGGCGGTCCCGGTGGACGGGGCCGTCTCGGCGGCGATCCACTCCAGATAGGCGGCGCTGCCCGCCACCACCCCGGTCGCGATGATCTCCGGGGTGTCATAGGGGTGCGCGGCGATCAGCTGGGCCTCCAGGGCCGGATAGGCGCCCGGGGTGGTCTTGAAGAGGATCCGCCACTCCTGGTCGCTCCTGATCTCCCCCTCCCAGCGGTAGACCGAGGTGACGACCGCGTCGATCTGCGCACACGCGGCCAGCCGGGCCTCGACCGCGCCCCGGGCCAGCTCCCCGGCGCTCTCCGCGCTGTCGGTCGTCGTCAGCACCGTCAGCGCCACCGGTGCGGATGCCGGTGCCGGTGCCGGTACGTGCGCCTGTGCCTGCGCCCGCGCCTCCGTGGATGCGGGTGACGGCGTCGGGCGTGGTGTCGGGTCCCCCATGTCGGCTCCCTCGGTCCCGTGCGTACGGATGGACAGGGGCCCACGGTACGGGCGGCGGCGCCGGTCCCGCGCCACCGCCCCGCTCCCCCCGGGTGCTCAGCCGGTGTACGGACGTACCGCCTTCCCCTCCCGCAGCGCGTGCCCCCACCACGCGAGCTGGTCGAGCATCGCCCCGGCCGCCTTGTCGCTGCCCGCCGGGTCCTTGAGCCGCCCCTCCGCGTCGAACCGCGCGTGCACGTTGTGGAAGGCGACCGTGTCACGGATGGTGACGGCGTGCATCTCGGCGAAGACCTGCCGCAGCTGCTCGACCGCCCGCAGCCCGCTGGACATCCCGCCATAGGCGACAAAGGCGATCGGCTTGGCCCGCCACTCGCTGAAGTGCCAGTCGACGAGGGCCTTCACCGAGGCCGGGAAGGAGTGGTTGTACTCGGGCGTCACCACGACGAACGCGTCCGCCCCGGCGAGCCGGGGGGAGAGCCGCTCCAGGGCGGGCGGCGGGTCGCTGGTGAGCGCGGTCGGCAGCTCCTCCTGGGCGAGGTCGATCAGGTCCACGGAGAACTCCTCGTGCGCCATGGCGTGTTCGAGGAACCAGTTCCCGACGGTGGGGGCGAGGCGGCCCTCCCTGTTGCTGGCGAGGATCACGGCCAGCCGGAGGGGGGACGCCGGGGCAGACGGAGTGCGCGGGGTCTCCCGCGTGCTGAGGTCCATGGGGACGAGACTCCTACCTCAACCAAGATTGAGGTCAAGCGACCGGCCCCGGAACCGGGCTGCGCCGACCGGGGGACGGGGGTCACCCGATCGGCACGGACGTTCACTGATGCGTCGTCACCTTGCCTGACCTGCGGTGATGCAGAAAGTCCAGCGCGACACGCCGATCAAGGACCCATGATCTGACACCTGGTCAGCATGCGGGTGCCCTGTGGTGCGCCTTACCTCTGGTGTGTCGTGACAAGTACCGCTGTCTCCGGAGGGATGCCATGCGCACCACCGTCCACCTGTTGTCCTCGGCCGTATTGGCGGTCGCCACCATAGGACTCGGTGCCCCCGGAGCGCTTGCCGCCCCGGGGGCGCATACGACCTCGGTGACGGGACAGGCGCAGGACGTCTCGGACCCCTACAGCAACAAGAACGAGAACGACTCGGGCTCCGGCCGCCACAGCGAGAACCAGGGCTCCGGCCAGGGTGAGAGCCGTGGTGAGGGCGAGAGCCAGGGTCAGGGCGAGGCCCACAACAACCAGGGCCACAGCCAGAGCCAGGGGCAGCAGTACGAGCAGCCCAGTGGCCATGTGCGGACCGGAGTCGGGGGCAGTGTCGGCCCCGACACCGGGCAGGTCGCGGCGGGGGTGGCCGTCCTGGTCACCGCCGCCGCCGGCGGGACCCTGCTCCTGCGGCGCCGGGCGAGCGGCGCGCTGAGCGGCTGAGGGACGGACGGCCCCGGGGCCGTTGTCCCTGCCCGCCCCGTCCCCCGTTCCCGGAGGATCCAGCCTCCGGGGACGGGGGACCTCCATGCCCCCGGGACCGCCTCATGGACGAGCGCGAGAGAACGCAAGGGACCACAGGCCAACGGCGACGGAGGGGCGATGAGCGACCGGTTCACCGGCTGGTGCCTCGCCCTCGCCGTCTGCACCGGGCTGTGGCTGGTGCACAGCGGCTCCCGGGACATCACCCCGCCCTCCCCCTCCGCCGCCCAGGCGCTCGCCGCCGGACCGCACGCCTGGAGCGACGACGCGGCCGATCCCCTGCCGCCGTCGGCCCCCCGGCGGCTGAGGATCCCGTACATCGATGTGGACACCCCCCTCATGGGGCTCGGGCTCGACCGGCACGGCGGTCTGGAGGTGCCACCGCCCGGCGACCGCAATCTCGCCGGCTGGTACCGCGAGGGCGCCGCCCCGGGGGCGCTGGGCACCGCCATCGTCGCCGGGCATGTCGACAACGCCCGTGGACCCGCCGTCTTCTACGGACTCGGCGCCCTGCGCAAGGGCAACCGCGTCGAGGTGTCCCGCCGGGACGGCCGGACCGCCGTCTTCACCGTCGACGCCATCGAGGTGTACACGGCGGAGGAGTTCCCGGAGGAACGGGTGTACGGCTCCCGGGGCCGCGCCGAGCTACGGGTGATCACCTGCGGCGGGGGGTTCAGCCGGAAGACCGGCTACCGGGGGAATGTCGTCGCCTACGCCCATCTCATCGGGGTGCTCCCGGGTGGCTCCGGAGCCGGAACCGGGGGCACCCGGGCGGGCTGAGCACTCCTGACCGGCCGCCGCTGCGGGCCTTCGGGCCCGGGCTCAGGCCCACTGGTCGAAGGCGAGCTTCGCCACCAGCGCCAGGACCACCGTGAGCAGCACCCCCCGGACGAACCCGCTCCCCTTCCGCAGCGCCATCCGCGCCCCCACCGTGGCGCCCAGCAGGTTGAAGACCGCGAGCACCCCGGCCAGCTGCCAGTAGACCGAACCCTGGGCGGCGAACATCGCCAGCGCCCCGGCGTTGGTGCAGACATTGACGATCTTCGCGGTGGCCGATGCGGTGACCAGGTCGAGGTGGAGCACGGCGGTGAGCGCCAGCACCAGGAAGGTCCCGGTCCCCGGCCCGAACAGCCCGTCGTAGAAGCCGATCCCGCCGCCGACCAGGACGATCGCGGCGATCTTACGGGCCCGGGTCACCTGCTTCCGCCGGTCCTCGTCCAGGGTGCCGAAGCCGGGCCGCAGCAGGACGAAGGCGGCGACGGCCAGCAGGGCCACCATGATCACCGGACGCAGGACCTCACTGCTGATCCCGGCGGCGAAGAACGCCCCGGCCATCGATCCGGTGAGCGCGGCGAGACCGATCCGTACCGCCGTCCGCCTGTCGACCGGGGCCCTGCGCAGATAGGTGACGGCGGCGCCCGCCGTTCCCACGATGGCCACCCCCTTGTTGGTGCCGAGTACATGGGCGGCGGGGGCCTGGGGCAGACCGATCAGCAGCGCGGGGAGCAGCAGGAGTCCGCCCCCGCCCACCACCGCGTCGATCCAGCCGGCCGCCAGGGCGGCGAGGGCGAGCAGAAACAGCGTGGTCAGCGATATGTCAGGCACGAAGGCGACCTTAGATCGTCGGGACGGACGCACGGTCGGGTACGGGGTCAGGACGGGATCGGGTACGGGGTCAGGACGGGATCGGGTACGGGGTCAGGACGGGATCGGGTACGGGGTCAGGACGGGGTCGGGTACGGGGTCAGGACGGGGTCGGGTACGGGGTCAGGCGCGCGGGCGGGTGCCGGAGCGGGTGCCGGTCACCACCGTCGCCCACAGCTCCTCGCACCGCGCGACCCCCGGCTCAAGACCCGCCGCCCGGATGATCCGTACCGCCTCGGCGGCCTGCCGCTCGCCGGTCTCGCAGAGGAACGAGCCCCCCGGGGCCAGCCAGCCGGGCGCCTCCGCAGCGACCCGGCGCAGCACATCGAGTCCGTCCGCGCCGCCGTCGAGGGCGAGGTGGCCCTCGTGGTCCCGGGCCTCGGCCGGGAGCAGCCGGATCTCGGCGGTGGGCACATAGGGCACATTCGCCAGCAGCAGATCGACCCGCCCGCGCAGCCGCCGGGGCAGCGGGGCGCAGAGGTCGCCCTCGTACACCGTCCCGGCCGCCGGTGCGACATTGCGGCGGGCGCACTCCACGGCCGGCGGGTCGATATCGGCCGAGTGCAGTTCGGCCCCGCCGAGTTCGGCGGTGAGCGCCGCGCCGAGCGCGCCCGAGCCACAGCAGAGGTCGACCACCACCGGGGTGCCGGGTAAGCCCCGGGGTGCGAGGGCGGCGGCCCGGTCGACCAGGAAGGCGGTACGGGGACGGGGGACGAAGACACCCGGGTCGACCGCGTACCGGGCGCCCCGGAACTCGGCCCAGCCGAGGACGTGCTCCAGCGGTTCGCCGGAGATCCGCCGGGCGAGCAGCGCGGCGAGCAGGCCGGGGCCGGGCGCTTCGGCGGCGGTGAGCAGCAGCCGGGCCTCCTCCTCGGCGAAGACACAGCCCGCCGCGCGGAGTCCGGCGACGACATCGGCGGGGGAGAGCGGGGACGGAGAGGTCATGGAGTCCTTCGGTCGGCGCGGGGGACGCTCCTGCGGCCGCCTCCTCCGTACCGGTGACGACGGCGACGAGAGGGGCGGTACGGACAGCGGGGGCGTCAGGGAGGACGGAGGCAGCGGCGGAGGCGGCGGGCGGTGCGATGGACGGCGGGCGGCGGCGGCGCGCCCGGACAGCGGCGGCCCCGCCCCGGTGCGGCATGGGCACCTGGGCACACGGGCGCACGGGCGGACCGATGACCACACTATCGACGGGGGCCGGGACCGCCAGCGAATTACCCGGGGATGGCCCGCCCCACCGGTCGGGGGCCGCTGCGGGAACTCACCCGTGGGGCGGTGGCACCCGGCGCGCGGGACTCCTACCCTGTTCGTCCGGTCCGGTCCGGGGCCGGTCCCGGCCCCCGGGGGACCGTGAGAGCACATCCGACGGGTGAGGGCGAGGACGATGACGGGCTGGCGCGGCGGGGCGATGGCGGATCAGCGGGGGCGGACGGCGGTGGTCACCGGCGCCAACAGCGGTATCGGGCTGATCACCGCCCGGGAGCTGGCCCGCAAGGGGGCCGGTGTGGTGCTCGCCTGCCGCAGCCCGGAGCGGGGCCGGGCGGCCCGGGACCGGATCAGGGCGGCGCTGCCCGGTGCCGAGGTGGAGTTCCGTCCGCTGGATCTGGCCGATCTCTCCTCGGTACGGGAGTTCGCGGCGGGGCTCCCGGGTGACCGGCTCGATCTGCTGATCAACAACGCGGGGGTGATGGCGCCGCCC
Source organism: Streptomyces sp. NPDC000594 (assembly GCF_040299965.1). Taxonomy (NCBI): domain Bacteria; kingdom Bacillati; phylum Actinomycetota; class Actinomycetes; order Kitasatosporales; family Streptomycetaceae; genus Streptomyces; species Streptomyces sp. NPDC000594. Next base: position 482,569 of record NZ_JBEPCY010000002.1, on the reverse strand, counting down.
CTGAGGCGTACCGCCGATGGTTTCGAGAGCCAGTTCGGGATCAACCATCTGGGTCACTTCGCCCTCACCGGGCTGCTGCTGCCGAGGCTGCTCGGCACCCCGGGGGCCCGGGTGGTCACGGTCTCCAGCGCCCTGCACCGCCTCGCCGATCTGGACCTGGACGATCCCAACAGCGAGCGCCGGTACCGCCGCTGGATCGCGTACGCCCGTTCCAAGACGGCGAATCTGCTCTTCACCCATGAGCTGGCGCGGCGGCTCGCGGCGGTGGGCTCCGATGTGGTCGCGGCGGCGGCGCACCCGGGGTACGCCTCGACCAATCTCCAGAGCGCCGGGGCCCGGATGGAGGGGCGGCGGCTGACGGAGCGGGTGGTACGGGCCTCCAACGCCCTGTTCGCGCAGTCCCCTTCGGCGGGGGCGCTGCCGACGCTGTACGCGGCGACCGCCCCGGGGGTGGCGCCCGACTCCTTCACCGGTCCCGCCCTGCTGGGTTGGCGCGGCTCCCCCGCCCCGTCCCGGCGGGCCCGCTGGACCCTGGACGACACCTCCGGGGAGCGGCTCTGGGCGGCGTCGGAGGAGCTGACGGGGGTGGTGTACGAGGGGCTTGAGGGCCCCCGTACCACCACGGGCTGACACCTGGCCGGACCCGCTCGCCCGGGAGGGCAGGGATCAGCAGGGCCGGGGTCAGCGGAGCCCGGACGCCTCGAAGACCGCCCGGGCGGTGTCCGCCTCGATACGGCCCATCCGGTCCGCGAGCCCCTGGAGGACGCCGTCCCCGGTCGTCAGCGACCCGTTCGCCCTCGCCCTGCGGGCCCCGAGGGCCAGCTCGTGCCAGAGCAGCGGGTTGCCGGTGAGGGTGACCGGGTCCACCTCGACCCGGCCGCCGCACGCGTCCCGCAGCACGATCCGCTGGGCCACCCCCTCCCGCCGGGCGACCTGGGTCAGCAGATCGGTGCTGACCCTGCGCTCCCGGAACAGCCCCCGGACGGCGAACCAGTGGCGGCCCGCCGTCACCCGGGGCGGGAAGAGGACCACGAAGAGGGTGAGCGCCAGCGCGGTCCACAGCGCGGAGCGGGCCGCGCCGAGTTCGCCCGAGCAGAGGTCCACGACATGGAGCAGGGCGAAGAGGTTCAGGGCGCAGAAGGCGGCGGCCCACAGATCGCGTACCCACCGGTGGTCCTCGGCGAGTACGGGTGAGCGGAGCGGGCCGCCCGGCGCCCCCGCCCGGCCCTCCGCTCCACTCCCACCGGCCCCGCCGTTGTCACTGTCGCTTCTCTCACTCTCCATAGGCGGGAACGGTAGGCCCCCGGCCCCTTCCCTGTCCGCGACACCGGCAACCCCTGACGGGATTTCTCCACACGCGTCAATGTCGCGTGAAGACCGGCCCCATGGGCGCAAGGGACTCGACAACACGGCCCGTCCGGCGGGAAGGGCAGCCTCACGCTGGGGCTGCCCACCCCCCGGGGCGCGGTCCGGCCGTACCGGTCCGCACCCCGGGTCTTCACCATCGAAGGACCCGCACGATGACGACTCTCTCCACGCCGCCCGGGGCTCCCGGCACCGGACCGGGCGGACGGCGCGGATCCGGAGGCCCGCCATCCGAGCCCGTCCCCACCGCCGCGCCCACCCCCGTACCCCTCGCCGCCTCCGGGGCCACCACGGTGCCGGAACCCGGACCCGGACCCGACGCTGGCTCCGACGCCCCGGCCGGCCCGGCCGCCCCGGTGTCGCCGCCCCGTACCGCCGAACGCCACCGGCTCACCGCGCTCCAGGGGCTGGCCGCCCTCTCCCTGGACGCGATGGCGTCGGTGGCGTACGGCCCGGAGGCGATCGTCCTCGTCCTGGCGACGGCGGGCGGTATCGGGCTCGGCTGGACCCTGCCGGTCACCCTGGCCATCGCGGCCCTGCTGGTCGTGCTGGTCGCCTCGTACCGCCAGGTCATCGCCGCCTTCCCGGACGGCGGCGGCTCCTACGCGGTGGCCCGTGCCCATCTGGGCCGGCGCACCGGACTGCTCGCCGCCGCCTCGCTGGTCCTGGACTACGTCCTGAATGTGGCGGTCTCGGTGACGGCGGGCGTGGCGGCGCTCACCTCCGCCTTCCCCGGTCTCCACGACGACCGCCTCTGGCTCTGCCTCGGGGTGCTGGTCCTGGTCACCGGGGTGAACCTGCGCGGGATCGTGGACTCGGCACGGGCGTTCATCGTCCCCACGGCGGTCTTCGTGGGATCGATCCTGACCGTGATCGCGGTCGGGCTGCTGCGGGACGGCCCGGTCTCCACCGAGACCGCCGAGGGCCATGCCGCCGTGATCGGGGAGAACGCCACCACGGTCGGCGCGCTGCTGCTCATCAAGGCGTTCGCGGCCGGCTGCTCGGCGCTGACCGGGGTGGAGGCGGTCGCCAACGCCGTCCCCTCCTTCCGCGCCCCGGCCGCCCGGCGGGCCCAGCGGACCGAGGTGGCGCTCGGCGCGCTGCTCGGGGTGATGCTGATCGGGCTCTCCGTGCTGATCGGCCGGTTCCGGATCCAGCCGGTGGAGGGCGTCACCGTCCTCGCCCAGCTCGCGGAGGCCTCGCTCGGCCACGACTGGCCCTTCTATGTGGTGCAGTTCGCCACCGTGGTGCTGCTGGCGCTCGCCGCGAACACCTCCTTCGGGGGGCTGCCGGTACTGATGTCCCTGCTGGCCCGGGACAACTATCTGCCGCATGTCTTCCGGCTGAAGGCCGACCGGGAGGTGCACCGGCACGGGGTGATCGCCCTGAGCGCCGTCGCCACCCTGCTGCTGCTCTTCTCCGGCGGGGACACCAACACCCTGGTGCCGCTCTTCGCGATCGGTGTCTTCGTCGGCTTCACCGTCTGCCAGACGGGCATGGTGATCCACTGGCGCGCCCGGCGGTCGCCCGGGTGGCGGCCCAGGGCGGTCCTCAACGGTCTGGGCGCGGTGCTGACCGGGGTGAGCGCCGTCGTGGTCACCGCGACCAAGTTCACCGAAGGGGCCTGGCTGATCGTGGTGGCGCTGCCCGCGCTGGTGCTGCTCTTCGAGCGGGTGCACCGGGCGTACGGGCGGATCGACGAGCGGATCGGTCTGGGCCGGATGCCCGAGACTCCGCACCGGGACCGCTCCCTGGTGATCGTCCCGGTGTCGCATCTGTCCCGGCTGACGAGCGAGGCGCTGAACGCCGCCGTCTCCCTGGGCGACGAGGTACGGGCGGTCACCGTCACCCATCAGCACGACGCGGAGGACCGGGAGGCCTCCCGGGCGCTGCGCCGGGACTGGGAGCGGTGGAGTCCGGGGGTGGAGCTGGTGGAGCTGTACTCGGAGCACCGGACGATAGGACGCCCGGTCTCCGAGTATGTCCGCCGGATCTACAAGTACCACCCGAACACCCGGGTGACTGTGCTGATCCCGGAGGTGGAGCCGGACCGGCTGTGGCAGCGGGTGCTCCAGAACCAGCGCGGGGCGGTGCTGGCGCACGCGGTGCGGCGGGACACGGAGGCGGTGATCTGCCGGCTGCGCTTCCGGCTGGGCCCCGATACTGGGGGCGCGCCGAAGTCCCGGAAGCCCTGAGGCGGCCCGGAACGGCCCTGTCCGTCACGGGATCCCCCCGGAGCCGACCATCTGCCGTCATCGCGAGTTGACGCCCTGTCAAACCTGGGGCTCTAGGTTCCCTCGTCGCGCGACCCGTTCCGCCGATCGGTGGCACGGGCCGGTACTTCCCCCGGGAGCGACGCATGGAACGACACAGGGAACGACTCGGAGAGACAGCCGGTGCACGGTACGGAGGACCCGGCGGACGGTCCGGCGGAGGCGGTGACGGGCGGCCCGGCGACGGACGGTCCGGCGGAGGCGGACTGGGGGTGCCCCGGCGCGGGCTGCTCCGTACCGCCGTCGTGGGCATGTCGGCCGCCGCCTTCGGTGGCTCGCTGTGGCGGGGCGCGGCCCACGCGGACCCCGCCCAGCCGGGCCCCGGACCCTATGGCGCGCTCGGCTCCGCCGACAGCAACGGTCTGCGGCTGCCGGGCGGCTTCACCGGCCGGGTGGTCGCCCGTTCCGGAGAGCGGGTCGTGAACTCCTCGTACACCTGGCACAACGCCCCGGACGGCGGGGCCTGCTTCAGGGACGGGGCCGGCTGGGTCTATGTCTCCAACTCGGAGATCGACCCCTCGGGCGGGGCGGGCGCGATCCGCTTCGACTCCTCGGGGACGATCACGGGTGCCCATCGGATCCTGTCGGGGACCCGGCTGAACTGCGCGGGCGGCGCGACCCCCTGGAACACCTGGCTCTCCTGCGAGGAGGTCTCCCGGGGGTATGTGTACGAGACCGATCCCTACGGGGTACGGCCGGCGGTACGGCGGGACGCGCTCGGGCGGTTCAAGCACGAGGCGGCGGCGGCCGATCCGGTACGGCGGGCGGTCTATCTGACGGAGGACGAGTCCAGCGGCTGTCTCTACCGCTTCCTCCCCGCCGTCTGGGGCGATCTGTCCGCCGGGACCCTCCAGGTGCTCACGGCGGGCAGTGCCACCTCGGGCCCGTACAGCTGGACCGATGTCCCGGACCCCGACGGTTCGCCGACGGCGACCCGCTCCCAGGTGGCGGGGGCGAAGAAGTTCAGCGGCGGGGAGGGCTGCCACTACGCCGACGACCGGCTGTGGTTCACCACCAAGGGCGACAACCGGGTGTGGCAGCTGAATCTGCGCGACGACACCTATGAGCTGGCCTATGACGACTCGCTGGTCAGCGGGGGCGCCCCGCTGACCGGCGTCGACAATGTGACGGGCAGCTCCTCGGGCGATCTGTTCGTCGCGGAGGACGGCGGCTCCATGGACATCTGTGTGATCACCCCGGACGGGGTGGTGGCGCCGTTCCTGCGGCTCCAGGGGCAGTCGGGGTCGGAGATCACCGGCCCGGCCTTCGCACCGGACGGCTCCCGGCTGTACTTCTCCAGCCAGCGCGGGACGAGCGGGTCGTCGTCGGGCGGGATCACCTATGAGGTGACGGGCCCCTTCCGCCGCTAGGGAGTGTCTTCCGGATCTTGCTGTACGGGGGTGCCCCAGGGGGTCTCAGCCGCTGACCTCCGCCGGGGCGCCGCCCCGCAGCAGGGCGGCGCCCAGCGGGGTCAGGGTGTGCAGCACCGAATTCCCGTGCCGCAGCGTCAGCACCAGACCCGCGTCCCGGAGCACGGCGGCGTGCTGGCTGGCCGAGGCGAGCGAGACCCCGGCCCGGCGGGCCAGCTCGCTGGTGGTGCAGCCGTACCGGATGGCCTGGAGGACGGCGGAGCGGGTATGGCCCACCAGCCGGCCCAGGGAGGGGCCGAGGCCGCCCGGCGTGCCCTCGCCGAAGGCCGGGTCGGGGGTGTGGGCGACGGGGTAGACCAGGACCGGTGGCAGGGTGACATCCCGGTAGACCACGGGGGTGCCCCGGCAGAAGAGGGAAGGCTGGAGCAGCAGCCCCCGGCCGTCCAGGTGGAGTTCCCGGTCGACGGGGTAGTCGGCCTCCAGGACGGGCGCCCGCCAGCGCAGCACCGGGGGCAGGGTACCGAGCAGTTCCGCCGCGCCCCCGTCGAGGAGGGCGCGGCCCCGTATCGCGCGGTCGGCCTCCACCCGCGCCTGGATGTGTCCCCAGTAGGGCTCGATGGCGGCGCGGTGGTAGCCCCGGAGGACGCAGACCAGCCGGGCGAGCGCCCCGGGGCGCCCCTCGGCGAGCCCGGCGAGCCGGCCGGACCGCTCGGCGGTGCCGTCGGAGCCCCGTTCGGCGGCGCGCTCGGGGAACTTCTCCAGAGCGCCCCGGCCCGCCGGGACCAGGGAGAGTTCGATGTGCATCCGCTCGGGCGGAGTGGCACGGATCACCTCCAGTCCCGCGTCCAGACCGCCACCGGCTCCGGGCGGAGTGAGGAAATCCGGGAAATAGCCCCGGGGTGGCACCAGTGCGGACAGCAGGTTTGTTTCACCATTCAACCGCGCACGGGCTTCCGATCGCCATTCACCGAACATCTGAGCGCGGCGCCGCTCTCTCAATCGGTGAAAACTGAGAATCGTTTCCCACAACACGTCTGGCTTGGCTGCCATTCGTACCCGGGCCAGGTCGTCACCGGTGAAATGGATACGAAGCACGGAACCCCCACTGTTGCACCCGCAATTGCCCCCGATCACTGAGTATGCACTCCATCACAGCCGGTCACCATGGGGTTTCAGCCAGAGTTGAAATGTCTCGCCCGAGTTGGGTGCGAACCGAAAGGCTGTACGGCGTCGGGCAGGTTCCCTCTGTCTCCGATGGATGGACGAAGACCGTGGGGGGCTTCGCACATCCGGCGGCGGGTGACAGAAGGTGCGGCTCCCTGTCCGGCTGGGGTAATGGGGCGCGGCCATGGATGGGGATCCACGGCCGCGCCCCGCCCCTTGTTTTCACAGGCCGAACGGCAGTCGAATTGGGTTATTCAAGATCCTTGCAACAGTGAGTGTGTTCGGCCTCACACTCGTACCGCATGGCCCTCCCGCAAGGCGGATCAAGAGGCAAGGCGATAAATCGACAGGGCCTTTACAGAAGTGCTCCGCAACGCCGGGTGGAATCCCCGGAAACCCCAGGAAGCCACAGGAAGCCCCGGAAACTCACGGGTCGCGGTGGTGGCCGAGCGGCCACCACCGTGGGCAAGGGTCGGCCACCACCGTGGGTGAGGGTCAGCCGCCGCCGTGGGCAAGGGTCAGCCGCCACCGTGGGAGAGGATCACCGCCCGGCCCGCCTCCAGCCGTGCCACCGGGATACGGAACGGCGAGCAGGAGACATAGTCCAGGCCCACCTCATGGAAGAAGTGGACGGATTCCGGGTCGCCGCCGTGCTCCCCGCAGACCCCGAGCTTGAGTCCGGGCCGGGTGGCCCGGCCCGCCACCACCGCGCTCCGCACCAGCGCGCCGACCCCGTCCCGGTCGATGGTCTCGAAGGGTGAGACCCCGAAGATCCCCTTCTCCAGATAGGCGGTGAAGAAGCTGGCCTCCACATCGTCCCGGGAGAACCCCCACACCGTCTGGGTGAGGTCATTGGTGCCGAAGCTGAAGAACTCGGCGGCCTCGGCGATCTGTGCCGCCGTCAGCGCGGCCCGGGGCAGCTCGATCATGGTGCCGAGGGCCAGCCTCAGCTCCACCCCGGTGGCCGCCTCGACCTCGGCGATGACCTGCTCGGCCTCGTCCCGGACGATCTCCAGCTCCTGGACGGTGCCCACCAGCGGGATCATGATCTCGGCGCGCGGGTCGCCCTTGGCGTCCTTCCGGGCCGCCGCCGCCTCGGCGATGGCCCGGACCTGCATGGTGAAGAGCCCCGGGATGACCAGTCCGAGCCGTACCCCGCGCAGCCCCAGCATGGGGTTCTGCTCATGGAGCCGGTGGACGGCCTGGAGGAGCCGCAGATCGTTCTCGTTGTGGTCCTCGCGGGCCTCGGCGAGCGCCACCCGTACCGAGAGTTCGGTGATGTCCGGCAGGAACTCATGGAGCGGCGGGTCCAGGAGGCGCACCGTCACCGGCAGCCCGTCCATCGCCTCGAACAGCTCCACGAAGTCCCGCCGCTGGAGCGGAAGGAGCTGTTCCAGTGCCGAGGAGCGCTGCTCCTCGGTGTCGGCGAGGATCAGCCGCTCCACCATCTCGCGGCGCTCGCCGAGGAACATGTGCTCGGTGCGGCAGAGGCCGATGCCCTGGGCGCCGAAGCGGCGGGCCCGCAGGGCGTCCTCGGCGTTGTCGGCGTTGGCCCGCACCCGCAGCCGGCGTACCCGGTCCGCGTAGGCCATCATCCGGTGGACGGCCACCACCAGTTCATCGGCGTCGTCCGCCCCGGCGTGCATCCGGCCCTCGAAGTACTCGACCACGGGGGAGGGCACCACCGGCACCTCGCCCCGGTAGACCTTGCCGGTGGAGCCGTCGACGGAGATGACATCGCCCTCCTCGATCACCGTGCCGCCGACCGTCATCCGCCGCCGCTTGGTGTCGACGTCCAGTTCCTCGGCGCCGCAGACACAGGTCTTCCCCATGCCCCGGGCCACCACGGCGGCATGCGAGGTCTTGCCGCCGCGCGAGGTGAGGATGCCCTCGGCGGCGATCATCCCGTCCAGGTCGTCGGGGTTGGTCTCCCGGCGGATGAGGATGACCCGCTCACCCGAGCGGGACCACTTGACGGCGGTGTACGAGTCGAAGACCGCCTTGCCGACGGCCGCGCCGGGCGAGGCCGCGATGCCCCGGCCCAGCAGCTCCACGGTGGCGCCCTCGTCGAAGCGGGGGAACATCAGCTGGGCGAGCTGGGCGCCGTTGACCCGCCGCAACGCCTCGGCCTCGTCGATCAGCCCCTGGTCGACGAGTTGGGTGGCGATCCGGAAGGCGGCCCCGGCGGTCCGCTTGCCGACCCGGGTCTGGAGCATCCACAGCTGTCCGCGCTCGATGGTGAACTCGATGTCGCAGAGGTCGAGGTAGTGGTTCTCCAGCGTCTCCATGATCTGCATCAGCCGGTCGTAGGAGGCCTTGTCGATGGTCTCCAGCTCCGCGAGCGGAACGGTGTTGCGGATACCGGCGACCACGTCCTCGCCCTGGGCGTTCTGGAGGTAGTCGCCGTAGACGCCCTGCTGGCCGCTGGCCGGGTCACGGGTGAAGGCGACCCCGGTACCGGAGTCGGGGCCGAGATTGCCGAAGACCATGGAGCAGATGTTGACGGCGGTGCCCAGGTCGTTGGGGATGCGCTCCTGGCGGCGGTAGAGCCGGGCCCGGTCGCCGTTCCAGGAGTCGAAGACCGCCCGGACCGCGAGGTCCATCTGCTCCCGGGGGTCCTGCGGGAAGGCCCGGCCGGCCCGGACGGAGACGATCCCCTTGAACGCGCGGACCAGTTTCCGCAGATCGTCGGCGTCGAGATCGGTGTCCACCCCGACGCCCTTGGCCGCCTTGGCCTCCTCCAGCGCCTCCTCGAAGAGGTCGCCGTCGACCCCCAGCACCGTCTTGCCGAACATCTGGATGAGCCGCCGGTACGAGTCCCAGGCGAAGCGGTCGTCCCCCGCCTGCCGGGCCAGCCCCTCGACCGACTCGTCGGAGAGACCGATGTTGAGGACGGTGTCCATCATCCCGGGCATGGAGAACTTGGCCCCCGAGCGGACGGAGACCAGCAGGGGGTCGTCCGCCTGGCCGAGCCGCTTGCCCATCCGGGTCTCCAGGGCATCGAGGTGCGCACTCACCTCGTCGCGCAGGGCGGCCGGCTCCTCACCGCTGGCGAGATAGACCTTGCACGCCTCCGTGGTGATGGTGAACCCCGGCGGAACGGGCAGCTGAAGGTTGGTCATCTCCGCGAGGTTGGCGCCCTTGCCGCCGAGCAGGTCCTTCAGGTCCCGGTTGCCTTCGGTGAAGTCATAAACGAACTTCTGGCCCGAGTGATCTTTGCTTTCCGACACGGCTCTCGACCTTTCGAGGCTCGGTGGCTGCCCTGACGGCGAGGAACATACCCAGATCGAAGGCGCCTGGGGAGGTCCACTTGGCCGTCATACGGCCGTAACCACTCGTCCGCCAGCGGATCGAAAGCCCGGTCACTCCCCCGGCTCCCGGAGGGATTCCTTCAACCTCTGAAGCCATGCCCACGGAAGGCAACCCGCAGCCCGCGTAGAGCTGACACAGAGTGCCGGATTCATGGAGGGGTGAAGCCAGAAAGGGTGGCACTGGGTGCCACCCTTCCGAAAGATGCATCCACCAAAGATTCGCTCATCTGAGCGCAACCCTTATCAAGGGTGGTGAGAATCACGCACTCCGCGCCGCCCCTCGGACCGGCTGGGGCCGTAGCTCAGCCGCCCGAAGTGTCCAGTTCGGCGTCGGCGCCGACGGCGGAGCAGTCGTACGGGTCCTTCAGCCAGCCGTCCGGGAGCACCACCCGGTTGTTGCCGGAGGTACGGCCGCGCGGCCCGTCCGCCCCCAGCGGCCAGGGCTGGTCGAGTTCGAGCAGCCCCAGTTGCTCGTCCAGCTCGGCCAGCGAGGAGGTGATCGCCAGCCGCTTGCGCATCTCGGAGCCGACCGCGAAGCCCTTGAGGTACCAGGCCACATGCTTACGGAAGTCGATCACCCCGCGCGCCTCGTCGCCGATCCACTCCCCCAGCAGCTCGGCATGGCGCCGCATCACGGCGGCGACCTCCCGCAGCGTCGGCGCGGCGGTGGTGCCGTCGCCCTCGAACGCCGACACCAGATCGCCGAAGAGCCAGGGGCGCCCCAGACAGCCGCGCCCCACGACCACCCCGTCGCACCCGGTCTCCCGCACCATCCGCAGGGCGTCCGCCGCCGACCAGATGTCCCCGTTCCCCAGCACGGGGATCTCGGGGACATGCTCCTTGAGCCGGGCGATGGCCTCCCAGTCGGCCGTGCCGCCGTAGTGCTGGGCGGTGGTGCGGCCGTGCAGGGCGATGGCGGTGACGCCCTCCTCGACCGCGATCCGGCCCGCGTCGAGATAGGTGAGGTGGTCGTCGTCGATGCCCTTGCGCATCTTCATGGTGACCGGCAGCGCTCCGGCGCCCGCGACCGCCTCGCGGAGGATCGCCCGCAGCAGGGGCCGCTTGTACGGCAGCGCGGAGCCACCGCCCTTGCGGGTCACCTTGGGGACCGGGCAGCCGAAGTTGAGATCGATGTGGTCGGCCAGATCCTCGTCCACGATCATCCGGACCGCCTTGCCGACGGTGACCGGGTCCACCCCGTACAGCTGGATCGACCGGGGCGTCTCGCTCGCGTCGAAGTGGATCAGCTGCATGGTCTTCTCATTGCGCTCGACCAGCGCCCGCGTGGTGATCATCTCGCTGACGAAGAGCCCCTTGCCCCGGGAGAACTCCCGGCACAGGGTCCTGAAGGGCGCATTGGTGATCCCGGCCATGGGCGCCAGGACCACCGGCGGCTGGACCGAGTGGGGGCCGATGGCCAGCGTCGGGGCGGGCGTCCGCGCGGGCGGGGGGACGGGGCCGGAGGCGGGGACGAGCGTGGTCATCCGTCCATTGTCCCGTATGGCGCGTCGCGATCGGACGGGAGTGGTTAGTTAGCCGTACTATCGATGCCATGTCCGAGCTGACCTCCCGGCGGAGGATGCTGGTCCTGGCGATCTGCTGTATGAGTCTGCTGATCGTCAGCCTCGACAACACCATCCTCAATGTGGCGCTTCCCTCCATGGGCCGGGAGCTGGACGCCTCGGTCTCCGGACTCCAGTGGACGATCGACGCCTACACCCTGGTTCTGGCCTCGCTGCTGATGCTGGCGGGCTCGACCGCCGACCGGATCGGCCGCAAGAAGGTCTTCATGGCCGGGCTGGTCCTCTTCACCCTGGGGTCGGCGCTCTGCTCGCTCGCCCCCACCCTGGAGTCCCTGGTCGCCTTCCGCATGATCCAGGCGGTCGGCGGCTCCATGCTCAACCCCGTCGCCATGTCGATCATCACCAATGTCTTCACCGACCCGGCGGAACGGGCCCGCGCCATCGGCGCCTGGGGCGCCGTCGTGGGCATCTCCATGGCCGCCGGGCCGCTCGTCGGCGGCCTCCTGGTGGACACCGTCGGCTGGCGCTCCATCTTCTGGGTCAATCTGCCGGTGGGCATCGCGGCGCTGCTGCTGACCCTGCGGTACGTACCGGAGTCCCGGGCGCCGCACCCCCGGCGGGCCGACCCGGTGGGCCAGCTGCTGATCATGGTGCTGCTCGGCTCGCTGACCTACGCGATCATCGAGCGGAACGCCGTCTTCGGAGGGATCGCCGCCGTCGCCCTGGTGTGCTTCCTGGTGTACGAGCCCCGCCGCCGCGAGCCCCTGATCGAGCTGCGGTTCTTCCGCAGCGCGCCCTTCAGCGGGGCCACCGTGATCGCGGTGTGCGCCTTCGCCTCCCTCGCCGGCTTCCTCTTCCTCAACACCCTCTATCTCCAGGATGTCCGGGGGTACTCGGCGCTCCACGCCGGGCTCTACATGCTCCCGATGGCCGGGCTCACCCTGGTCTGCTCCCCGATCTCGGGGCGGCTGGTCGGCAGCCGGGGCCCACGGCTGCCGCTGCTGATCGCGGGGACGACCATAGGGGCCTGCGGAGTGCTCTTCGCCGCCTTCGAGGCGGAGACCTCCGACACCCTGCTCTTCCTCGGCTATGTGCTCTTCGGTATCGGCTTCGGCCTGGTGAACACCCCCATCACCAATACGGCGGTCTCCGGGATGCCCCGGGCGCAGGCGGGGGTGGCCGCCGCCATCGCCTCCACCAGCCGCCAGATCGGGCAGACCCTGGGCGTCGCGGTGATCGGCACGGTGCTGGCGGCGGGGGTGACCGTCGGCGCCCATGGCCCCGGCTACGCGGCGGCGTTCGTGGAGGCGAGCCGCGCCGCCTGGTGGATCGTCGCGGCGGCGGGCCTGGTGATCCTGGTGGTGGGCGCGGCGACCAGTGGCCGCTGGGCCATGGGCACGGCCCTGCGCTGTGCCGAACAGCTGGAGGGGCCCGAGCCCCGGGGCACCCCGGACCGGGCACGGGCCTGAGCCCGGCCCCCGGACCGACCCGGGGCCACGGGCCTCGGGCCCGGTCCGGGAGCCGGGGTCTCTCAGACCGCTCAGACCACTCAGACCGCTCGAACCTCAGCCGAGCCGGACGGAGGAGATCCGGTCGTTCAGACCCCTCAGCCAGGGCTCCATCGCGCGGAACCACATCGAGTCGCCCGCCCACCAGGTGTGGTCGTAGAGCGACATCGAGGGGCAGTAGGCGGTGGCCTGTGCCGAGCTGGCGATGTCGTTCCAGCCGTACCGGCTCAGATCGGCGAACTCGGGGTACTGGAAGTAGCAGCCAAGGGTGCCGTGGAAGGTGAGCCGGGCCCCCTGGTAGTTGGCGTCGCTGTAGAGGGAGCCCATCTCGGCGCGGACCCCCCGCAGCCGGTTGAGCGCCCGGGTGTGGTCGGCGCGGCTGTCGTAGCAGGTGGCCTCGCCGGTGTCGACGGCGACCAGACAGCTGCGGGGCGGCGCGGGCCGCTCCGCCGTGGCGGCCGCCGCCGGGGCGACGGGCAGCACGGTGGCGGCGAGCAGCACGGCCAGGGCCGTCGCCGTCTTCCGGATGAGCTTCATGGGACTCCTCACGGGGCGGGTCCCGGCCGGGGCCGGAACGCTCAGGGGGACGCACGCGGGTGGACCCACCGCACGACGGCGGCTGTCTCCAGCGTCCTCATGGCGCCCTGTGGTGTCAGGAATCCCCGGGGCAGACGGAGGGGCAGGCGCGGCGGCCCGCCCGTGCCCCCGACGACCCCGCCCCGTCCCGGTCGGTCACGCCGAGTCCTGCCCGGTCCCCGTCGGCCCCGGCCGGTCCCGCCGAGTCCCCGACGGCCCGAGTCCCCCTCGGCCCGGGTCGGTCCCGTTCGGCCCCGTTCGGCCCCGGTCAGGAGGAGCCCTGGCCGGCGGCGGCCATCAGCTCCTGGAAGTCGACGGTGTCCGAGGCCGGCGGGCGCTCCACGGATATCTTGGTGCCGTAGTCGCTGTAGTAGAGCGTGCTGTCGAAGGAGCCGGTCTTCATCTTGCCGCTCTCCACCTTCTTCACCAGCAGATGGTTCTTGTCGACCCAGATGTCGACCTCCTGGGTGGTGATCCCGGCGGAGCTGAGCTGCTTGCGGAACTGCTCCAGCTGGCCCTTGTCCAGATCGCTGTTGGCCGTGGACAGCTCGGCGACATCGACGGTCCCGGAGAAGTGGGTGGTCTCCACTCCCCGAATCTTCTCCTGGCCGACCCTCTTCACATCGCCGGAGGCGAGCAGGGCCTTCACCGACTGCTGCGGGGTGCTGTTCTGGATCTGGTCCTTCAGGACGCTGCCGGCCGCGCCCGCCATCTTCTCCAGATCCTCGTAGGTGTAGCGGATCCAGCTCTTCCCGCCGAGCTGCTGGGCGGCGGCGGCGCCCATGTTCATCACATAGCCGTCCTTGAAGTACCGCGCCTGCACGGGGCCGGTGACCCCGGAGCTCTTCATGGTCCGCGCCATCGTGCCGCCGGTGTAGGTGATCTCCATCTCGCCGGAGACACCGTCGGACCAGCCGAGGACGCCCGACTGCTCCATGGACATCATCTCGCCCATGGTGGTGGTGCCCTCGATCCGTGCCGACTGGGCGTCACCGGTCTTCTGCTGGACCTCGCGCAGGGCGGCGACCGGGTCCAGCTTCAGCAGGGTGCCGCCCTTGCCGCCGTCCCCGCCCGCCGTGTCGTCGGAGCCGCCGCAGGCGGTGACGGTGGCCAGCGCCGCCGCGACGGCGACGGTAACGGACAGCGCGCGAACGACCGTGCGATTCATGATCTGGTGATCCCCTCGTTGTGTGTCTCCACGCTAACCCCGGGCACTGACAACCCACCGCCCGTGCACATGGGACGCCCACGGAATCCTTACGGACAAGGGGTGTTACCGGACCGGCACAGCCCCGGCACAGGGTGGGTACGGGGGAGGTCGCGGGGCGGGTACGGGGGAGGCCGGAGGGCCGGGAGAGGGCGGACGGGCCGGGGGAACGGGCCACGTCATGCGCGCCGTCCGGGCCCGGGAGCGGCCCGGCACAGCGGGACCGGCCCATGGTGGAGTGGGCCCGGAACGGCGCACGCCCGACAGCCGATCCCTGGCACCGGGCACCGCAACGGTCGCATGTCCGGACGGCCCGGTCCGGGCCGTCCGGCCGTCCGCGAGGGCACGATCCGCTGCCCGTCCGTACCCCGGACACGGCAAACACGGGCCGGTGGCGGAGCGGGGCCGAAGAGCCACCGGACACATGATGGTCCCCGGCCGTCCGCTGCGTCAGGATGCGGCGGATGAGGGCCGACCGAAGGTGCGAGATGTGCGGGGCGGGACTGCCGGGCCGGGGCAGCCGGGGCGGGCGTCCGGCCCGATACTGCTCGGGGGTCTGTCGGCAACGCGCCTTCCGCCGCCGGACCGCCGTCGCGGCCGTCTCCGGGGTCACCGGTGTCTCCGGGGTCACGGGGGTCTCCGGAGTCACCGGCATCTCCGGGGAGACCTTCGGCGCGGAATCGTTCCGTCACCGCCGTGACGGAACCCCCCGCACCCGCCCCACGCCCCCGGCGGCCCCCGCGCCCCTGGCCCCCGCCCCCGTACCGGAAGGGGAGACGGAAGCCGCGCGGGCCCTCCCCGGCCGGGAACCGCCGCGCCCCCTGGACTCCTTCGTCGGCCGCCGCCGTGAACTCGCCCGGCTGCGCGCCCTGTTCCGTACCGCCCGGCTGCTGACCCTCACCGGCCCCGGCGGCATCGGCAAGACCCGGCTCGCCCTGGAGTTCGCCGCGTCGACCCGGACCCCGGCCCGGCTCGCCGAACTGGACACGGTGACCGGCCCCGGCGCCCTGGCCCCGGCGGTGGCCGCCGCCTTCACCGCGAACCCGCCCCGCGGATGCCCGGGTCCCGAGCCCGCCCGGTGCGGGGCTTGGCACGGGAGCCGGGCGGCCGACGCCGTCGACGTCGTCGACACGGTCGCCCGGACGGTCGGGGACCGGCGGGTGCTGCTCGTCCTCGACACCTGCGAGCACCTGGCCGGGGAGTGCGCCCGGCTCGTGGCGGAGCTGCTGCGGCGCTGCCCCCGGCTGCGGATCCTCGCCACCAGCCGGGAGGCGCTACGGGTACCGGGCGAGGTGGTGTTCCGCCTCGGCGGTCTCGCCCTCTCCCCCACCGGCCCCGGACAGGAATCGGACGCCGTACGCCTCTTCCGGGAACGGGCGGCCGCGTACGCCCCCGTCCATCCCCTCGTACCCGCCCCCGTACCCGCCCTCGCGGACGGCGTCCCCGGTGCCGACCCGGTCGCCGAGATCTGCCGGCGGCTCGACGGGATGCCCCTCGCCGTCGAACTGGCCGCCCGGCGCAGCGGAGCCCTCGGCCCCGGCGAGATCCTGGCCGGTCTCGACGACGGCCCGGCCCTGCTCTCCGACGGCAGCCGGGCGGGCCCGGCGCGCCACCGCGATCTGTCCGCCGCGATCGACGGGAGCCACCGGCGGCTCGACGCGCGCGAACGGGAGCTGTTCCGGCGGCTGTCGGTGCTGCCGGGCGGTTTCGGGGTCGCGGCGGCCACGGCCCTCGTCCCGGAACGCGGCCGGGCGGAGGTGGTACGGACGCTCTGCGCGCTGGAGGCCAAGTCCCTGATCGCCCGGGTCCCCGGCGAGGACACCGCGACGGCACCCGCCCCCTTCCGGCTGCTCGGTCCGGTCCGGGCGTACGCGCTGGCCCGGCTGGCCTCGGCCGGGGAGGCGCACACCGTACGGGAACGGGCCGCCGAGCGGCTCCTCGGCCTGGCGGACCCCGGCGGCCGGGCGGTCTTCCCGGACGGGACCCCGGGCCCCTGGGACGACGAGTACGAGAACCTCGCCGAGGTGGTCGCCGCCGCCACCGCCGAGGGCCGCCGCCCGCATCTGCGGCTCGTCCTGGAGCTGGCCCGGATCCACTTCCGGCGGGACCGGCCCGCCGCCGCGCTCACCCTGCTGACCGGCGCCGGGGCACTGGAGTCCGGTACGCCCTGGCAGGCGGGGGCGCTGGCGCTCGCCGCGCGGCTCGCCTGCCGGTGGCGGGAGACCCCGGCCGCGCTCCGCCGCGCCGGGCGGGCGGTGGCCGTGGCCCGGACGGACGGCGATCCCGCGCTGCTGGCGAACGCGCTGGACGCCCGCGCGGAGGCACGGCTGCGCGCGGGCGCCCTCACCGGCGCCGTCGCCGATCTGCGGGCGTCCCTCTCCCTGGTGACCGCGCTCGCCCGCCCCGCCGACGAGGCGTGGTGCCGCCACCGGCTGGCCGGGGCACTGCTGCGCACCGGGGCCGCGGCCGAGGCCGACACGCTCCTGGAGCAATGCCTTCCGGTGCTGCGGGCGGAGGGCGCCGGACACCGGGTGCGGCTCGCCCTGCACACCGCCGGTGCGGTACGGCTGGAGCGCGGCGAACCCGGGGCGGCGCGCGAGCTGTTCGCCGAGGCGCTGCGGTCGGCCCCGCAGCGGGAGCCGGACCCGTACGCGGTGGAGCCCCTGGAGGGGCTCGCGGTGATCGCGGCGGAGCAGGGCGCGGTGAAGCGGGCGTTACGGCTCCTCGCCGCGGCGGAGGCGTTACGGGAGCGGCTGGGCGCGGCGCCGGAGGAACCCTGGCGGCGACGGGTCGGCACGGCGGCGGCCCGTGCCGCGTCGGCGCTGCCGCCCCTGGCCCGGGAACGGGCCGGTTCGGGCGGCCGGGGGCTGCGCTGGCCGCAGCTGCGGACGTACGCCCTGGCCGACACCGGGGACGCCGCCGCCCCGGTCTCCGCCCCCGGCGAGGAACGGCTCACCGGCCGTGAGACGGCCATCGCCCTGCTGATCGCCGAGGGGCTGACCAACCGCGAGATTGCCGCCCGTCTCGGTGTCTCCCCGAGCACGGTGGCCACCCATCTCAACCACATCCGCGACAAGCTGAACATCCGCTCCCGTACCCGCATCGCCCTCTGGGTCACCCGCACCCGCCCGACCCCGAGGCCCTGACGCCTGACGTCTGGCCCTGCCCCCTGCCCCCACGGCACCCGGGACCCTCGCGACGAGGCCACCGACCCCGCCGCCCGGCGTACCCGGCGCGGGTGACCCCGACCGCACCCGGCACCCGCGTACCCGCCCACCCGCACCGAACCGGCACGCCTGCACCCATGTGCCCCCGTGCCCCTGTGCCCGGCCGCAGGCCGCCGCGCACCCGGGTGGGGACCGGGGAGCAGCGCCCCCTACCCCCGTACGCCGGGCGGTACGCCGCCCTCCCCCAGGGTTTCGTTTCGTCACGCGGACGCGTCGCCCCGTACCCGACCGGTCATGTGGTTGATCCGCTTCCGGGCCACCGAAGCCACGCTGGCCCTGCGGGGCACCCCGGGGCATCGCGCCCCTCGCAGGCTTCCGGGTGTGCCCCCGTCCAGCCCCCCGCACTGTGGACGAATGAGGAGACCCAGCATGCGTGACGACCACCCCGAGAGCGCGCCGGGCGCGGTACGGGAGCCCCGGCCCGGGTCCCGCAGGTCCTTCATCAGGACCGGCTCGATCACGGTGACCGCCGCCGCCCTGGGCGCGGCCGGGGCATCGGCCCTGGCCGTGCCGTCCGCCGCCGCGGCGCCGATGACCGCGGTCGAGGCGGCCCGGCGCGCCGGACGGCCGATCGCCCTCACCCCCGCCTGCGACGGCCATGAGACACCCGCCGCGATGGAGGGGCCGCTGTTCAAGCCGGAGACCCCGGAGCGGACCGATCTGATCACCCCCGGCATCAAGGGGGTGGAGGTGGTGATGACCGGCACCGTCTACGACGCCGCGTGCCGCCCCCTGCCGGGCACCCTGATCGATTTCTGGCAGTGCGACCAGAACGGCGACTACGACACCGCGGGCTTCTCGCTCCGGGGCCACCAGTACACGACCGCCCGGGGCACCTACCGGCTGCGCACGATCATCCCCCGGGACTACGCGGGCCGCTGGGGCACCCGTGCCCCGCACATCCACACCATGGTGCAGACCCCGGGCGGGCCGGTGCTGATCACCCAGCTGTACTTCCCCGACGACACCCGGGCGTACGGCAGGGACTTCGCCGCCCTGAACGCCGCCGACACGATCATCAACCGGGCCTGCACGATCGCGCTCACCGGGCCCACCGACGGCGTCTACGCGGGCGCCTTCGACTTCGTCATCAAGACCACCGCCCCGTGACCGGCCACAGCGACCGTACCGGTGGTACCGGCAGTACCGACCATACGGAGAGGAAGAGGGAACCCGTGAAGACGACGACCGACCCCCGGCGTTCGGCGGGGCGGCGACGCCCGGTGCTGATCGCGGTGCTGACGGCGACGGCGATAGCCACCGGCGGGGTGATCGCCGCGGACCTCGGTCCGAACGGCGCCGCCACCCCCCTGAACACCGCGGCCGCCGCCGCCCCGCTCGCCCTCAAGGGCCCCTGGCGGGCCAGTGCCGTCCCCTTCGCCCATGGCGATCTGACCGCCGTGGCCGGCCTCGACTCCCGCAGGGTGTGGGCGATCGGGCACCGGCTGTCCGGTCTCTCCACGGGTGAGCCCGTCGCCCTGCGCTGGAACGGCACCTCCTGGACGGAGGAGTCGAGACTGCCGGCCGGGAACTGGCCGCAGTCCCTGGCGGTACGGGCCGAGGACGACATCTGGGCCGTCGGTGCCGGTACGGCGCACTGGAACGGCACCACCTGGACCAATCGTGCCCTCGCCGCCGATCCGGCCGGGCGGGTGGTGCCGGACGCCGTCGCCACCGCGCCGGACGGCGCGGCCTGGGTGGTGGGCCGTGCCGGAGTGGGCGGGGTCAAGAACAGCGGGCCCGCGATCCAGCGGTGGAACGGCACCGCCTGGGAGCGGCACGCCCTGCCGGCCACCGGCCCCGGCGAGCTGACGGCCCTGGCCGTGGTCGCGGCGGACGACATCTGGGCGGTGGGTTCCTCGTACGCCACCGCCGACGGCACCCAGTCCTCGCTGGTCCTGCACTGGGACGGGACGTCCTGGAAGCGGGTGGCGACCCCGGTGGCGGCGGGTGAGCACCGCTGGTTCGGCGGCGTCACCGTCACCCCGTCCGGTGAGGTCTGGGCGGTGGGCGGCGCGGTGGCCACCGATGGCACCGAGCGCCCGTACACCGCCCGCTGGAACGGACGGGTCTGGACGGAGCCGAGCACACCGAGGGTGGCCGACGGGCGGCTGCGGGCCGTGGTGCGGACGGCGGACGGCGCCCTCTGGGCGGGCGGCGGCAAGGCGTCCGCCCCGGTGCTGCTGCGCTGGGACGGCGCCGACCGCCGCTGGGAGCGGGCCGCCGCCCCGGATCTGGTCATCCGGTCGATCGCCGGGGTGCCGGGGAGCCGGAGCCTGTGGACGGTGGGCATCGCCACCACCGGCGACATGGTCCCGGTGGCGGCCCGGCTGCCGCGCTGAGCCCTCGCCCGGCCCGTGCCGGAGGGGTCGTCCTGCGGCACGTTCCGGAGGGGTCGGCGGCGCCGTTCCGGTCGTACGCGATTGTGAAGAACGACGGACCCCGGACCGATCATCGGTCCGGGGTCCGTGCTGTTCTCGCCGTTCGGGGCCGAAAGCGGCGCCCCGGGGGCTCAGCCTCGGGCGCCAAGGGGCTCCGCGAGGGGCTCAGCCCTGGGCGTCGGAGCTGTCCGTGCCGCCCTGGGCGGTGGTGTCCGCGTCGGTCGCGCTGTCGGCGGGGGCCGGGTTCCCGGCCCGCTCGCGCATCTTGCGCACCAGCTCGGCCTTGTGGTCGGCGGCGGTCCTGAGGTCGGCCTCGCGGGCCTGCCCCAGACCCTGCTGATCGCTCCGGGACAGCTTCTTGCGCTGTCCGCCGACGCCGAGCAGGTTGTTACGGCTCTTGGCCACGGTGTTCTCCCATCGTGGTGAGGAATGACTGGTGGTTCGTCAGATGAGGGCGGACGGCCGCCGCTCTCTCACTCGTAGATCTGGAAGAACGAAGACATGCCCTGGAGCGTACGCCACCGGGCGCACGCGCCGCACCAGAGTATCCCCGGGCGACCCGGCCACCGGCCCTCCGGCACCCGGCCGCCGCCCCCGCGCGACGGGCCGCCGGGGCGGGGCAGCGGAACGCCGAGGGGCCGGCCGGGCACATCGCCCGGCCGGCCCCTCGGCAGCACGTCATGGCGCGGCGGACCGCGTCACGGTCACCGCGTCACGGTCCTCAGCAGCCGAGCAGCCGCGAACCGAGGTACGCCTGGATCTGGTCCAGGGAGACCCGCTCCTGCTTCATCGTGTCGCGCTCGCGCACCGTCACCGCGTTGTCGTCGAGGGTGTCGAAGTCGACCGTGACACAGAACGGCGTACCGATCTCGTCCTGACGGCGGTAGCGGCGGCCGATGGCGCCGGCGTCGTCGAACTCGATGTTCCAGTGCTGGCGCAGATCGGCCGCGAGACCCTTGGCCTTCGGCGAGAGCTGCGGGTTGCGGGAGAGCGGCAGCACCGCGACCTTGACCGGCGCGAGGCGCGGGTCGAGACGCATCACGGTGCGCTTCTCCATGACGCCCTTGGCGTTCGGCGCCTCGTCCTCGTTGTACGCGTCGAGGAGGAAGGCCAGCATCGTGCGGCCGACACCGGCGGCGGGCTCGATGACATACGGCGTCCAGCGCTCCCCGGCCTCCTGGTCGAAGTACGACAGGTCGTGGCCGGACGCCTTGGAGTGCGCGGTGAGGTCGTAGTCGGTGCGGTTGGCGACACCCTCCAGCTCGCCCCACTCATTGCCGCCGAACTGGAAGCGGTACTCGATGTCGGCGGTCCGCTTCGAGTAGTGGGAGAGCTTCTCCTTGGGGTGGTCGTACCAGCGCATGTTCTCTTCGCGCATGCCAAGGCCGGTGTACCAGTTCCAGCGCTGGTCCATCCAGTACTGCTGCCAGTGCTCGTCCTCGCCCGGCTTGACGAAGAACTCCATCTCCATCTGCTCGAACTCGCGGGTGCGGAAGATGAAGTTGCCGGGCGTGATCTCGTTACGGAACGACTTGCCCATCTGCGCGATGCCGAACGGCGGCTTCTTGCGGGAAGTGTTCTGCACCTGGCTGAAGTTGGTGAAGATGCCCTGGGCGGTCTCGGGGCGCAGATAGGCGATCGAGCCGGAGTCCGCGGTCGGGCCGAGGTGGGTGGAGAGCAGACCCGAGAACTGCTTCGGGTCGGTGAAGGTGCCCTTGTTGCCGCAGTTGGGGCAGTTGAGGTCGGCCAGGCCGTTCTCGGGGGTGCGGCCGCTGTGCTTCTCCTCGTACGCCTCGATCAGGTGGTCGGCGCGGAAGCGCTTGTGACACGAGGTGCACTCGGTGAGCGGGTCGGAGAAGGTCGCGACATGGCCGGAGGCCTCCCAGACCTCGCTGGCCAGGATCACCGACGAGTCCAGTCCGACGACGTCCTCACGCGAGGTGACCATGTAGCGCCACCACTGACGCTTGATGTTCTCCTTCAGCTCCACGCCCAGCGGCCCGTAGTCCCAGGCGGCACGCTGACCGCCGTAGATCTCACTGCACGGGTAGACGAAGCCACGGCGCTTGCTGAGGCTGACGATGGTCTCGATCTTGTCGGCGGCCACGGTGCTCTCTTCATTGATGACGACGACGAACGGCGATTGATTCAGGTTACCGGCGCGCGTACCCCTCGGACCAAATCGATTGCCGGGGCAAAGGAGAGCGTTTGCCCTGCTGACGCACGAGTCGTACCCGGGCGGAGCCGGATGATCGGCCGGCGACTCCTCTCGCCCGGGGTCCCGCACCCCCGCTTGTTGACAATCGTTTCCATTTTTGTTGAAAATGACAGTCATGAACGCGCGACGTCACATACGCACCACCGCCATCGCCGGGGCCCTGGCCCTCGGCCTGGCGGCGCTCTCCGCCTGCTCCCTCACCGACGGCGGCGACGGCCGGGAGGGCGGAAGGCTGAAGGTGACGGCGTCCTTCTATCCCATGACCTTCCTCGCCGAGCGCATCGGCGGCGACGCGGTGACGGTCTCCACCCTGACGAAGCCGGGTGTCGAGCCGCACGATCTCGACCTCACCCCGCGCCAGACCGCCGAGCTGGGCGAATCCGGGTACATCCTCTACCTCAAGGGCATCCAGCCCGCCGTGGACAAGGCCATCGAGCAGTCCGGCGTGGACCACCGCACGGACGCGGCCACCCTGACGAAGGGGCTGCCGAAGGCCGGCGAGGAGACCCAGGACCACGAGCCCGGGGACACGCACGGCCACGAGGAGTCATCCGGTCACGAGGAGTCGCACGACCACGGCGACGGCCACGGCGACGGTCATGACCACGGCGACGAGCACGGCGACACGGGCCACGACGACGGCCACGGCCACAAGGACACCGGCGACAAGACCGAGAAGACCGAGCAGCCCGAGCAGGACACCGGCGCGGGCGACGACGGCCACGACGGGCACGGCCACGACCACGCCGGCGGCACCGACCCGCACAGCTGGCTCGACCCGGTCCAGTACGCCGACATGGCCGAGGGCGTCGGCCGGGCCCTCGCCAAGGCCGACCCGGAGAACGCCGCCACCTACCGCAAGAACGCGGACACCCTGGTCTCCGAGCTGACCAAGCTGGACACCGCCTTCCGGGACGGCCTGCGCACCACCGACACCAAGACCTTCATCACCACCCATGCCGCCTTCGGCCATCTCGCCGGGCGCTACGGCCTGATCCAGGAGGGCATCTCCGGCATCAGCCCCGAGGCCGAGCCCAGCCCCGCCCGGATCAAGGAGCTGCGCACCGTCGCGAAGGAGGACGGGGTGACCACCGTCTTCTTCGAGACCCTCGCCAGCGACCGCGCGGCGAAGACCCTCGCCTCCGAGGCCGGTCTGGACACCGCCGTGCTCGACCCGCTCGAAGGGATCACCGACGCCTCCCCGGGCTCGGACTACCTGGAGGTCATGAAGGCCAATCTGGCCGCCCTCCAGAAGGCCCTGGGGGCGAAGTGAGCCCCCTCGGCCCACCGACCGCCCGCCAGAGATCGGAGACCACCGTGGCGCCCCCCTCGCACGACCCCGTCATAGCCCTGCGGGGCGCCCGCGCCTCGCTCGGCTCCCGCCCGGTGCTGCGCGGTGTCGATCTGACCGTGGCCCCCGGCGAGGTGGTGGCCCTCCTCGGCGCCAACGGCTCCGGCAAGTCAACCGCCGTACGGTCGGTCATCGGCCAGGTCCCCCTGACCGAGGGCGAGGTCTCGCTCTTCGGCACCCCGCTGCGCCGCTTCCGCCAGTGGCACCGGGTGGGGTACGTGCCCCAGCGCACCACCGCCGCCAGCGGGGTGCCCGCCACCATCCGCGAGGTCGTCACCTCCGGCCGGCTCTCCCGGGCCCGCTTCGGGCTGCTCTCCAGGGCCGACCGGGCCGCCGTGGACCGGGCGATCGAGCTGGTGGGCCTCGCCGACCGGGCCCAGGACCCCGTGGAGGCGCTCTCCGGCGGCCAGCACCAGCGGGTGCTGATCGCCCGTGCGCTCGCCGCCGGACCCGAGCTGCTGATCATGGACGAGCCGATGGCCGGTGTGGACCTCGCCAGCCAGGAGGTGCTCGCCGAGACCCTGCGCGGCCAGGTGGCCGCCGGGACCAGTGTGCTGCTCGTCCTGCACGAGCTGGGCGCGCTGGAGCCGCTGATCGACCGGGCCGTGGTGCTCCGCGACGGCTGTGTGGTCCACGACGGACCCCCGCCCGAGGCGGTGGGCCAGCACGCCCTCCCCGGCCATGACCACGTACATCCGCACGCGGCCCATGAGCCGCTCCGCACAGGACTGCTGACCTGATCGCCATGGACATCCTCGAAACCGCCTTTATGCAGCGGGCGCTCCTCGCGGCCCTCCTGGTCGGCGTCACCGCCCCCGCCATCGGCATCTATCTCGTCCAGCGCCGCCAGGCGCTCATGGGCGACGGCATCGGCCATGTGGCGATGACCGGTGTCGGCCTCGGCTTCCTGCTCTCCACCAGCCCCATCTGGATGGCCACCCTGGTCTCCGTCGCCGGTGCGGTGACCATGGAACTGATCAGGATGTACGGGAAGGCGCGCGGCGACATCGCCCTCGCGATGCTCTTCTACGGCGGCATGGCGGGCGGTGTGCTGCTGGTCAATGTCTCGGACACCGGCTCCACCGGGGACCTCGGCTCCTATCTCTTCGGCTCGCTCTCCACCGTCTCCGACGCCGATCTGCTGGCGATCTCGCTCCTCGCCGCCTTTGTGCTGCTGGTCTCGGTGGGGCTGCGGCGCCAGCTCTTCGCGGTCAGCCAGGACGAGGAGTTCGCCCGGGTCACCGGGCTGCCGGTGCGGGCGCTGAATCTGCTGATCGCGGTCACCGCGGCGGTCACCGTCTCGGTCGCCATGCGGGTGGTGGGGCTGCTGCTGGTCAGCGCCCTGATGGTGGTCCCGGTGGTGGCGGCCCAGCAGCTCACCCGCTCCTTCCGGGCGACCTTCGCCCTGGCGGTCGGGATC
The DNA here is from genome assembly GCF_040299965.1 of Streptomyces sp. NPDC000594. Classification (NCBI taxonomy): domain Bacteria; kingdom Bacillati; phylum Actinomycetota; class Actinomycetes; order Kitasatosporales; family Streptomycetaceae; genus Streptomyces; species Streptomyces sp. NPDC000594. Next base: position 457,675 of record NZ_JBEPCY010000002.1, on the reverse strand, counting down.
GGCGTCACCGTGTCGCTGGCGGGCACCAGCACCTCGTACTACCAGGACGTACCCCCGGGTGCGACGATCGTGCTGATGGCCATCGCGCTCTTCATCGCCCTCACCGTGCTGGCGACCCCGCTGGCCCGCCGCCGGGCCCGGCGCGCGGAGGCCCACGGGGGCGCGGGAAGCGCGGCAGAGTGCCCCGTGGGACTCCCGGGCGCGCGTGGTCCACGGGACGACGTACGGGTGTGACGGGCCGGCCTGGCAGAATTGGCCCCGACAAGGATCGGTGGGGCTAAGCGAGGAGGCACCTGTGGCGTCGGCGCCAAGCGGAGGTAACACCGTCCCTGTGCGAGGCCGGTCGACCCGGCAGCGTGCCGCGGTCGCGGCTGCGCTCGACGAGGTGGACGAGTTCCGCAGCGCACAGGAGCTGCACGACATGCTCAAGCACCAGGGCGCCTCGGTGGGGCTGACCACCGTCTACCGCACCCTCCAGTCGCTCGCCGAGGCGGGCGAGGTCGATGTGCTGCGGACCAGCGACGGCGAGTCGGTCTACCGCCGCTGCTCGACCGACGACCACCACCACCATCTGGTCTGCCGGATCTGCGGCAAGGCCGTCGAGGTGGAGGGCCCCGCGGTGGAGCAGTGGGCGGAGACGATCGCCGCGGCCCATGGCTTTGTGAATGTGGCGCACACCGTCGAGATCTTCGGCACCTGCGCGGAGTGCGCGGCGAAGTCCGCGTCCTGACGCCTTACGACGGGACGACGCCGCAGGTACGTGACACCACAGCGATGTGACACCGCGGGTACGTGACACCACAGGACGACGCCGGGCCCGGGGAGCACCCCCGGGCCCGTGCACGTCGTCACCCGGCCGTGCCGGGCGGGGCGCTACTGCTCGACCTGATTGGGAATGGCCCCGCCGAAGCGCCGGTCCCGCTGGGCGTACTCCAGGCAGGCCCGCCACAGATCACGGCGGTCGAAGTCGGGCCAGAGCACATCCTGGAAGACCATCTCGGCGTAACTGCTCTGCCAGATCAGGTAGTTGGAGGTGCGCTGCTCGCCGCTGGGGCGCAGAAAGAGGTCCACATCCGGCATGTCCGGGTAGTAGAGGTACTTCTGGAAGGTCCGCTCATTGACCTTGGAGGGGTCCAGCCGCCCGGCCGCGACCTCCTGGGCGATCTTCTGCGCGGCGTCGGCGATCTCGGCCCGGCCGCCGTAGTTGACGCAGAAGTAGAGCGTCATGGCGTCATTGTCCTTGGTCATCTCCTGCGCGACCTGGAGTTCCTGGACGACCGACTTCCAGAGCTTCGGCATCCGGCCGACCCAGCGGATCCGGATGCCCATCGCGTTCATCTCGTCCCGGCGGCGGCGGATGACATCGCGGTTGAAGTTCATCAGGAAGCGGACCTCGTCGGGCGAGCGCTTCCAGTTCTCGGTGGAGAAGGCGTACAGGGAGAGGTTCTGGACGCCCATCTCCAGACAGCCCTTGAGCACGTCGAGGACGACGCTCTCGCCCAGCTTGTGGCCCTCGGTACGGGGAAGGCCGCGCTCCTTGGCCCAGCGGCCGTTGCCGTCCATGACGCAGGCCACGTGGTTCGGTACCAGTTCGCCGGGGATCTTCGGCGGCTGCTCGCCGGAGGGGTGCGGGTCGGGGGCCCGGTACTCACGGCGGGACCGGCCGAGCATTCCGCGTCGTGCCATGCGGCTCACATCTCCTAGCTGATTCTTTACTTCTCGACGTACCGGAGCGACCGCAGACCGCGCTCCAGGTGCCAGTGCAGATACGCGGACACCAGCCCGCTGCCCTCTCTGACATGACGCGCCTCGCACGCTTCCGCCGCGGGCCAGTCACCGGTCAGCAGCGCGCTGAGCAGACCGACGGCCTCGGCAGAGGGTACGACGCTACCGGGGACCCGGCAGTCCCCGCATATGACTCCCCCGGCGGCCACCGAGAAGAAGCGGTTGGGCCCGGGAAGCCCGCATTTCGCGCAGTCTTCAAAGCTCGGCGCGTAGCCGTTCACCGCGAGGGAGCGCAGCAGGAAGGCGTCGAGGATCAGACCGGGCGGGTGCTCCCCCCGGGAGAGCGAGCGCAACCCTCCGACCAGCAGGAGGTACTGCTGTACGGCGGGTTCGCCCTCATGGTCGGTGAAGCGCTCGGCGGTCTCCAGCATGACGGTGCCCGCGGTGTAGCGGGCGTAGTCGGTGACGATCCCGCCGCCGTAGGGTGCGATGGTCTCGCTCTGGGTGCAGAGCGGCAGGCCCCGGCCGATCAGTTCGCCGCCCCGGGCGAAGAACTGCACATCGACATGGGAGAAGGGTTCCAGCCGGGCGCCGAACCGGGACTTGGTCCTGCGCACCCCCCGGGCGACGGCGCGGACCCGGCCGTGCCCCCGGGTGAGCAGCGTGATGATGCGGTCGGCCTCGCCCAGCTTCTGGGTGCGCAGGACGACGCCGTCATCACGGAACAGACTCATGGGCCCATTCTCCCGCACCCGCTCCCCGGTACGGAACGCGACGGCCCGGCCGGGGACGGCCGGCCCCGGAGGACGGGGGTTCCGCCGCCTGGAGGAAGGGGGTCCGGAGGACGGGGGTTCCGCAGCTCGGGGGAAGGGGGTCCGGGCCGCCCGGAGGAAGGGGGTCCGGAGGGCTCGCTGTCCAGGGGATTGTTGAGTCGCACATGTCACACCCCCAGCAGGGAACCACCCCCCTGCGGACACGGTCCCCTGGTGCGTACACGCAGTGAGTTCCAGGGGAGGACACAGATGCGCAGAACGCTCGTAGCCGCGGTGACCATGGCGCTGGTGATGGGTACCGCGTCGGCCGCCGGGGCCACGGCCACCGCCGGCCCTGACCGTACGGCCGGGGAGAGCCGGACGAGCGCCGCCGCCGACATCAAGACGCGGCTGCTCGCGATACCCGGGATGAAGGTGATCAGCGAGGAGAAGGTCGGCGCGCACCGCTTCTTCACCCTCACCTACACCCAGCCGGTCGACCACAAGAACCCCAAGAAGGGCACCTTCGAGCAGCAGTTCACGCTGCTGCACAAGGATGTGAAGCGCCCGACGGTCTTCCACACCTCGGGGTACTACCTCTGGCCGGACCCCGAGCGCTCGGAGCCCGCCCGGATCATCGACGGCAACGAGGTCTCGCTGGAGCACCGCTTCTTCGCCCCGTCGGCCCCCGCCAAGGCGGACTGGTCCAAGATGAACATCCGGCAGGCCGCCGACGACCAGCACCGGCTGTTCACCGCGCTGAAGAAGATCTACACCAAGAAGTGGATCTCCACGGGTGCCTCCAAGGGCGGGATGACGGCGACGTACTACGAGCGCTTCCACCCGAAGGACATGGACGGTGTGGTCGCCTATGTCGCCCCCAACGACGTGGACAACAAGGAGGACGTGCGGTACGACGAGTTCTTCCGCACGGTCGGCCCCAAGGCGTGCCGCACCTCTCTCCAGGCGCTGGAGCGCGAGGGTCTGATCCGGCGGGCGCCCATGGTCAAGAAGCTCAAGGCCATGGCCGCGACGGACGGGGTCACCTTCAACACCCTCGGCGGTGTGAACAAGGCGTACGAGAGCGCGATCACCGGCCTGTCCTGGGGCTTCTGGCAGTACAGCGGCCAGGAGGGCTGCTGGGACGTGCCCGCCAAGCCCGCGAAGCTCAGCGACGACGAGCTGTTCAACCTCCTCAATGAGCTGGGCGGCTTCTACGGCGGCGGCGACACCAGCCTGTCGTTCTTCACCCCGTACTACTTCCAGGCCGGCACCGAGCTGGGCTATCCCTCGGTGAAGACGCCCAAGCACCTCAAGGGCCTGGTGAAGTACCCGGAGACGACTCCGCGCGACTATGTCCCGAAGAGCATCCCGATGACCTTCAAGCCCAAGGCGATGGCGGACATCGACACCTGGGTGCAGAAGAACGCGAACCAGATGCTCTTCCTCAACGGCGAGTGGGACCCGTGGGCCGCCGAGCCCTTCCGCCTGGGCAAGGGGGCGAAGGACAGCTATGTGCTGACCGTGCCCAAGGCCAGCCACCTGGCCGAGATCGGGGAGCTGCCCGCGAAGCAGAAGGCGCTGGCCACCTCGCGCATCCTGAAGTGGGCCGGGGTCGCGCCCAAGGCCGTCCAGCAGGACCCGTCGAAGGCGAAGCCGCTGGCGCGCTTCGACGTCCGGCTGGACCAGAAGGACACGGAGCGGCAGCGGATGCTGCGGATGCTCCCGCGCTGATCACCGCCCCTCACCCGGTGATCATCCGATCGCCGTGATCGCGGTGCTGACGGGAGGCGGGCCGCTGCGGCCCGCCTCCCCGCCACCGGGCGGAGTCGCCCGGGAGGATCAGGGGGAGGCGGTACGGGCGGACGACAGCAGCCGCTCGATGTCCTCCGGGCGGAGCTGGAGCGCCGCGCCCACCGTGGCGAGCACCTCCCGCTCGGCCGGGCTGTACGGGCCGTCGGCGAGGGCGATCCGCGCCCCCTGGAGCAGGATCGACTCCCGGCCCGCCGGGGCCAGATGCGGGGAGAGCGGCTCCAGCGCCTCGTGCAGCTCGATGGCGAGGGCCGCCCCATAGGGGCCGACATCGGCGACGAAGCGCCCGGTGTCCGCCGCCAGCGCCTCGATCAGCCCGGTGAGCTGGTCCTCGGTGCAGTCATGGAGTCCGGCCGCGCGGACCGTGGCCACCGCGGTCTCCCGCACCGGCCGTGACGAGGTGCCGCCGGAGGCCAGCACCGCCAGGGCGACCGTATGGACCGCGTCGCGGAGCATCGCCGAGAAACGCGAGGTGGTGGGGTGGTCCAGGATGTCCATGCCGAAATGGCCCTGACAGGCGGCGCATTCGACCACCGGGCCCGTCGCGCCGCGCGGCATCAGGGGAACTCCCAGCAGGGTGAACCGGCGACGGCCGGTCCGCCGACGGTAGTTGCGGTCCCCGCCGCAGTCGGGACAGAAGAACTCGCCGTCCCCCACCGTGTTCCATGACGTATGAATGCCGCAGACCATTAGCTTTCGGCCAAACATACCTCGGTCTGCGCGCACCGCGACCTCCGTGACGCTCCAGCAACCAACCCCGCGTTGACGTGATGTTAGCCACATGCTCAGCATGGCGTCAGCACCACGGCGGTGGCAGGCCCGCACATGGCTGATTCCTCGCCCCTGTCGGGGCCCCCGGGAACCGGGCCGCCCCCGGGGCCATCTCTTGCGAGAGGCCCCGGGGGCGGTCGGACGGCGGTCGGCCGGTGATGGGTGAGAGGGGCTACCCGAATCAGCGACTGGCGCGGTTGACGGCGGAGACAACCGCCTTCAGCGAGGCCCGCGTGGTGTTGGAGTCGATGCCGATGCCCCAGAGCACCGCGCCGTCGATGGCGCACTCGATGTACGAGGCGGCCTGGGCGGAGGCCCCTTCGCTCATGGTGTGCTCGGTGTAGTCCAGCAGCCGGGCGTCCACCCCTACGGAGTTCAGCGCGTCGAAGAAGGCGGAGATCGGCCCATTCCCGCTACCGGTCAGTACGGTCTCGGCGCCGTCGACGGCGGCCTCGACGGTCAGGGTGTCGATCCCGTCGGTGTCGGAGGTGGTCTGGCCGGAGCGGAGCTGGATGCGGCCCCAGGGGTTGGCCGGGTTGGGCAGGTACTCGTCCCGGAAGACGGCCCAGATCGCCGCCGGGGTCACCTCCCCGCCCTCACTGTCGGTCTTCGCCTGGATGATCCGCGAGAACTCGATCTGCATCCGCCGCGGCAGATCCAGCTTGTGGTCGTTCTTCAGGACATACGCGATACCGCCCTTGCCCGACTGCGAGTTCACCCGGATCACCGCCTCGTACGAGCGGCCCACATCCTTCGGGTCGATCGGCAGATAGGGCACGTTCCACTCGATGTCGTCCACCGTCACACCAGCGGCCGCCGCATCCGCCTCCAGCGCGTCGAACCCCTTCTTGATCGCATCCTGGTGCGACCCCGAGAACGAGGTGTAGACGAGGTCTCCCGCGTACGGGTGGCGCGGGTGCACCGGCATCTGATTGCAGTACTCGCTCGTGCGGCGGATCTCGTCGATCTGCGAGAAGTCGATCTCCGGGTCCACCCCCTGCGAGAACAGGTTCATCCCCAGCGTCACCAGGTCCACGTTCCCGGTCCGCTCGCCCTGCCCGAAGAGGCAGCCCTCGATCCGGTCCGCGCCCGCCATCAGCGCCAGCTCCGCCGCCGCCACCGCCGTACCCCGGTCATTGTGCGGATGGACGGAGAGGCACACGAACTCCCGGCGGGACAGATTCCGCGACATCCACTCGAACCGGTCCGCATGCGTCGACGGCGTCGAGCGCTCCACCGTCGCCGGCAGATTCAGGATGATCTCCCGGCCGGCCTCCGGCTGCCAGACGTCCATGACCGCCTCGCAGACCTCCAGCGCGAAGTCCAGCTCCGTGTCGGTGAAGATCTCCGGGCTGTACTGGTAGCCGAACACCGTCTCGGGGCCGAGCAGCTTCTCCGCGTACTCCATCACCAGCCGGGTGCCGTCCACCGCGATCTGCCGCACCTGCTCCTTCGATCCCCGGAACACGACCCGGCGGAAGGTCGGGGCGGTCGCGTTGTAGAGGTGGACGGTCGCGCGGTGGGCCCCCCGCAGGGACTCCACCGTCCGCTCGATCAGCTCCTCCCGCGCCTGCGTCAGCACCGAGATCGTCACATCGTCCGGCACCAGCCCGTCCTCGATGATCGAGCGGACGAACGCGAAGTCCGTCTCCCCCGACGACGGGAAACCGACCTCGATCTCCTTGTAACCCATCCGCACCAGCAGCTCGAACATCTCCCGCTTCCGCGCGGGCGACATCGGATCGATCAGCGCCTGGTTACCGTCCCGCAGATCCGTCGACAGCCACCGCGGCGCCTTCGTGATCCGCGCCCCGGGCCATTGCCGATCCGGCAGCTCCACCGCCTCGAACGGACGGTACTTATGCGTCGGCATGCCTGACGGCTTCTGGGTGTGCGTCGCGGTGGTGATGGGGGTCGCGCGGCCGATGGAGTACTCGGACTCGGACATGAAGGGGGGCTCCTCGGGATTCCGGCTGGGATCTGGCGGCGCTCCATGACCCTCCCGGCGCCACGGACGGGGCGGGCAGGGGTTCATGGTCGAGGCCGACGGAGTCGAGCAGCACGGGATCCCGCGGGGAGGGGGTCGGCCTACGACAACAGGCCCTCGCCGCGGCAGCTAAGAAGAAGCAGCCCGAAGTGCATGATGGGCCGAAGCCTAACCGAGGATCGCGGCCCCCGCGCCCCGCGTTTCACTATGCGGGACACCTCATGGTTACCCGGCACCCCGGAGCGGGACCCTCCGTACACGACCGTCAACCTCCGGTACCCAAGTCACTCCATTTCAGTAATCACCGTGACTTCTCGCGACAAGGCGCGCACGCGGTGCCACATTGCCGGACATGGCCAACTTCCACCCCACGTTCTGCACGATCATTCCGCCCCATGTGCTCGACAAGGTCGCGACCTCCGACGATCCGGACCTCGCACCCATGGCACGCCGGACCCTGGAGACGGACGCCAAACAGCGCACCCGTCGTGACCTGAACATCCGGATCGGTGTCCCGGACGAGGTCGCCGCCATCCGGGGCGCCGGTGCCACCGAGCACCCGAACCGCACCATCCACGACTGCGAGAACAACACCCGGCTGCCGGGTGACAAGGTCCGCGGCGAGGGCGAGGACCCCGGCCAGGACGCCACCGTCAACCGTGTCTACGCGGGCCTGGGCGCCACCTTCGAGCTGCTGCTCTCCTCGTACGGCCGCAGCTCCCTCGACGGTGAGGGCCTTCCGCTCGTCGCCAGCGTCCACTACGGCCGGAACTACACCAACGCCTTCTGGAACGGCCAGCAGATGGTGTTCGGCGACGGCGACGGGGAGATCTTCGTCGACTTCTCCAACTCGGTCGATGTGATCGCGCACGAGCTGGCGCACGGTCTCACCCAGTACACCGCCAACCTCACCTACTTCGGGCAGCCGGGCGCGCTCAACGAGTCGGTGTCGGATGTCATCGGATCGCTGGTCAAGCAGTACGTCCTCGGTCAGACCGCCGAGCAGGCGGACTGGCTGCTCGGCGCGGAGATCCTGGGCCCCCGGGTCAACGGGGTCGCGCTGCGCAGCCTGAAGGCGCCCGGCACCGCGTACGACGACGAGATCCTGGGGAAGGACCCGCAGCCCGCCACCATGGACAAGTACGTCCGTACCGGCCGGGACAACGGCGGTGTGCACATCAACTCCGGCATCCCCAACCACGCCTTCTATCTGCTCGCCACCGAGCTGGGCGGGAAGTCCTGGGAGCGGGCCGGCCAGATCTGGTACGACACGCTCACCTCGGGGGAGCTGTACGAGGACGCGAGCTTCCGTGACTTCGCCGGGCTCACCCTGCGGAAGGCGGAGGAACGATACGGTGACGGCACGGAGCTCCAGGCCCTCCAGAAGGCGTGGCAGACCGTGAAGGTACCGACCGGCTGACGGCCCTGCCGCAGCCTGCGGCGGACCCCGAGACGGAACGCTGCGGCGGGTCGGTCCTCACCGGCCCGCCGTACCGCCACCACTCGCCTTGCAGAGCCCAGTCGAACCCTGTCGGGAGCCGAGCCGTAACCATGCGTATCCAGGTCACACGAACGGGCGGCTTCGCCGGGATCGAGCTGCACCGCGAGATCGACACCGACGAGACCGGCACCGGCACCGGCACGGCGGAGGACACCACGGAGTGGCGGGCGCTCGCCGAGCGGGCGGTCGCCGAGGCGTATCCGTCCCCCCGGCGGGGCGTCCCGGACGGCTTCGGCTACGAGATCACCGTGGACGGACACACCGTCCACTGCGCCGAGCCGGACCTCACCGACGCCCAGCGGGAGCTGATCTCCCGCGTGCTGCGCACCGGAGCCTAGGCGGCACCGAGCGGTGCGCCCGCGGTGCCCTCGGGGCCGCGCGGGCGTACCGGGACCGCCGGAGCCGCCAGGATCGCCGAGGTCGCCGGGGCCGCCGGGGCCGTCGGGATCAGAAGCCCAGTCGGCGGAGCTGCTTGGGGTCGCGCTGCCAGTCCTTGGCGACCTTCACATGGAGGTCGAGGAAGACCGGCGTACCGAGCAGCGCCTCGATCTGCTTGCGGGACTTCACCCCGACATCCTTGAGCCGCTTGCCCTTGGGGCCGATGATGATCCCCTTCTGGCTGGGGCGCTCGATGTACACATTGGCGTGGATGTCCAGCAGCGGCCGGTCGGCGGGGCGGTCCTCGCGCGGCAGCATCTCCTCCACCACGACGGCGATGGAGTGCGGCAGCTCGTCACGGACCCCCTCCAGGGCCGCCTCCCGGATCAGCTCCGCCACCATGACCTGCTCGGGCTCATCGGTGAGATCGCCCTCCGGGTAGAGCGCGGGGCCCTCCGGGAGCAGCGGGACCAGCAGCTCGGCGACGAGCTGGACCTGCTGGTCGCCGACGACGGAGACCGGGATGATCTCGGCCCACTCGAATCCCAGCTCCTCGCCGAGGCGGTGGACGGCGAGCAGCTGCTCGGCGAGGGTCTTGGAGTCGACCAGGTCGGTCTTGGTGACGATGGCGACCTTGGGGGTCTTCTTGATCCCCGCCAGCTCCTTGGCGATGAAGCGGTCGCCGGGGCCCAGCTTCTGGTCGGCGGGGAGGCAGAAGCCGATGACGTCGACCTCGGACCAGGTGGTGCGGACCACGTCGTTCAGCCGCTCGCCGAGGAGGGTGCGCGGCTTGTGGAGCCCGGGGGTGTCCACCAGGATCAGCTGCGCCTCGGGGCGGTGGACGATCCCGCGCACGGTGTGGCGGGTGGTCTGCGGACGGTTGGAGGTGATCGCCACCTTCTGTCCGACGAGAGCGTTCGTGAGGGTGGACTTGCCCGCGTTGGGGCGGCCTACGAAGCAGGCGAAGCCCGCCCGGTGGGGGGCGGGCTCGGAGGACTGGGTACGAACACTCATGCCGCCCATTGTCCCTGATGCGGGACGGCCCGCTGGCCACGAGGGGCGCCGGGTGCCCCGGAGGGTACGCCGTGCCTGGTCATACGGGTGACGGGGTGGATTCGGCGAGGGGTCCGCCGGTGGTTCCGGGCGGTTTCGGCCCCCGTTTTCCGGTCCCGGCGGCCCGGCGGGCGCGGTGGCGGCGGAGCCGGTGGAGGGCGAGCGCGGCCAGCACGGCGGCGATCACCGCGAGGAGTGTCCAGGGGGCGGCGAGGAAGGAGACATCGGCCGAGGCCCGTACCCCGGGGGCGGTGGCGGTGACCCGTACGGTGCCCCGGTCGAACCGGGGGGCGCCCTGCCAGCGCTCGGTCAGCCGGACCCGCTGGCGGGGCAGCAGCTCGGCGGGGACCCGGGAGGCCCGCCGGTCCAGCAGCTCCCGTCCGAGGATCCCCTCGGCCCGGATCCCGACCCGGGGGCTCAGGGTCACATTGCCCCGGTTGTGCAGGGTGTACGTGATCACGGCGGTGCTCTCGCCGGTGCCGGGCACCAGGGGGCGGTGCTGTTCGACGCGGAGGTCCTCGACGGTGAGCGCGGGCACGGCCGGTCCGTTGACCCGGAGATAGACCCGGGCGCCGACGGCCTGGCGCACCCCCATGCCGACCGCTCCCCCGGTGGTGGCCACCTGTTCGTCGAGGGCGACCAGAGCACCCGGGTGGTCGCCCGGCGGGGCGCTGTCGGGGACGGTGAGGGTGTACGGGACGGTGACGGAGCCCCGGGCGGGTACGGTGATCCGCTCCCGCTGCGGCCGGGCCCAGGCGCCCACCCCGCGCCGGGGCTCCTCCGGGGAGCGCACGGCGAACCCTCCGTCGCGGACGGTGTTGTGGGCGTCGGCCGCGTACAGCCGGAAGGTGCGGGGGCGGCCGGTCCTGTTGGTGACGGTGACCCGGTCCCGCAGGGTCTGCCCGGGGTCGGCGGAGAGATAGAAGTACGGGCGTGCGGGCGCCCCGGAGGAGGCCGTCGCGGCGGACGCCTTCCCGGGGGCGGCGGGGAAGACCGACCAGTGGCCGTTGTCCGCCGCGTGGGCCCCGGACGCCCCGGGGAGCGCGAGCACCGCGGCAAGCACCGCCGTGAACACGCCGGCGAGGGCGGTCAGCGGGGTGTACGGGGGGCGGCGCGGTACGGGCATGGGGCCGGGCTCCCTCGGATCGGGGCGGGCCGGCCGGGTCCCGTACCGGCCCGCGTACGGCTGCGGTCAGGTGAGGGTCAGGGTCAGCACTCCGGTGTAGGCCCCGGGCGGGGTGAAGGCCGGGACCTTCAGCGAGAGCCCCGCGTCCACGGTGAACTCCCCTCCGGTGAGGGCGGCGTCGGGGGTGGCGGCCAGGGTGGCTCCGCCGGTGCCCACCGGGCCTTCGGAGCCGGCGGCACAGGTGCTGGGGCTGCCGGGGGCTGTGGCACAGGAGGGGCTCCAGTGGAGCTTCTCGGCGTCGATGGTGCTGCCGCCGGGCCCGGCGAAGTCGCTGACCTTGCCGGTGAGGGACCAGCCCGCGGGTCCGCCCCGGAAGTCCCGGACGGTGACCGTGCGCAGCGCGCCGTCGGCGCCGCCGCCGGTGCCGAAGTCGACCTTGGAGAGCTGGACGGTGTCGCCCTCCTGGGACATGGCGAGGGTGCCGTTGGCGACCAGGGCGTTGATCCGCTGGCTCTGGCGGGGCAGCGGGGTGTCGTCCTCGACGGTGTACGCCGCCGGGCCCGCGCCCTTGTCGTCGGACCAGGAGGCGCCCTCGTACGCCACGATCCCGGTGGTGGCCTTGTCGTTGACCTTGAGGCGGGCGGTGAAGGCGCCGTCCGTGTCGGTGGTCAGGGTCATCCGGTCGGCGGTCTGGGCGGCGCCGGCGCGTCCGGCGACGGTGACCTCGGTGAGCGGGGTGAAGCGGCTGCCGGTGACGGTGACCCGGGCGCCGGGTTTCCCGGAGGCCGCGCCCAGCTCGATGGCGCGCTCCCGGGGTGCCGGGTCGCCCTCGGCGGTGATGGTCAGGGAGACCGGGGCGGGCGGGGAGGAGACCGTACAGGGGGTGTCCAGCTCCATGATGTAACTGGTGTGGATGTTGTAGTCGCCCGGGGAGAGGGTGATCTCGCCCGGGGCGGTGACCTTGAAGGTGCCGGTCATGGAGAACGGCGGGAAGGCCCCCTTGGCGGGGACGGGCGGGTTCTTCTTCGGGCCGGTGACGGTGATCCGGCCGGTCTGGGCGCCGCCGAGGACCGTGGTGCCGGAGGGGGTCATGATGTCGGCGGGCAGGGCGAGGTCGACGGGGTTGCTCGCGGCGGGCTTGGTCACCCGGTAGGTGACGGTGACGGTGTCGCCGACCCGGGGGGTGGTGTCATTCACCGAGATCTCGGCGGTGGTGGTGCCGTTGATGGGCGGCAGCCCGGCGACCGGGGGCGGTACGCACCGGGTCGCGAAGTTCACCGGTGTGGGTGCGGCGGTCAGCGCGGTGGCGGGCGCGGTGAGGGCCGCCGCCCCGGTGGCGAGGACGAGCGCCCCGACCCCCACGGGCCGGCGCCACCGGGCCGGGCCTGCGTCTCTTCGGGTGGTGGGCGGTCTTCCGGCTGAGGCCATGGGGTGCCCCCTTCCATGGTGTGCAGGGGGCCATTGAGGGGTGGGGCCGTGGAGAAGTCAAGGGCGTCACGGGCCATTGACTGACGGATCGTCAGTTTTGGCGGTACGGGTCGCCGCCCCGGGGCCCCGCGCCGGATCCGGTGCCACCCGGCACGGTGGCACCGGAGGCGCCCGGTCAGCTGTAGACGAACGGGCCGGGCGACTGCGAGGAGACGGCGTCGCACTCCACGACGACCCCGAAGATGTTCATGCTGAGCGCCGGTCCCGCGAAGTACGAGTTGAGGCTCATCCCGGGGGCGACCGTGCCGGTCAGCGGGCCGATCTTCACCGAGCCGCCGGCCGGGAGCGCCGGGTTCTTCCGGCCGGTGAATCTGACCGTGCCGCCGCCCGCCTTCGCCAGGGTGAGCGTCGCGTTGATGGTGTCCCGGGCGACGGGGAGCGGGGTGGTCACCGCGGAGGTGAGGGTGATCGTGGCCGAGGTGCCGCTCTGGGTGGCGGCGAGCACGGCCGTACCGCCGCCCCAGGAGCCGCAGTCGTACCCGGCCTGGGCGGAGCCGGGGGTCACCGCGGCGGCGGCGGGGGCGAAGGCGAGGGCACCGGCGGCGAGGGCGCCCGCCGTGAGGGCCGTGGCGAGGAAGGTTCTGCTGCGCATGGGGTTCCCCTCCCGTTCAGGGATGCGTTCAGGGGTGCGTTCAGGGCGGGGTCCGGCGGCTGCCCCGGGCGGCCCCGGGCGGCCCCGGACGGTCCGGGGAGGGCGCGGGGGACAGCCCGATGGCGGGCACGGTGCGGGTGGCCGCGGCACAGGGCGCGCTGGACCATGGGTGAACTCCGCGGGCGGGGTGCGCACGCCGCACGGGGACGAGGAACGGCCGGCGGAGGTACGGGACAGCGGCCCGGTCCCGGCCCGGCCGTCGGATGGGGGCTGACGGACCGTCGGTTGAACTGCTGTTCATTGAGACGCACCGGGGCGGCGATTGCAAGACGGACGGCCGTTGATTCTTCCCGGCAGAACGGCGCGGCGGGACGGCACGGGAAGGGGCGTACGGGATGCCCGTCGGCCCGGCGGAGCGGAGCGCGGGAGCACGGCGCGGTACGGAGGACCGGGGTACGGAGGACCGGCGGGGGTACGAGGGGCGCCCCCGCCGGGCGCCGTCAGCGGGTGCCGCCCCGGGCCGTCAGGGGGTGGTGACGGTGGCGCGCAGGGTGGCGTCGGGAGCGGCGAGCAGGACCGGCGTACCCGCGCCGCCCAGATCGGCGACGGCCGCGCGGTCCGCATCGGTCACCGACTCCGCCTCCGTGACCAGCGCCGCGGCCTCCAGCGAGGTCGCCCCGCTCGCGAACGCCATCGCGACCGCCGTCCGCAGCGCGCTCAGCTCCAGCGACGGCAGGGTGACCGTACCCGCGACATAGGTCCGGCCCGTCTCGTCGCGGACCGCCGCCCCCTCGGGCACACCGTTGCGCGCCCGGGCGCTGCGCGCCAGCGTGATGATCTTGCGGTCCTCGGGGCCCAGCTCTCCGCTGTCCGTGCTCTGCGTCATGGCCCGAGCATAGTTCGAACGGGCGGCCGGACGATCAGCCCCGGGCGCCCTTCACGAACTTGTCGCCGGCCCGCTTCGCCAGGCCGGCGAAGTTCTTCCGGTCCGCCGCGCCACCGGGCACATGGGTGAGCCGGGTCATCACGGATCCCTCGACGGCGACCAGCACCTGGATGTCGAAGGACATCTGGAGCTGCTCGATCTCGGTGGTGAGATTGAGGGTGTGGGAGTGCTCCCCCACCGTCGGGCCGTCGATGCCCTTGACTCCTATGGTCATCTTCTCGCCGCCCACGGAGGCGCCGAACTCGGCGCACTTCGCCACGGCGGGGCCGATCCTCCGGACGAAGTCCGCCGCCTTGCCGTCGTCCGGGAAGGTGAACACCTGCTGCGAGAGCTGGGCGGTACCGCCGGGGCCCTCGAAGTCGGCGGAACCACCCGGGGTGGCACCCTCGATCCGCTCGTCCAGGAAGGCGGCGATCGGCGCGCACTCCGGCCGGTCCGCCTCGGTCGCCGGGGAGCCGGTGGGGCCCGGCTGGCCCTTGGTGTACCCAGAGGGCAGATCCTTCTCGGTGAGCAGCAGCGCCCGGACCTTCCCGGCGCCCTTGCCGCCGTCACCGGAGCCGTCACCCGAGTCGTCGCCGGAGTCGTCGCCGGAGCCGCAGCCGGCGGCCGTCAGCAGCAGGGCGGAGACGGTGAGGACGGCTGCGGCGCCGTGCCGCGTGCGGTGTCGCATGGAGTGGACTCCCAGGAGGTTCTGGCACCGGGGAGCTTCCCCCCCTCCCCGCCGGACGCTCCGACCCTAGCGGTTTGTCCCGTACGCCCCCGGAGGCGGCCCTGCCCCCGGGAGCGGGACGGCCTCCGGGGCCGCCACCGGGAGCCGCGGTCAGGGGCGGTCGAGCCGCAGCCGGACCGCCCGGGGCAGCCCGGCGACCACCAGGTCGTAGGAGTCCTCGATCAGCTCCCTGACCATGCGGTCCGGCAGCCCGGCCACGGTGACCGTGTTCCAGTGGCGCTTGTTCATGTGCCAGCCGGGGACGATCGCCGGGTGCTCGGCGCGCAGCCGGAGCGCGATCTCCGGCTCGCACTTCAGATTCACCGTGAGGGGGTCCGCGTCGAGCGCGCTCAACGCGAACATCTTCCCGGCGACCTTGAAGACGGAGATCTCCGGGCTGAACGGGAACTCCTCCACCGCGTCGTTGAACCCCAGGCAGAAGGCCCGGAGCCGGTCCGCCCTCACCCGGTCCGCTCCTCCGCCGCCCGTGCGCCGTCGACCGGCTCGGCGAGCACGGTGACGATCTTGTTGCGGCGGCCCGCCGGGGACTCCGCGGTCAGCCGCAGCGCCCTTCCGTCCGGGAGGTCGACCACGGCGCTGGCCCCGGCGATCGGCACCCGGCCGAGCGCCTTGGCGAGCAGCCCGCCCACGGTCTCCACATCCTCGTCGTCCAGCGCGCCCAGGCCGTACAGCTCCCCGAGGTCGCCGATGTCGAGCCGGGCGGTGACCCGGTAGCGGTCCTCACCCAGCTCCTCGACCGGGGGCAGCTCACGGTCGTACTCGTCGGTGATCTCGCCGACGATCTCCTCCAGGATGTCCTCGATGGTGACGATCCCGGCGGTGCCGCCGTACTCGTCGATGACGACGGCGACATGGTTCCGCTTCTGCTGCATGTCGCGGAGCAGGTCCCCGGCGTTCTTGGTGTCGGGGACGAAGACCGCCGGGCGCATCGCGGTGGAGACGAGGTCGGTCTCGGCCTCCCGGTTGACATGGGTCTTGCGGACCAGGTCCTTGAGATAGACCACGCCCACCACATCGTCCTCGTTCTCCCCGGTGACGGGGATCCGGGAGAAACCGGAGCGCAGTGCCAGGGTGAGCGCCTGACGGACGGTCTTGTACCGCTCGATGCAGATCAGATCGGTCCGCGGCACCATCACCTCACGGACCAGGGTGTCGCCCAGCTCGAAGACGGAGTGCACCATGCGGCGCTCGTCGTCCTCGATCAGGGACTCCTGCTCGGCGAGGTCCACCAGGGACCGCAGCTCCGCCTCGCTGGCGAAGGGGCCCTTGCGGAAGCCCTTGCCGGGGGTGAGCGCGTTGCCGATGAGGATCAGCAGCTGCGGGACGGGGCCCATGATCCGCGCCAGCGGCAGCAGCACATAGGCGGCGGCCGTGGCGGTGTTCAGCGGGTGCTGGATACCGATGGTGCGCGGGGAGACCCCGACGGCGACATAGGAGACCAGGACCATCACCGCGATGGCGACGGTCAGCGCCTCCCAGGTCTCCGGGAACTCCTGGAGGCAGACATAGGTGACCAGGACGCCCGCCGCCATCTCGCAGGCCACCCGGACCAGCAGGGCGACATTGAGATAGCGGGTGGGGTCGGCGGCGACCTGCGCCAGCCGGGCGGCGCCGCGCCGGCCGGAGCGCTGGGCCTCGGCCGCGCGGAAGCTGGAGACCCGGGCGATGCCCGCCTCGGCGCACGCCGCCAGCCAGGCGACGACGACCAGGGCGACCGCGCCCAGGACAAGGGGCACGCTCATGAGACGGTCGGGGCCGGGGAGGGACCGGTCAGCCCCTGTTCGGCACGCCAGCCGTCCACGATGGCGGCCTGGAGCCCGAACATCTCGGCCTTCTCGTCGGGCTCCTCGTGGTCGTACCCCAGCAGATGGAGCACCCCATGGACGGTGAGCAGCTGGAGCTCCTCGTCCATGGAGTGCTCGGTGGGCGCCTCGGCGCCCTGCCGGGTGGCGACCTCCGGGCACAGCACGATGTCACCGAGGAGGCCCTGCGGGGGCTCCTCGTCGTCCTTGGCCGGCGGACGCAGCTCGTCCATCGGGAAGGACATCACATCGGTGGGCCCCGGAAGGTCCATCCACTGGATGTGGAGCTGCTCCATGGCCTCGGCGTCCACGACGATCACCGAGAGTTCGGAGAGCGGGTGGATGCGCATCCGGGCGAGGGCGTACCGGGCGATGTCGAGGATCGCCCGTTCGTCGACTTCGGTTCCGGACTCGTTGTTGACGTCGATCGACATGGTGTGCTGTTCCGCTGCTTCCCGTGTGCTTGCCGCTACGTGCCGCCGCCGGCGCGCCCATGGCGGGGGGTGTCCTGACCGCCGCTCCGGCCGCCGTGGGAACCGCCGCCGTCGCGTACGTCGTACTTCTCGTACGCGTCGACAATACGGCCGACGAGCTTGTGACGGACGACGTCATGGGATGTCAGCCGCGAGAAGTGGACGTCCTCGACGCCCTCCAGGATGTCCTGGACCTGGCGCAGACCGCTTCTGGTGCCATGGGGGAGATCGACCTGGGTGACATCGCCGGTGATGACGATCTTCGAGTCGAAGCCCAGCCGGGTCAGGAACATCTTCATCTGCTCGGGGCTGGTGTTCTGGGCCTCGTCCAGAATGATGAAGGCGTCATTGAGGGTCCGGCCGCGCATATAGGCGAGCGGGGCCACCTCGATGGTGCCGGCCGCCATCAGCCGGGGGATCGAGTCCGGGTCGAGCATGTCGTGCAGGGCGTCGTAGAGCGGGCGCAGATAGGGGTCGATCTTCTCGTAGAGCGTGCCGGGGAGGAAGCCGAGACGCTCGCCCGCCTCGACCGCGGGCCGGGTCAGGATGATCCTGTTGACCTGCTTGGACTGGAGCGCCTGGACCGCCTTGGCCATGGCCAGATAGGTCTTGCCGGTGCCCGCGGGACCGATGCCGAAGACGACGGTGTGCTTGTCGATGGCGTCGACGTACCGCTTCTGGTTGAGCGTCTTGGGGCGGATGGTCCGGCCCCGGCTGGACAGGATGTTCTGGGTGAGCACCTCGGCGGGGGTCTCGGGGCCGTCCCCGGCGCCGTTCTCACTCGCCCGGAGCATGGCGATCGAGCGTTCCACCGCGTCCTCCGTCATCGGCTGCCCGGTGCGGAGCACGAGCATCATCTCGTCGAAAAGGCGCTGGATGAGGCGGACTTCCGCCAGGTCCCCCACAGCGCTGATCTCATTGCCCCGGACATGGATATCGGCCGCCGGGAAGGCCTTCTCGATCACGCGCAGCAGGCTGTCGCCGGAGCCGAGGACCGTCACCATGGGGTGCTTGGCGGGGACGGAGAACTCTGCTCGCGCCTGGCCCGGCGCCTTCTGCGCCCCCACGCCCGAGGAGCGTCGGGGGCCGGGGCTGGTCTGGGCTGTAGGTGTCTGAGTCATGGGCCGGCCTTCTGGCCTGCGCATACCTCCCGATGCAGGGTTCTCGCCGCTCGACAACCTCTGGACACCAAGCGTACGACGCGACACCGACAACGACCGAGGGCTTTTTCCGCGACGGCCGGCCCGTCCCGAGCGGGGCGCCGGGCGGGCACAGACCGGGCGCAGGTCGGGCGCAGGTCGGGCCGGGGCGGCTCCGGGTGGGCGTCGCTCAGGCCGGGGCGCGGAAGCCGATCGTGGGGACGGCCCGGCGCAGCGGCCAGGGCCGGGCGGGGGCGGGCAGCAGCCCGTCCAGGAAGGCGTACCGGCGCAGCGCCTCGGGTGTCTGCCCGGAGACCTCCTGGACCTGCTGCCACCAGGCGGCGATCTCCAGCCAGCCGGGGGCGGAGAGCGATCCGCCGAACTCCTGCACGGAGAGGGCGGCGGTCAGCCCCGCGAAGGCGAGCCGGTCCGCGAGCGGCCAGCCGGCGAGGGTCCCGGTGACAAAGCCCGCGACAAAGACATCACCGGCCCCGGTCGGGTCCAGGGCCTCCACCGCGATGGCCGGGACCTGGGCGCTCTCCCCGGTGGCCCCGTCCACGGCGTAGGCGCCCTCCGGGCCGAGGGTGACGACGGCGACGGGGACCAGTTCGGCGAGGGCGTGCGCGGCGGCCAGCGGACAGCTGGTGCGGGTGTAGCGCATCGCCTCCTCCGCGTTGGGCAGGAAGGCCTCGCAGTGCTCCAGACCGGCGAGGTCGGCCGGGTCCCAGCGGCCGGTGTCGTCCCAGCCGACATCGGCGAAGATCCGGGTGCCGTCGTGGGCGGCGCGGTCGATCCACGCGTCGCGGTGGCCCGGGGCGAGGGAGGCGACGGCGGCCCGTGCGGGCGGCGGGCACTGGGGGGCGGGCCCGGGGGGCGGGGCGGCATGGCCGTGGGAGACCATCGTGCGCTCGCCCTCGTACGCCATGGAGACGGTGACGGGCGAGTGCCAGCCGGGGACCGTGCGTGACAGCGAGAGATCGATGCCCTCGCCCTGTTCGAGGGCGTCCCAGCAGTAGTCGCCGTAGTGGTCGTCGCCGAAGGCCGCCGCGAGCGAGGTGCGCAGACCGAGCCGGGCCAGGGCGGTGGCCATATTGGCGACCCCGCCGGGGCTGGACCCCATGCCGCGGGCCCAGGACTCGGTGCCCCGGACGGGGGCGGAGTCGAGGCCGGTGAGGATGATGTCGAGGAAGACGGGGCCGGTGAGATAGACGTCCCGGTCGGGGTCACCGGGGGTGCGCAGATGCGCGAGCGGGTCCAGGCACGGGGGTGTGGGGCCCGTCGCCGGTGTGCCGTGGTGGTCGGTGTGCCGAATGCTGCTGCTCACTGTGCCGCCGCTCCATGCGCCTGTGCTGCCGTTGTGCCGGTGTTCTGTCGCCGCTGTCGTCCTGTTGGCTGCCGTTGTTCTGTCGCTGCCGTTGCCCTGCCACTGCCACTGCCACTGCCACTGGTCTGTCATTGGCGGTGCTCCTGCGACGAGTCTGCCAAAGACCCGGGGCGGCACAGGGGCGGCACAGGTGCGTCGCGGTGCCGGGGCGGCGGCCGTTCGGCTACCAGCGCGGCACCGCGGGGGTGATCCAGGCGGGGTCGTGGGCGCGCATGGCGGCGGCGTCGTCCCGGTCCCGGTGGCGGCCGTCGTCCGCGAGCCAGCGGCGGTGCAGGGCGGCGAGCCGGTCACGGTCGAGTTCGACGCCGAGTCCGGGCAGATCGCTCACGGCGAGCCGCCCCTCGTGGAAGACCAGCCGTTCGGTGAGGACGTCCTCGGTCTGCCAGGGGTAGTGGCTGTCGCAGGCGTGGTCGAGACCGGGCAGGACGGCGGCGGCCTGGGTCATCGCGGCGAGGCTGATCCCGAGATGGGTGTTGGAGTGCATGGAGAGCGCCACGCCATGGGTACGGCAGACCGCGGCCAGCTCGCAGGTGGCGCGCAGCCCGCCCCAGTAGTGGTGGTCGGCGAGGACGACCTGGACGGCGTTCCGGGCGAACGCCTCCGGTATCTCCCCGAAGGAGGTGACGCACATATTGGTGGCGAGCGGCAGCGGGGTGCCCGCCGCGACCCGGGCCATCCGTTCCACGGTGGCGGCCGGGTCCTCCAGATACTCCAGGACGTCGCCGAGTTCCCGGGCCACCCGCAGGGAGGTCTCCACCGACCAGGCGCCGTTGGGGTCCAGCCGCAGCGGGGCGCCGGGGAAGGCACCGGCCAGTGCGCGGACGGCGGCGATCTCCTCGTCGGGGTGGCGGACCCCGCCCTTGAGCTTGAAGGAGGTGAAGCCGTGCGCGTCGGCGAGACGGCGGGCCTGGGCGACGATGCCGCCGGGGTCGAGCGCGGGTCCCCAGTCGTCGGGTTCGCCCGCGCCGCCGGGGTGGCCGGCCCAGCGGTAGAAGAGATAGGCGCTGTAGTCGACGGTGTCCCGGACCCGGCCGCCGAGCAGGGCGTGCACGGGCAGCCCCAGGGAGCGGCCGAGGGCGTCGAGCAGGGCGACCTCGAAGGCGGAGACCACGGAGAGCCGCAGCTTGTCGGCGGTCTGCCGGCCGCGCAGCCCGCCCGCGTCGACCGAGTCGGAGAGCCCGCTCGACGCCGTGGGCAGCGGGCGGATCCGGTGGGAGAGCCGATGGAGCCCGTTCACATCGGTGACGGGGTGGCCGCGCAGGGCCTCGGCGAGCGGGGTGGCCAGGGCGAGGAAGCGGCCGTCGCCATAGGTCTCGCCGAGGCCGGTGACCCCGTCCTCGGTGACCACCTCCACGATGGTCCGGGGGGTGTACGGCTGGTGCACGCCCTGGGTGTTGAGGAGCGGGGGGTCCGCGACCAGTACCGGGGTGACACGTACCGCACTGATCCTGGGTCCCTGCACCATGCCACAACTCCCCTGCCGGTTCTGTCATATGAACGGCGTGCACATAGGGGAATGCAGCGTAGGGAGGCGGCGGGGGCCGGTCAATGGCGCGGCCCCGGCCACCACCGGTACGGGTGATGGCGCCGGGGCCGTTCCATCGGTTACGGGGCGCGGGTTACCGGGCGGCGCGGATCACTCGGGGCGCTCCGCGGCGAAGTCATAGGCGTCGACCTCGGCGATCAGCCGGGCCCTGCGCTCCTCGTCGTCCTCCAGGAAGGAGGCGGTGAAGGAGTTGCGGGCCAGCTCGCGCAGCCGCTCCTCGTCCAGCCCCAGCGCCTCCCGGACCGCGTGGAAGGTGTCCCCGACATAGCCGCCGAAGTAGGCGGGGTCGTCGGAGTTGACGGTGCAGAGCAGCCCGGCGTCCATCATCCGGGGCAGCGGGTGGTCCTCCAGGACGTCGATGGCGCGCAGCCGGACGTTGGAGAGCGGGCAGAGGGTCAGCGGGATCCGCTCCCGGACCAGCCGCTCGACCAGTGCCTCGTCCTCCATGCAGCGCAGCCCGTGGTCGACGCGCTCGACACCGAGGATGTCCAGCGCCTCGGTGATGTAGGAGGCGGGGCCCTCCTCGCCCGCGTGGGCGACCTTGCGCAGCCCGAGCGCTCCGGCCGCCTCGTACACCTCGCGGAACTTCGACGGCGGATGGCCGACCTCGGCGGAGTCCAGTCCGACCGCGGTGATCCGGTGGAGGTGGGGCCGGGCCTCCTCCAGGGTGCGCAGCGCGGATGCGGCGGACTCGTCCCGCAGGAAGCACATGATCAGACGGGTGGAGACGCCGTGCCGCTCCTCGGCGGTGTCGAGCGCGCGGGCGAGGCCGCCGATCACGGTGGCGAGGGGGACGCCCCGGGAGGTGTGTGCCTGCGGGTCGAAGAAGATCTCGGCGTGCCGGACGCCCTGCGCCGCGGCGCGGGCCAGATAGGCGTCGGTCAGCTCGGCGAAGTCGTCCTCGGTCCGCAGGACCGCCATCAGCCGGTAGTAGAGGTCGAGGAAGGACTGGAGGTCCGCGAAGTCATAGGCGCGGCGCAGCGCGTCGGTGTCCTGGAAGGGCAGCTCGACGCCGTTGCGCCGGGCGAGTGCGAAGGCGAGTTCGGGCTCCAGGGTGCCTTCGATGTGGACATGCAGTTCGGCTTTGGGGAGGGGCACGGGAGGGGTCCAGCTTCGTTCAGGGGTGTTGTGTGGGGGGCGTGTTCACGGGGCGGGGTGCGGGTTTACGGGGATGCGCGCACGGTCAGGGGTGTCGCGGCGGGAGGGGTACGCGCAGCAGGTCCCGGGCGACGGTCAGTTCGCCGGTGAACCCCGCCGCGCGGGCCTGTTCCTCGAAGGCGGTGGGGTCGCCGTAGCGCTGCGAGAAGTGGGTGAGGACGAGATGGCGCACCCCGGCGTCGCGGGCGACCCGGGCCGCCTGGCCCGCGGTCAGATGGCCGTGGTCGGTGGCGAGCCGTTCGTCCTCGTCCAGGAAGGTCGACTCGATGACCAGCAGATCGCAGCCGTCGGCCAGGGCGTGGACACCGTCGCAGAGCCGGGTGTCCATGACGAAGGCGAAGCGCTGTCCCCGGCGGAACTCGCTGACCTCGTCCAGGGTGACGCCCCGCAGTTCGCCGGTGCGCTGGAGGACCCCGACCTCGGGCCCCCGGACACCCAGGGCGGCCAGCCGCTCCGGGAGCATCCGCCGGCCGTCGGGCTCGGTGACCCGGTAGCCGAAGGACTCGACCGGGTGCGAGAGCCTGCGGGCCTCCAGGGTGTACGAGGGCGTCCGCGCCAGCTCCCCGTCGGCGGCGACCGGGGCCTCGGCGATCCGCACGGTCTCGCGGTAGGCGGTGGCGTACCGCAGCCGCTCGAAGAAGTGCTGCCCACTGGCCGGGTAGTGGGCGGTGACCGGGTGGGGGACCCGGTCGAGGTTGATCCGCTGGATGACCCCGGCGAGCCCGAGGGAGTGGTCACCATGGAAGTGGGTGACACAGATCCGGTTCAGGTCATGGGCGGCGACCCCGGCGCGCAGCATCTGCCGCTGGGTGCCCTCGCCGGGGTCGAAGAGCAGGCCCTCGCCGTCCCAGCGGAGCAGATAGCCGTTGTGGTTGCGGTGCCGGGTGGGCACCTGGCTGGCGGTGCCGAGGACGACGAGTTCACGTACGGACATGAGAAGTTCCGGTGGTCCCGGCTATCCGGGGGGCCATTCGAGGCCCCGCCCGCCGAGGACATGGGCATGGGCGTGGAAGACGGTCTGTCCGGCGCCGCTGCCGGTGTTGAAGACGATCCGGTAGCCGGGCTCGACGGTCTTCTCCTGGGCGGCGACCTCTCCGGCCTCGCGCAGCACATCACCGGCGAGCGCGGGCTCGGCGGCGGCGAGGGCGGCGGCGTCCGGGTAGTGGGCCTTGGGGATCACCAGCACATGCGAGGGCGCCTGCGGGTTGATGTCACGGAAGGCGACGACGGTGTCGGTCTCCCGTACCACCGTGGCGGGCACCTCACCAGCGACGATCTTGCAGAACAGGCAGTCCGCCTGGGGTTCTCCCGCCATGCCGGGTTTCCTCCTCGCGTGGGTGACCAGTACCCCGCCATGCTAGCGACCCCGGCCCCCGGCCCCGCGGGCCCGGCCCCCGCTCCCGGGGGCCGGGGTGCTCGTCAGGGAGCGGGCGGCGGGGTCCTCGCCGGTTCGGCGGCGAGGGATTCCAGGGCCAGCTCGATGGCCTTGTCCAGCTGGGGATCACGGCCCGCCGCGTAATCCTGCGGGGTGGGGATCACCTCGACATCCGGGTCGACGCCGTGGTTCTCCACGCCCCAGCCGTACCCCTCCAGCCAGAAGGCGTACTTCGGCTGGGTCACCGATGTCCCGTCGACCAGGGAGTAGCGGCTGTCGATGCCGACCACCCCGCCCCAGGTCCGGGCGCCCACCACGGGGCCGATCCCGAGCGCCTTGATCGCCGCGTTGACGATGTCCCCGTCGGAGCCGGAGAACTCATTGGCGACGGCCACCACCGGGCCCCGGGGGGCGTCCTGCGGATAGCTGTACGGGCGCATGCCGCGCGGCTTGTCCCAGCCCACGATCCGGCGGGCCAGCTTCTCGATCACCAGCTGGGAGGTGTGGCCGCCGCGGTTCTCCCGGACATCGACGACCAGGCCCTCCCGTACCACCTCGCACCGCAGATCGCGGTGGATCTGCGCCCAGCCCGCGCCCTGCATGTCGGGGACATGGAGATAGCCGAGCCGGCCGCCGGAGCGCTCGTGCGTATAGGCCCTGCGGTCCGCGACCCAGGCGTGGTAGCGCAGCGGCTCCTCGTCGGCGAGGGGCACCACCACGGCGTGGCGGGGCTCGCCGCCGCCCGCCGGGGCGACGGTCAGCTCCACCGGCTTGCCGGCCGCGCCCACCAGCAGCGGGCCGGGGCCGGTGACGGAGTCCACCGGGCGGCCGTCCACCGCCAGGATCGCGTCGCCCGCGCGGATGGCGACCCCGGGCGCGGCGAGCGGGGAGTGGGCCTCGGGGTCGGAGGTCTCCGAGGGCAGCACCCGGTCGATCCGCCACCGCCCCTCCTCGTCGCGGGAGAGGTCGGCGCCGAGCAGCCCCTGGCGGGTGGCACGGGTGCCGTAGCCGCCCCGGGGGGTGACATAGGCGTGCGAGGTGCCCAGCTCGCCCTGGACCTCCCAGAGCAGGTCGACCAGGTCGTCATGGGTGGCCAGCCGGTCCAGCAGGGGGCGGTAGCGGTCGAGGACGCCGTCCCAGTCGACGCCGCCGAGGTCGGCCCGCCAGAAGTTGTCCCGCATCAGCCGGCCGGCCTCGTCGTACATCTGGCGCCACTCGGCGGCCAGGTCGAGGGGCTGCCGCACCCGGGAGAGGTCGACGCTGACGTTGGTCTCGGTGTCCTCGTCGCGGGAGGCCCGCCGGTCGCTGGGGACCAGCCGCAGCCCGTTCTCCGTACGGAGCAGCACCCGCTTGCCGTCACCGCTGACGGCATAGCCGCCGACCTCGGAGGCGAGTTCCTCGTCATGGCGCCGGTCGAGGTCGTACCGCTCCAGGAAGGGCCGGGGTACGGGGGCGTCGGGGGTCGCCTTGGTCGCGCCGAGTACGCCCTGGACGGGGTGGCGCAGCCACAGCACCCCGTCCTTGGCGGCGCGCAGGGTGGAGTAGCTGGCGGCCTCGACCGGGAACGGCACTATCCGGTCGGCGAGGCCCTCCAGGTCGATCCGGGTGACGGGGGCCCCGTTCTCCGTGGCCGTGGTCCCGCCCGGGCCCCCGGACCCGGTCCCGGACCCTGTCCCGTCGCCGGAGCCGTCCTTGTCCGCCTCGAAGGGCCGTCCATGGCGCTGCGGGCCGAAGGGTGAGGGGGTGGTCGCCGCGAGCGGGAGCAGATGCGGGCGGCAGCCGCCGACGAACGCCAGGTCGAAGACATGGGTGTCGTACACCGGGTCGAAGGAGCGCTCGGAGAGAAAGGCCAGATGCCGGCCGTCGAGGGTGAAGGCGGGTTCGTAGTCGCGGAAGCGCAGCGGGGTCGCCTCGGTGACCGACAGATCGGCGGTATTGGCCAGTTTCAGCTGGCGCAGCGGTGGCAGTCCGGGGTGGGACCAGGCGAGCCAGGCGGAGTCGGGCGAGAAGGTGAGGCCGTCGGCGTCGCCGTCCTCGCTGCGGTCCAGCTCGTGGATGTCGCCGCTCTCCCGCTCGACCAGCAGGACCCGGCCGTCGTGGGAGGCGACGGCGGCCCGGCTGCCGTCGGGGGCGACGGCGAGCCCGAGGACCCGGCCGAGGCGGCCGGAGCCGAGCCTGCGGGGGGTGGACCCGGCGGGGATCCCGGTGGCGGGCGCGAACTCCAGCGCGTCCTCGCCCTCGGCGTCGGTGACCCAGACGACGTACTCCTCGCCGTCGAGCCGGAACGTCCGGGGCAGCCGGGCGCGGACGCCGGGTTCGGCGGCGAGCGCCCGCGCGGGGCCCTCGCGGTGGGTGACCCAGTGGAGGCCGCCGCGGATCTCGACGGCGCTGCCCCGCCCGGTGTGGTCGGGGGCGGCGGAGCCGAGATGGAGGTCGGCGCGGATGTTCCGGGGCCGCAGATCGGTGCGCTGTCCACCGAGCCGGACCTCGACCCGGCGGGGCTCGGTGGCGTCGGCGAGGTCGTCGAGGATCCACAGCTCACCGGCGCTGGCATAGACGACCCGGGTGCCGTCGGTGGCGGCGTGCCGGGCGTAGAAGCCGTCGAGGGGGGTGTGGCGGCGCAGCCCGGAGCCGTCGGGGAGGGAGGAGTAGACGGCGCCGGTGCCCTCGTGGTCGGAGAGGAAGGCGATCCGCTCCCCCACCCACAGCGGGTACTCGATATTGCCGTCGAGGCCGGTGTGGACCCGGGCGAAGGTGCCGCCGCCGTCGCGGTCGATCCAGAGCTTGCCCGCGGTGCCGCCCCGGTACCGCTTCCAGGCGGCGGCCTCGCGTCCCATGGTGCCGGAGAGCAGCAGAACACCCGGGTCGCCATGGGCGACATCGCCGACGATGCCGTACGGGAGGACCGGCGCGGGTCCGCCGTCCAGCGGGACGGCCCGTGCGACGGTGCGGCGCAGGGCGTGCCGGCCGTGGTTGGAGATGGTGAGGACGGAGCCGTCGGGGGTCCAGCCCCGGACGGAGTTCCGGGCGCTGCCCCAGTGGGTGAGACGGGTGGTGGGGCCGCCGTCGAGGAGCCCGACATGCACCTCGGGGGCTCCGTCCCGGCGGGAGGTCCAGGCGACATGGATGCCGTCGGGGGAGATACGGGGATGGTCGACCGGGATGTCGTCGGCGCTGACGCGCCATGCGCGGCCGCCGTCGAGCGGCGCGACCCAGACATCGTCCTCGGCGGTGAAAGCGATCAACTCGCCATGAATATGGGGAAACCTAAGGTAGGCAGGCTGCGTCACCCTGTCACCCTAGGCAGCCGGGCCGGGCACGGACAGAGGATTGCCGAGATCAGACCCTGGGGAGTGGCCGGGGCGCACGGGTGTCCGTCCGCCCCCGCCGCGACCGGGGTACGGAGGGCCTCGCCGGGGGTACGGGGTGCTGCGCCAGGGGTGCGGGAGCCGGGGTTACGGGGCCGGGTGCAGGGGGCCGGGGCCGGGGGTACGGGAGCGCGGTCCGCCCCGGTCAGCCCTCGTCAGCCCGGGTCAACCCCCGTCAGCCCGAGTCAACCCCCGTCAGCCCGGGTCAGCTCCGGTCGGTGCCGAGGGTGCCCGGGGTGTAACGGGGCGGCCGGGTGGTGGGTTTGGCGGTGCAGTCCCCGAGGTAGGTGGCGTCGAAGGCGGTACGGCCGGCGATCCGCGCGGTGAGGTCGCCCCGGACACAGAGGCCGGAACGCTCCTGCGTGACCCTGCCGGTGAGCGTGATCCGCCGCCCGGAGTCGGTCTTGCCCTCGCAGTCGACGGTGGCGTACGCGGGTGGCGCGGAGGCCCGTTCGTCCCCGGCGGTGTCCGCCCGGCACACGAACCAGTTCACCTCGACACCGAGACGTTCCAGGGTCTTGGTGGCGGTCCGGTCGGTGGTGTGCGCGACGGATCCGGAGCGGAGTCTTCCGTCGCCGGCGGGTTCACAGGCCGTGAGTCCGGCGACGGCCGCCCCGGCGACGACGATCGCGGCCAGCGTGCCGGCCCGGCGCCGTCGTCGGGGCGCGCCGGGGATGGTCCTGCCCTTGGTCATGCCGTTCATGGACGGCAGGGTGACATCAGGGTGGGGTGCGGTGAAAGAGCGGTTGTGGACACACATCACCCGAACGGCGGCCCGGGGCAGTGGATTTCGGCCACTCGGGTCACCCGGGTGCGTGGGAGCACCCCGGGGCGCCCGGAACAGGGTCCCGCTCAGCGCCGGCGGGGCAAGGGCCCAGGGCCGGGCTCAGACCCGGTGGGGCCGGGTCCCGCTCAGGACCAGCGGCCCGTACGCCCCAGCAGCAGGGCGACCCCCGCCGTACCCGCCGTCGAGGTCCGCAGCACACTGCGCCCCAGCCGGTAGGGAGCCGCCCCGGCCGCGGCGAAGGCGGCCAGCTCCTCCGGGGAGACCCCGCCCTCGGGCCCCACCACCAGCACGATGGAGCCCTCCGCCGGGAGGTCGGCGGTGGCCAGCGGCCGGGCGCCCTC
Source organism: Streptomyces sp. NPDC000594 (assembly GCF_040299965.1). Classification (NCBI taxonomy): domain Bacteria; kingdom Bacillati; phylum Actinomycetota; class Actinomycetes; order Kitasatosporales; family Streptomycetaceae; genus Streptomyces; species Streptomyces sp. NPDC000594. Next base: position 429,441 of record NZ_JBEPCY010000002.1, on the reverse strand, counting down.
CTCGTGCAGCACGGCGGCGAAGTCGGCCTCCGCGAGCAGCGCGGCGACCTGCCGGGTAGTGGCGGCCTCGGCGACCTCGGGGAAGCGGAGCCGGCGGGACTGCTTGCCCGCCTCCCGGGCAGTGGCCCGCCACTTGGCGAGGGACTTGGCGCCGCGCTCGCCCTTCCACTGGGTGATGCAGCGCGCCGCGGACCAGGGCACGATCGCGTCGACACCGGTCTCCGTCATGGTCTCGACGGCGAGTTCGCCCCGGTCGCCCTTGGGGAGCGCCTGGACGACGGTGATCCGGGGCCGGGGCTCGGGCTCGGCGGGCAGCTCCCGTACCTCCATGACCAGGGTGTCCTTGCCCTCGGTCCGCAGCACGGCACCGGCGGCGGCCCGGCCGAGGCCATCGGTCAGCACGATCTCCTCGCCCGGCTGGAGCCGCCGTACGGAGACGGCGTGGCGCCCCTCGGTGCCGTCGAGGGTGAGCTGGGCACCGGGGGCGGCGACGGTCAGCCGGTCCGGGTCCACGACGAAGACGGCGGCGGTCATGAGGAGACTCCCGGGGTGCGGAGGCCGGTGTGCGGGGTCCCGGAGCCGCCCGGCGCGGGCGCGGGCCGAGGATCGCCTGAGGCGTCCTCCGGGGGGCCCTCGGGTGGCTGCGGGGCGGCGGCGCGGTCCTGGGCGAGATGGCCCTCGTACCCCCCGTGGCCCTCATGACCCTCGTGGCCCTCGTACCCCCCGTGGCCCTCGTGGCTCTCGTGTCCCTCGTGGCAGAGGGCCGGGTCGGCGGCCGGGTCCGGGGCGAACCGGGCGAGCGCGGTGCCGAGTTCGCCGGTCAGCACCTCCACCAGCTCCCCGGCGGGCAGTTCACGCGCCAGCCGGTGCCCCTGCCCGGCCCACAGCGACATGCCCTGCGGGTCACCGACCCGTACCGCGGCCTTCCGCAGTCCGCTGGTCAGATGGTGCACCTGGGGATAGGCGGCGGGGGCGTACGGCCCGTGCTCGCGCATAAAGCGGTTGACCAGCCCCCGGGCGGGCCGCCCGGAGAACGCCCTGGTCAGCTCGGTCCGGGCGAAGAGCGGATCGGTCATGGCGCGCTTGTGCAGCGCGGGGGCGCCGGACTCGGGGCAGACCAGGAAGGCGGTGCCGAGCTGGGCGGCGCTCGCCCCCGCCGCCAGCACGGCCGCGATCTGGTCGCCGCGCATCAGCCCGCCGGTGGCGATCACGGGGATCCGGACCGCGTCCCTGACCAGCGTCAGCAGGGCGAGCAGCCCGATGCCCGCGCCGTCGGCCGCCGGGTCGTCCCGGTGGGTGCCCTGATGGCCGCCGGCCTCCACGCCCTGCACACACAGGGCGTCGGCCCCGGCGCGCTCGGCGGCGACCGCCTCCTCGGGGCTGGTGACGGTGACCACCGTGGCGGTGCCCGCCCGCGCGAAGGACTCCAGCACCTCGGCGGTGGGGCAGCCGAAGGTGAAGGAGACCACCGGCACCGGATCGTCACGGAGGATGGCGAGCTTGGCCTCGTAGCCGTCGTCGGCGCCGCTGTCCGGGTCGCCGAGCGGGGTCTGGTACCAGGTGGCCTCGCCGGCGAGCTGCTGCCCGTAGACCTCGACGGCGCTGGGGTCGGCGGTGAGCGGCTGCGGCATGAAGAGATTGACGCCGAAGGGGCGGGCGGTCAGTCCCCGGGTCTGCTGGATCTCCTGGTACATCCCGTCCGCCGTCTTGTACCCGGCGGCGAGGAAACCGAGACCGCCCGCCTCGGACACAGCGGCGGCCAGCCGGGGGCAGGAGGCGCCACCGGCCATGGGGGCCTGCACGATGGGGTACCGGCAGAGATCGGTCAGTACGGAGGACATGCCTGCATCGTCCCATGCCCCTTTGTCCTCGCCGAACCGGGCGTCCGCCGCCCCCGGGACGCCCGAAAGCGCCCCGGGCGGCCGGATCCGGGGCCGGAAAAGGCCGTGGGTCCCGCCCCGTGAAAGGGCGGGACCCACGGTCCCGTACAACTCCGGACACCCGGCCTAACGGCCGTTGAACGCGTCCTTCAGCCGGGAGAACAGGCCCTGCTGGCCGGGCTGGAACTGGCCCATCGGCCGCTCCTCGCCCCGCAGCTGCGCCAGTTCGCGCAGCAGCCGCTCCTGCTCGGTGTCGAGCTTGTTCGGGGTCATCACCTCGACATGCACGATCAGATCGCCACGCCCGCCGCCCCGCAGATGGGTGATGCCCCGCCCGTGCAGCGGGATCGACTGCCCGGACTGGGTCCCCGGCCGGATGTCGACCTCCTCCAGCCCGTCCAGGGTCTCCAGCGGCACCTTCGTACCGAGGGCCGCGGCGGTCATCGGGATCGTCACCGTGCAGTGGAGATCGTCGCCGCGCCGCTGGAAGACCGCGTGGGGCAGCTCATGGATCTCCACATAGAGATCACCGGCCGGTCCGCCGCCGGGGCCGACCTCGCCCTCGCCCGCCAGCTGGATCCGGGTGCCGTTGTCGACACCCGCCGGGATCTTCACCGTCAGCGTGCGGCGGGAACGGACCCGTCCGTCGCCCGCGCACTCCGGGCAGGGGGTCGGGACGACGGTCCCGAAGCCCTGGCACTGGGGGCAGGGGCGGGAGGTCATGACCTGCCCCAGGAAGGAGCGGGTGACCTGGGAGACCTCACCGCGGCCGCGGCACATGTCACAGGTCTGCGCCGAGGTCCCCGGCGCGGCGCCCTCACCGGAACAGGTGGTGCACACCACGGCCGTGTCGACCTGGATGTCCTTGGTCGTGCCGAAGGCCGCCTCGCTGAGCTCGATCTCCAGCCGGATCATCGCGTCCTGGCCGCGCCGGGTCCGCGAGCGCGGGCCCCGCTGGGACGCCGTCCCGAAGAACGCGTCCATGATGTCCGAGAAGTTCCCGAAGCCACCCGCGCCGAAGCCGCCCGCGCCCGCGCCGCCCGACTGGGAGAGCGGATCGCCGCCGAGGTCGTAGACCTGCTTCTTCTGCGGGTCCGAGAGCACCTCGTAAGCGGCGTTGATCTCCTTGAACCGCTCCTGGGTCTTCGGATCGGGATTCACATCCGGGTGCAGCTCACGGGCGAGCCGCCGGAATGCCTTCTTGATCTCGTCCTGCGACGCGTCGCGGCGTACGCCCAGTACGGCGTAGTAGTCCGTGGCCACTTACGACTCCGCCAGGATCTGTCCGACGTAACGTGCCACTGCGCGTACCGCTCCCATCGTTCCGGGGTAGTCCATGCGGGTCGGTCCGACCACGCCGAGTTTGGCGACTGCCTCGTCGCCCGAACCGTAGCCGACCGAGACCACGGACGTTGCGTTGAGCCCTTCATGGGCGTTCTCGTGACCAATGCGGACGGTCATACCCATACCGCCCGACTCCTTGGCCTCGCCCAGCAGCTTGAGCAGCACCACATGCTCCTCCAGCGCCTCCAGGACCGGCCGGATCGTCAGGGGGAAGTCATGACCGAAACGGGTGAGATTGGCCGTCCCGCCGATCATCAGCCGCTCCTCCTTCTCCTCGACCAGGGTCTCCAGAAGGGTGGCGAGCACGGTGGAGACCGCCGCCCGGTCCTCCGCGTCGAAGGACTCCGCGAGATCCTGCACCAGCTGGGGCACATCGGCGAACCTCCGGCCCACCACCCGGCTGTTGAGCCGGGCCCGCAGATCGGCCAGCGGATTCTCCCCGAAGGGCGCCGGGCAGTCGATCACCCGCTGCTCGACCCGCCCCGTGTCGGTGATCAGTACCAGCATCAGCCGCGCGGGGGCGAGGGACAGCAGCTCCACATGACGCACGGTGGAACGGCTGAGCGAGGGGTACTGGACGACCGCGACCTGACGGGTGAGCTGCGCCAGCAGCCGTACCGTACGGCCCACGACATCGTCAAGGTCCACCGCTCCGTCCAGGAAGTTCTGGATGGCGCGGCGCTCGGCCGACGACAGCGGCTTCACCCCGGCCAGCCGGTCCACGAAGAGACGGTAGCCCTTGTCCGTGGGGATACGCCCGGCGCTGGTGTGCGGCTGGGCGATGAAGCCCTCCTCCTCCAGCACCGCCATGTCATTGCGGACGGTCGCCGGGGAGACCCCCAGCTTGTGACGCTCGGTGAGCGCCTTGGAACCCACCGGCTCCTCGGTGCCCACATAGTCCTGGACGATGGCACGCAACACTTCGAGCCTGCGTTCACTGAGCATCGCGCGCACCTCCAGTGGTGGTCCCTCGGTGGTTCTTCGGACGGGTCTTCGGCCGGTTCTTCGATCAGGTCCTGCGGTCGGGTTCTGCGGTCACCGCGCGGTGCTCCGGTCACTGCCTGGCACTCAAAGGTCGCGAGTGCCAGTTTTCCCCGTGCCAGTGTACGGCCGTGGGGTACGCCCCTAGCAAGGGCGACCGACCACGCTACCGCGCGCTCACCCTGGTCGTTGCCAGTAGCGTCCCGGTATGGACGTGAGTTGGGAAGACCTCGGCTGGGAGCGGCTGGCCGAGGGAGTGGGCCGGCGCAGACTGCCCGGCTGGGACGCCACCTGTGGATTGATCGTCGGCGCCGAGGGGGTACTGCTCTACGACACGGGCTCCACCCTCGCCGAGGGCGAGGAGCTGAGGGCCCAGGTGGGAAGGCTGCTGCCGGGGCGGCAAGTGACGCATATCGCACTCAGCCACCCCCATTTCGACCATGTGATGGGCACGGCCGCCTTCCCGGACGCCGAGGTCTTCGGCGCGGTGGGCATGGACACCCTGCTGATACGGGAACGGGAGGTGCTGCGCTCGGACGCGGAGCGCCACGGGGTGGACCCGGCGGACGCCGCCCGCTCCGCCGCGCTGCTGGTCGCCCCGGGGCACACCGTCACCGGGGAACGGATGCTGGACCTCGGTGGCGGACGGCGGATCCTGCTGGCGAACGTCGGCCCCGGACATACCGGTCACGATCTCGCCGTGCTGGTGCCGGGCGCGCCGGAGGTGGTCTTCTGCGGCGATCTGGTGGAGGAGTCGGGCGAGCCGCAGGCGGGCCCGGACGCCATCGGCGCGCGCTGGCCCGCCGCGCTGGACCGGCTGCTGGCGCTGGGCGGCGAGGACGCCGCCTATGTGCCGGGGCACGGCGCGGTGGTGGACGCGGCCTTCGTCCGGGCCCAGCGCGCTGCGCTGGCGGAGCGGTTCACGGTGTCGTAGCGTCGGCCGAATGCGCAGCTACAGCCCCGATCTGACGCCCCCGTGGAAGAAGTCCGCGCCCGCTCCCGAGGTGGCCGCCGAGCCCGGTCTGGTGGTGGAGGAGATCACCACCGGGTACTGCGGGGCGGTGACGGAGTGCGAGGCGGGGACGGTCACCCTGGAGGACCGCTTCGGCAAGCGGCGGGCCTTTCCGCTGGCCCCGGGCGGGTTTCTGCTGGAGGGGCGGGCGGTCACCCTGGTACGCCCCGGGCGCGGCCCGGCCGTCCCGGCGCGCACCGCGTCGGGCTCGGTGGCGGTCCCCGGGGCGCGCGCCCGGGTGGCGCGGGCGGGCCGTATCTATGTCGAGGGCCGGCACGACGCGGAGCTGGTGGAACGGGTCTGGGGCGACGATCTGCGGATCGAGGGCGTGGTGGTCGAGTATCTGGAGGGGATCGACGATCTGCCCTCGGTGGTCGCGGAGTTCGCGCCCGGACCGGACGCCCGTCTCGGGGTGCTGGTGGACCATCTGGTGCCGCACTCGAAGGAGTCCCGGATCGCGGCGACGGTGACCGGTGCCGATGTCCTGGTGGTGGGGCACCCGTACATCGATGTCTGGGAGGCGGTCAAGCCGTCGTCCCTGGGGATCGCGGCCTGGCCCCGGGTGCCGCGCGGGCAGGACTGGAAGACGGGGGTCTGCCGGGCGCTGGGGTGGCCGGGTGACACCGGGGCGGCCTGGCGGCACATCCTGTCGCGGGTGGGCTCGTACCGGGATCTGGAGCCGGCGCTGCTGGGGCGGGTGGAGGAGCTGATCGACTTTGTGACGGCGCCGCCGGAGGGCGACGGGGCCCCGGAGCGGGGCTGAGCCCGGCCCGGGACCCGGAACCCGGGACCTGGCACCCCGGGTGCACGGGGCCGGGGCGCGGGGTCCACGGATCCGGGGCCCCCGGGGCTGTTCCGGGTACGGGGGTGCGGGTCCGCCCCGGGTACGGGGGCCGGGGGCGGCTCCGCTCCGGGTACGGGTCGCTCAGTCGACCAGATCGCGGACGACGCCGTCCGCCAGCAGCCGGCCGCGCAGGGTGAGCGCCGCACGGCCGGTGTCGTACGCGGCCGCGTCGAGCAGACCGTCGGCGAGGGCCCTGCGGGCGGCGCCGAGCCCGGCGGGGCGCAGCAGGTCCAGCGGGATCCCGTCGACCAGCCGCAGCTCCAGCAGGATCCGCTCCACCCGGCGGTCCTCGGCGGAGAGCAGCTCCCGGGCCGCGCCCGGGGTGCGGCCCTCGGCGAGGGCGGCGGCATAGGCACCCGGGTGCTTCACATTCCACCAGCGCACTCCGCCGATGTGGCTGTGCGCCCCGGGCCCCGCGCCCCACCAGTCGGCGCCGCGCCAGTACAGCTCGTTGTGGTGGCAGCGCCCGGCGTGGGTGGTGGCCCAGTTGGAGACCTCGTACCAGGAGTACCCGGCCGCGCCGAGCACGGAGTCGGCGATCAGATAGCGGTCGGCGTGGACGTCGTCGTCGGTCATCGGCACCTCGCCCCGGCGGATCCGCCGGGCCAGCTGGGTGCCCTCCTCCACGATCAGGGCGTACGCGGAGATGTGGTCGGGGCCCGCGCCCACGGCGGCGTCGAGGGTGGCGCGCCAGTCGTCGTCGCTCTCGCCGGGGGTGCCGTAGATCAGGTCCAGGTTCACATGGTCGAATCCGGCGGCGCGCGCCTCGGCCACACAGGCTTCGGGGCGGCCGGGGGTGTGGGTGCGGTCGAGCACCTTCAGGACATGCGGGCGGGCGCTCTGCATCCCGAAGGAGATCCGGTTGAAGCCGCCTTCCCGCAGCTCGGCGAGGTAGGCCGGGTCGACCGACTCCGGGTTCGCCTCGGTGGTGATCTCGGCGCCGTCCGCGAAGCCGAACTCCTCCCGTACCGTCCGGATCATGGCGACAAGGTCCCGGGCGGGCAGCAGGGTGGGGGTGCCGCCGCCGACGAAGAGGGTCCGCACCGGGCGGGGATCGTCGCCGAGCACCTTGCGGGCGAGCCGGATCTCGTCGGCGAGGGTGGCGGCGTAGTTGTCGCGGGAGGCGAGCACACCGCCGGAGCCGCGCAGCTCGGTGGCGGTGTAGGTGTTGAAGTCGCAGTAGCCGCAGCGGGTGGCGCAGTACGGCACATGCAGATAGAAGGCGAGGGGGCGGTCCCCGGCTCCGTCGAGCGCGGAGGCCGGGAGGGACCCGTCCGCGGGCAGGGGCTCGCCGTCGGGCAGTACGGAAGGCATGGTCCCCATTGTCCGTCACCGGCGGCGGTGACCGGTCCGCCGCCGGCGGGCGGGGCAGCCCGGGGTGCCCCAGGGCCTTCCGGGGCGCCTGGGGGCCCTCCGGGAGGCCCCCGGGCTTCCCGGGGTCTCAGACCTCCCGGGTGCCCTGGTACATCTCCTCGATCAGGTGCTGGAACTCACGCTCCACCGCCGGCCGCTTCAGCTTGAGGCTGGGGGTGAGATCGCCGTGCTCCACGTCGAGATCACGCGGGAGCAGCCGGAACTTCTTGATCGTCTGCCAGCGCTGGAGTCCTTCGTTGACCCGGGTGACATAGCCCTGGATCAGCTCGACCGTGGCGGGCGCGGCCACCACCTCGGCGTACGGCCTGCCCCCCAGTCCGTGCTCCTTGGCCCAGCCGAGGAGGGTGGGCTCGTCCAGGGCGATCAGCGCCGTGCAGAAGTTGCGGGCCGCGCCGATGACGACGATGTTCGAGACGAACGGGCAGGCGGCCTTGAACTGGATCTCGACCTCGGTGGGGGCGATGTACTTGCCGCCGGAGGTCTTGATCAGGTCCTTCTTGCGGTCGGTGATCCGCAGATAGCCGTCGGGGGACAGCTCGCCGATGTCGCCGGTGTGGAGCCAGCCGTCCGCCTCCAGCACCTCGGCGGTCTTCTCGGGCTGGCCGTGGTAGCCCTGCATGATGCCGGGGCCGCGGAGCAGGACCTCGCCGTCCTCGGCGATCCGTACCTCGGTGCCGGGCAGCGGCTTGCCGACGGTGCCGGTGCGGTAGGCCTCGCCGGGGTTGACGAAGGAGGCGGCGCTGGACTCGGTCAGTCCGTACCCCTCCAGGATGTGGATCCCGGCGCCGGCGAAGAAGTAGCCGATCTCGGGGGAGAGCGCGGCCGAGCCGGAGACGGCGGCCCGGAGCCTGCCGCCGAACGCCTCGCGCAGCTTGGCGTAGACGAGGGCGTCGGCGACCTTGTGCTTGGCCGTCAGCGCGAAGGGCGCGGAGCGGGTGCCGGTGCGGCGGAAGTTGTCCTGGGTGACCTTGGCGTACTCGCGGGCCACCTCGGCGGCCCAGCGGAAGATCTTGTACTTGGCGGGTCCGCCGGCCCGCGCCTTGGCGGCGACGCCGTTGTAGACCTTCTCGAAGATCCGCGGCACGGCGGCCATATAGGTCGGCTGGACGACCGCCAGATTCTCGATGATCTTGTCGATGCGGCCGTCGACGGCGGTGACATGGCCGACCCCGATCTGGCCGGAGGTGAGCACCTTGCCGAAGACATGGGCGAGCGGCAGCCACAGGTACTGGATGTCGTCCGGGCCGATCAGCCCGGTGGCGGGGATGGCCTTGGCCATGTACGACCAGTTGTCGTGCGGCAGCCGGACGCCCTTGGGGCGGCCGGTGGTGCCCGAGGTGTAGATCAGGGTGGCGAGCTGGTCGGCGGTGATCGCCGCGATGCGCTCCTTGACCGCCGCGGGGTGGTCCTTGAGGTACGCGGCGCCGCGCTTCTCCAGCTCGGCGAGGCCGATCACCCAGTCCTCGGGATCGTCCGCGTCCGGCTCCACACCGGTGGTGTCGATGACGACGACATGCCGCAGCTCGGGCAGTCCGGCGCGGCGCTCACGGGCCTTGGCCAGCTGGGTCGCGTCCTCCGCGATCAGTACCCGGCTCTCCGAGTCGGCGAGGATGTAGGCGGATTCCTCGGCGTTGGTGGAGGGGTAGATGGTGGTGGTGGCACCGCCCGCGCACATGATGCCGAGGTCGGCGATGATCCACTCGATCCGGGTGGCGGAGAGGACGGCGACCCGGTCCTCGGCGCCGAGTCCCAGACCGATCAGCCCCGCGGCGACGGCGTAGACGCGCTCGGCGCTCTCGCCCCAGCTCAGCGACTTCCATTCGTCGGGGCCCCGGCCCGAGGCGGAGGGCACCGGATAGCGGAACGCCTCGGCGTCCGGGGTGGCCGACACGCGTTCGATGAAGAGGGCAGCCACCGAGGGCGGGCGGTTCTCGATCTGGGTCTGTGTGTCGCTCACGACGTCCTCCGGGCCTGCGGCAGCACTGCACGACTGGCTGGTATCTAACTGACGAGTAACCATCGAGCCGTGATCAGGGTAGAGGGCCCTGTCCCGGTGCGTAAGGGTCTGTGGGCCCCGGCTTCAGAAACCCCGGCGCCCCGGGAAACGGGGCGGGGCGGGGCGGGGCAGGGGTGGAGCCGGGAGCGGGACCCGGGGGCTCGGGCTCGGAGTGGGACTCGGGGTGGGCGCCGCCGCCCGGCCGGATGGGCACGGGCGGCGGACACCGCACGGGTACGGCGCCGGAGCGGGCCCCGGCCGGGGCCCGCACGGATCACTTCTTGGTCTTGCCCCCGCTGTCGTCGCTGGAGAGCACGGCGATGAAGGCTTCCTGCGGCACCTCGACGTTGCCGACCATCTTCATCCGCTTCTTGCCCTCCTTCTGCTTCTCCAGCAGCTTCCGCTTACGGGAGATGTCACCGCCGTAGCACTTGGCGAGGACGTCCTTGCGGATGGCGCGGATGGTCTCCCGGGCGATCACCCGGGAGCCGATGGCCGCCTGGACGGGCACCTCGAACGCCTGCCGGGGGATCAGCTCCTTCAGCTTGGCGACGAGCCGCACACCGTAGGCGTACGCCTGGTCCCGGTGGGTGATCGCGGAGAAGGCGTCGACCTTGTCGCCGTGGAGCAGGATGTCGACCTTCACCAGGTGGGCGGCGTGCTCACCGGTGGGCTCGTAGTCCAGCGAGGCATAGCCGCGGGTCTTGGACTTCAGCTGGTCGAAGAAGTCGAAGACGATCTCGGCGAGGGGCAGGGTGTAGCGGATCTCGACCCGGTCCTCGGAGAGGTAGTCCATGCCGAGCAGGGTGCCCCGGCGGTTCTGGCACAGCTCCATGATCGAACCGATGAACTCGGTCGGCGCCAGCACGGTGGCGCGGACCTCCGGCTCGTACACCTCCGCGATCTTCCCCTCGGGGAACTCGCTCGGGTTGGTGACCGTGTGCTCCGCACCGTCCTCCATGATCACGCGGTAGACCACGTTGGGGGCGGTGGCGATCAGGTCGAGGCCGAACTCGCGCTCCAGCCGCTCCCGGATCACATCGAGGTGGAGCAGCCCGAGGAAGCCGACGCGGAAACCGAAGCCGAGGGCGGCGGAGGTCTCCGGCTCGTAGACCAGCGCGGCATCGTTGAGCTGGAGCTTGTCGAGGGCGTCCCGCAGCTCGGGGTAGTCCGATCCGTCCAGCGGGTACAGACCCGAGAACACCATCGGCTTGGGGTCCTTGTAGCCGCCCAGGGCCTCGGTGGCGCCCTTGTGCTGCTGGGTGATGGTGTCGCCGACCTTGGACTGGCGGACATCCTTCACACCGGTGATCAGATAGCCCACCTCACCGACGCCCAGCCCGTCGGCGGGGAGCATCTCCGGCGAGTTGGTGCCGATCTCCAGCAGCTCATGGGTGGCGCCGGTGGACATCATCCGGATGCGCTCACGCTTGCCGAGGGTGCCGTCGACCACCCGGACATAGGTGACCACGCCCCGGTAGGAGTCGTAGACGGAGTCGAAGATCATGGCGCGGGCGGGGGCATCGGCCTCACCGACCGGCGCGGGCACCTCGCGGACCACCCGGTCGAGGAGCGCCTCGACGCCCAGACCGGTCTTGGCGGAGACCCGGAGCACATCGTCGGGCTCACAGCCGACCAGGTTCGCCAGCTCCTCGGCGAACTTCTCCGGCTGGGCCGCCGGCAGGTCGATCTTGTTGAGCACCGGGACGATGGTCAGCTCGTTCTCCATCGCCAGATAGAGATTGGCGAGGGTCTGCGCCTCGATGCCCTGGGCCGCGTCGACCAGCAGGACGGTGCCCTCGCAGGCGGCCAGGGAACGGGAGACCTCATAGGTGAAGTCCACATGGCCCGGGGTGTCGATCATGTTCAGGATGTGGGTCCTGCCCTGGCCCTCGCCCTCGGTGGGGGCCCAGGGCAGCCGCACGGCCTGCGACTTGATCGTGATGCCGCGTTCGCGCTCGATGTCCATACGGTCGAGGTACTGCGCGCGCATCTGCCGCTGATCCACCACGCCGGTCAGCTGGAGCATCCGGTCGGCAAGGGTCGACTTGCCGTGGTCGATGTGCGCGATGATGCAGAAATTGCGGATCAGCGCCGGGTCGGTACGGCTCGGCTCGGGTACGTGGAGAGGAGTCGCGGGCACGCAGGGTCCTGATTCTTGAGACGCCGGGCGTCTCGTCTCGGGCGATGGCGGATCGATACGTAGCCTCCATGGTCCCACGGGTGCGGGACTGCGACCGGTTTGGGCCGCCGGGAGAGCTGCTGGTAGCGTAGACAGCTGTGTCTCGTGTCATGACGTAGCGTACGTCGGGTGCGCGGGGCGCACATCAAAGATCATTTCGAACCTGAAAAGGCTCTTTCGTGGCGAACATCAAGTCCCAGATCAAGCGGAACAAGACGAACGAGAAGGCGCGCCTGCGTAACAAGGCCGTCAAGTCCTCGCTCAAGACCGCGATCCGCAAGGCCCGTGAGGCCGTCGCAGCCGGTGACGTCGAGAAGGCCACCGCGGCCACTCGCGAGGCCACCCGCAAGCTCGACAAGGCTGTCTCGAAGGGTGTCATCCACAAGAACGCCGCCGCCAACAAGAAGTCGGCGCTGGCGTCCAAGGTTGCCTCCCTCCAGGGCTGAGCACCTTCGCGGTAGCTCCGGGGGCGACCCCGGAATCCGGCAGCGGTCCCCGGACCGGTCCGCCGGAACAGCTTGATCGCCGTATGGAACCCGAGCGGGCCCTCTCTCTCCGCTCTCCGTCCGGCAGACCCGGACTCGCACTTGGACCTGCGTTCGCCACGCGGGTGCGAGCCCAATCAGTGGTATTCCGCCGAGGCCCCGGCCCCGGACCGGTCCGTCCTTCCCCAGGACGCCCGGCCCGGACCGGGGCCTCGGTGTATCCGGACCCACCCGCGCCGAGCCACCGCGACCCATCGCGACCCCCGTGCCGAGCCGGTAAGGGCCGCCCTCGGGTGGCAGGAGCCCGCCGGGGAGCCAGGCGGTCATGCTTCCTCAGGCGCGGTCGGGCACGGCCGGGCGCGAAGCGGCGCACGGACCGCTCGGGGGGCGTTCTCGTACAGAGCCCCGGATCGTCAGCGGCGGGAGCGGGCGGCGCGGGCGATGGTGACGACCGCCTTCTCCAGGGCGTACTCGGGGTCGTCCCCGCCACCCTTCACCCCCGCGTCGGCCTCGGCCACCGCACGCAGCGCCACCGCGACCCCGTCCGGGGTCCAGCCCCGCATCTGCTGCCGCACCCGGTCGATCTTCCACGGCGGCATACCCAGCTCGCGTGCCAGATCGGCGGGGCGGCCCCCGCGCGCGGAGGAGAGCTTGCCGATCGCCCGGACCCCCTGCGCCAGCGCGCTGGTGATCAGCACCGGGGCGACCCCGGTGCTGAGCGACCAGCGCAACGCCTCCAGCGCCTCGGCGGCCCGGCCCTCCACCGCGCGGTCCGCCACGGTGAAGCTGGACGCCTCGGCCCGGCCCGTGTAGTACCGGCCCACCACGGCCTCGTCGATGGTGCCCTCGACATCCGCCGTCAGCTGGGAGACCGCGCTCGCCAGCTCCCGCAGATCGCTGCCGATGGAGTCCACCAGCGCCTGGCACGCCTCCGGCGTCGCCGACCGGCCCAGCGTCCGGAACTCCGAGCGGACGAACGTCAGCCGCTCCGCGGGCTTGGTCGTCTTCGGGCAGGCGACCTCCCGCGCCCCGGCCTTGCGCGCCGCGTCCAGCAGCCCCTTGCCCTTCGCCCCGCCGGGGTGGACGAAGACCAGGGTGATCTCCTCGGCGGGCGCGGAGAGATACCCCTTGATGTCCTTGATCGTGTCGGCGGAGAGATCCTGGGCATTCCGCACGATGACGACTTTGCGCTCGGCGAAGAGCGAGGGGCTCGTCAGCTCCGCGAGCGTGCCGGGCTGGAGCTGGTCGGCGGTGAGGTCGCGGACATCCGTGTCGGCGTCGGCGGCCCTCGCCGCCGCCACCACCTGCCGCACCGCACGGTCGAGGAGCAGATCCTCCTGCCCCACGGCGAGGGTGATGGGAGCGAGCGGATCGTCGGTGGAATTCTTCCTGGTGGCCATCGCCTCCAGCATCCCATGGGCCACGGACACTCCCGCCCGTGCCGGAGAATGAGCGGATGAGTGAAGGACGCCATGTACTCGTACTGCCGGACCGGGACGCCGCCGAGGAGGTGGCCCAGGAGCTGGCCGACCGCTTCGGCGTGACGGAGGAGCCCCAGCTCGTACGGGACGCGCTGGCGGGCGAGGACGACGCCGAGGACGCCCAGTGGCTGGTGGTGGTGGAGGACCCGTCGGGCCGTCTGGAACCGACCGCCCTGGACGACCTCGCCGCCGATTTCGACGGCTGGCTGGAGACCCCCTGAGGGACCGGGCCCGGCGCCCCGGTGGGTTCAGCCCCCGTGCCCGCCCGGATCCACCGGCAGCCGGTCCAGCCGCAGCCCGAAGTGCTCACGGTAGGCGGCCAGCAGCGGCACCCCGTCGGGCAGTGTCTCCTCCCGCCGCTCGCCCCGGACGGTGACCACCAGCCGGCGCCCGCTGAGAGTGATCCGCCCCTCGGCGGTGGCCAGCGAGCAGACCAGGGAACGGGTGAACGGGGACTCCGGCGATGTCCGGTGCCACCAGGCCCCCGCCCGGAAGTCCGCCGGCTCCCGGGGCCGGGTCTCCAGCCGGTACTGGGGCCTGCCGTCCCGGGAGACCTCCAGCGCGCCCTCGCCCGCCTCCGTGATCCGGAAGACCCCGGCGGCGTCCCGCTGCTCACCGCGCTCGTCCAGGTCCAGCGGATGGTGGGAGTTGTCCCCGAACCCCACGTCCACCAGCCGCCTGCCGCCGTCGCCGAGGGACACCAGCAGCGCGAGATGGTCGTACGGGATACCGAGCCGCCCCTCGGCGTCCCAAGTACGGGCCTCGGCGAGGGTGACGGTGAAACCGAGGTGGCGCAGGAGCACCGCGAAGGCTCCGTTGAGTTCGTAGCAGAAGCCGCCCCGCCCCCTGTCGACGATCTTCGCGAGCAGGGGCCGCTCCTCCAGGACGATGTCCTCCCCCAGATGGAGGGAGAGGTTCTCGAACGGAACCGTCCGCACATGGCACGACTGGAGCCGACGCAGCGCGGCGAGGTCGGCCCGGAGCGGGCGCCGGGCGCCGATCCGGCGGAGATAGGCGTCCGTGATCGGGCGGGTGTCGGTCTCTGGTGCGGTGTGCGGGGTGCGGCCGGCGTCCATGGGGACAGTCTGGCGCCCGGTGATGTCGTGGGCCATGGGCCCGGGGACCGGTCCCCGGGTGTCGGGGTCCTACGACCAGCGGCCGAGGCGGAAGCGTCGCCGGAGCGCCTACGGTGCGGGACATGCAGACGATCACCGATCCGGATCCGGCTCCCCCGCGCGGGGCGGAGCGGCGCAAGCGGGATGTCCTGGCCATGCTGGCCGGGGAGACGGACGCCTGGGTGGCGACGGCCTCCCCGTCCGGTGAGCCGACGCTGGTGCCGCTGTGGTTCCTCTGGGACCGGGACACCCTGTTGATGTCCACCCGCCGCACCAATCCGACGGCTCGCCATGTGACGCCCTCCGGGAGCATGGTCGTCACGCTGGGGCACACCCGGGACGTGGCGCTGATCGAGGGCACGGCCGAGGTGGTGGAGAGCGCGGTGCTGGAGCCGGAGTCCGGTGACGCCTTCGCCGCGCGGTTCGGCGGCTGGGATCCGCGGACCACCGCCCCCTGGGTCTTCCTGCGGCTCACCCCGCGCTCGGTGAAGGCCTGGCGGGGGGTGAACGAACAGCGGGGCCGGGTGCTGATGCGCGACGGGAGCTGGCTGGTCTGACCCCGGGCCCCCGGCCCGTGCGGGTGCGATCGGCGGGGGCGCCGCCGCCACCGGTGCGGCGCGGGCGGCTGCGGCTGCGATGGGTGGGCGTCCCCGCCCGGTGTCCCGGCCGGCCCGGGGGTCGCCCCGGCGGACATGGGCCCGTAGTCCGCCGCCCGTGCCGGTGACGGCGAGCGGCCCGTGCAGATCGGTCCGCAGCACCAGTGCTCCCTGGGCCCGCAGCGCCGCCACGGTCGTCGGTGCCGGGTGCCCGTAGGGGTTGTGGCGGCCCGCCGAGATCAGCGCCACCCGGGGCCGCAGGGCATGCAGCAGCCCGGTGTGCTGATGGGCCGAGCCATGGTGGGCGACCTTGAGCACATCCACCCGGGGCAGCCCGGGATGGGCCAGCAGCAGCCCGCGCTGGGCGGGTGGTTCGAGATCCCCCGGCAACAGCAGGCTGGGGCCGCCGTCGATCCGCGCCAGAAGGGTGACACTGGCGTCATTGGGCCCGGTGCCCTCCTGGGGTGCGGGGGTGCCCTGGGGTGCGGACGGTGTCTGCGGGCGGCCGTCGGGGTCCGTCCCCGGGGCAGTCCCCGGCGGTGGTGCGGCGGGCCAGAGGATCCGCCAGTGGAGCCGTCCCAGCCGTCGGCGCTCCCCCGGCACGGCGCGGATGAGGGGCACCCCGGCGGCGCGGGCGATCCGGCGGACGAACGCGCTCTGCTCCGGGGGCTCGTCCAGGGTCGTCGTCTGCACCGCGCCCACCGACCGGCCCCGGAGCACCCCGGGCAGGCCCCGGATGTGATCGGCGTGGAAGTGGGTGAGAACGACCAGCGGGATCCGGCGGACACCCAGCTCCCGCAGACAGCGGTCCACCGGCTCCGGGTCGGGCCCCGCGTCCACGACGACACCCCGGCCGCTGCCGTCGCCCGCCGCCAGCACCGTGGCGTCGCCCTGCCCGACATCGCAGACCGCGAGGGCCCAGCCGGGCGGCGGCCAGCCGGTGAGGACGCCGGTCAGCGGCGCCGGACGGACCACCGTGAACAACAGCAACAGGGCACAGCCCGCGGCGGTCCAGGGACGGCGGGCGAGGGCGGGCAGACAGAGCACCAGCGCCACGGTGACGGCCAGGAGGAGCACCCCGCCCGGCCCGCCGCCGGGCCACTCCAGCCGGGCGCCGGGCAGCGACGCCCCGGTGCGGGCCACGGCGGCGATCCACTCTGCGGGCCAGCCCGCCGTCCGGGCCAGCAGCTCCGCGACCGGCATCGCCACCGGGGCGGCGGCGAGCGCGCCGAACCCGAGGACCGTGGCGGGGGCGACGGCGGGCTCGGCCAGCAGATTGCAGGGGATCGCCACCAGGCTGACCCGGCCCGCGAGCACGACGACCACGGGCGCGCACACCAGCTGGGCCGCCCCGGCCGCCGCCAGGGCCTCGGCGATCCGGGGCGGCACCCCCCGGCGGCGCAGGGCCGCGCCCCAGCCGGGGGCGACGGTGAGCAGCGCTCCGGTGGCGAGCACCGACAGCAGGAAGCCAGGGCTCCGGGAGAGCCCGGGAAGGACGAGGACCAGGATCAGCACGGCGGCGGCGAGGGCGGGCAGCAGGGATCTGCGGCGTCCGGTGCCGATCGCCAGAAGGGTGATCGCCCCGCAGGCCGCCGCTCTCAGCACACTCGGCTCGGGCCGGCACACCACGACGAAGGCCAGTGTCAGCCCGGCGCCCAGCAGGGCCGTGCCGCGCAGGGTGATGCCCAGCCGGGGTGCGAGCCCGCCCCGCTCGGCGAGGGCCGCCCGGCCCGGCGGGCCGATCAGCAGGATGAGCACCACGGAGAGGTTGCTGCCGGACACCGCCAGGAGATGGGTGAGATCCGTGGCCCGGAACGCCTCCTGGAGCTCGGGGTCGATCCGTGAGGTGTCCCCGACGACCAGCCCGGGAAGCAGGGCGCGGGCGTCGGGGCCCAGCCCCTCGGTCGCCCGCCGCAGCCCGGCGCGCAACTCGGCGGCGGTGCGCTGCACCTGGGTCGGCGGTCCGGTGATCCGTGGTGGGCCCCCGCGGATCCGCAGCTCGGCGGCGTAGCGGTCGGCTCCGTACCCGGGCGGTGCCAGCCGGCCCGTCAGCCGCAGCCGAGTGGAGGGCGTCAGCCGCCGCCAGCGCTCCGGCACCCCTTGTGCGCGCTCCGGCCGGACCACGATCCTGACCGGGGTCCGGGTCCGGGCGGCGGTGCCGTCGGCGGCGGTGACCCGGGTCGCCTCGGCGTCGATGAACAGCGCCACCGGGGCGGCCCGGTCGCCGCCCGCCCGGGGCACGACCGTCCGGGCATCGGAGGTGAGGGTCAGCTCCAGGGTGGCGTGGGCGTGCCGTGCGGCCAGCTCAGGGATCGGGCCGCGCCGCAGGTCGGCGCCGTACAGTCCGGCGGTGGTCGCTCCGGCGGCGGCGCACAGCAGCACTGCGGCCACGGCGGTGGCGGGGAAGCGGCCCCTGGAGGGTGTCCGTACCGGCTCCGGGGCGCCGAGGAGGCGGGCTGACTCCCGCCGGTGTGTCTCGCCCCCGGCCGCCCCGGCGGGGCCCGTCCGGGCCCGTCGGCGGGCGCGGTATCGGCCCACCGCCTCGGTCAGCGGCCCGGCCATGAGGGCGAGGGCCCCCGCGACGCACCCCGTGACAGCGAGGGCTGTCCACCGCCCGGGAGCGACCACGGCGAGGGCCGAGGCGCCCCACGCGGCGAGCGCCGGGCCCACCAGGCGCAGATCGGCCGGGCCCTCCGGACGCGGCTCGGGCGGCCCGCCAGGGTGGGCGGGCACCGGGTGACGACCGGGCCGGACGGCCGTCGTGCCGGGGGTCATGGACCCACCAGTGTCCGGAGGTCCGCGAACCGGCGGTCGCCGATGCCCCGCACATCGCGGAGCTGTTCGACGGAGCGGAAGCCGCCGTGGCGGGTGCGGTGGTCGATGATGTGCCGGGCGAGCACCGGGCCGACGCCCGGCAGCGCGTCGAGCTGCTCCGCCGTGGCGGTGCTGAGGCTCACCGCACCGGGCGGCCCCGCCTGACCCGCGACCCCGGGTGTCCCCGCTGTGCCGACCGCCCCTCCCGCCGGTGCGGCGGCGCCAGGACGCTGTGGGGGCTGCGGAGGCCGTGGGGCACCGACGACGAGCTGTTCCCCGTCGATGAGGACCCGGGCACGGTTGAGGGCGGTCAGATCCGCCCCCTGTGCCGCTCCCCCGGCCGCGGCCAGCGCGTCGGCCACCCGGGAGCCGGTGGGCAGCCGCAGCACTCCGGGGCGTCTGACCTTGCCGCTGACATCGATGACGACCCGTGCCCCGGTCCGTTCGGCGGGGGCCGACAGCGGGCGGGGCGCCGCGCCCGCGAGGCCCGGCCGGACCTGCTCCGGGGCGCTGACGCCCGCGGGCCGGCCGGTGACGAAGTGGTGGACGGCGAGGACCGTGGCGGCCAGCAGGACGACCGCCAGGGCGGCGAGTGTCCGGGGCGCCAGCCCGCAGCGGAGCCGCACCCAGAGCGGCAGCCGGTCCCGCAGGGCGGGCAGCCATCGCCCGAGCCCTCCGCCGCCCGTCCCCGCCGCCCCTCCGGGCAGCTCCGGATCGGCGGAGTGAGTCGGCAGAGGATCGGCCGAGCGGCCAAGAGCCGGATCGGCGCGGGGGATCGAGGGCGGACCGGCGGGAAAGAGCGGGGCCGGATCGACCCAGGGGCCCGGCACAAGGGCTTCCCGGGCCCCTGGGCCCGTCGGGGCGGTCGGGGCGGTCGGGGCCAGGGTGCCGGCGGCCCGCCGCACCACCCGTCGGCGGACATCGGCGGGACCGGGGGCGAGACGCGGCCCGGCGCGCATCCGCAAGGGCGGACGGGCCGGTGCGCGGCCCCTGCCGGGCCCGGTGCCCGCGCCGCGCCGGAGGTGGGAACGGTGGTCGGAGCCCGCTGCGCGGCCCGGACCGGTGGTAGCGGAACGTGATCGAAGAGCCATGAACAGCACGGTAGGCATCGCCGCACGAACCCGCTGAGACGGCTGAATTTCCGTGGATAACCAGCCCGTTGTGCAGAAACCCGTCACCCGTGAGAGTGAATTCCCCTACCCCCATGGACCGTTGGACCCGCCCGACCGGCGCAGGCGCAGGCACAGGAACGAGGGCGCGAGAGCAAGGGGCAAGGGGCAAGGCAAGGAGAAGGACAAGGACTCGGGCCGAGACCGGGACAGGAGCAAGGCCGGAAGCGGGAACAGGGACCGGCCCTGTCTCCGCACCCGGCCGGGGAGTGTCACCCCCGCCGGCCGCCGCCGCCCGAGCGCGAATGGACACCGCCGCCCGCTCAGCGCGGCGAGATCACGGCGCCCAGCAGCCCCGGCCCCGTGTGTGCCCCGATCACCGCGCCCACCTCGCTGACATGCAGCTCGACCAGACCGGGCACCCGCTCGCGCAGCCGCTCGGCCAGGGCGTCCGCCCGCTCGGCCGCGGCGAGATGGTGGACCGCGATATCGACGGGGCTGGTGCCCGCCCGTTCGACGGCGATCTCCTCCAGCCGGGCGATGGCCCGGGAGGCGGTGCGCACCTTCTCCAGCATCTCGATCCGCCCGTTGTCGAGTTGCAGAAGGGGCTTGACCGCCAGCGCCGATCCCAGCAGGGCCCGTGCGGCACCGATCCGGCCGCCGCGCCGCAGATGCTCCAGCGTGTCCACATAGAAGTACGCGGAGGTGTTCGCGGCCCGTTTCTCGGCGGCGGCGACCGCCTCGTCCAGGGTCCCCCCGGAGTCCAGCGTCTCCGCCGCGGCCAGGGCACAGAAGCCGAGCGCCATCGCGACCATGCCGGTGTCGACCACCCGGACCGGCACAGGGGCGTCCCGGGCGGCGAGCACCGCGGCGTCATAGGTGCCGGAGATCTCGGCCGACAGATGCAGGGAGACGATGCCGGTCGCCCCCGCCTCGGCCCGCGCCCGGTACACGGCGGCGAAGGTCTCGGGGCTGGGCCGGGACGTGGTCACCGGCCGCCGCTTCTGGAGCGCCTGGGCGAGCGCGCGGGCCGAGGCCTCCGTGCCGTCCTCCAGCGCCTGGTCACCGAGGACGACGGTCAGCGGCACCGCCTCGATGCCATGACGCTCCATCGCCTGATGCGGCAGATAGGCCGTGGAATCGGTGACGATCGCGACATGGCGGGACATGACCGGGAGATTACCGGTCGCGGGCTCCGCACGGCAGTCCGCTCCCCCGCCTTCCCGGAGCCGGGCGTCACCGTCCCGCGTACGGCCCGGGGCGTCGCCTCCGCCGACGGACCGGCGCTCCCCGGCCACAGACCCGCTGGCTCCGATGGCTCCGGCGGTCAGTTCGTGGTCTCCGGGCGGGTGGTCTTCTCCCAGGAGTAGGTCATCCGCTGAGCCGGGTCACGTGCGGTGATGGCCCGGGGCTGCTCGTCGTCGTCACCGTCCTGCCGCGCGGCGGCGGCCTCGCCGGCGGCGGCAGGCGGAGCAACCGGCGCCTGAGCGGCGCTCTGCGGCTCCGTGGACTCGGACGCGGCCCAGTGCCGCAGCGCGCCCGCCTCCATGTCGATCTCGCCGCTCAGCAGGTCCAGCTCGTCATCGGCGAACTTGCGCGCCCGGTCCCGTGCCGCCCAGCGCAGGGACTCCGCCGAGTGCGTGATCCGCTCGGTGCGCTCCCGCAGCTCGGGCAGCCGGGAGGAGAGCGAGCCCCGGTCGGGGTCCCGCTCCAGCCGCTTCAGCTCGTCGTCCAGCTCACGGGCGTGCACGCTCAGCCGCTCGAAGAGGGCGATGGACTCACCGAGCGAGGCGTCCTGCTCGGCGCCCGCGTTCAGCGCGTCCTGGGTGGCCCGCATGGAGGTGCGCAGCTTCAGCCGCAGCTGGGCCAGGTCGGCGGCGGGACCGCCCTGTCCGTAGCTCTTGGCCCGCAGGGTGGTGTCCTCGACCGTGCGGCGCGCCTGGGAGACGGTGCGCTCCATGCCCTTCTTGGCCGCTTTGACCGCCTTCGTCGTGGCATAGGCACCCAGCACGACAAAGGCGATGAAGAGCAGCGCCAGTATCGAGATGACGACTTCCATGGGGCGCCCCTTCGGCGTCGGCTGTGCGGGTCGACGGTGTCCACCGACAGTGTCGCTGTCGTTCCTCTCCACCGTAAACGGAGCGGGCGGGCCGAGGGTTCCACAGAAACCCCCAACCTGCCCCTAAGGGTGACCCTGACCCCCGCTCCGGGTGCGCGCCCCGGAGCGGGGGTCAGGGTCGGGCGGCCAGGGGGTCAGGGCCGGAAGGGGGCCGGACCCTAGGCCGGGACGATGTTCACCAGCTTCGGCGCGCGTGCGATCACCTTGCGGATACCGGCGCCGCCGAGCGCCGCCACGACCGCCGGGTCGGCCAGTGCCAGCGCCTCCAGCTCCGCGTCGGAGATGGACGGGGCGACCTCCAGCCGCGCCTTGATCTTGCCCTTGATCTGCACCACGCAGGTCACGGACTCGTCCACGACATAGGCCGGGTCGGCGACCGGGAAGTCCTGGTGCACCACGGAGTCCTGGTGGCCGAGCTTGCGCCACAGCTCCTCGGCGATGTGCGGGGCCAGCGGAGCGATCAGCAGCACCAGCGCCTCGGCCACCGGGCGCGACAGGGGGCCGCCCACCTTGGTCAGGTGGTTGTTCAGCTCGGTGATCTTGGCGATGGCGGTGTTGAACCGCAGCCCCGCCAGATCCTGGCCGGCACCGTCGATCGCCTTGTGCAGGGCGCGCAGCGCGGCCTCGTCCGCCGCGTCGTCGACCACGGTGACCTCACCGGTGGACTCGTCCACGATGTTCCGCCACAGCCGCTGGAGCAGCCGGTACTGACCGACGACGGCCCGGGTGTCCCACGGCCGGGAGACATCCAGGGGGCCCATCGCCATCTCGTACAGGCGCAGGGTGTCCGCACCGTACTCGGCGGCGATCTCATCGGGCGTGACGGCGTTCTTCAGGGACTTG
Source organism: Streptomyces sp. NPDC000594 (assembly GCF_040299965.1). Classification (NCBI taxonomy): domain Bacteria; kingdom Bacillati; phylum Actinomycetota; class Actinomycetes; order Kitasatosporales; family Streptomycetaceae; genus Streptomyces; species Streptomyces sp. NPDC000594. The sequence goes on along the minus strand of NZ_JBEPCY010000002.1, from coordinate 407,266 downwards.
CCCATCTTGCCCAGCTCACGCTTGACCGGCTCGCCCGCGTGGACGAACGTCCCGTCCTCGCGCTCCTCGACCTCGGTGGCGGGGACCGGGAAGCCCCGGGCGTCCCGGTAGACATACGCCTGGATCATGCCCTGGTTGAAGAGCTTGTGGAACGGCTCCGGGGACGAGATGTGCCCCAGGTCGAACAGCACCTTGGACCAGAAGCGCGCGTACAGCAGATGCAGTACGGCGTGCTCGGCGCCGCCCACGTACAGGTCGACACCGCCGTGCGGCATGCCCTCGCGCGGACCCATCCAGTACTGCTCGACGGCCGGGTCGACCAGCTGGGCGTCGTTGTGCGGGTCCAGGTAGCGCAGCTCGTACCAGCAGGAACCGGCCCAGTTGGGCATGGTGTTGGTCTCGCGCCGGTAGCGGCGGGGGCCGTCGCCGAGGTCCAGGGTGACCTGGACCCAGTCCTCGTTGCGCGAGAGCGGGGTCTCGGGCCGGCTGTCGGCGTCGTCCGGGTCGAAGGTGCGCGGCGAGTAGTCGTCGACCTCGGGCAGCTCCAGCGGCAGCATCGACTCCGGCAGGGCGTGCGCCACACCGTCCTCGTCGTAGACGATCGGGAAGGGCTCGCCCCAGTACCGCTGGCGGCTGAACAGCCAGTCACGCAGCCGGAAGTTGACCGTGCCCTCGCCGATACCGCGCTCGGTCAGCCACTGGATGATGCGGGACTTGGCCTCGGCGACCTCCAGGCCGTCCAGGGAGATCTCGTCGTTGGAGGAGTTGACGGCCGGGCCCTGGCCGGTGAAGGCCTCGCCCTCCCAGCCCTCCGGCGGCTGCACGGTGCGGACGATCGGCAGGCCGAACGCCTCGGCGAACTCCCAGTCGCGCTCGTCCTGGCCGGGGACGGCCATGATCGCGCCGGTGCCGTAGCCCATCAGGACATAGTCGGCGACGAAGACGGGGATACGGGTGCCGGTGACCGGGTTGACCGCGTACGCGCCACTGAAGACGCCGGTCTTGTTCTTGTGCTCGGTCTGGCGCTCGACATCGCTCTTGGTCTGCGCCTGCTTGCGGTACGCGGAGACCGCCTCGGCCGGGGTGGCGGCGCCGTTGGTCCACGCCTCCTTGACGCCCTGCGGCCACTCGGCGGGCAGGATCGCGTCGATCAGGCCGTGCTCGGGGGCCAGGACCATGTAGGTCGCGCCGAAGAGCGTGTCGGGACGGGTGGTGAACACCGTGATCCGGGCGTCGTCGTGCCCCTCGACGGCGAAGTCGACCCGCGCGCCCTCGGACCGGCCGATCCAGTTGCGCTGCTGGAGCTTGATCGCCTCGGGCCAGTCCAGCGCGTCCAGGTCCGCCAGCAGCCGGTCGGCGTAGGAGGTGATGCGCATGTTCCACTGGCGCAGATTGGCCTTGAAGACCGGGAAGTTGCCACGCTCGGACCGGCCGTCGGCAGTGACCTCCTCATTGGCCAGTACGGTGCCCAGACCGGGGCTCCAGTTGACCGGGGCGTCCGAGGAGTACGCCAGACGGTAGCCGCCGAGCACCTCGGCGCGCTCGGTCACGCTCAGCTCGCCCCAGCCGCGCGTCTCGCCCGGAACGGCCCGCTCACCGCTCTCGAACTGGGCCACCAGCTCCGTGATCGGCCGTGCCCGGCCCGCCTCGGTGTCGTACCAGGAGTTGAAGATCTGGAGGAAGATCCACTGGGTCCACTTGTAGTACGCGGGGTCGATCGTGGCGATCGAGCGGCGCTGGTCGTGGCCCAGGCCCAGGCGGCGCAGCTGCCGCTTCATGTTGGACATGGCGTCCTCGGTGGACACCCGGGGGTGCACACCGGTGGCGATGGCGTGCTGCTCTGCGGGCAGGCCGAAGGCGTCGAAGCCCAGGGTGTGCAGGACGTTGTGGCCGGTCATGCGCTGGTGACGGGCGTAGACATCGGTCGCGATGTAACCCAGGGGGTGTCCGACGTGCAGACCGGCGCCCGAGGGGTACGGGAACATGTCCATGATGAACTTCTTGGGGCGGGCCACCACGGCCGGGTCCCCGGCGAGGTCGCCGGTGGGGTTCGGCGCCTCATAGGTGCCCTCGGCGTCCCAGAAGTCCTGCCAGCGTGCCTCGATCTCGGCGGCCAGCGCGGCCGTGTAGCGGTGGGGCGCGGCCACCTCGGCAGCGGAAGCAGCGGAATTCGTCTCGCTCATGATCCTTAAGGCTCCATCGATCGTCTCTGCCAGCGGTTCAGAGTGCATGGCCCACAAACAAAAGGACCCCTCACACAGGAGGGGACGCCGCGCTGATTCCGACCGGACCTTTCATCCGCCGGGACTGATCAGCGCGGCTCGCTAAGCAGAAGGCGTACGGCACGCATGGCGTCAGGGTACCGCAGGGGCCGATCCGGTCGCTCGGCTCCCGGGGTGACCTCCCGGGGTGACCGGACACCGCCGGGCCCGCCGCACTTACCCCGCGTATCCCACCCTTCCGGGACAACCGCAGTGACGTTCCTTCGCACTCCTGCGGCGTAAACACGCAAACACCGTACCGAGCGGTATGTGCCGTCCTAGCATGCGTCGACCGGGACCGCATCGCCCGCATCCCCTCGGAGTCGCCCATGAACCCCCACCGAAAGCGCCGCCCGTCCCCCGCCCCGGACCACGGACGGGGCCGCCCCGTGCGCGGCGGGCTCATCGCGGCGGGCTGTGTGATCGTGCCCCTGGTCGCCGTCGGCGCTGACAACGATGTCCGAGCCGCGGTCGACTTCACCACCGGCGTGCTGTCCCTGGTCTGTCTGACGGCGTCCGTCGCCTGGGGGCTGATCGCCACCGACCGGCTGCTGCTCACACCCCGGCAGCGACTGCTGTCCCAGGCGGTCCACCGGGTCACGGCCACCGCCGCCCTCGGCTTCCTGCTGCTCCACGCGGCCGTCAAGATCTCCCTGGACCGGGTCGACGCGGTCGCCGCGTTCCTCCCCTTCGCCCTCGGGCTGACGGGCACCGCCGGGCTGATCGGCTTCGGCTCCCTGGCCGGCCTGCTGATGGTGGTGGCGGGCGCCACGGGCGCGCTGCGCAGCGCGCTCGCGGGCAACGGCAGGATCGCGGGCCGCTGGCGGGCGCTGCATATGCTCGCCTACCCCGCCTGGTGCTTCGCGCTGCTGCACGGACTGTTCACGGGACGGCCGGCGGCGGGCTGGGTGGTCATCCTGTACGGCCTCGCCGTACTGGTCACGGCCGTGGCGCTGGCGCTGCGGCTGCTTCCGAGGCCGGTGCGGCGGCTGATCGCGGACCGCGTCGTCCCGGCCGCCGTACCGATCGCCGTCGCGGTCCCGGGGCAGCCGGGCGACGTGTCCGGGGCGGTACGCCCGCCGGTGGTCCTCCCCCGGCCGGGTGGGCCGTCCGGGGGCGACCGCCCGGCCGCAGCGACGAGCGGACGGGCCCGGCCCACCCTCTCCGCCCCGGCACCCCGGCTGTACGAGGCACCACCGCCGTCGGCCGCCGTCACGGCTCCGGCGGGCACGGTGGCAGGAGTCGCCGAACCGTCCGGACACCCGGCCGGACCCGCCCGGCCGGGAGCTACGGGCAGACCGGTCGACACGGGCGGTACGGGTGGCCTCGCCACCCCGGCAGGCGGTACGGGCGGCCCCGCGGTCAGGCCGGGCGGCTCGGGCGGTACGGGCTTCGCGGCGGGATACCGCGCCGTCTCACGGACGGACACCACCCGCACCGCGCACGAGGTCCCGTACGACGCGCCCACCGAGCCCCTTCCCCGGGCCGGGCACCCACCGGCCGCCGACGAGATCCCCGTGGTGCACGAGCGCCCCGCCCACGGGGCCGCGCCCACCGGCGGACGGACCCCTTCCGGCGCCTCCGCCTGGCCCGCGCCGACACCGCCGCCTCCCTACCCCGTCCTCCCCCCGGAACCACCCCGTCCATCACCCGTCCCGGAACCGCCCCGCCGGGCCCCGGGCCACCGCACCCCCACAACGACGTCCACCCCGCCGGGCACCCCGTACGGGACACCCCGGAGCACCGAGGACACCACCCCGCACAACGACACCCGGACGGCTCCGGGACCGGCCTTCCCGCCCCCTGCGGGAGAGCCCTGGAGCGCACCCGCAGGAGAGCGACCGTGAACACCCCCCTCCCCGATGTCCCCGAGGTCCGTGTCGTGGGCCTCCCCCAGCTCACCCAGGGTTTCGACCTGGTCGACCGGCTGGATCTGGCGATGCATCTCAAGGTCCACGGCCCTTTGGCGCCCCGCACCGGCGAGGAGCTGGCCCTGGTCGCCGAGGAGATATCCCTGCGCGGGCGCGGCGGGGCCGGATTCCCCTTCGGCCGGAAGCTGCGCGCGGTCGCCGCGGCCGCCATCCGGCGCGGGGTGCGGCCGGTCGTGGTGGTCAACGGCAGTGAGGGCGAACCCGCCTGCCGCAAGGACACCGTGCTGCTCAATCGCGCCCCCCATCTGGTCCTGGACGGTGCCCTGCTCGCCGCCGAGGCGCTCGGCGCGCGCTCCCTGGTGGTGGCGGTCACCCGGAACTCCACCGAGTTGTCGATGCGCACGGCGCTGGCCGAGCGCGGGCTCCGCGACCGGCGGGGGCAGACACTGCGCGCGCGGGTGGTCCGTACCCCGGAGCGCATGGTCTCCGGCGAGGCGTCCGCGGTGATCCGTGCCGTCGACGGCGGTCCGGCGCTCCCCGCGGGCCGCCGGGTCCGGGCGGCGGAGTCGGGCGTCGGCGGCGCCCCGACCCTGCTCTCCAACGCCGAGACCTTCGCCCAGCTGGCGGTCGCGGCCCGGATCGGTCCGCACCGCTACCGCCGTACCGGTACGGACACCGAGCCCGGGACCGTCATGCTGACGCTCTCCGGCGCGGTGGCACGGCCCATGGTGCTGGAGGTGCCCACCGGAGTCCCCCTGCGGTACGTCCTCCAGCTCGCGGGCGCCCCGCCGCAGCCCCAGGGGGTGCTCACCGGCGGCTACCACGGCAACTGGATCGACTCCCACGCCGTCGACTCCGCGATGGTCTCCCGTGAGTCACTGGCCGCCGTCGGGGGCTCCCTCGGCGCCGGCGCGATCCTGCCCATCGGCCCGGAGACCTGTCCCCTGGGCGAGGCGCTGCGGGTGGCCCACTGGCTCGCCGCCGAGACCGCCGGGCAGTGCGGCCCCTGCAAACTGGGGCTGCCGGCCGCCGCGGGCGGTCTGGCGGATGTGATCGGCGGTGGCGGACCGACCTCGCTGGAGGCGCTGCGCGAGGTCGTCCGGGCGGTACGGGGCCGGGGCGCGTGCAAGCACCCGGACGGCTCGGCGCGCTTCTTCACCTCCACCCTCTCCGCGTTTACGGACGACCTGGCCGCCCATGTGCTGCACGGGGGGTGCGGCCGGGAGACCACCGGCACGCTGCCGCTGCCCGGCCATCAGGAGGCGGTGGAGTCCCTGCCGAGCGGCGAGAAGATCCTGATCGACTGGACGCTCTGCCAGGGCCACGGGCTCTGCGCGGACATCGTCCCCGAGCTGATCCGGATCAATCCCGACGGCTATCCCTCGGTGGCCGACGCGGTGGTGCCGACCCATCTGCGGGACGGGGCACAACGGGCGGTACGGCGGTGTCCCGCGCTGGCGATGCGGATCGAGCGGACGGAGGCCGCGCCCGGCGGGGAGGAGCGCTCCCGCCGCCCCGAGCTGCCGATCTTCGGCCGCAGGGCGCTGGGGAGCGGTCGGCGCTGACGGTCCGGCAGCCCGGGGCGGGGCCCACCGGCCAGACGACAGCGACAGCGACAGCGACAGCGACAGCAGCACCGGCACCGGCACCGGCGACAGAACAGACAGAAGCGGCGGTTCACTCAATCGAGTGAACCGCCGCTTCCTTCCTGTGGAGCTAAGGAGAATTGAACTCCTGACCTCTTGCATGCCATGCAAGCGCTCTACCAACTGAGCTATAGCCCCTTGCGAGATGTCCTCCGCCCCGGTCCTGCTCTCCGTTGCGGCGACGTGGACAACATTAACCCTGCCCCCCGTGCTTCACCAAATCCGTATCCGGGCCCTCCGGGGGAACGATCGACCCCAGCCCCTTCCGGGTCGGAATGTCCGGAAACCGACGGTGTCGCACCCCGCCCGGGACGCCAGACGGCGACGCCCGGCGGTGGCGTCGGGTCGGGCCGTCAGGCCGTGGCGAAGGAGTAGAAGCGCTTCAGGGTGCAGTGCTCATCGAGGAGCCGGCCGTAGATCGGCTCACCCTCCAGCTCCCGATAGGTCTCGATCGGGTCGCCTTTTATGATCAGCGCCCGCGCGCACTCCTCGCACCAGTACTGGTACTCGGGATTGATCGGCTCCATGTCGCGGACGATGGGCGTACCACTGCCGCACCAGTCGCATTTACGCCTGTGTGCCCCCATCACTCAGCTCCAGCTGTGACCGCAGGACGTACACACGTAAGAAACCCCGCCGTTGTCGCCGAGGACCTGGGCGACATGCACAGAGCCGCAGGACGGGCAGCTCAGGAGGACGGTCATCGTGTCCTCCTCCCGTTCTGGCCGGTGGTCCGGTCCGGCCGTCCGATTCTGCCATGACAGGGGCCCCGGGTCAGCGGCGTTGACACGACGACACCCTCCTAAACGCGAAATCCCGCCCTCTTGCGAGGACGGGATCCGTGTGATGCCTTCTTGTGGAGCTAAGGAGAATTGAACTCCTGACCTCTTGCATGCCATGCAAGCGCTCTACCAACTGAGCTATAGCCCCTCGTGTTCTTCGCGCTCCGCGCTGCGAACAAGAAGAACTTTAGCCTGCGACCTGCCGGAAAGTGAAATCCGGGGTGCGGAGGGGCCGGGACCGGGCCGGACGGGACCGGTGTCTCCCGGCCCCGGTCAGTCGTCGTCGCCGAGGACGGGCTCGGGCAGGGTGCCGGCGTTGTGCTCCAGGAGCCGCCAGCCCCGGGCCCCCTCGCCCAGCACCGACCAGCAGCAGTTGGTGAGCCCGCCCAGGCTCTCCCAGTGCTGGGAGTCCAGCCCGAGCAGTCGCCCGATGGTGGTACGGATCGTGCCACCGTGGCTGGCCACCACGAGCGTGCCGTTCTCGGGCAGCAGCTCGGCGTGGCGCAGCACCACCGGCGCGGCCCGGTCGGCGACCTCGGTCTCCAGCTCGCCGCCGCCCCGGCGCACGGGCTCGCCGCGCTTCCAGGCGGTGTACTGGTCCCCGTACTTCTCGATGATCTCCTGGTGGGTCATGCCCTGCCAGACACCCGCGTAGGTCTCGCGCAGCCCCTCGTCATAGGTGACGGGGACGCCGGACAGCTCCGACAGCTCGGTGGCCGTGGCGGCGGCGCGCTTGAGGTCGGAGGCGACGATCGCGTCCGGCTTGAGGAACGCCAGCAGCCGGGCGGCCCGGCGGGCCTGGGCCACGCCGGTCTCGGTCAGCGGGATGTCCGTGGTGCCCTGGAAGCGGCGCTCCAGATTCCAGGAGGTCTGCCCGTGCCGCCACAGGACGATGCGGCGGCCGGTGCGCTTGTAGGCGTCCTCGTTCAGCTCAACTCACCGTCCGGGGTGTTACCGGTCAGCTCGGCGTGCTCCTTGGCCTTGCCCCGGGTCTTCTGGGCGTCCTCGGGCAGCGGCAGCTCGGGGCAGTCCTTCCACAGCCGCTCCAGAGCGTAGAAGACCCGCTCCTCGCTGTGCTGCACATGGACCACGATGTCGACGTAGTCGAGCAGGATCCAGCGGGCGTCGCGGTCACCCTCACGGCGGACCGGCTTGGCGCCCAGCTCCTTGTTCAGCCGCTCCTCGATCTCGTCGACGATCGACTTGACCTGGCGGTCGTTGGGCGCGGAGGCGAGCAGGAAGGCGTCGGTGATCGACAGCACATCACTGACGTCGTACGCGATGATGTCGTGCGCGAGCAGGTCGGCCGCGGCCTGGGCGGCGGCGTTCACGAGCTCGATGGAGCGGTCCGTAGCGGTCACAAGCAGGCTTTCGTCGGCGGTCCGATGTCCCCACCAGGGTCTCATGTACCGCCGACAACGCTCCTCGCGTTTCCGGGGAGCCCCCGGATCGGCACCGTCCGGCAGCTCCCCGGGGCGGGCGGCCCCGACCCGCCACCCACTGATCATCGGGACGTTCTGCCTGGTCAGGGGCGCCTGAGGTCGAGGACGGGCCAGTGTCGGCGCCCGCACGAAAGCCCTGCCGGTCCCCGCTCAGCCGTCGGCCCGGAAGTCCTGGCCGAGCAGCACGGTGATCTCCGCGTTGGGTGCCGGGGCGGCCTTCCGTACGGCGCTGCCGGGCAGACCCAGGGTCTTGGCGACCTCGGCGGCCTCCGCGCGATGGGCCTCGTCACCGTAAGTGACCTCGGAGGTGGCCGCAGGGTCGGTCCGCCCGCTGTCGACGACCGCGTATCCGCCGTTGACCAGCAGGACCCGGGCCTTCTCGGGGGCGTCGCCCGCCCCTCCGGCGTCACGGACGGCCACCCGGACCGCCGCTCCCTTCTCCGGTGCGGTGACGGATCCGCCGAGGATCTTCTTGACCACGTCGTCGGCGGCGCGCGCGGTGAGGCCGCCGTCCTCCTGGACGGGCAGCAGCTCGGTCCGGTAGTCGCCGCCCTTGGCGTACTCGGAGAGGGTGGCCAGGGAGGCTCCCAGGGCGCTCTCGGTGAGCGGGGGCTCCAGGATCTGGCCCAGGGTCTCCACGGTGACGGTGGCCGACCGGGCGTCGCTCGGCATCTTGCGCAGCACCGCCTGCATGACCTGGCCGAAGCGCTGGAGCTGCCGGGTCTCGGGCTCACCGGAGCCGCGATGGGTGGCGTACGCGACGGCGGCACGGCCGTTGAGGGTCTGGTCCTCGCCCTTCCGGACGAGGGGATCGCCGCCCTTGGGCGCCGGGACCTCCGTGTCGGTGGTCAGGTCCACGGTGCCGACGAGTTCGACCAGATTCTCCAGGAAGGGGGTGTCCAGCCGCCAGGTGCTGGTGATCTTCGCGCCGAAGAGGGCGCCGATCGCCTCCCGCGTCCCCTCGGATCCGTCCTCGTCGACCGATTCGGCCAGCGTGGTGCCGGTGCCGTCGTCGTTGGTGACCGCCAGGGTGTTGGGCAGCAGCACCGTGGTGCCCTGACGGCTGGTGGAGTTGTCCACGAGCAGCGCCGTCGAGGTGCCCTTCTTCTTGGTGTTGTGCAGATGGACGACGATCGCGGCCCGCTTCTGCGCACCTCCGGCCGCCGTACCGCCCGGGTCCTCACCGGAGTCGCCGGAGAACCCGCCGGAGAGCCAGAGATAGCCGGCCCCGCCCACCAGGACCAGCGCCACGGTGACGACCAGCGCGACGATCCGGTTCCGGCCGCGGCGACGGGCCTCCTCGCGCCGCTCGGAACGGCTCTCGGTGAACTTCAGCCAGTCGATGACGTCCTCGGAGGCGTCATCCGGCTCCTCGATGAACGAGAACTGCTCGGTGCGGTACGCGTCCTCCGCCCCGGCCAGGCGCCGCTCGGAAGCGAACGCCCGCTGCTCCGGTACGGGAACGGGCTGCTCCGTTACGGGGGCGGGGTGGTCCGGCAGGGCGGCGGGCCGCTCCGGTACGGGGATCTGCCGGCCCGGCGCGGGCGTCTCGTACGAGGGGTGCGGGGTGTACGGGTCGTACGGCGCGGCCCCTGGTGCCGACGGGTCGTAGGGGGGCGCGGGCTGGGCCGGTGCCGGGTGGGAGGGCGCGTACCCCTGGACACCCTGCGGGGCCGCCGACTGCTCCTGGTACTGCTGGTATTCCTGATACTGCTGCTGCTGGTGCTGCTGCTGCGCCGGATAGGGCTGCTGGTACGTCTGATGCGCGTAGGGGTCGTACTGCTGGAGCTGTTCGTAGACCGGCTGCCCGTACTCGTCGTAGCCGATGAGCCTCGGCTGCGGGCCGTACGGGTCGTACGGGCTGTGCTGGTCGTTCACCGGTGCCCCTCTCCGCGGCTCACTCGCCGCGGTACAACTGGCGCTTGTCGATGTAGCGCACCACACCATCAGGCACGAGATACCAGACGGGATCGTGCTTGGCGACCCTCGCGCGGCAGTCGGTGGAGGAGATGGCCAGCGCCGGCACCTCCACCAGGGAGGTCTTGCCCTCGGGCAGCCCGTCGTCGGTCAGATCATGGCCCGGACGGGTCACCCCGATGAAATGGGCCAGGGAGAACAGCTCCGTCGCGTCACGCCAGCCGAGGATCTGTGACAGGGCGTCGGCCCCGGTGATGAAGAAGAGGTCCGCGTCCTCGTTGAGGGAGTGCAGATCCCGGAGGGTGTCGATCGTGTAGGTCGGCCCCGGCCGGTCGATGTCGATCCGGCTGACCGAGAACTGCGGGTTGGAGGCCGTGGCGATGACCGTCATCAAATAGCGGTCCTCGGGAGGGGACACGGCCTTGTGGGTCTTCTGCCACGGCTGACCCGTCGGGACGAACACCACCTCGTCCAGGTGGAAGAGGGCGGCCACCTCACTGGCGGCCACCAGATGCCCATGGTGGATGGGGTCGAACGTCCCGCCCATCACACCCAACCGCCGTCGGCCGGAGCCGTCACCCGTCGGCACTTCCTGCTCTCCCATGCGTGCAGACCCTACTGGCACGGTCGCTCGGTACGGCCGGCTCAGCGGTCGCGGTTGAAGCTCACGGTGATCCACAGCAGCAGGAGCAGCGCGATCAGGGCGCCGCCACCGGTGAGGATCGGCTCAAGGCTGGGGTGGTTGAGCGTCTTGTCGCCCTCGGCGAGAGTGACCAGGTTGGCGGAGGTGCTGGAGAGGCTCATCTTCGGCGGGCCCTTATCGAGTCGGAGGAACAAAGCGGAGAAACAAAGCGGAGAGACTTCGCCCACATGGTATGCGGGACCCTCGGGCACGCTCACGCCGACTCAGGCGTTGTGGAGGTCGGGGCACCGATCCACCCGGTGCCAGAGGGGCGTGCGGGCGCCTGAGGAGCTGGTTTTCAGGTTATCCACAGGCTCCGACGCCCGGCGAGTCCACCACCTACGCTGGGGTCTGTCAGGGGGCGAGAGGGGTCCACCGCGCACATCGGCACCACCCGACCGTGTCCGCACGGCGGGCCCGCCGCTCGGCACGGGATGCCTGTCCGCACCCAGTCACCGATCACCGATCCGATACCGCGCGAGCCGTCGCCCGGCCTATCGCATGACCTACCGAAACCCATACGCACCCATAAGCACAGAAGTACACGTACCAACCGGTTCACAGGGGGCCTGAATGTCCGAAAGCAGCCACACGAACATGCCGAGCAGGCAGCGCAAGCGCTTCCCGGGCATCTCCTCGCGGGCCTATGAGCACCCGGCGGACCGCTCGGCGCTGGTGGCGCTGCGCAAGCTGACCGGCTTCGACACCGTCTTCAAGTCGCTGAGCGGGCTGCTCCCCGAGCGGAGCCTGCGTCTGCTCTTCCTCTCCGACTCGGTACGGGTGAGCGATGAGCAGTTCGCCCATCTCCATTCCCTGCTGAGGGATGCCTGTTACGTCCTGGACCTGGAGAAGGTCCCGGCGATGTATGTCACCCAGGACCCCCGGCCCAACGCGATGTGCATCGGACTGGACGAGCCGATCATCGTGGTCACCACCGGGCTGGTGGAGCTGCTCGACGAGGAGGAGATGCGGGCGGTCGTCGGCCATGAGGTGGGCCACGCGCTCTCGGGCCACGCGGTCTACCGCACCATCCTGCTCTTCCTGACCAATCTGGCGCTCAAGGTCGCCTGGATCCCGCTGGGCAATGTGGCGATCATGGCCATCGTCACCGCGCTGCGGGAGTGGTTCCGCAAGTCGGAGCTGTCGGCCGACCGCGCCGGGCTGCTGGTGGGCCAGGATCTTCAGGCGTCGATGCGCGGGCTGATGAAGATAGCCGGTGGCAATCACCTCCATGAGATGAATGTCGACGCGTTCCTGCGCCAGGCCGAGGAGTACGAGAAGGGCGGCGACCTCCGGGACTCCGTGCTGAAGATCCTCAATGTGCTGCCGCGCTCCCACCCGTTCACCACGGTGCGGGCCGCGGAGCTGAAGAAGTGGGCGGAGAGCCGTGACCACCAGCGGATCCTGGACGGTCACTACCCCCGGCGCTCGGAGGACAAGGACACCTCGGTGACCGACTCCCTCCGGGAGTCCGCCGCCCATTACGCGGACACCGTGCGCACCAGCAAGGATCCGCTGATGAAGCTGGTCGGCGACATAGCCGGCGGCGCGGGCGACCTCGGCGGGCGGCTGCGCGACAGGTTCACCGGCAACGGCAATGGCAACAGCGCCGGAAGCGGGAACGGCGGCGGGAGCACCGCCGGCGACGGGCCGAAGGGTGGTGCGGACAGCGGCGGCACGGTCTAGGAGAGCACGGTCCAGATGAGGACCGGCGGGGAGAGGACCGGCGGGGAGAGCGCGGCCCCCGCGCGGCTCCGGGTACGGGCGGCGGGTCCGGGGGCCGCGCTCGGCTGGGCAGCGGGGGCCAGGGCCCCGCAGAGCGCCGCGGGGAGGCCGTCCGGGGCGTAGGGGTCGGTGACGGCCGGGAAGCCCGTGGCGGGCCGCTCACCGGCCAGCAGGGGGCGCAGGGCGCCCGAGACATCCTCGGCACAGCTGTGCGGGCCGGCCTGGACCCGCGCGGCCACCAGCTCGGCCCGGCGCCGTTCGAGGTCCTCCCGGTCGAAACGGAAGTGCAGTTCCCGCCGGACGGTGAAGAGCGAGGCACCCGGAGCCCCTCCGGCTCCACTCGCTCCGCTCACCGCTCCCGGCGGGCCGGTACCGACACCCGGCCCGGATCCGATACCCGGCCCGGTTCCGGCGCCGGGGCGGGTGACGGTGCCGGGGCCGGTGGCGGTCGCCGGGTCCCTCGTTCCCCGCTCCGCCGGGCCCGCGCCGGGGCGGGGAGCCGGGCGGAGGGCGTAGACGAAGGTGTGGTCGGCGGTGACCTCCAGGGCACGGGAGCCGGCCTCGGCGACGGTCAGGGTGCCGCGCACCCGGACGGCGGAGTCGGCCAGGGCCACCCGGGCGGGGTCGAAGCGGACGAGCCAGCCGGTCGCCGCGTGCCGCCCGTCGGAGGCGGGGTCGGTCATGCTCCGGTCGAACTGCCGGTGCTGGGCGGGATCGAGCAGCAGGCGCACGGGCCGGACCGCGCCGCCGGTGAGGACCTTGGGATCGAGGGAGGACGCGACCAGGAAGTCCTTGGCGAGAGTGAGCGCGGCCAGCACCTGACCGGTGGAGAAATGCTCCGTACGGCGGACGGCGGGCAGGGCGACACCGGCGGCCCCGGCCCGGAAGTGCGCGGCGGGACTGCGGGTGTAGAGATCGGCGGGGGTGCCCCCGGGGACGGGGCCCTGCGGGGCGAGGGGGATCACGGTGATGCGCAGCGGGGCGGGACGGCCGGTGGATCTGTCCTGGAAGGAGGGCCGGATACCGAGGTAGATCGCGGTGCCGAAGACCAGGGCGATGAGCAGGGAGAGCAGTCCGATGATGAAGAAGGTCGGCAGGGAGCCCGCGGGCGGGCGGTGCGCGGGGAGGCTGCGGACGGCACGGGTGTGGCCGTCCAGCCGTTCCCGGGCGGAGTACTCCTGGAGCCGTGCCGCCTGTACAAACGATTCGTCGAAGACGACGGACCGGTATTCGTCCTCGCCGCCGTCGGGGAGACCCTCGGGTGTCCCGTCGGGTGGGCCTCTGCGTCCAGCCATACTCTGAGGGTTGGTCCTCGGGGGCTTCCGTAAACGTGGTGGTGCGGGGCGCGGGGGACCACGGGGTGTGTCAGGGGGCGCTCGGGTCCGCGGTGACCGGGGGCTCCGGGCGGACGGGCGGTGCCGAAGGGGCGACCAGCCGGGCGGCACCACTGGGGGCGGTGGCGTCGACGCCGGTGGTGGCGGGTGAGGGCACCGGGTCCTCGCGGTTGCCGGAGGCTCCCCGGTAGACGGCGGTGAAGGCCAGGGCGATCATGCCGACGCCCATCAGCACGGCCAGTACCCAGGCGACCGGCCGGTGCCAGCGGGCGCTGCCCCGGTAGGGGCGCAGGGCGCCGCCGTGGGGGCCGTAGGGGTCGGCGTCCCAGGGGTCGTCCGGGGAGCCGTCGTCGCGGGAGCGGTCACGGCCGTCGTAGGCGTCGTCGTGGACGCCCATGGCCGCTCCGGCGCGGGCCGCCTCGGCCTCCGCGCGGGCCTGGGCGGCGGCCACCAGCCGCTCCACCGCGGTCGGCTCATGGACTTCGGCGGACCGGACGAAGTCCTCGTCGAAGACCACGGAGGCGAAGTCCTCGTCCGCGCCTCCGCGGTCGTCGTCGGGCTCCCAGCCGTCCGGGAACGGCCTGCCCCCCACGTCGTCCGGCACGTTTTCAGAGTAGACCCGCCCGGTGGGTTTGGGCAGAGCGGGAAGCTTTCCGGTGCCCGGCGGGGGCTATCGGGTGTGGCCGTCCCCGGTGACGATGTACTTGGTGGAGGTCAGCTCCGGCAGTCCCATCGGCCCGCGGGCGTGCAGCTTCTGGGTGGAGATGCCGATCTCCGCGCCGAAGCCGAACTGGCCGCCGTCGGTGAAGCGGGTGGAGGCGTTGACGGCGACCGTGGTGGAGTCGACCAGTTGGGTGAATCGGCGGGCGGCGGCCTGCGAGGTGGTGACGATGGCCTCGGTGTGGCCGGAGGACCAGCGGCGGATATGGGCGACGGCGTCGTCCAGGGAGTCGACCACGGCGGCGGCGATGTCGTACGAGAGGTACTCGGTCTCCCAGTCCTCGGGGCCCGCCTCGACCACGGTCGCCTTGGTGCCCTCGGCGCGGGCACGGACCCGGTCGTCGGCGTGGACGGTGACCCCGGCGTCCGCGAGGGCGTCGAGCGCGCGGGGCAGGAAGGCGTCGGCGATGTCCCGGTGGACGAGCAGGGTCTCGGCGGCGTTGCAGACGCTGGGGCGCTGGGCCTTGGAGTTGATCAGGATGTCGACGGCCATGTCGAGGTCGGCGTCGGCGTCCACATAGACATGGCAGTTGCCGGTCCCGGTCTCGATGACGGGGACGGTGGACTGCTCGACCACGGTGCGGATCAGTCCGGCGCCGCCGCGCGGGATCAGGACGTCCACCAGGCCTCGGGCGCGCATCAGCTCCTGCACCGCGTCACGGGACTCACCGGGGACGAGCTGGACCGCGTCGGCGGGCAGCCCGGCACCGGCGACGGCCTCGCGCACCACGGCCACCAGCGCGGTGTTGGAGGAGTACGCGGAGGAGGAGCCGCGGAGCAGCACCGCGTTGCCGGACTTGAGGCAGAGGGCGGCGGCGTCGACGGTCACATTGGGGCGGGCCTCGTAGATGATGCCGACCACGCCGAGAGGGACCCGGATCTGGCGGAGGTCGATGCCGTTGGGCAGGGTGGAGCCGCGGACGACCTCTCCCACCGGGTCGGGCAGGGCGGCGACATGGCGGACATCGGCGGCGATGGCCCGGACCCGCTCGGGGGTGAGGGTGAGCCGGTCGATGACGGTCTCGCTGGTACCGGCCTGCCGGGCGCGGTCGATGTCGTCGGCGTTGGCGGTCACGATCTCGGCCGCGCGGGCCTCCAGGGCGTCCGCCACGGCCAGCAGCGCCGCGTCCTTCGCCGAGCGCGGCAGGGGCGCGATCCCGGCGGCGGCGTCCCGCGCCCGCCGGGCGGCCAGGGTGACCGGGGAGAGGGTGTCGTGCGGCGAGGACGGCGTGCTCGTGGTCATACCCCGCAGGGTAGTGCGCCCGCCCGGGACGGCCGCCCCCGGTCGCGGTCCGTCCCGTACTCCGAGACGGCTCCCGAAGGGCCGGGGAACCCGGAGCCCCGGCCGGCGGGCGCCCGGACACCGGGTACCCGCCCGCCGGGGCCGGAAGGACTGAAAGGGCCGGAAGGAACGGAAGGGAACGGAAGGGAAGGGCTAGAAGGGATGGACACCCACGGGGGATGCGGGTGGCGGGCCGTAGCCCTCCGCGATCCGCTGGTGATAGGTCTGCCGGTCGATCACCTCAAGGCCGACGATCGTCCACGGCGGCAGCTGGGCGGTCGCGCGGTGCTCGCCCCAGAGCCGGAGGGCGACGGCCGCCGCGTCATGGAGGTCCCGCGCCTCCTCCCAGTACCTGATCTCGGCGTGATCGTTGGCATAGCGGCTGGTCAGAAGGAAGGGATGGTCATGTGCGAGCTGTTCCAGACCACGCCGCACCTCCTTGAGGGGTGCTTCCTCACCGGAGACGCTGAGGGTGATGTGCCACAGCTTCGACGGTGTCCTGTCGTCCGTCTCGAAATCGGTGTCGGTATCGGTGCCGGCCCGGCTTCCGGGCACCCGGCCGGTGCCCTCCCCCCGGGCGCCCCTGGACTGCTGTCCACCGCTGCCGTTCGGCCGGCCCGGGGCCGGGAAACCGCCCCGGCCGAACCCCACGGTGCCCAGACCGAGCACCACCGCCGATCCCGCGGGCCCCTCCCGCCGCACCGGATCGGCGGACCTCCCCGGATCGGCGGAACCGCCGTCGGGGGTGCCCGCCTCGACGGCCGTCAGCGCTCTCTCCTCCCCCGCGGCCCGGCGGACGGCGGCGTCCTGGGCCGTTCTCCGGGGCTGCTCACCGCCTGTCCTGCGGGCCGCCCCCCGTGTCTCCCCCGCCGCCCCGCGGGTGGTGGTCTCCCCCGCTGTCCTGCGGATGTGCGGAACGACCCCGTTCCCTCGGGGCACATCCCCTGGGCGCGCTCGTCTCACCGGCGGCCTCCTGTTTGCATGGTCGGTCGTGCTGTATCCCGATGGAACGGGTCCCCCGCAACAAAGTTGACCAGCCCTGGACCGAACATGGGGTGCTTTTGGTAAAGGTCCCTGTTGGTTGGCGGGACTTTCAGCCGTTTCAGGCGTGGAGGACGACCAGATCGTCCCTGTGTACGACTTCCCGCTCGTACGCGGGACCGAGTTCCCGGGCGAGGTCCCGGGTGGACCGGCCGAGGAGCTGGGGGATCTCCTTGGCGTCGAAGTTCACCAGCCCCCGGGCGACCGCGTCGCCCCGCCCGTCCCTCAGCTCCACCGGGTCCCCGGCGCTGAACTCTCCCTCGACCGCGGCGATCCCCGCGGGCAGCAGCGACTTGCGCCCCCGGACCACCGCGTCGACCGCCCCGTCGTCCAGGATCAGCGCGCCCCGGGGAGTGGAGGCGTGCGCGAGCCAGAGCAGCCGGTCGGCGGAGCGCCGGCCGGTGCGGTGGAAGAAGGTCCCGGTGGCCCGGCCCGCCAGCGCGTCCGCCGCGTGCACGGCGGAGGTGAGGACGACCGGGACCCCGGCCGCCGCCGCGATCCGCGCCGCCTCCACCTTGGTGACCATCCCGCCGGTGCCGACCCCCGCCCGGCCGGGGCTGCCGATCTCCACATGGGCGATGTCCTGCGGCCCGCGCACCTCCTCGACACGGGAGCTGCCCGGCCGGGCCGGATCGCCGTCGTAGAGCCCGTCCACATCCGACAGGAGCACCAGCAGATCGGCCCGGACCAGATGGGCGACGAGGGCGGCGAGCCGGTCGTTGTCGCCGAAGCGGATCTCGTCCGTGGCGACGGTGTCGTTCTCGTTGACGACCGGCAGCGCGCCCATGGCCAGGAGCTGGTCCAGGGTGCGATAGGCGTTGCGGTAGTGGACCCGGCGGCTGGTGTCGTCGGTGGTGAGCAGCACCTGTCCGACGCGTACGCCGTAGCGGGCGAACGAAGCGGTGTAGCGGGCGACCAGCAGACCCTGGCCGACGCTGGCGGCGGCCTGCTGCCGGGCGAGGTCCTTGGGCCGGCGGGCGAGGCCGAGTGGGGAGAGCCCGGCGGCGATGGCACCGGAGGAGACCAGGACGATCTCCTTCTCACCGCCGCTGCGCACGGTGGCGAGCACATCGACCAGAGCGTCCACCCGGTCGGCGTCGAGCCCGCCCGACGCGGTGGTCAGGGAGGACGAACCGACCTTGACGACGATTCTGCGGGCCTGGGTCACCTGCTGTCTTGCCTCAGTCACGGACCGAATCTACGCCAGGCGGCGGTCGGGGCGCCGGGGCATTTCAGCCGCTGGACAGGCATCTGGACAAGCGGTTGGACCAGGTGCCGGACCAGGTGCCTGACACAGTGCCGGACCAGGTGCCGGACCAGCGGCGGTCCAGCACAGACGGCCCAGGCAGCCCAGGCGGCCCCGACAGCGCTGACCGGCCCGGACAACGCCGCGGGGCCCGTACGGAGAGTTCCGTACGGGCCCCGACGAAGCACCGGTGGATCAGCGCGGCAGCGGCGCCTGGGCGTCGCCCGCCCCGGTCGACCCGAGCGGCCCGGCGCTCAGCTCGTCCTCCAGCGGATCGGTGCCCGCCTCGGCGCGCGCCTGGTCCATGAGCCGCTGCTCGACCCCGAGGTTGCGGGACTCGGCCTCGGCCGTGAGCGCGCGGACGGCGTCGTTGAAGCGGTCCATGGAGGTGGGGTGGTCGGGACCGAGGAGGTACTCCTTCAGGTCCTTGCGGGCCCGCGCCAGCGGGTCACGGTCGGCGGAGGCGACCGCCGCGAGCAGATCGTCCAGCTCGGCCGCGCTGTTGGTGAGGATCACCGCGGCGCGGGCCGCCGTGTTCTGCCGCCGGAACTCGTCCGCGCCCAGCTCGGCGGAGTCGGTCAGGGCGTACGGCTTACCGCTCGCCATGAAGTCCGAGACCACGCTGGAGATGTCCGAGACCATCGCGTCGGACTCGTTGAAGCAGTCGTACAGCTTGGGCTCGGCGCCCTTCACGACCAGGTGCTCCCACCAGCCGACGGAGCGCCAGTAGGCCGCGTTCCACTCGGCGCGCAGGGCCTTGATCCGGGCCAGCCGCTGGGGGTCGGCGAGGGAGTCGCGGGACAGCTCGGCGCCGTCCCGGCCCGACTTGCCGGTGATCGCCAGCTCCGCCAGCTCGGCCTCGATCCGGACCATCTCGGCCTTGGCGTCCTCCTGGTCCTGCTTGGCCGCGACGGCCTGGGCGGCCCAGCTCGGGTCGGCGGCACGGGCCGCGTTGGCGTCGGCGATCATCTTGGTGATGGTCGCCGAGACGATCTTGGCCTGCTTGTCCCGGATACCGGTGAACGGGTGCGGCTTGAAGATGACCCGGACCGGGTTCTCCGCGGTCAGCAGCCGGCGGATGATGTTCTCGCCCGCGAGCAGTATCGAGGTGTTGCCCGGGTTGGTGTCCCAGCCCTCCCAGGTGGGGGCGTACAGGACGGTCGGGATCGGGTTCTTCGGCGTACCGGTCCAGGACCGGATCGGGGCCAGCTGGGGCCGCCCGACCTCCACGATGTCGTCGTCGCGGACACCGACATCGGCCAGCGCGTAGCGGTCACGCCCGGCCCGCCCGGCGGTCCACACCTCGTCGTACACCTTGCTGTACGGGTTGACGCTGGCGAGCTTGTCGCTGTCGCCGTGCCCGATGAAGACATGCTGGATGGTGGGGACGCGCAGCAGGTGGATGTTCTTGCCGACGTTCGCCGGGTAGAGCGCGACCCGGACCGAGGAGAGGTCCATGTTCATCAGATGGGTGGCGCCGGGGACGCAGATCACCGGGACGGTGGTCGGGTGGAGCTTTCCGACCAGGCCGCGCTCCCGCATGATGATCAGCGGCCGGCCCTCGATGTTCTCCATCGTCTCCAGCCACATGTTGCCCTGGTAGGCGGACTCACTGGAGCCGGAGAAGTAGAGGACCGTGGTGGGCTGGTACTCGCGCAGCCACTCGCTGACCGCCTCCAGGACGACCGGGGCGGCCGGGACGCGCTTGCTGCGGCGGAGATACGGGGCGAGCAGGCCGATGTAGCCGAGGCCGAGGGCGACGCTGAGGCCGACACCCGCGTAACCGAGGGCGTCGGTGCCCAGCGCGACGGCGAGCACCACTCCGGCGACGGCCGGGATGTCCAGGTGGAGCATCTTCTCGGCGGCCCGGCGGCGCAGCGCCAGCGGGGCGGCGTCCGGGATGGTGAGCTGGAGGTCGACGTTACGGGTGACCACCGGCATGGCGCGGCGGAGCCGGATCAGCGTCGTCAGCGCGCCGTGCGGGGCCTGGAGACCGTAGAAGACCAGGAAGCCCGCGACGGCGGTGTAGAAGAGGGGATCCTCGGCGAGGCCCTCCCGCGCCAGCAGCAGGACCAGCAGCACCTGACGGAGCAGGAAGCGGATGGTGAGTCCGACGCGGACCTTCGCCAGCCGGTTGACGAGGTAGCTGCCCTTGCGGTGCAGATACCAGTCGGCCGTGTAGGTCAGGGCCGCGAAGGCCGCGAAGAGCCAGACGTTCGGCAGCAACGCGGCGATCATGACGCATGGATAACCGAGTCCGATGAGCGCCGCGGCGGCCAGCTCGGACAGACTGCCGACGCGTGCCAGACGAATGGCGGTGGAAATCACGGAGAACCTGCTCCAAAGGGTGCCGATGTGGTCCTTTTTGCGAGAATTGCGAATCCGGAACTTCGCAACCCTATGGCGGAGTCAGGATCTCGCACAGGACAGAACCGGGCCTCCGAATCCTCCGACGTCCCGGAAAGGTGCACGTCGGGGCGGATCACGGAGGCCCGAAACTGCTGTGACAGCATTCATCGCTTTAACTGCGAATTATTGCATATCTTCGTCACGCGCCAGAACGGCGGCGAGTGCCTGCTCAAATCCGGACGCCTCGCTGGCACCGCGGGTCGGGTCCTGCTGGCGTACGTCGATCACATGCCCGGTCAGCTCCGAGAGCAGAACGTCGAGCGAGGTACGGGCGACCGCCTCGGAGGAGAGCAGGCTGCCCGCCGGCTCCGCGCCGAAGGCCTTGGTGCGCATCGGGGTCGCGGTGCGCTCCGGGTTGACGCAGTTGACGCGGATGCCCTCGCCCGCCCACTCGTCGGAGAGCGCCTGGGTCAGATTGACCATGGCCGCCTTGGTGGAGGAGTACAGGCTGTACTCGGCACGGCCCCGGGTGTAGCTGGAGGAGGTGTACAGCAGCAGCTGGCCCTTGGTCTCGGCCAGGTACTTGTAGGAGGCGCGGGCGATGTGGACGGGCGCCAGGTAGTTGACGTTCAGCGCTTCCTGGATGGTGTTGTTGTCCGTCTCGGCCAGCTTGCCGATGCGCAGCACACCCGCGGTGTTGATGACGTAGTCGATCCGGCCGGTCTCCGAGTAGGCCTTGGAGAGGGCGTCGTCCACGTGCTCCGGGTTCTCGACATGGGTGCCGGTGGTGGAGCGGCCCAGCGCGTAGACCTTGGCGCCGTACTGCTCGGCGAGGGTGGCGATGTCCGCGCCGATGCCGTACGAGCCGCCGAAGACGACGAGGGTGCGGCCCTGGAGCAGCTCCCGGTAGGCGGCCTCGTCGGCCTGGACGGGGGCGGCGGTGGAGGCCAGCTGGAAGAGCTTGTCGGCGATGAAGACATCGACCGGCTGGGTGACCTTCATGTTGTACTCGTCGCCCGCGACCACGTGGATCGGCACATCGGGCAGGTACTTCAGGACGACCGAGCAGTCGTCGGTGGCCTGGAAGTTCGGGTCGCCCGCGGCGACCTCGTACGCCCGGCGGATGGTGGAGAGCTTGAACGCCTGCGGGGTCTGGCCGCGGCGCAGCCGGGAGCGGTCCGGGACGTCGGTGATGAACTCGCCGTCCTCGCCGTGGGTGCGGGTCACGATGATGGTGTCCGCGGACGGGATGGCGACATCGACGGCCTGGTAGCGGTCCAGGGCGTCGGCACAGTCCTGGATCACTCGCTGTGACAGCAGCGGGCGGACGGCGTCATGGAAGAGGACATTGCGGTCCTCGCCCTCGGCCAGTCCCTCGCCGAGAGCGGCGATGGCGCGCTCGGTGGTCTCGTTCCGGGTGCTGCCGCCCTCGATGACCTTGACGACCTTGGTGAGACCGGCCTTGGCGACGATCTTCTCCACATCGGGGACATACCCCGGGGCCATCAGGACGATCACGTCGTCGATGCACTCGGCCTGCTCGAAGATGGTCAGCGTGTGCTCGATGACAGCCTTGCCGGCGATCTTCAGCAGCTGCTTCGGGATCGACAGACCCACGCGCTGACCGGTACCTCCGGCCAGGACGACAGCCGTGGTACGGGGCTTGGCTTCGTGCGGCACAGACACAGAACGACCTACCTTCAGACGAGTGAGACCGTGCGATGGTCGCACTCTGTGTGACCGTCTCGCAAGGTGGACAACGACCGCCCCTCCTCCGGTGGCCACCGGTTGTTCACGGTGGGAGCAGGGCGGTTGCCTCCGGCGGCGCGGGAGGGCGGGGTGACGGAAGCCACAGTGTGGCCGGGTTTGGGTGGCCCTGTCACGGGCCGGGGGTGGACGGGACGGAGGGCCGGGGCCGCCGGGCGGCGCACCGGGGCCGGACCCGTGTGCGGATCACCGGTCGGTCACCCGCACCATCAGTTCATTGGCTTCTCCATAGATCAGCGAGATCTTCACGAGGAGCTGATCGAGGCGGCGGAGCCGGCGGACCACCCGGCGGGCGAGGAGCAGCGGGCGCGGGCGGTGGGCGAGCGCGTCGGGGTAGACGAAGACATCACCCTTCTGGATCACGTCGTCAAGGAGTCGGCCCACCCGTACCGGCTCATGGCCGGGGGTGAAGCGGAGCCAGAGGTCCCACAGGTCGGTGGGGTCCGCGCGGCGGCGGGCGAGGGTGTCCCCGGTGATGGTGACCTGGAAGCCCCGGGTGCCCTCACGGGTGCCGGGGAGGACCACCTCGCCCGGGGTGTCGCCCCGGCGGCGGAGGATCAGCGAGGGCTCGCCGGAGGGCTCCACGGGGCCGACCACCCGGCCCTCCAGGATGAGGTTCCGCCCGGAGCGGCGGACGGCGCCCGCCTCGATGTGCACGGGCCGTACCCAGGAGCGCAGGGCGAGCCGGTGGTCGGGGTCCTGCCGGTAGGGCACCAGCTGGCGCACACCGCTGTCGAAGGCCATCCGCTCGGTGATCCGCAGGGAGCCGCGCTGGTCGACGGAGCGGCTGAGGAGCGGGGCGGTCGCGCCGCTCGGGGGGTGCTCGGCGCGGCAGCTCCAGATGCCCTCGGCGAACTCGTCCCCGGCGGGGATCACGGCCCGGCCCGCCCGGCCGAAAAGATGGACCCGCTCGTCGACGGTGCCGTCGGAGCGGGTGCGGGAGCAGATCAGCCGGGTGCCGGGGTGGCTCAGGAACATCTCCTCGGCATGGAGCAGCGAGACCGTGAGGGAGCCGTCGGCCTCGGCGACACAGTCGGCGACGGGGGCGAAGGCCGTCGCGCCGCCCCCCGGGGCCCTGTCCGCTGTCCCGGGGGTACGGGAGCCCGCGGCGGGGGTACGGGAGCCCGCCACCGCGACGGCGGTACGGGAGCCGGCCCCGGCGGGACCCGGGACGGCTGGAGCCGGGGCGCCGGCCGCGCCCAGCTCGGCGAAGAGCTGCTCGTACCGCCGGGCGACGGCGGCGGGGTCGAAGCGGCGGCCGTTCTCCATCGCCGACTTGCCCATCCGCCGCCGCAGTTCCTCGTCCCCGATCAGCCGGAGCAGCGCGCGGGCGACGGCGTCGGCGTCGCCGACCGGGACCAGCAGCCCGTCCTCCCCCGGCGCGATGATCTCCCGGGGCCCGTAGTCGCAGTCGGTGCTGACGACCGGCAGGCCATTCCGCATCGCCTCCACCAGGGTCATACCGAAGGATTCATGACGGGAAGTGGAGACCGCGATGGAGCCTTTGACCCATTCCGGGTCGATCGGTGAACGGGGTCCCATCAAATGGACATGATTCGCCAGTCTGTATTTCAGGATCTGGCGCCGCAGCTTTGCCTTCTCGGCGCCCCAGCCGCACACCCGCAGGGTCCAGTCCGGCCGTTCGGCGACGACTTTGGCGAATGCCTTGATGAGTACTTCGTACTGCTTCTCCCGGGAGAGCCGTCCGGCGGCGACCACCACATTGCCGGTGAGTTCCGCGGGGGCGACCGTGGGCGCGGGAACGCTGTTGGGAATGGCGAGGATCCGGGTGTCCGGCAGCGGCATCCGCTCCCGCCAGACGGCGGCGTCGCCCTCGGAGACGGTAACGAAGGCGTCCAGGTCCGCGAGATGGGGCCGCAGCTCCTCGCGGAGCGCCTCCTTGTGGTGGTTGTGCGTCATGTGCTCCTGGCCGATGAGCACCGCCCCACCAGGGGCGAACCGGGCGGCGTAGGTGACGAGCCCCGGCCTGGTCCCGATGACGACGTCGGCGTCGGAGGTGGCGTAGTGCTCCCGCACCCGCTCGTCCGTGAGCCGGCTGTACTCCTGGTAACGGGCCTCGTGCCGGGGGAACGCCTCGGAGGGCTCGCGGTGGCGCGGGTGTTCCAGCTCGCAGCTCCGCGCCTTGGTCCGGATGTCGACCAGGGGGACGACGGTGATCCGCGGGTCCATGTCGAAGAGGGGGATGTTCCGGTGCCGGAAGACGGACACGATCTCGATCTCATGCCGGTCGGCCAACTCCTCCGCCAAATTCAGCGTGGTGCGGATCGTGCCACCGATGCCATAGATCGTATGGATGAGGAAGGAAATCTTCACCGGTACTCCGCTCGTCTGCCGGTACCTGTCCAGGGATACCCGTCCAGGAGGACGGATGACGGGCGCTGCGGGTTGTACGACGATACGACTGGAATGCTGAGAGTAAAAACGCATCGGCGCCGGGAACGCCCATCATCCGGTGGGGCGTTCCCGGCGCCGATGCGTTCGGTCACTTGAAGGGATCGAAGTCGTCGTAGGCGCGCTGGACGTCGTCGCGTTCCGCTTCGCGTTCGCGGCGGCGCTGGGTCGCGGGCCGCGGGGCCTCCATCCGGTGGTCCTCACCCCGGCGGCCCAGCATCTCCGCACCCGCGGTCATCGACGGCTCCCAGTCGAAGACCACCGCATTGTCCTCGGGGCCGATGGCGACGCCGTCTCCGGCCCGCGCACCCGCCTTGACCAGCTGGTCCTCCACCCCGAGGCGGCTGAGCCGGTCGGCGAGATAGCCGACGGCCTCGTCGTTGCTGAAGTCGGTCTGGCGCACCCAGCGCTCCGGCTTCTCACCGCGGACCCGGAACAGCCCGTCCTCCTCGCGCACCACGGAGAAGCCGGTGTCGTCCACCGCCTTGGGCCGGATGACGATCCGGGTGGCCTCCTGCACGGGCCGGGCGGCACGCGCCTCGGCGACGATCCCGGCCAGGGCGAAGGACAGCTCCTTCAGCCCGGTCCGGGCCACGGCGGAGACCTCGAAGATCCGGTAGCCGCGCGCCTCCAGCTCGGGGCGGATCATCTCGGCGAGATCCTGCCCGTCGGGGATGTCGACCTTGTTGAGGACGACGACCCGGGGCCGGTCGTCCAGGCCGCCGTACTGCTTCAGCTCCGCCTCGATGACATCGAGGTCGGAGACCGGGTCACGCTCCGACTCCAGCGTCGCCGTGTCCAGGACGTGCACCAGCACCGAGCAGCGCTCGACATGGCGCAGGAACTCCAGGCCCAGACCCTTGCCCTGGCTGGCGCCGGGGATCAGACCGGGGACATCGGCGATGGTGTAGACGGTGGAGCCCGCGGTGACCACACCGAGGTTGGGCACCAGGGTGGTGAAGGGGTAGTCCGCGATCTTCGGCTTGGCGGCGCTCAGCACCGAGATCAGCGAGGACTTGCCCGCGCTGGGGTAGCCGACCAGCGCCACATCGGCGACGGTCTTCAGCTCCAGCACCACATCACGGGCCTCGCCCGGCACACCGAGCAGGGCGAAGCCGGGGGCCTTGCGGCGGGCGGAGGAGAGCGCCGCGTTGCCCAGGCCGCCCCGGCCGCCCTGGCCGGCGACAAAGGTGGTGCCGTGGCCGACCAGGTCGGCGAGGACATTGCCCTGGCCGTCGAGGACGACGGTGCCGTCCGGGACCGTCAGGACCAGGTCCCGGCCGTCCTTGCCGGAGCGGTTGCCGCCCTCACCGGGGAGACCGTTGGTGGCCTTGCGGTGGGGGCTGTGGTGGTATTCGAGCAGGGTGGTCACGGACTGGTCGACGGTGAGGATCACATCGCCGCCGCGTCCTCCGTTGCCCCCGTCGGGCCCACCGAGAGGCTTGAACTTCTCCCGGTGGACGGAGGCACAGCCGTGGCCCCCGTTACCCGCGGCGACATGCAGCTCGACGCGGTCCACGAAGGTGGTCATGGTGGTGCCTCCAGGCTTGAGGGAATCTGTCTAGCTGTAACACAACGAAGGCGGACCTGCTTCCCCTGGGGAAAACCCTGGGGGAAGTCTGGTCCGCCTCCGCAGAAAAACCGTGGATTGGCACGGGAACCGCTCCGGAGAGCGACTCCCGTACTACCACCACGTCGTGGGGAAACCGCTGGGCGTGAAACGCTCCACGGTGACCGGGTCCACGAGGTCGGCGCCGTGGGAACGGCGCCGGACGACGTGATTACTCGGCGACCGGAACGATGTTCACGACCTTGCGGCCACGGTAACGGCCGAACTCGACCGCACCGGCGTTCAGCGCGAACAGGGTGTCGTCGCCACCGCGACCGACGCCCGTGCCCGGGTGGAAGTGGGTGCCACGCTGGCGGACCAGGATCTCACCGGCGTTGACGACCTGACCGCCGAAGCGCTTCACGCCGAGCCGCTGAGCATTGGAATCGCGACCGTTCCGGGTGGACGATGCGCCCTTCTTGTGTGCCATGTCTCCTCAGTCCCTTACTTCGCGGCGGCGGGGATGCCGGTGACCTTGATCGCCGTGTACTGCTGGCGGTGACCCTGGCGCCGGCGGTAGCCGGTCTTGTTCTTGTAGCGCAGGATGTCGATCTTCGCGCCCTTGTGGTGGTCCACGACCTCGGCCGTAACCTTGATCCCGGCCAGCACCCACGGGTCGCTGGTCACAGCGTCGCCGTCGACCAGGAGCAGGGTAGAGAGCTCTACCGTGTCGCCGACCTGGGCGGTGGAAATCTTGTCAACCTCAACGATGTCGCCGACAGCAACCTTGTGCTGGCGACCACCGCTGCGCACGATGGCGTACACGCGGAACTCACTCTCGCTCGGAACGGGTCCCCTGATGCCAGCCGTCCGCGCGGGCCGGGGCCCACGACGATCCGGAAGGACGAACGGCCTCTCCCGGTCCGGTGTCCGACGGCGGAGAACCGCTGTCGGCGCTTCCGGCGGGAGGAAGGTGCTCAGGGGTGGGTGTGCAGGAGACACACCGAGGGTCAAGGTTACGGGCGCCGCTCCGGAGGGTCAAACCGGGCCTATGCTCGCCCCACAGGCCGGCGGGGGGTACCGGGCCGGCGGGTGGCGGGGGGTACCGGCACGGGAGGACACCCCGGTGGAGTACAGCGTACGGACCGGCGCCCAGGTGGACCCGACCGCCCGGGTCGGCGCCGGGACCACCGTCTGGGAGCTGGCGCAGATCAGGGAGGGTGCGCGGCTCGGCGACGGCTGTGTGATCGGCCGGGGCGCCTATATCGGGGCCGGGGTGCGGCTGGGTGCCCACTGCAAGATCCAGAACCATGCCCTGGTGTACGAGCCGGCCGAGCTGGCGGACGGGGTCTTCATCGGCCCCGCCGTGGTGCTGACCAATGACCGCCACCCCCGGGCGATCGACCCCGACGGGCGGCTCAAGGGCGGCGGGGACTGGGAGCCGGTGGGGGTACGGATCGCCGAGGGCGCCTCAGTGGGCGCCCGCGCGGTCTGTGTGGCGCCGCTGCGGATCGGGCGCTGGGCCATGGTCGCGGCGGGGGCGGTGGTCACCCGGGACGTCCCCGACTTCGCGCTGGTCGCCGGGGTGCCCGCCCGGCGGGTCGGCTGGGTGGGCCGGGCCGGCGTACCGCTGGAGCCGTGCCCGGGGGCACCGGAGGCATGGGAGTGCCCGCGCACCGGGACTCGGTACCGGCCCGCCGGGGACGGGCTGACGGAGGCGGGCTGACGGAGGCGGGGGCCGGCGGGGACAGGCTGAGAGGACCCGGCGGCCCAGGGGTACGGCGATACGGGGATACGGGGATACGGGCGGCTCAGCGGGGCGGCGGGCCCGGCCGGTCCGGCAGCAGCCTGCTGTAGAGCGCGTCGATCACCTCGGCCTGCGCCTCCCAGGTCCAGCCGTCGAGCAGCCCCGGACGCCCGTACGCCTTCCGGTAGCGCCCCGGGTCGGCCAGGACCTCCTTCGCCGCCCGGGCGAAGTCCGCCGGGTCACCCGCCCGGAACACCTCGCCCTGGCCGGTCTCCCGGACCAGCTCCGCCATCGTGCGGATGTCGCTGACCAGCAGCGGCAGCCTGGCCTGCGCGTACTCGAAGAACTTGTTGCTCAGCGCCAGCTCGTGATTGGCGAGGTGGCGCAGCGGGCTGACCGCCGCGTCCGCCGTCGCCAGAAAGCCGGGCACCTGCCAGTGGGGTACATAGGGGAGGAAGTGCACCCGGTCGGCGACCCCGGCGGCGGCCGCCGCCTTGCGGGTCCCGTTCACCGCCTTCATCTTGCGGGGGGTGACCGAGA
Organism: Streptomyces sp. NPDC000594; assembly: GCF_040299965.1. Classification (NCBI taxonomy): domain Bacteria; kingdom Bacillati; phylum Actinomycetota; class Actinomycetes; order Kitasatosporales; family Streptomycetaceae; genus Streptomyces; species Streptomyces sp. NPDC000594. Next base: position 378,953 of record NZ_JBEPCY010000002.1, on the reverse strand, counting down.
CCAGCGCCAGATGGACCCCCGGGAGCGCGGGCAGGGCCTCGATCACCGTGTCGACACCACGGACCGCGCTGATCCCGCCCGCGTACACCAGCAGCGGGGTGTCCGGCCCGATCCCGCAGAGGGTCCGCAGCTCCGGCGCGGGCGGCGCCTCGGCGATCTCGTCGGCGCCGGGCTCCATCACGGGGGCGTTCAGCACCACGGCGGGGGTCTCCCGCAGCCCGTGGTCCCGCCGGAGCAGCTCGGCCAGCGGCGGCGAGACGGTGATCACCGCGTCGGCGAAGCCCGCGTGCTCCCGCTCCCAGGCGATATGGCCGGGGAGCCAGCGGCCGTGGACCGGGGGCAGCCCGGGGACGAACTCATGGGCGTCCCAGACCAGCCGTACCGTACGGCCCCGGGCCCGGCCCCGGACGGCGGCGCGGGCGCCCACCCCGAGCATCCGGAAGTCATGGGCATGGATCAGATCGGGTTCGAAGGCGTCGATATGGGCGGCGAAGGCGAGTTCGTAGTCCCAGAGGTTGGGCATCAGCCGGCGCCAGGCCCGCTTGCCCAGCAGCAGCGACCAGAGGGCGGTGGTGGCGCGGTCCACGGGCGCGGTGAGGGGCCCCCGTACCTTCTGGAGCCGGGCGGTCTCCCGGGCGCGCAGCCGCACCCAGGCGCTCAGCCCCCGGGCGAACAGGCGCGGCAGCAGCAGCCTCGGGGCGGAGCCGCCCGCGCCGGGGCCGGGGTGACCGGCCCGGGCGGCCCGGGTCGCCGCCCGGCGGAAGGCCAGGTCGGCGCGGAAGGCCTTGACCGACTGCACCCGGTAGCGGGCGATCTGCTGGGAGCGGTACGCGAGCGGGCGGCGCAGCAGGGGGTGGCGCAGATCGTGGCGGCGCGGTTCGAGATGGGCGGGTTTGGGGATCAGCCGGACCTGGGCGCCACCGAGGCGGAAGGTCTGGATCCGGGGGGAGGGCGACACCCCGAAGAGGATGACGTCCCAGCCCGCGCGGGCGGCGGAGCGGGCGGCCTTCTGGACCCGGGAGTCGGCCTTGACGCCGTTGTCGACGAGCATCACCACCCGTCCCCGGGTACCCCGTCCGGGGCCCGCGCCACCTCCCGTATCACCCGCGTCGGCGCCCGGCCCCGTACCGCCCGCATCGGCGCCCGGCCTCGTATCGACCGCATCGGCGCCCGGTCCGGTATCGGGTGCCGGTCCCGTATCGGGTGCCGTGCCCGGTGCCGGTGACTCCGTCCCTGGTGTTCCGGGCCTCATCCGCGCCGCCTCTCCTCCGGTCGGGTCGTCGGTCCCATCGTCCCGTTCCCTACCGGTTTCCGATACATTCGCCACGCCCCCATGGCCCCGTTGCCGTATCCCCGTACAGGGAGAGCCGCCGGATGAAGGTCCTCAGTGTCGTCGGTGCCCGTCCCCAGCTGGTCAAGCTGGCCCCGGTCGCGGCGGCGCTCGCCGGGGGACCGCACCGGCATGTGATCGTCCACACCGGTCAGCACTACGACGCCGCCCTCTCCGATGTCTTCTTCTCCGGGCTCTCGATCCCCTCCCCCGATGTCCATCTGGGGGTGGGCTCGGGCAGCCACGGCGCCCAGACGGGGGCGGCGCTCGCCGCGCTGGACACCGTCCTCCAGCGGGAGCGCCCCGACTGGGTGCTGGTGTACGGGGACACCAACTCCACCCTGGCGGGCGCGCTGGCGGCGGTGAAGCTGCGGCTGCCCGTCGCCCATCTGGAGGCGGGGCTGCGCTCGTTCAACCGGGGCATGCCCGAGGAGCACAACCGGGTCCTCACCGACCACTGCGCCGATCTGCTGCTGGCACCCACCCGGGAGGCGGTACGGCTGCTGGAGACGGAGGGGCTGGGGGCCCGGACCCGGCTGGCGGGGGATGTGATGGGCGATGTCTGTCTGCGGATCCGGGACGCGGTACTGGCCGGGGAGCATCCGGCGCCCGCGCTGCCCGAGGGGGTGCCGCCGCAGGGGCCGTTCCTGCTGGCCACGCTGCACCGGCCGGACAACACCGATGACCCCGAGCGGCTGGAGGCGCTGATCGGGGCGCTGGCGGCGCTGCCGCTCCCGGTGGCCCTGCCCGCCCATCCCCGGCTGACCGCGCGGGCCGGGGCGTACGGGATCGAGCTGGCGCGGGGGGCGATCCGGGTGGGTCCGCCGCTGCCGTACGCGGATCTGGTCGGGGCGGTGCTGGCGTCGGCGGGGGTGGTGACGGACTCGGGCGGGCTCCAGAAGGAGGCGTACTGGCTGGGGCGGACCTGCACCACGATCCGGCCGGAGACGGAGTGGGTGGAGACGCTGGAGGGGGGCTGGAATCTGCTGGTCCCCGATCCCCAGCGGATGCCCGTGGGGCGGTGGGGGCGGCTCGCGGCCCGTCCCGTACCCGGGGGTCCCCGGCCGTCCCCCAGCGGTGGCGGGCGGGCGGCGCACCGGGTGGTCCGGCTGCTGGAGGAGGCCAGCCCCTGAGGGAAACCCCCGGGCGCGCTCAGGGGGCGAGGAACGGGGCGAGCGCCGCCGCCGTCGCCGTGCCGTCGTGGTGGGCGCGGGCGAAGGCGGCGCACTCCGTGCCGATACGGGCCGCCGCCGCGCGGTCGTCGAGCAGCCGCTCCAGCACCGTGCCCAGGGTGTCGGGGGTGGCGTCCACGATCGGTGGCCGCACCCCGCAGACGGCGACCGTCTCCTCGTCCATATGCGCGATCACCGGCCGTCCCGCCGCCATCCCCTCGCAGGCGAAGGTCCCGTAGGTCCCGATCGCGAACTGGTCGATCACCAGATCCGCCGACCGCACCAGCTCCGCGACCCGGGCCCGGGGCACCCCCTCCAGCAGCCGGAAGTCGATGATCCGGCGCTCGTGGAGGGAGTCGAGGAGGGGCAGCACCCGGTCGGTCCCCTTGGACCAGCGGGCCGAGGGGGCGTGCACCACCAGCGGCCGGGGGCGTTCCATGACCGGCCGGTCACAGGCCCAGGCGGCGGTGTCCACGACGAGCGGCGCCCAGACGGCCATCGGCAGATCGAGCAGCAGATCGGGGGTGGTGACGAAGACCGGCAGCCCCGCCTCGGCGGCGATCCGGCGGTTCCGTACGGACTGGGCGGTCAGCGAGTTCTCATAGCCGTCGGGGGCGTCCCGGAAGAGGGAGTGCGGGATCCGGGCCCGGTGCCGGGCCGGGTCGCGGACCTCGCTGCCATGGGCGAGCAGCGCCACCTTGATCCCGGCATGGGCGAGGGCGGCGAGGTCGCCCTCGACGCTCACCCCGTTGAGGGGGCCGAAGACGGGCCGGAAGGCGTCGGCGAGGAGATGGGTGTAGCGGCGTACGGTCCGGTGGACCAGCTCCAGCTGGACGTCGAGGTTCCGCAGGGCGGCGCCGTCGATGTACACATCGGCCGGGTAGTCGTGTTTCTCCGGCGCCGTGCGGTGCTTGACCACCTCGGCGGAGACATCGGTATGGCGGCGGGTGACGGCGGCGGCGAAGGCGGCGAGCTGTCCGGCGTAGTTGGCCGGGGCGAGGCCCAGCCGTACCCGGGTGGGGCCGAGGGGGCGCCAGTCGCGCTCCGGGGCGTCGGGAGCCCCGGGCGGCGCCTCCGCCGGGACCCCGGCACCGGCATCGGTTCCGGGCGCGGAAAGAGCGGTGGGCCGGTGCGGTACGGCGGCGCGGCGCTCCTCCGTGTCCCAGCTGGGGCGCGGCAGCGGAGCGCCCGGGGTACGCCCGGAGATCCGCGTGTAGAGGGTGAGCAGGGTCCCCGTCTCGTGCTCCCAGGACAACTCGGTGAGCAGGGCGTCGCTGATCCGGGCCCGCAGCGCCTCCCGGTGGGCGTCCGCGCGGCGGACGGCGGCCGCGAAGGAGGCGGGGTCCTCGGCGGTGAAGACCTCGCCGACGCCCCGGTCCAGGACGAACGCGGCGGTGGCCCGGGTGTCGCTGGTGACGATGGGCAGCCGGGCGTGCAGATACTCGCCCGCCTTGGTGGGCAGCGAGTTCTCCGTGTTGGGGAGCCGGTGGAAGGGGATCAGCCCCAGGTCGGCGCCGGAGAGATAGTCGGGGACCTGATGCGGCGGCACATAGGGCAGCACATGCACCCGGTGGCGTACCCCCAGCTCCTCGGCGCGGACCCGTAGGGCGGTGAGTCCGGCCGAGCGGCGCCCGGCGACCAGTGCCAGATGGTGGCCGGGCAGCTCGGTCAGGGCCTCGACCACGGTGGCCAGCCCCCGGTCGGGGGCGATCCATCCGGCGTACACCATCAGCGGGACATCCGGGGCGAGTCCGCAGGCGGCACGGACACAGACCCGCCCGGCGAACCCCCCGACGGCGGCGCGGACGGGGGTGTTGCGGACGACGGCGGGCACCTCGGGGAGCCGGTGGTCCCGGTGGAGGAGGCGGGCGAGGTCGGCGGAGACGGTGACCACGGCATCGGCGCGGTGGATGTACTCGCGCTCCACCGCCGGCAGGGCGCTGCGCAGCGCGGGCCGGTCCCAGGCGATCCCGGCGATGTACTCATGGGCGTCGTAGAGCCAGGCGCAGCGGCTCCCCCGGGCGCGGAGCCGGGCGGCGGCGCGGGCGGCGGTATGGATGGTGGTGATGTCGTTGGCGTGGATGACATCGGGGGCGAGTTCCTCGATGAAGGGGCCGAAGGCGAGGTCGAGATCGAGGAGGGTGGGGTGGTCCCGGCGCCAGTCGCCGCTGGTACGGGGGGCCTTGCGGCGCTGTTCCCAACGGTAGGCGCGGACCCGCAGCCGGTGGGCGGCGCGGCGGGCGCGGACCCAGATCCGCAGGGGGGCGGTGAGCGGGGACGCCCCGAGATAGCCGATCCGGGTGGTCTGTTCCCGTACCCAGACCCGGTGGGCGTCGCGGATCTGGTCCAGGGCGGCGCGGTCGCGGATGCCCCACTGGGTGAGCCGGGCGCGCGGTCCGCCCCGGCTGCGACGGGCGTTGACCAGGCGTTCCATCCGGTTGCCCACAGGGAGGCGGACCACGCGGACGGGGCCGAGCCAGGAGTGCTCGGGCTTCTTCCCGCCGGCCCGGCCGACCAGGGTGACCTCCCAGCCGGCGTGGGCGGCGGCGAGGGCGGTCTTCTGGACCCGGGAGTCGCCGGTGATGCCGTTGGCGACGACGACGGCCAGGGTGGGTCGGGGTGCGGGGGCCATGGGGTGGTGACGGTCCTTCCTTGTCCGTGGCGGTACGGGGCGCCGCGCGGCTGCTGTGTTGGCTGGAGGTCAGCCGCCGATGACGACCCGGTGCACACCGGGCCAGTGGGCGGGGTCGGGGTCGGTGGTCCGGCGGCCGTCGACCAGGACCCGTACCCCCGGCAGATCGGCGGCGGTCAGCGCGCGGTACTCGGCGTGGTCGGCCTGGAGGATCGCGGCGGTGACCGGTTCGCCCCGGTGGGGGGTGAGTCCCCGCTCGGCCAGCTCGCCGTCGGTGTAGAGGGGGTCGGAGACATAGGGCACGGCCCCGTGCGCGGTCAGCGCGGCGACGGTGGGGAAGACCCCGGAGAAGGCGGTCTCCTTGACCCCGCCCCGGTAGGCGGCGCCGAGGACCAGGACCCGGGCCCCGGCCAGATCGCCGTAGGCGCCGGCGAGCAGCTCGACCGCGTACCCGGGCATGGCGGCATTGGTCTCCCGGGCGGCGCGGACGACGCTCGCCCCGGGGTCGTTCCACAGATACATCCGGGGGTAGACCGGGATGCAGTGGCCCCCGACGGCGATCCCGGGCCGGTGGATCCGGCTGTACGGCTGGGAGTTGCAGGCGTCGATGACCTGCTCGATGTCGATGCCGTGCCGGTCGGCGAAGCGGGCGAACTGGTTGGCGAGGGCGATATTGACATCGCGGTAGGTGGTCTCGGCGAGCTTGGCCAGCTCCGCCGCCTCCGCGCTGCCGAGGTCCCAGACACCGTTGGGGCGGGGCAGATCGGGGCGGGGGTCGAACTCCAGTACCTGGGTGTAGAAGTGGACCCCGCGCCGGGCGGACTCGGCGCAGACCCCGCCGATGAGTTTGGGGTAGCGGCGCAGATCGGCGAGGACCCGGCCGGTGAAGACCCGTTCGGGCGAGAAGACCAGCGGGAAGCCGGTGCCGGGGGCCAGTCCGGAGCTGCGGTGGAGCAGCGGTCCGAGGCGGTCGCGGGTGGTGCCGACGGGCAGGGTCGTCTCGTACGAGACCAGGGTGCCGGGGGTCAGCCCCCGGCCGATGGCCTCGGTGGCGGCGTCCAGGGCCCGGAAGTCGGGGGTTCCGGCGGCGTCGGTGACCAGCGGGACGACGGCGACGACCGCCTCGGAGCGGGCGACGGCGGCGGCGGTGTCGGTGGTGGCGGTGAGCAGCCCCGCGCCGACGGTGTCCTTCAGCAGCCGGTCGAGCCCGTGTTCGCCGGGGAAGGGTTCGGAGCCCGCGTTGACCAGCTCGACGACGCGTTCGTCGGTGTCCGCGCCGATGACCCGGTGGCCCCGGGCGGCGAACGACGCGGCGAGCGGCAGACCGATCTTGCCGAGTGCCACCACACAGATGTCCATCGGTCACTCTCCCCGGTCGTCGGTACGGGCGTCGGTACGGGCGTCTGTCCAGGTGTCGGTACGGGGCCGGGTGCCAGCGCGGGCGCGGGCACGGGGGCGGCGCAGGACACGGGCGGCCCGGCGGCGAAGCCGGGTGAGCGGCGGCGGTGGCTCGGGCGGGAACATCGGGCCGGTGACGAGGACCATGCGGTCCTTGCCGCCCACCCGGACGGCGGCGCGGCGGGATTCGGTGAGCCGCCAGCGGCGGGCGAGGGGCAGCGGGGTGCCCCGTACCCGTACCGGGATCTCGTACTCCGCACCGGCGAGACGCAGCCGGACCCGGACCGCCAGGGAGACCGCCCCGGCGGGGACGGGGACGGGGACCGTGGCATGGAGGACGGTGCCGTGGCCGCCGGGGACGTCCTCGTACCGGAAGGTGCCGGGCGCGTCCTCGTACCGGAAGGTGCCGGGGGCGGGCGGGACCGGCTCCCGGGCGGGGAGTCTGCGGCCTCCGGCACCGTCGGCGGCGGCCGGGAAGGGGTCGGCCAGGAGCAGGACCACGGCGGTGACGGAGCCGGTGACGGGGAGGCGGACGGCGACGGTGAGGGCGAGGTCGTCGCCGTCCTGCCGCCAGCCGGCGGCGAGCAGCCGGGTGCCGGCGGCGAGCCGGGTGGCCGGGTACTCGTCCAGCAGCTCGAACGCCCGGTCGGGCAGGGCGAGGGCCGGGTCGCGGAAGCCGGGGCAGCGCAGAAAGGCGCGCCCGCCCTCGGCGGCGAAGACGGCACCCCGGCGCTCCTCGTCCTCGATCGCGCGGACCAGGGTGTCCACGGCGCCGTACTGGGCGAGGGTGATCCTGGCCCGGTGGGCCACCGGGAGGGAGTCCCGCAGCGGCGGGGTGAGATAGGAGTCGGCGAGGGCGGCGATCCCGGCGCAGACCTCCCGCCGCACCGGCGCGGGGAGTGCGGGGAAGTCGGCCTTGAGGAGTTTCGCCAGCTCCCAGGTGAAGTGGCGGCGCAGCAGACTGTCCCGCTCGGGGCCGGGGCCGATCAGCCCGGCGGCCTCATGCATGATCCGGGCGGTGCAGCGCAGCCGGTCGGGGTGGCCGGAGGTGTAGGTGATGTTGCCCGCGTCGGCGCGGCGGACGGCGTAGTAGTACGGGGAGTCCGCGAGCACGGAGATCCGGCGGGCGTGGACACAGGCGGCGATGGTGAAGGGCTGGTCGCTGCCGACGGGGAGGTCCTCGGGGAAGCGCAGCCGGTGCCGTTCCAGCAGCTCCCGGCGGAAGAGCTTGGCGTTGGAGAGGGTGAAGGGGAGCGCGGAGTCGGCGAAGCGGACATCGAGGGCGCTGCGGCGGAACAGCGCCTGGTGGACATAGCGTCCGCCGACGCCGGTCATCCGGCCGATGACGATATCGGAGCCGTGTTCGTCGGCATGGGCGACGAGCCGGGCCAGGGCGTCGGGGGCGAGCCGGTCGTCGGCGCCGACGAAGTGGACATAGCGCCCGGTGGCGAGGGCGAGCCCGCGATTGCTGGGGGCGCCGGGACCACCGGAGTTGGGCTGGTGGACAACGGTGACGGCATCGGGGTGGCGGGCGGCGAAACGGTCCAGCTCGACACCGCTGCCATCGGTGGAGCCGTCGTCCACGGCGACGATCCGGAGGGTGTCGGGGCGCAGGCCGATGGTCTGCGCGGCGAGCGACTCCAGGCAGGGGAGGAGGTAGGGGAGGGTGTTGTAGACGGCGAGGACGACGGTGACATCGGGGACGGGGCCGCCGGGAGCGGGTCCGCCGGGGGTGGCGGCTTCGACGGCGGCGGTACGGGGACCGTTGTCGGTACGGGGGCGGTCGTCGGTCATGGCGCGGTGCTCCCCCGCCCCTACCCGGCCACGACCGGTGCGGCGAGATCGACCGTGGCCCCCCGGGCGGCCGACTCCAGCAGGGCGACGGCCACCTCCACGGTCCGCAGCCCCTGGCGCACGGTGCAGATATCGGTGTCCAGGCCGAGGACCGCGTCCCGGAAGAGTTCATGCTCCACCAGCAGCGGCTCCCGCTTGGGGATCGCGTACCGGATCATGTCCCCCTCGGAGACCCCCCGGAAGTTCCGCAGCGCCTCCCACTCGGTGGTCTGCGCGGCGTTGGAGTGGAAGGTGAGGTCGGCGGTGAGGGTGTCGGCGACAAAGCAGCCGCGTTCGCCGGTCACCGAGGTGAAGCGCTCCTTCAGCGGGCTCAACCAGTTCACCAGGTGGTTCACCATGGTCCCGTCGCTGAGCTGGCCGACCGCCGCGACCATGTCCTCGTGGGGGCGGCCCGACTTGGAGACCGTCCGGGCGGAGATCGAGGTGTACGGGCGGCCGGTCACCCAGCCGGTCAGGTCGATGTCATGGGTGGCGAGGTCCTTGACCACGCCCACATCGGCGATGCGGTGCGGGAAGGGGCCCTGGCGGCGGGTGACGACCTGGTAGACATCGCCGAGTTCGCCCTGGCGGAGCCGGTCGCGCAGGGAGCGCAGGGCGGGGTTGCACCGTTCGATGTGGCCGACCCCGGCGACCAGGCCCCGGGACTCGAACGCCTCGGCGAGCAGCCGGGCGCCCTCGACGGTGTCCGCGACCGGCTTCTCGATCAGGGCGCAGACGCCCGCGCGGGCCAGCTCCAGACCGACCTCGACATGGAGGGCGGTGGGGCAGGCCACGACCGCGTAGTCGAGACCGAGGGCGATCAGCCCGTCCAGATCGGGCAGGACCGGCACCCCGGGTGCGTGGCCCTCGCGGTCGCCCAGCGGGTCCACGACGCCGACCAGGTCGACCCCGTCCAGCGCGGCGAGCACCCGGGCGTGATGACGGCCCATCGAACCGAGCCCGGTGAGCCCGGCGCGCAGCCGCCGTCCGCCGTTCGACGCGGTCACCGGCGATGGCCCGGGGCGACCGCTGTTCGGCGCGGTCACCGGCGGTGGCCCAGGGCGTTGACGGCGGCGGCGATCCTGGCCAGGTCGCCCTCGCTCAGCGAGGGGTGCACCGGCAGTGAGACCACCTCGGCGGCGGCCCGCTCGGTCTCGGGCAGCTCCCAGTGGCGCCCGGCCCGGCGGTCGGGCTCCCGGAAGGGCTTCAGCCGGTGGATCGGGGTCGGGTAGTAGACGGCGCTGCCCACCCCGGCGGCGGCCAGCCGTTCCACCGTGTCGCCCCGGCCACCCGGGATCCGGACCGTGTACTGGTGCCAGCTGGGGCGGGCGCCCGGCGCGGGGGACGGCAGGACCACGGCGTCCGTGGTGATGTGCGCGCCGAGATAGGCGGCCTGGGCGCGGCGCCGCTCCGTCCAGGCGGGGAGCTTGGCGAGCTGGACCCGGCCGATGGCGGCGGCGACATCGGTCAGCCGGGTGTTGACCCCGATGATCTCGTTGGCGTACCGGCGCTCCATGCCCTGGTTGCGCAGCAGCCGCAGGGTCCGGGCGAGCGCGGGGTCGCCCGTGGTGACCATGCCGCCCTCCAGGGAGTGCATGTTCTTGGTGGGGTAGAAGCTGAAGGTGCCGCCGTCCCCGAAGGCGCCGACGGGGGTGGTGTGCAGTACGGCGGCGTGTGCCTGGCAGGCGTCCTCGACCACGGCGAGGCCATGGCGGCGGGCGATGGGCATGAGCCGGTCCATCGCGGCGGGGTGGCCGTAGAGATGGACCGGGATCAGTGCGGCGGTACGGGGGGTGAGCGCGGCCTCGACGGCGGCGGGGTCCAGACAGTAGGTGGCCGGGTCGATATCGGCGAAGGCGGGGGTGGCGCCGACCAGGCGGACGACGTTCGCGGTCGCGGCGAAGGAGAAGGAGGGGACGACGACCTCGTCGCCGGGGCCGATGCCGAGGGCGAGCAGCAGCAGATGGAGTGCGGCGGTGCCGGAGCTGACGGCCACGCAGTGGCGGCCGTCGACCAGGGCGGAGAAGCCCTCCTCGAAGGCGGCCACCTCGGGGCCCTGGACGACCTGGCCGCTGCGGAGCACGCGGACGGCGGCCTCGATCTCCTCCTCGTCGATGACCGGGCGGGCAGCGGGGATGGGCTGCCGCCGGCTGCTGGTCGTCATGGGACGCCTCCTCGCGCATGCGCCACGGGTGCGGTGGGGCGGGCAGGGCCCATGGTGCGGGAGGGGTGCGGGTGGGGGGTGGTGCGCGGGGCCGTGGGGCGGTGCGTCAACCCCATGGGGCGGTGTCACCCCGGCCATTCAGCCCAGTCGCCTCCGGCGGGGTCGGCGGTACGGGGTGCCTCGACCACCCGGTCCTCCTCGGGCCGGGCGCCCGAGGCCCCTGCGGCTCCCTGCGCCCCGGGGCCGTCCGGCACGGGTGCCTGGTGCCGGAGCCGGCCCTTGTGCCCGAGGGGGCCGTCGGGCTCGGGTACCTGTGCCCGCCCGTTCCGCCCCACGGAACAACCGCCCACAGGATGGTGAACCCCTGCGCCCGGCTCGCCCGGCCGGGCCGCGATGCGGAGGAGCCGCCCGCAGGGGTGCGGATCCGGTGCCCGGCCGGGCGGGACACCGGCGCGGCCATCCGACATGGGCCCCGGCCCCGTACCCCAGGGAGCCGTCCGGCACGGGGGGCCGCGGGGCAGGGGCTCGTACCGGAGGGGAAAACACGGGTGCCCCCGCTCCCTGGTGGGGGCGGGGGCACTCGGGGTGGTGCGGGCCGGGTCAGCCTTCGGCGGAGGCGGTGACCGACGCGGGCGACTGCTGCTCGGCCGCGGCGGTCTTCTTCGCCGGAGCCTTCTTGGCCGTCGCCTTCTTCGCGGTGGTCTTCTTCGCCGCCGTCTTCTTGGCCACCGTCTTCTTGGTGGCGGCCTTCTTCGCCGTCGCCTTCTTGGCGGTCTTGCGGACCGCCTTCTTCACCGGGGCCTCCTCAGCCCCGGCACCGTCCTGCGGCGCCGGCGCCGCGGGCTCGGCGGCGACCACGACGACCGTGGCCTCCGCCGCGCCGGCCGGAGCCCCGGCCGGGGCGCTGACCTTGCGGGTCGCCCGGCGACGGGCACGCGGAGGCGCGGCCTCCGGCGTGGTCTCCGCCACCGGCTCCGGCTGCGGAGCCACGGGCGCGGGCTCGGGCTCAGGCGCGGGCTCAGGTGCCTTGGGGGCCTCGACCACGACCTCGGGCGCGGCCGTCCTGGGCGCACCCGCCGGGGCCGAGGCCCTCCGGGTCGCCCGGCGACGCCCACGGCCCCGCATCGCGGCGGCCTCCGCCTCGGCGGCGCTGCTGTACAGCTCCTCGTCCGGGACGAACACGGGCTCGGGCAGCGCGACCGGCTCGGACACCTCGGCGGCGACCTCGGCCACCGTCTCGGCGGACTCCGCCTGCTGCTCGTGGTCGTGGTCGTGCGCCTGCTCGGCACCGCCCCGGCCACGCTTGCGGGCGCGCTTGCCGCCACCACCGCCGCCACCGCCGCCGACGGACGTCGGCTGCTCCATGTGCACGATCACACCGCGCCCGTTGCAGTGGACACAGGTCTCGGAGAAGGACTCCAGCAGACCCTGGCCCACCCGCTTACGGGTCATCTGGACCAGGCCCAGCGAGGTGACCTCGGCGACCTGGTGCTTGGTCCGGTCCCGGCCCAGGCACTCCAGGAGCCGCCGCATGACCAGATCGCGGTTGGACTCCAGGACCATGTCGATGAAGTCGACGACGACGATCCCGCCGAGGTCGCGCAGCCGCAGCTGACGCACGATCTCCTCGGCCGCCTCCAGGTTGTTCCTGGTGACGGTCTCCTCCAGATTGCCGCCCTGCCCGGTGAACTTCCCGGTGTTGACGTCGACCACGATCATGGCCTCGGTCTTGTCGATGACCAGCGAACCGCCGGAGGGCAGCCAGACCTTGCGGTCGAGCGCCTTCATCAGCTGCTCGTCGATGCGGTACGTCGCGAAGACGTCGACCTCGCTGGTCCACCGCTGGAGGCGGTCCGCCAGGTCCGGCGCGACATGCGAGACATAGCCGTGGATGGTCTCCCAGGCCTCGTCACCGCTGACGATGACCTTGGAGAAGTCCTCGTTGAAGATGTCCCGGACGACCCGGACGGTCATGTCCGGCTCACCGTAGAGAAGGGTCGGCGCGTTGCCGCTCTTCGCCTTCTTCTGGATGTCGGCCCACTGCGCCTGGAGCCGCTCGACGTCGCGGCGCAGCTCGTCCTCGCTGGCGCCCTCCGCCGCGGTCCGGACGATGACGCCCGCGTCCTCGGGAACGATCTTCTTGAGGATGGTCTTCAGCCGGGCCCGCTCGGTGTCGGGCAGCTTGCGGCTGATCCCGGTCATCGAGCCCTCGGGCACATAGACCAGATAGCGGCCGGGCAGGGAGACCTGGCTGGTCAGCCGGGCGCCCTTGTGACCGATCGGGTCCTTGGTGACCTGGACGAGCACGGACTGGCCGGACTTGAGCGCGACCTCGATCCGGCGGGGGCCGCCGGACATGCCCAGCGCCTCGAAGTTGACCTCACCGGCGTAGAGCACGGCGTTGCGGCCCTTGCCGATGTCGACGAACGCCGCCTCCATGGACGGCAGGACGTTCTGCACCTTGCCCAGGTAGACATTGCCGACGTACGAGGTGGCCTGCTCCTTGTTGACGTAGTGCTCGACCAGCACATCGTCTTCCAGGACACCGATCTGGGTGCGCTCGCCGCTCTGGCGGACGACCATGACCCGCTCGACGGCCTCCCGGCGGGCGAGGAACTCGGCCTCGGTGATGATCGGCACCCGGCGGCGGCCCTGCTCACGGCCCTCGCGCCGGCGCTGCTTCTTCGCCTCCAGACGGGTGGAGCCCTTGATGGACTGCACACCGTCCTCGGACTCCTCGCCCCGGGGGGCGCGGGCGGGGCGCGGCTCACGGACCTTGACGACCGTGCGCTCGGGGTCGCCGGTGGCGGTGGTCTCCTCGACCAGCGGCTCACCGCTGCGACGGCGACGACGACGGCGGCGACGGCTGCTGGAGCTGCCCGCCGCGGTGTCGTCGGCGGACTCGTCCGCGTCGTCGGCCTCGTCCGCCTCGTCGAGGGCGCGCTCGTCGGCGGCCCGGTCGGCCGTCTCCAGGGCCTCGTCGGAGACCTCGGTGTCCTCACCGGCGTCGGCGGAATCGCCCCGGCGGCGGCGACGGCCGCCCCGGCGACGGCGACGGGAGGGACGGTCCTCGAACTCGTCCTGCTCGTGGTCGTCGGCGTCCGTGCCGTCGGCCGGGGCCTCCGGCTCCTCCTCGGGCTCGGCGGGCTCCTCCACCACGGGGGCGGGGGCGGCCTCGGCGCTCTCGCCCCGGCGGCGACGGCGGCGGCGCTCGGTGGGCTCGGCCGGCAGCTCGCGCTCCGGCTCCGGCTCCAGATCGAGCTCCTCTTCCTCGACATCCGCGGCGGCCGCGGCGGCGGCTGCCGCGGCGGCCGTCTCCGGGGTCTGGAACATGGGCTCGGTGAAGACCGGGGCCTGGAAGACGGCCACGGCCGGGCGGGCGGCCCGGGGGGCGGCCTTGGAGGCGTCGGCGCCACGGGCGGTGAACTCGGGCGACGCCACACGGCGGCGGGCACGGCCCCGGGGGGCGGGCTCGGCGGCCGGGGCGGCCTCGGGGGTCGCGGCGGGCGCGGCCTCGGGGGCCGGGGTGCTCGTCGCACGGGTGGCCCGGCGGCGGCCGCGCGGCGCGGGCGCCTCCACCGGGGCCTCGGCGACCTCAGCGGTCTCCACGGGGGCCTCGGGAGCCTCCACGGCCTCGGCCGGGGCGGCGGGGCCGGCGGCGGGGGTGCTCACGGAACGCGTGGCACGACGGCGGCGGCGGGGCCCGGAAGCCTCATCGGCGGCCGGAGCGGCCTCGACCGAAGCGGCCTTCTCCACCACGGGGGCGGGGGCCTCGGCGACGACCGGAGCGGCCTCAGCGGCGGGGGTGGTGACCGAGCGGGTGGCCCGGCGGCGCTTGCGGGGCGCGGGAGCCTCGTCGGCGACCGGAGCGGCCTCGACGGAAGCGGCCTTCTCCACCACGGGGGCGGGGGCCTCGGTGACCTCGGCGGCCTCAGCGGCGGCGGGCGCGCTCACCTTGCGGGTGGCCCGGCGACGCGGACGCGCCGGAGCGGCCTCCACCGGAGCATCGGCGACCTCGGGAGTCTCCTCGACCACCTCGACCTCGGCCTCCGTGACCTCGGCCGGTGCGGCCGGGGCGGTGGCGGGGCGGGTGGCCCGGCGGCGGGTACGGGCGGGAGCGGCCTCCACCGGGGCCTCAACGACCTCGGCGACCTCAGCGGCCACCTCGGGCTCTGCCACGGGAGCCGCCGTCGACGCACGCGTCGCCCGACGACGGGCACGCGGCGCGGGCGCCTCCACCGGGACCTCAGCGGCCTCGGGGGTCTCCTCGACCACCTCGACCTCGGCAGCCGCCGTGGGGGCGCTCACCTTGCGGGTGGCCCGGCGACGGGGACGCGCCGGAGCGGCCTCCACCGGGGCATCGGCGACCTCAGCGGCCTCCGCGACCTCGGCCACGGGAGCCGCCGTCGACGCACGCGTCGCCCGACGACGGGCACGCGGCGCGGGCGCCTCCACCGGAGCCTCAGCGGCCTCGGGAGTCTCCTCGACCACCTCGACCTCGGCAGCCGCCGTGGGGGCGCTCACCTTGCGGGTCGCCCGGCGACGCGGACGCGCCGGAGCGGCCTCCGCCGGAGCCTCCGCGACCTCGGCCGGCGCGGCGGCCTGAGCCGCCTCGGCGGATCCACCGGGCGGCCCGGCGGGACGCGAGGCGGCCCGCCGGCGGCGGCGCGGCGGCAGGGTGTCGCTCGGGCTGCTGTCGGCGACCGTGTTGTTGTTGTCGTCCCCGGTGGTACCGGGTTCGTTCTGCTCGTGCATGCGGGCGGTTCTCCCGTCACGCTCCCGGGCGCCGTGCCTCGTTCCGGTCGGCGGGCCGCGTCAAAGCGCGGCGCGCCGCCCGGGGCGCGGGCGCCGCACGGGAGCTGCTGTGTCTGGCTCGCCGGTTCCGTACACGAAGTGCGTACGGCCTGGCGAAAGTCTCCTGTGGTTGTGCGCGACCCGACCCAGGTGGCTCCCGAGTACCAGGGCCGCGCGGCAACGACTGCCTGAGGCGCGGCGGGACCGGATCATTCCCGCCCGCGCGGGCCCCCTGCCGTGGCTAGGGGGAGGCGGTACCGGCGGCCATGGATGATGCGGCCGGAACTGCCTCGCGGTCGAGCGCGAGCGGATCGGTCACCGTGCCGGTCTCCTCGTCGAAGAGCCCCTGCGCCAGCCTGGTCACCGCTGCGGGGACCGGCGGCGCCAGGTCGGCCACAGCGCGGAGACCGGACAGGACGTCGTCGGGTCGCACGGCAGGTGTCACGTGCCGAACAACCAGCCGCAGTATCGCACAGGGGCCGTCCGCGGACCTATCAGGCCGCTGACCGACCAGCTCCAGGCTCTCCACCGCACCGCGTGCGTCGAAGCTCCGCATTCCGTTCTTGGTCCTCCGCTGGACCTCGACCGAGTCCGCCGCGAGGAACGCCGCCACGGCGTCCGCCGCCGTCTCCTCGGCCACTCCGTCGAGCCGAAGCTCCCACTCGGAGGCGGTGAGCCGGTCGGCGAGCCCGGAGGTCCGGGCCTCGACGGCGTCGGTGATGTCGAGACCGGTCGGCAGCGACTCGTCGAGCAGACTCCGCAGCACCGCGGGGTCACGGTGCTCGACCAGAGCGATCTCCAGATACTCGGCCTCGCTGCCCGTGCCGGTGGGTGCGGCATTGGCGTACGACACCTTCGGATGCGGGGTGAAGCCCGCCGAGTACGCCATGGGCACCTCGGCACGCCTCAGCGCCCGCTCGAAAGCGCGCTGGAAGTCACGGTGGCTGGTGAACCGGAGGCGGCCACGCTTGGTGTAGCGCAGGCGGATGCGCTGCACCGCGGGTGCGGGCGGCGGGCCTTCGGGCTGTCGCTTGCCCAGTGGTTCTTCTCCTCGGTGCGGGACGGCGCGGGGAGCGCCGCCCTCGGAATGCGGGTGCCCCGCGCGGGCCTGCCCGGCTCTCACCCCCTGGTTCGGGAGGGATTCTCGGGCCCGGCCGTCGCGCCGGGGACAGTCGTTGTGTACCACCCAGAGTACGCGCAGCGGCCCCGTCCGGTTCCCCGGGATCAACGGAAAGGGCCCGGCACAGGGGGAAGATCCCATGTGCCGGGCCCGGTGAGGCGCTCCGGAGGCTACTTCTTGACGACCGACAGCGGCAGCAGCTTCTTGCCGGTCGGACCGATCTGGATGTCCAGGCCGAGCTGCGGGCAGACCCCGCAGTCGAAGCACGGCGTCCAGCGGCAGTCCTCGACCTCGGTCTCGTCGAGGGCGTCCTGCCAGTCCTCCCAGAGCCAGTCCTTGTCGAGACCGGAGTCCAGGTGGTCCCAGGGCAGGACCTCCTCGTAGGTGCGCTCCCGGGTGGTGTACCAGGCGACGTCCACACCGTACTCGGGGAGGGTCTTCTCGGCGCAGGCCATCCAGCGGTCGTACGAGAAGTGCTCGCGCCAGCCGTCGAACCGGCCGCCGTCCTCGTAGACGGCGCGGATGACGGAGCCGATGCGGCGGTCGCCGCGGGAGAGCAGGCCCTCCACGATGCCCGGCTTGCCGTCGTGGTAGCGGAAGCCGATGGAGCGGCCGTACTTCTTGTCGCCGCGGATCTTGTCCCGGAGCTTGGTCAGACGGGCGTCGGTCTCCTCGGCGCTCAGCTGGGGGGCCCACTGGAAGGGGGTGTGCGGCTTGGGGACGAAGCCGCCGATGGAGACGGTGCAGCGGATGTCCTGGGAGCCGGAGACCTCGCGGCCCTTGGCGATCACATTGACCGCCATGTCGCCGATCTGGAGCACGTCCTCGTCGGTCTCGGTCGGCAGACCGCACATGAAGTAGAGCTTCACCTGCCGCCAGCCGTTGCCGTAGGCGGTGGCGACGGTGCGGATCAGGTCCTCCTCCGACACCATCTTGTTGATGACCTTGCGCAGCCGCTCGGAGCCGCCCTCGGGGGCGAAGGTGAGACCGGAGCGGCGGCCGTTACGGGTCAGCTCGTTGGCGAGGTCGACATTGAAGGCGTCCACCCGGGTGGAGGGGAGGGAGAGGCCGATCTTGTCCTCGGTGTAGCGGTCCGCGAGGCCCTTGGCGATGTCGCCGATCTCGGAGTGGTCGGCGCTGGAGAGCGAGAGCAGACCGACCTCCTCGAAGCCGGTGGCCTTGAGACCCTTCTCGACCATCTCGCCGATGCCGGTGATGCTTCGCTCCCGCACGGGGCGCGTGATCATGCCGGCCTGGCAGAAACGGCAGCCGCGGGTGCAGCCGCGGAAGATCTCGACGGACATCCGCTCATGGACGGTCTCCGCGAGCGGGACCAGCGGCTGCTTGGGGTAGGGCCACTCGTCCAGGTCCATGACGGTGTGCTTGGAGATCCGCCACGGGACACCGGAGCGGTTGGGCACGACCCGGCCGATCCGGCCGTCCGGCAGATACTCCACGTCGTAGAAGCGGGGGACATAGACCCCGCCGGTCCGCGCCAGCCGGAAGAGGACCTCCTCGCGACCGCCGGGGCGGCCCTCGGCCTTCCACTCCCGGACGATCCGGGTGATGTCGAGGACGGCCTGCTCGCCGTCGCCGATGACGGCGCAGTCGATGAACTCCGCGATCGGCTCCGGGTTGAAGGCCGCGTGGCCGCCCGCGAGCACGATCGGGTGGTCCACCGTGCGGTCCCGCGCCTCCAGCGGGATCCCCGCCAGATCGAGCGCGGTGAGCATATTGGTGTAGCCCAGCTCGGTGGAGAAGCTCAGCCCGAACACATCGAAGGCGCCGACGGGCCGGTGGGAGTCGACCGTGAACTGCGGGACACCCTGGGTGCGCATCAGCTCCTCAAGGTCCGGCCACACGCTGTAGGTGCGCTCGGCGAGGACGCCCTCCTGCTCGTTCAGCACCTCGTAAAGGATCATGACGCCCTGGTTGGGCAGTCCGACCTCATAGGCGTCCGGGTACATCAGCGCCCACCGGACATCGCACTCCGCCCAGGGCTTGACGGTGGAGTTCAGCTCACCGCCGACATACTGGATGGGCTTCTGGACATGCGGGAGCAATGCTTCGAGCTGGGGAAACACCGAAGCGGCAGTCTCAGCGGCAGACTCAGCAGCAGACATCTCTGGACTTTCGTGGGCGGGCAGGGGGGCGACTCTCTAGCGTAATGCCCTGGGGAGCCGCCCCCGCACCGATCACCGGGCCCGCGACGGCCCGTACCGATCCCTTCACCGGGCCCGCGAGGGCCCCGTACCGTCACCGGCCGGCGGGCCCGGGGAGGGTCAGCCGGAGCGCAGCGCCCGTACCTCGTCCGGGGAGGCGGCGGCCCAGACCTCCGGAAGCTCCCGCTCGCGGTCGGCCGCCGAGCGCTGTTCCTGGCCGAAGAGCAGCCCCCAGGTGAAGGCGGACTCGCCCGCCGCATGGGCCTGGATCGCCAGATTCCGCAGGGCGTCCCGGGCGACCACGCTGTCCTGGTGGTCGCCGAGGAGGGTCTGGACGCTCTTCATGCGCTTGCCGAAGCGCTTGGCGACGCCGCCGAGGGCCGGGGTGGCCGCCTCGCCCGCGTACCGGGCCCGCTTGGCGGCCTTGCGGGCGTCGTGCAGCACCAGATCGCGCTCCGGTCCGGGGGTCATCTCCAGGGCCTGGCCGACCCGGGCGGCGAGCCGGTCGTACTCCTTGAGCAGCGCCCGGGGCAGCTCGTCGGCGGGCTCCCGGGAGGCCGCCTTGAGCAGCGGCGGGTCGGCGAGGAGGGCGTCGAGGCGGTCGAGGAGGGCCCGGTAGCGGGTGCTGTCCAGGGTGTTCAGGGCCCGGCGGCGGGCACCGGCGCGCCGGGAGCCGGCCCAGATGCGCAGCCGGCCGCGGACCGGGCCGAGCAGCAGGGTGCGGGGGACCGCGTCGATCCGCCCGCGCAGCCGCTCGTACAGCACCTCCTGGTCGCGGGCGACCCCCAGCTCGGCGGCGAGCCACTTCAGCTCCTCGCCGACGGGGTCGGTGACGGAGCGGTCGAGGAGGCGGCGGTAGGTGCGGAAGGCGCTGCGCAGCCGGCGGGTGGCGACCCGGGTCTGGTGGACGGCGTCGGGGAGGTCGCGGCGGACGCCGGGGTCGAGGGCGAGCAGGGCGTCGGCCTGTTCCCGCAGATAGGCCAGGACATAGTCGCCCGCGGTCCGCGGTGGGGCGGGGGCGGCGGGGTACGGGACGGTGAGTCCGGTCTCCGCGAGGGCGCGGGCCAGTTTGGAGGGGAAGTCGGCCTCGACGGCTCCGGCCTTGAGCAGCTTCTTCCCGACGCGGTCGAGGATCCGGGGGTCGGCGTCGTCGCCGAGTTCGGCCTCGATCTCGTCCCAGGCGGCGGTACGGGCCACGCTGTCCTCGGGGCTTCCGGGGCTTCCGGGGCTCCCGGGGTGCTCGGAGCCGTCGGAGCTCCCGGGGTGCTCGGAGCCGTCGGAGCTCCCGGGGCTTCCGGCGGCGAGCAGGCGTTCGGCGCGGACCGCGTCCCGGCTCAGCTCGGCGAGGAGGGTGCCGTCGGCGTCCCGCAGATGCCGGACCTCCCGGGTGGAGAGCAGCCGGACGATCGGGGTCAGCTCGGCGCCCCGGGTGCGCGCCCGGACCAGCGCGGTCAGCGGGCGCGGCAGGCTCTCGGAGAGCGGGGCGCGGATCTCGTCGCGCACCCCGGGGGCGACCGGGAGTTTGAGGTGCCAGCCGGCGTCGTCGCCGCCGGTTCTGCGCCGGAGGGTGATGGAGGCGGCGGCGAGCCGCAGATCCGGGGTGTCGTAGTAGACCGCGTCCAGCTCGTCGGTGCCGCGCTCCTCGACGGCCGCGACCCCGGTCACCCGGGTGAGGTCCGGCAGCTGGACATCGGGGGTGGCTTCGTATTTCCGCTCGATCTCGCGCTTCGTCTCCGCCATGAGGCGAATCTAGACCGCGCGGAGCGATCGGGGCAGCCCCGGGCGGGCCCCGGGACCGGATAACGCCCGGTCCCGGGGCCGGATACCGCCGGGCCGGGGTCTCGCCATGGTCGTCGGGGAGGGTACGGGGCCGGGTGCAAGGGGCCCCGTACCCGCACGCTCATGGCACTAGCGGCCGCGCCAGGCGTGGTGGACGGTGAGCGAGCCCGTGTTGCCCTGGCGGTCGGTGACCAGTGCGCGCAGCGCGATCCCCTGGCCCCGGGCGGGGTTCCGTACGGTGATCGCGTCCCGGACGACGGGGGTCCGCCGCCAGGTGCGCCCGTTGTCGTAGGAGACGGAGACGGTCAGCGACTTCAGCCCGGCGCCCTTCGCCGGGCCGTGCACGGTGAACGGGACGGTCTGCCGGCGGCCGGCCGGGGCGGTGCTGTCGAGGGCGAGAGCCGGGTGGAAACGGACGGTGGAGACGGGCAGCCGGGCCTCTTCGCCGTCGGCCGGGCGGCGGGAGCGGAAGGTCCAGGAGGCATCCATCCGGCTGGCGGTCCTGGCGACGGTGGGGTGGCGTTTCACGGTGGTGGCGAGGGTGTAGCGGGCGTCCTGGGCGGGCAGGGTGAAGCTCTCCCCGCCGCTGAGCGGCTCGCGGTTCTCCCCGACCTTGGTGGCGCCCCGGTGCAGGGTGGTACGGACCAGGGCGTAGAGGGAGTCACCCGGGTTGCCCCGGCCGTCGGCGAAGAGCCACAGGGAGCCGTACAGCTGGTCGCCCTGGCGGTAGACGCCGCTGTCCTGGTCGAGCAGGGGGGCGTGGACCCCGGTGTTGAGGGTCTCGCGGTAGCTCCGGCCGGGGCGGTAGTCACGGTCCTGGGTGTGATAGCCGGCCTCGGTGGTGAGTTCCTCGTCGGCGCGGTCGTACTGCATCATGATCAACTGCCAGGGATTGGGACGCCCCGGGCCCTCCCCCGAGCGACCGGTGCCGCCGGTGCCGCCGGTGCCGCCGGTAGCGCTCGTACCGCTGGTACCGAGCCGCAGCACCCGGGTGGCCGGCAGCGCGGGCAGCTCGGCCAACATCCCGATGCCCAGGATGTCGCTGATGGCTCCGGCGTCGCCCGCCCGGCGCGGCGCGGAGGACCCGGCGCCGAGGGTGACGGTGGCGAAGTCCGCCGGGCGGTACGCCTTGCGCCAGCCGGTGGAGAGTGTGCGGACCCGGGCGGCGTGGGCGGTGTGCCACTCGCCGGAGCGGCCGGTGAGCCATCGCGTCCCCCAGCTCTCGCTGAGGGTGCCGTCGGTGAAGGCGGGCCCGAGGTGCGCGGTGCCGAAGCCCTCGAAGGACGGGAGGACCATGCCGAAGCCGAAGCCCACGCCGTTCCGCTCGACGATGAACTCGCCGAACGCCATGGCCGACTCCGCCGCCGGGTCCGGGACGGTCACGACGACGGGGCGTGCGGTACGGGCGTCCATCGCCACGGTGGTGTCCCGGTCGAGCGCCAGGGTGGGCCGTACCAGCCGGTCGATGCCCCGTCCGGGCGCGGTGGGGTCGGCGGTGAGCAGGCTGTGCAGCACATACCCGCCCTTGGGCAGGCGGACCCGGGTGGTGCCGCTCTGCTCGTACAGCCGCAGCGACTCCGCGTCGCCGTCGAGCGGGGTGAGGACGGTACGGGCGGCATGGCCGGGCCGTCCGTCGCGGCCGGTGTAGGCGAGGGTGAGGTCGTACGACTCGACCTCGCGGTGGACCGCCGCCGCGGTCCGTACGCTCTGGCCGCCGCCCGAGGCGGTGACGGCGGCGGTGTAGTGGCCGTCGTCGGTGCCGCCGAGCCGGGTGTCGACGGTCAGGGCGACGGCGGCGGTACCGCCCGCGGGGACGGTGACCCGGTCGGCGCCGAGGGTGAAGAAGCCCGCCGGGGCGGGTGCGCCCCCGGGTCCGGTGGCGGTGACCGTGAGGTCCAGGACGAGGTCCCGGTCGCCCAGGTTGCGGTAGGTGATCTCCCGGGTGAGCGGCCGGTCGTCGGTGTGCGGCCAGAGCTGGCGGCCGAAGTCGACCGCGGTCCGGTCGGCGACCACCCGCTGCCCGATGGCCCGGTCCACGGCGATCCGGCCGGTGCCCTGCTGGAAGGCGGTGTGGCCGCCGTCCCGCGCGGAGCCGGTGAGGACGGCCTTGAGCCGGTCGGCGCGCCAGCCGGGGTGTTTCTGCTTGAGCAGGGCGGCGGCGCCCGCCGCGTGCGGGGCGGCCATCGAGGTCCCGGAGAGGGAGAGATATCCGGCGGGGCCCTCACCGACCTCCCGGGCGAGCAGGCTGCCGGGGGCCGAGGCGGCGGTGGTGTCGACACCGGGGGCGGTGACATCCGGTTTGACGGCCTCGTCGCCGATCCGGGGGCCGGTACTGGAGAAGTCGGCGAGCCGGTCGTCGTCGTCCACGGCGCCCACGGTGAGGGCGGCGTCGGCGCTGCCGGGCGATCCGACCGTGCCGGCGTCCGGTCCCCCGTTCCCCGCCGAGACGGCGAACAGCACACCCGTGCGCTCGGTCAGCGCGTTGACCGACGCCTCCAGCGGATCGACCTCGGGGGTGTCCTGGCCGCCGAGGCTCATATTGATGACATCGGCGCCCTGGGCGACGGCCCATTCCATGCCCGCGATGATCCCGGAGTCCTCGCCGCCGCCGCTGTCGTCCAGCACCTTGGCGTTGAGCAGCCGGGCGCCGGGGGCGATGCCCCGGTGGCGGCCGGACCTGACCCCCGTACCCGCCGCGATGGAGGCGACATGGGTGCCATGGCCGTAGCGGTCCTCGGTGCCGGGGGCGTCGGTGAAGTTCCGTGCCGCGGCGACCCGTCCGGCGAGGTCCGGGTGCCGGGCGTCGACACCGGTGTCCAGGACGGCGATGGTGACCCCGGTGCCGTCGAGCCCGGCACTCCAGGCGGCGGGCGCGCCGATCCGGGCGCCGCTCCGGTCGAGGCGGGCGGTGCGCACGGCGTCCAGCCAGATGTGGCGCACCCCGGGGGTGGCGGTGGTGCCCCGGGCGCCGCCGGTACGGGTGAGCGCGTCCCAGACGGCGGTGGCGTCCCGCCGGGGCACGGTGACGGCGTCGGCGCCGAGCCGGGGCAGGGTGCGCCGTACGGTCACCGCGCCGGTGCCGCGTACCGCCGAGCGGACCCGGTCGGCGGCGTGCCCGGGGGCGCCCTCGTAGGCGACGATCAGTTTGAGGCCCGGGCGGGCGGAGCGGCGGGCGGCCGGGGTGGTGAGACCGGTGACATCGAAGAGGCGCCGGTCGAGGACGCCCCGGGCGATCAGCGGTCCGGCGTCGAACGGCACGGCGTGGGACCGGCCGCGTTCGGTGGAGATCTCGATGGGGATCCGCTCGCGGCCCGGTGCGGGGTCGACGGCGGTGATCCGGCCGCGCCGGTCGACCCCGACGCGGTCGCCGGTGATCAGGGTGGTCCAGTGGAGCACCGCCCCTCGGCCGGCCCCGGCGGAGGAGGCCGCACTCGGGGATCCCGCGCCGGCGGGTGGTGCGGCGGTGGCGGACGGTGCCGTGGTGAGCCCGGCGACGAGCGCCGCCGCCGCGACGGTCGCGGTGAGCGTGGCCGCGCCGAGGTTCTGACGTCTTCTGACGAACACCTTTCCCCTGCTCCCTGCTCGGCGGGGGGCTGGGAGGCGTTCCGGGGCGGCCCCCGCGTACCGCCCCTGTCGAGTGGACGGCGCGGGGCGGGGGGTGTGGTTGACCGGTACGGGGATCGGCCCGCCGAATGGCCCGAAGCGAGCGTCGGCGAAGGGTCCCGCGCGCACCGCCGGGAGCTGCGGCGATGACCGTGTGTCAGGGCGCGGGCCGGGAAAACGGCAGGGGGCCGGGCCGGGGACTCCCCCGGCCCGGCCCCTCCGGTCCCGGCCGGAAACCGCCCCCGCCGTCGCGGCCCGGAAGCGGGACCCGCACGGACCCGCACGGCACGGAAGCGGACCCGCACGGCCCCGCGCGGGCCCGGACGGCCCGGCCGCGCGCGGACCGCCCCGCGCTCAGGCGCTGATCGGCCGCTGCACCCTGATCGACTGGAGCAGCCCGATCGCCACCCAGACGGCGAACATCGACGACCCCCCGTAGGAGACGAAGGGCAGCGGCAGCCCCGCCACCGGCATGATGCCCAGCGTCATCCCGATGTTCTCGAAGGACTGGAAGGCGAACCAGGCGATGATCCCGGCGGCCACGATCGTCCCGTACAGCTCGGTGGTCTCCCGGGCGATCCGGCAGGCGCGCCACAGGACCACCCCGAGCAGCACCAGGATGACCGCCCCGCCGACAAAGCCCAGCTCCTCGCCGGCGACGGTGAAGACGAAGTCCGTCTGCTGCTCGGGCACGAACTGTCCGGTGGTCTGGGAGCCCTTGAAGAGTCCGGTGCCCAGCAGCCCGCCGGAGCCGATGGCGATCCTGGCCTGGTTGGTGTTGTACCCCGCGCCGGTGGGGTCGAGCGCCGGGTTGGCGAAGGCGGCGAAGCGGTTGATCTGGTACTCGTCCAGCAGTCCCAGCACGGCGACCAGGACCGCGCCCACGACACCGCCGCCGATCAGACCGAGGATCCAGCGGTTGGGCGCCCCGGAGGCCATCAGCACCCCGAGCACGATGACGACCATGACCATGACGGAGCCGAGGTCCGGCATCATCATCACGATCGCCATCGGCAGCGCGGCGAGGACCAGGGACTTGGCGACCGTCAGATGCCCCGGGTGCGCCAGATCGCCCGCGTCCACCCGGGCCGCCAGCAGCATCGCCATCACCAGAATGATGGTGATCTTGACGAACTCGGAGGGCTGGATGGAGAAGCCGCCGCCGATCACGATCCAGGCGTGGGCGCCGTTGATGGTCGCCCCGAGCGGGGTGAGCACCAGCAGGATCAGCAGGATCGAGATGCCGTAGAGCACCGGGACCGCGCCGCGCAGGGTGCGGTGGCCGAGCCAGACGGTGGCGACCATCAGCGCGACACCGATCCCGGTGTTGAGCAGATGGCGGAAGAGGAAGTAGTACGGGTCGCCCTGGGTCAGGTCGGTACGGCCCCGGGTCGCCGACCAGACCAGCAGGGCGCCGATGCCGGAGAGGGCGAGGCAGCTGAGCAGCAGCGGCCAGTCGAGACGGCGGACGACGGAGTCCCGGGCGGAGAGCCGGGACCAGACGCCGCCGCGCTGGGGGCCATAGCCGGAGACGGAGAAACCACTGGTGGAGGCCATGGCTCAGTCCCTCTCCGCGGGCGGCGGTCCCGCCAGCTGGTTGGTGCCGGGCCGCTGACCGGTGCCGGGCGTGGTCGTGGCGGCCGGGGGCCGGGTGGTCGCCGCGGGCGGCGGCGCGTTGGGGTCCAGCGGCTTGGGCGGCTGGTACGGCCTGACCTCGGGCGCGTCGATGGAGCCATCGGCCTGGATCTTCGGCAGGGCCTTCTGGGGCGCGGGCAGCAGCGCCCGCTTGAGGTCCTGGCCGCCCTGCTCGTCCAGCCCGTACATCGCCTCGTAGATATTGCGCACGGCCGGTCCGGAGGCGCCGGAGCCGGTGCCGCCCTGGGAGATCGTCATCACGATCGTGTAGTCCCGGGTGTACGAGGCGAACCACGAGGTCGTCTGCTTGCCGTAGACCTCGGCGGTGCCGGTCTTGGCGTGTATCGGGATGCGGTCGTGCGGCCAGCCGCCGAACCGCCAGGCGGCGGAGCCCACGGTGGCCACCCCGGCGAGGGCGGCGTTCATCTGCTTCGCGGTACGGGCGTCCATGGGCAGCTTGCCGTGGGAGGTGGGCTTGATCCGCTCGATCCGCTTGCCGTCGGCGCTGACGATCGCCTTGCCGACGGTGGGGTCGTAGAGGGTGCCGCCGTTGGCGATGGCGGCGTAGACGGTCGCCATCTGGATCGGGGTGACGAGGATGTCGCCCTGGCCGATCGAGTAGTTGACGGCGTCACCTGCCCTTATGCGGTTGCCCTCCAGACAGTTCTCGTACGAGATCTGCTCCACATAGGTGCCGCCCTTCTTGCCCTCCTTGCACCAGGTGTCCTTCAGCTGCTCCCAGTAGCTCTGCTTCCACTCGCGGTCGGGGATGCGGCCGGGGATCTCATTGGGCAGGTCGATCCCGGTGGTGTCGCCGAGGCCGAACTGGTGGGCGGTCCGGTAGAACCAGTCCTTGGGCTTCTTCTTGGGCGTGATGCCGCCGTCCTTGATCCACTCCCGGTGGGCGAGTCCGTAGTAGACGG
This sequence comes from Streptomyces sp. NPDC000594, assembly GCF_040299965.1. Lineage (NCBI taxonomy): Bacteria > Bacillati > Actinomycetota > Actinomycetes > Kitasatosporales > Streptomycetaceae > Streptomyces > Streptomyces sp. NPDC000594. Next base: position 352,408 of record NZ_JBEPCY010000002.1, on the reverse strand, counting down.
TGTCGCAGGAGACCTCCAGGGCGCGGCCGAGGCTGATGCTGCCGTAGCCGCGCGACTCGAAGTTCTTGAACTCCCGGCCGCCGAAGGAGAGCGAGGAGGGGCAGGGGTAGGTGCCGTTGAAGGGGTAGCCCGCGTTGACGGCGGCGGTGGAGGAGACCACCTTGAAGATGGAGCCGGGGGCGGCGCCGCTCTGGATGGCCCGGTTGATCAGCGGATAGTTGGACTTCTTGTCGGTGAGGCGCTCGTAGTCCTTGGCGGAGATCCCGCCGACCCAGGCATTGGGGTCATAGGTGGGCAGGGAGGCCATGGAGATGATCCGGCCGGTGTTGTTCTCCATCACGACCACGGCCCCGGCGTCGGCCTTGTAGTTGACGCCGGTGTTGTTCTTGTCCAGCTCCTTGCGGGCGGCCTTCATCGCGCCGTTCAGCTCGTACTCGGCGACGGCCTGCACCCGGGCGTCGATGGAGGTGACCAGATTGGCCCCGGGCCGGGCCCGGTCGCGGTCGGCCTCGCCGATCACCCGGCCGAGGTTGTCCACCTCGTACCGGGTCACCCCGGCCTTGCCGCGCAGCGCCTTGTCGTAGGTGCGCTCCAGGCCGGAGCGGCCGACCTGGTCGGAGCGGAGGAAGGGCGAGTCGGAGTCCTTGGCCTTCTCGATCTCCTCGTCGGTGACGGGCGAGAGATAGCCGAGGACCTGGGCGGTCCTGGCCTTGCCGGGGGCGTTGTAGCGGCGTACGGCGGTGGGTTCGGCGGTGATGCCGGGGAAGTCCTCGGCCCGCTCCCGGATCTGGAGCGCCTGCTGGGTGGTGGCGTCGTCGGTGACCGGGATCGGCTGGTACGGCGAACCGTTCCAGCAGGGCTTGGGGGTCTTGGAGTCACAGAGCCGGACCTTGTCCTGGACCTCCTTGGCGGTGAGGCCGAGGACCTCGGCGAGGCGGCCGAGGACCGCCTTGCCGTCGTCGGGCATCTTCATCAGCTCGGTCCGGGAGGCGGAGACCACCAGCCGGGTCTCGTTGTCGGCGAGGGCCACCCCCCGGGAGTCGAGGATGGCGCCGCGCACGGCGGGCTGGACGACCCGCTGGACGCCGTTGTTCTTCGCCTGGTCGGAGTAGTCCTGGCCATTGCGGATCTGGAGGTACCAGAGCCGGCCGCCCAGGGTGAGCAGCAGGGAGAAGACCAGCACCTGGATGACGACGAGCCGGATCTGGACCCGTGGGGTCCGCCCGGTCTCCGGGATATTGCTCACAGTCGCTTGGCCCCCCTGAGCCGTCCGGCGCGGGCCACCCGGCTGCGGGCGGCCTTCATCCGCATGCCCCCGCGCTGGCTGCCGATGCGCAGGCCCGTGCCGGAGGCCAGCCAGCCGGAGGAGACATCACCGCTCGCGCTGCGGTCCTCGGCGAGCGGGTCGTGGTCGGCGCGCCGGGCCAGTGCCATGAGGAAGGGCACGGTGAACGGCGCGAGCAGCAGATCGTAGACGGCGGCGGTGAAGAGCAGCCCGCCGATGCCGCCGGGGGCGGTGTCCCCGACGAGCGCGCCGACGCCCGCGTAGAGCAGCGTGGAGCCGATGGCGGCGGCGACCACCACCAGCATCGGCACGGTGGCGGACTTCATCCGGCCGTCCTGGGGGCGGGCGAGTCCGACGAGATAGCCGATGACACAGAGGACCAGGGCGTAGCGGCCCACCGCGTGGTCGGCGGGGGGCGCGAGGTCGCTGAGGAGTCCCGCCGCGAAGCCGGTGACGGCGCCGGAGACATGGCCGTAGACCAGGGCGAGCGCGACGACGGTGAGGAGCACCAGATCGGGGACGGCGCCGGGGAGCTGGAGGCGGGCGAGGACGGAGACCTGGACGACGAGTGCGACCACGACCAGGGTCGCGGTGAGGAGCATCCGGTTGAGGCGCATGGCGGATCAGTCCCTAGGTGTTCGGGTCGTCGCCGGGGGCGGTGGGAGGCGCGCTGCCGGCGGGCTCGGGGGTGAGCGCGGGCGCCGGGGAGCCCGCGGGGTCCCGGGCGGTGTCCGGGTCGGCGTCCGGGTCGGCCGGGCCGCCGGTCGCGGCGGGGGCCAGCGGGCTCCTGCCGCCCTGCGGGTCGGTCCCGGTCCCGTCGGTGGCGCCGTCCTGGGCGGTGGCGCCGGGGTCGACCGTGACGGTGACCGTCGGGATGGGCGCGGGCTTGCGCGGCTTGGGCGGCAGCACGGTGTCCCGGGGGTCGGTGCGCGGCGCCTGGACCACCACACCGACGATGTCCAGCTTGCTGAAGCCGGCGTACGGCTCGACATAGATGGTGCGGGTCAGATCGCCGCCGGAGGGGTCGACGCGGACGACCTCGCCGATCGGGACCCCGGGGACGAAGGGCTTGTCCCCGTGGGAGCCGAAGGTGACCACCCGGTCGCCCTTCTTCACCTTGTGCTTGCCGTTGAGCAGCTGGACCGAGAGGGGCCGGTCGCCCTGGCCGTTGGCGAAGCCCAGCTCATCGGATTTCTCCAGCCGGGTGCCGACGGCGAAGTCGGGGTCGATCGCCAGCAGGACGGTCGAGGTGTGGGGGCCGACGGTGGTGACCCGGCCGACCAGACCGTCGCCGTTGAGTACGGTCATGTCCCGCCGGATGCCGTCGCGCGATCCGATGTCGATGGTGACGGTCCAGGAGAAGCCCTGGGCCGCTCCTATGGCGATGACCTGGGCGCCCTTGATGCCGTACTGGCCGGATCCGGCGGTACGGAGGATGGAGTCCAGCTCGCGGGCGCGGCTGCGGTTGCGGTCGTCGCTGCCGAGCCTCGCCTTGAGTTCGGCGTTCTCCCGCTCCAGCACGCTGATGCGGTCATGGCGCTCGTCGGAGTCGCGTACGGCGGAGATGGCGTTGCCGACGGGGTCGACCGCGGTGGCGACACCGTTCTGTACGGGGCCGAAGACGGTGGCGGCGGCCTGCCGGGCGCCGTCGAGCGGTGAGTCCTCACCCCCGCGGATGTCCACCGTGATCAGCGCGAACGCGATGGCGATCAGCAGCACCAGGAGCAGACGGCTCTCTCGTGTGTCCCTCACGTGCGGCGGCCGTGCCTTCCTCGTAGGAATGGAGAAGTCTGTATATCAACGATCTTCCGCAGGGGTCGGCAGGCATCCGTACAGGGGGTGCCCCTGGGGCCGGGGAGCCCGGGGGGCGGTCGCGCCCCCGCCCTTCCTGGCGTTCGTGTCCTGATGCAGTTGTCGCGGCCGGGGTGCGGCGGCGCCGGGAAGGCCGGCGCCGCCGGACGGCCGGGTCGGGTCAGCGGCGCGGCTGGGCGTCCAGCACCTGCTGGAGCGCCTCGAACTCCTCCACGCACTTGCCGGAGCCCAGCGCCACCGAGTCCAGCGGGTCCTCGGCGATATGGATGGGCATCCCGGTCTCGCGCCGCAGCCGCTCGTCCAGACCGCGCAGCAGGGCGCCGCCGCCGGTGAGGACGATGCCCCGGTCCATCACATCGCCGGACAGCTCCGGCGGGCACTTGTCGAGGGTGGTCTTGACGGCGTCGACGATCGAGTTGACCGGCTCCTCGATCGCCTTGCGGACCTCGGCGGCGGAGATGACCACGGTCTTGGGCAGCCCGGAGACCAGGTCACGGCCGCGGATCTCGGTGTGCTCGTCCTGGTCGAGGTCATAGGCGGAACCGATAGTGATCTTGATTTGTTCGGCGGTGCGCTCGCCGAGGAGCAGCGAGTACTCCTTCTTGATGTGCTGGATGATGGCGTTGTCCAGCTCGTCGCCGGCGACCCGGATGGACTGCGCGGTGACGATTCCGCCGAGCGAGATGACGGCCACCTCGGTGGTGCCGCCACCGATGTCGACCACCATATTGCCGGTGGCCTCGTGGACCGGCAGACCCGAGCCGATGGCCGCGGCCATGGGCTCCTCGATGATGTGCACCTGGCGGGCGCCGGCCTGGGTCGAGGCCTCGATCACGGCGCGGCGCTCCACTCCCGTGATGCCCGAGGGCACGCAGACGACCACACGCGGGCGGGCGAGATACCGCCGCTTGTGGATCTTGAGGATGAAGTAGCGCAGCATGCGCTCGGTGATCTCGAAGTCGGCGATGACGCCGTCCTTCAGCGGGCGTACGGCCACGATGTTGCCGGGGGTCCGGCCGATCATCTTCTTCGCCTCGGCACCGACGGCGAGAATCCCGCCGGTGTTGGTGTTGATGGCGACGACGGACGGCTCGTTGAGAACGATTCCCTTGCCCCTGACGTACACCAGCGTGTTGGCGGTCCCGAGGTCGACAGCCATATCACGGCCGATGAACGACATGTTGTTCCCCATGAGGATGCGTCTGGCCTTCCCGAATCGAGCGTTGACAGCTTTTCAGGATGGCGCGGTGGGTGCTGTGGCGTGAGGCTTCCATCGTAATGCCGGTTCTTGGGACACGGCGCGGTGGTCCGCCTCTGTATAGGTGACGAAGTGTTGCCCCGAACCGTTCCCTCATTGCGTTCGCATATACCGAAGGGCGACCGAATTCCTTCGGTCGCCCCAGGTCATGAGCGCTGTTTGGCTGATGACCGGTCAGGAGAGTCCCGGAAAGAAAATCTTCAGTTCCCGAATGGCGGACTCCTCGGAGTCCGACGCGTGGATCAGGTTCTCCCGGACGATGGTGCCGAAATCGCCACGGATGGACCCGGGGACCGCCTTGATGGGGTCGGTGGGACCGGCCAGCTGCCGTACGCCCTCGATGACCCGCTCCCCCTCGACGACCAGCGCGACCACCGGGCCGGAGGACATGAAGGCGACCAGCGGCTCGTAGAAGTCCCGGCCCTTGTGCTCACCGTAGTGCTGCTCCAGGGTCTCCTGGTCCAGGGTCCGCAGCTCCAGCGCGGCGAGGCGCCAGCCCGCCTTGGCCTCGATCCGGCCGATGATCTCGCCGATCAGCCCGCGGCGTACGGCGTCGGGCTTGAGCAGGACGAGGGTGCGCTGGGGCATGGTGGCGGCTCCTTGCAGACACATGGATGCGGTGAGCCGAGGTTACAGGGGCGGTCCGGGGCCCGGACACCCGGGCCTGACGGGCCGTGACCGCCGGTCCGGCCCCCGGCCGAACGGGTGCCGGGCCGGGGCGCGTGGGCCGGAGGTCACGCCGGGGACCGCTCCCGCGACCCCGGAGGTCACGCCGGGGACTGCTCCTGCGCCGCCCGCTCCTCGGCCCAGCGCGCCTTGTTCCGGTCCATCGTGCCGCCGAAGTGCACCGACGCCCACCAGAGCCCGGCGAAGCAGGCCCCCAGGAAGAACATCACCGGCACCACGAACCCGCTCAGCACCAGACCGATCTGGAGCACCCAGCCCAGCTGGATCCCGCCCGGCCGGGAGATCATCCCGCAGAGCAGCACCGACAGGACCATCGCGACCCCGCAGACCGTCCAGACCGTGGCCATGGAGAGATCCGGGTCCTTCATCGCGACCAGACCCGCGAAGCCGATCACAAAGAACTCACCGATCAGCGTGGACGCGCAGAGCGTACGCATACCGTCCCTCAGCCCTTCCCCAGCAGCAGCCGGGCCTCGCCGACCGTGATCACCGAACCGGTCACCAGCACCCCGGCGCCCGCGTACTCGGCCTCCTCCTCCGCGAGGGTGATGGCCGCCTCCAGCGCCTCGTCCAGGCGGGGCTCGACCACCACCCGGTCCTCGCCGAAGACCTCCACGGCGACGGCGGCCAGCGCGTCCGGGTCCATCGCCCGGGGGGTGGAGTTCCGGGTCACCACGATCTCCGCGAAGATCGGCTCGAAGGCCTCCAGCAGCCCCCGTACATCCTTGTCGTCACTGGCGCCGACGACCCCGATCAGCCGGGAGAAGTCGAACGCCTCGGAGACCGCGTCGGCCGTGGCCCGCGCGCCCGCCGGATTGTGCGCGGCGTCCAGCAGCACGGTGGGGCTGCGCCGCACGATCTCCAGCCGGCCCGGCGACGACACCGAGGCGAAGGCGGTACGGACCGTGTCCACATCCAGCGTCCGGGCGTGCTGCGCGCCGACCCCGAAGAACGCCTCGACCGCCGCGAGCGCCACGGCCGCGTTGTGCGCCTGGTGCGCCCCGTACAGCGGAAGGAAGACATTCCCGTACTCGCCGCCGAGCCCGCGCAGGGTCAGCAGCTGGCCGCCGACGGCGACCTCCCGCGAGACGATGCCGAACTCCATGCCCTCCCGGGCGACGGTGGCATCGGTCTCGACGGCCTTCTTCAGCATCACCTGGGCGGCGTCCACCGGCTGCTGCGCCAGGATGACGGTCGCGCCCTCCTTGATGACGCCGGACTTCTCCGTCGCGATCTCGGCGGGGGTGGTGCCGAGCCGGTCGGTGTGGTCCAGATCGATGGGGGTGATCACCGCCACCGAGGCGTCGATGACATTGGTGGCGTCCCAGGTGCCGCCCATGCCGACCTCGACCACCGCGACATCCACCGGCGCGTCGGCGAAGGCCGCGTACGCCATGCCGGTCAGCACCTCGAAGAAGGAGAGCCGGTAGTCGTGGGAGGCGTCCACCATCTCCACATACGGCTTGATGTCCCGGTAGGCGGCGATGAACCGCTCGGGGTCGATCGGGGCGCCGTCCAGGCTGATCCGCTCGGTGATCGACTGGACATGCGGCGAGGTGTAGCGGCCGGTGCGCAGATCGAAGGCGGAGAGCAGTGCCTCGATCATCCGGGCGGTGGAGGTCTTGCCGTTGGTGCCGGTGATGTGGATGGAGGGATAGGCGCGCTGGGGCTCGCCGAGCACATCCACCAGGGCGGCGATCCGGGCGATCGAGGGGTCCAGCTTGGTCTCGCCCCAGCGGTCGGCCAGCTCGGTCTCGACCTCGCGCAGCTCCCGGTCGACCTCGGGGTCGGCGGGTCGGGCGGGGATCGTGTCGGCGCCGGCCGCGCCGGTACGGGCCCGCAGGGTGCGGCTCCCGGCCTCGATCACCGCCAGGTCGGGGTCACGGTCGGTCTCCGTCTCGACGATGTCGTCGAACGGGTCGAACGGGTCGGGCTCCGCGGGATGCTCACTCACGGGGTCCAGTCTAGGGTCCGGGCACCCGCCCGCCGCGCCAGGGCTCACCCGGGGAGGGGTCACGGGGCCCGCGATGCGGTGCCCTCCCCCATCCACCAGCGGCCGGGTTCCGGGCGCAGCCACCCCGCCGGGAGCAGTGCCACCACCTCGTACACCCCGCCCTCGGCGCGGGCGGTCAGGGTGCCGCCCAGCGAACGGACCCGCTCCCGCATGGAGAAGGTGCCGGTGCCGCTGGAGACCGGCTCGGTCGGCGGCGCGGACCGGGGCAGGGCGTTACGGGCGACGATCCGCAGCCGGGAGCCCTCCAGACCGATGGCGACGGTCACCGGCTCACCGGGGGCGTGCTTGGCGGCGTTGGTCAGACACTCCTGGACCACCCGGTAGACCGCCGTCTGACGGAGCGGGGAGAGCCGGGTGGCGTCCGCGCCGACCCGCAGGGTGACCGGGCTGCCCATCCGGCCGCTCTCCTCGGCGAGGGCGGGCAGGCCCTCCAGGCCGGGGGTCGCGGTGCGCTCGTCGGCGCGGTGCACGATGGTGTCGTTGAGCATCAGATGGGCCCGCCGGGCGGTGTCCGCCAGCTCCTCGAAGTCCTTCTCCTGCGGGGTGCCCCGGGCCCGTACCGACAGCACCTCGGCCCGGACGGCGAGCACGGTCAGCTCCCGGCCCACCAGGTCGTGGACATCGCGGGCGACCGAGATGCGCTCGTCCCGGACGGCCTGGAGGGCGGCGGTCTCGGCCCGGCGCGCCTCCAGCTCCCGGACGAGGTCCTGCCGGTTGGCGGCGACCCCGACCCCGGAGGCGAGCACCCCGATCGGGACGACCAGGCTGAGGAAGCCGCTGAAGGAGTCGGCGTGCTGCTCGGGCCAGCCCGGGAGGCTGAAGAGGACGACCGCGACGACGACATAGCCGGCGGTGGAGAGCACCCCGGCCCACCGGCCCCGGAACCGGCCGAGCGAGTAGAGGGCGAACTGGATCAGGGTCAGTTCGTGCAGCCAGGCCAGGAGCAGCAGGGCGACGGCGTACGGCACCCAGGGGGCGCGCCGCCGGATCAGCAGCGAGGCGGCGCCCGCGGTGAGTACCAGGGTGGCGGTGACGCCGGTCAGACGGTTGTCACCGGCGGCGAGGCCCGGTACGTCGAGCACCATCAGGGAGAGCGCGCCGATCGCGGTGATCAGATCGACCGCGCGGGGCGAGGTGGTCCGGCGGTGCGCGTATCTGCGGCTCACCGCGACGAGGCGGCGCCACCCGTACGACGCGGTCGTGACCTGCATGCCCCCATCATCCAGGGCGGTGCGCCACCGCTGTGCCGGGGGTGCGCCTTCGCCGGGGGGCCGCGCGGCGCGGGGGCGGGGGCAGGGGAAAGGGCCGAGGCCCCGGCGGGTGCGCCGGGGCCTCGGAGGGGTGCTGCGGGCAGCGGTCACGCCCCGGGGAGGCGGGAGAGCTGCGCGGTGATCCGGTCGATGTCCTCCCGCGCCCGGTCCAGCCGGGTACGGATCTTGACGACCACCGGCTCGGGGGCCTTGGCGAGGAAGGCCTCGTTGCCCAGCTTGGCCTCGGCCTGCTGGCGCTCCTTCTCCGCCGCCGCGAGGTCCTTCGCCAGGCGCTTGCGCTCGGCGTCGACATCGATGGTGCCGGAGAGGTCGAGGGCGACGGTGGCCCCGGCGACCGGCAGGGTCGCGGTGGCGCTGAAGCCCTCGCCCTCGGGCTGGAGGCGGAGCAGCTGGCGGATGGCGGGCTCGTGCGGGGCGAGCGCGGTGCCGTCCAGGCCGAGCCGGGCGGGGACCTTCTGGCCCGGCTGGAGGCCCTGGTCGCTGCGGAACCGGCGGACCTCGGTGACGACCCGCTGGACCAGCTCGATCTCGCGCTCGGCGGCCTCGTCGCGGAAGCCGCTGTCGGCCGGCCACTCGGCGATGACCAGCGTCTCGCGCCCGGTGAGGGTGGTCCACAGGGTCTCGGTGACGAAGGGGACCACCGGGTGGAGCAGCCGCAGGGTCACGTCCAGGACCTCGCCGAGGACCCGGGCGGAGACCTTGGCCCGCTCGCCGCCCTCGAAGTAGGTGGTCTTCGACAGCTCGACGTACCAGTCGAAGACCTCGTCCCAGGCGAAGTGGTAGAGGGCGTCGGAGACCTTGGCGAACTGGTAGTCGTCGTAGTACGCGTCGACCTCGGCCACGGTCTTGTTCAGCCGGGAGAGGATCCAGCGGTCGGCCGCCGACATCTCCTCGGCCGGGGGCAGCTCGCCCTCGACGGTGGCGCCGTTCATCAGCGCGAAGCGGGTGGCGTTCCAGATCTTGTTGGCGAAGTTACGGGAGGCCTGGACCCAGTCCTCGCCGATCGGCACGTCCGCGCCCGGGTTGGCGCCGCGCGCCAGGGTGAAGCGGACGGCGTCGGAGCCGTAGGCGTCCATCCAGTCCAGGGGGTCCACCGAGTTCGGGTTGGACTTGGACATCTTCTTGCCGTTCTCGTCGCGGACGAGACCGGTGAGGGCGACGGTGTGGAAGGGCGCCTCGCCGTCCATCGCGTAGAGGCCGAACATCATCATCCGGGCGACCCAGAAGAAGATGATGTCGTGGCCGGTGACGAGGACGTCGGTGGCGTAGAACTTCTTGAGGTCCGGGGTCTGCTCGGGCCAGCCGAGGGTGGAGAACGGCCACAGCCCGGAGGAGAACCAGGTGTCGAGGACGTCCTCGTCCTGGGTCCAGCCCTCGCCGGCGGGGGGCTGCTCGTCGGGGCCGACACAGACGACCTCGCCGTTCGGCCCGTACCAGACGGGGATGCGGTGGCCCCACCACAGCTGGCGCGAGATGCACCAGTCGTGCATGTTGTCGACCCAGTCGAAGTAGCGCTTCGACAGGTCGGCGGGGTGGATGGCGACATCGCCGTCGCGGACGGCGTCACCGGCGGCCTTGGCCAGCGGGCCGACCTTGACCCACCACTGGAGCGAGAGCCGGGGCTCGATGGTGGTGTGGCAGCGGGAGCAGTGGCCGACGGAGTGGACGTACGGGCGCTTCTCGGCGACGACCCTGCCCTGCTCGCGCAGGGCCTGGACGATCGCGGAGCGGGCCTCGAAGCGGTCCAGGCCCTGGAAGGGGCCGGGGACGGTGATGACCGCCCGCTCGTCCATGACGGTGAGGGACTCCAGGCCGTGCCGCTGGCCGATGGCGAAGTCGTTCGGGTCGTGGGCGGGGGTCACCTTGACCGCGCCGGTGCCGAACTCGGGGTCGACATGGGTGTCGGCGACGACCGGGATGGTGCGGTCGGTCAGCGGGAGCTTGATCCGCTTGCCGATCAGATGGGCGTAGCGCGGGTCGTCCGGGTGGACGGCGACGGCGGTGTCGCCGAGCATCGTCTCGACCCGGGTGGTGGCCACGACGAGGGTCTCGTCGCCCTCGCCGTACTTCAGCGAGACCAGCTCACCGGCGTCGTCCTGGTACTCGACCTCGATGTCGGAGATCGCGGTGAGACAGCGCGGGCACCAGTTGATGATGCGCTCGGCGCGGTAGATCAGCTCGTCGTCGTAGAGGTTCTTGAAGATCGTCTGGACGGCGCGGGAGAGGCCCTCGTCCATGGTGAAGCGCTCACGGCTCCAGTCGAGCCCGGCGCCGAGCCGGCGGAGCTGGCCGAGGATCCGGCCGCCGTACTCCTCCTTCCACTGCCACACCCGCTCCGTGAACGCCTCACGGCCCAGGTCGTGGCGGGACTTGCCCTCCTCGGCGAGCTGCTGCTCGACCTTGTTCTGGGTGGCGATGCCCGCGTGGTCCATGCCGGGGAGCCAGAGGGTCTCGTACCCCTGCATGCGCTTCCGGCGGGTGAGCGCGTCCATCAGGGTGACCTGGAAGGCGTGTCCCAGGTGGAGGGCTCCGGTGACATTCGGCGGGGGGATGACGATGGTGTACGGCGGCTTGTCGCTCGTGGCGTCCGCCGTGAACCAGCCCCGCTCCACCCAGCGCTCGTACAGCTTCCCCTCTACCTCGGCCGGCGTGTACTGGGTCGGCAGTTCGGGGTTGCTGGCTGGCGTCTGCTGAGTCTTGTCGGTCACACCGCTCATTTTAGAGGTGTCACAGCGGCGTACTGAAACGGGAAAGTTCGGTAACGGTGTGACCCCCACCGCTTCCGGTGCCCGTCCGGTGAGTGAGGATGTTCGAACGACATAAATATCTGGAGGGGAACCCAGAATGAGCCACGACCAGCCGGGCCCGTACGGCGGACCGCCCCAGCAGCCGGGGGCCTATGGTCAGCCCGGTCCCTACGGCCCTCCGGGGCCCTACGGCGGGCAGGGCGAGGGCCAGGCCGGATACGGTCATCCCCACCAGGACGGCCCGGGGTACGGCCATCCGCAGCAGGGTGAGCCGGGTTACGGCCATCCGCAGCAGGGCGGTCCGGGGTACGGCTATCCCCAGCAGGCCCCTCCGGGTGTTCCGCCGCAGGGGACGGAGAACCCGTACGCCCAGCCGGGTCCCTACGACCGGCCGGAGCAGCCGGGTGCCTACGCCCCACCGGAGCAGGGCCCGTACGCCCCGCCGGAGCAGGGTCCGTATGCCCCGCCGCAGCAGCCCGGCCCGTACGGGCAGCCGCAGCCGGGTCCGTACGGGCAGCCGGACGGGCCCGGTGGGTACCCGCCGCCGCAGCAGCCCGGTCAGTGGGGTTCCCCGCAGCAGCCCGGCCAGCCGGGTGCCCCGGTCCACCAGGCCTACCCGGGACAGCCGCCGGTGCCGCCGCGCGGCGGCGGGAAGAAGAAGACCGCGCTGATCATCGGTGCGTCGGTGGTGGCCCTCGCCGTCGTGGCCACCGGTGCCGTACTGCTGCTCGGGAACGGTGACGGGGACGGGGGCGACAGCGGGGTCTCCGCGGCCACCAAGGGGTACAAGCTGACCCCGCCGGCGACCGTGGGGGACTTCAAGCGGGGCGAGCTGCGCTCCGGCGCCACCATGAGCGACGAGGACCGCAAGGAGGCCGAGAAGATCGGCGTCAAGGATCCTCAGGAGGTCCAGGCGGAGTACAAGGCGGGCTCGGACGCGGAGCCGCTGAAGCAGCGCATGATGATGGTGAACGGCGTCTGGGGCGAGATCGGGAACCCGGCCGAGGCGATCGACGCCTACTTCGCCGCCGCCCGTGAGGGCGCCGCCGGCTCGGACGGCAAGACCGAGGTGGAGCTGCTGGGCACCGCGCGGTCGGTCTCCCCGAAGGGTCTCGACGGGGCGCTGATGAAGTGCCAGGAGGCCAAGTTCACCCCGAAGGACGACTCCGGTCCGATGCCGAAGAACTGGCAGGTCCCGATCTGCATCTGGGCCGACCACAGCACCGTGACCGCGGTGATCGGTATCGATGTGGCCAGTGTGCTCGGCGGGGACTCCACCTTCACCGAGGCGAAGGTGGCGGAGCTGGCCACCGAGCTGTACCGGACCGGCCGTACCAAGGTCTGAGAGATCCGGGCGGACCGCCGGTCCTGCCTTGGGTGTTCAGGGGCGCTCCCCGTCGGGGGCGCCCCTTTCCCGTACCGCGACCGGTGGGGTCAGGCGGACTTCTCGTGGCGGCCGTCGTTCTTGACGATCCTCGGCACCAGCGTCGGGTTGACGTTGTTGCGGACCACATCGGCGGTGATGACCACCCGGGCGACGTCCTTGCGGGAGGGGACCTCGTACATCACCGACTGGAGGACCTCCTCCATGATGGCGCGCAGTCCACGCGCCCCGGTGCCGCGCAGGATCGCCTGGTCGGCGATGGCCTCCAGGGCGGGGCGGTCGAAGTCCAGCTCCACACCGTCGAGTTCGAAGAGCCGCTGGTACTGCTTGACCAGGGCGTTGCGCGGCTCGACCAGGATCTTCAGCAGGGCCTCGCGGTCGAGGTTGTGCACGGAGGTGATGACGGGGAGTCGGCCGATGAACTCGGGGATCATCCCGAACTTCACCAGGTCCTCCGGCATGACCTCCTGGAACTGGTCGCTGGCCTCGATCTCGCGCTTGGAGCGGATGGTGGCGCCGAAGCCGATGCCCTTGGCGCCCGCCCGGGACTCGATGATCTTCTCCAGACCGGCGAACGCGCCCCCCACGATGAAGAGCACATTGGTGGTGTCGATCTGGATGAACTCCTGGTGCGGGTGCTTCCGTCCGCCCTGCGGCGGGACGGAGGCGGTGGTGCCCTCCAGGATCTTCAACAGGGCCTGCTGGACGCCCTCGCCGGAGACATCACGGGTGATCGAGGGGTTCTCGCTCTTGCGGGCGACCTTGTCGATCTCATCGATGTAGATGATCCCGGTCTCGGCCTTCTTGACGTCGTAGTCCGCCGCCTGAATCAGCTTCAGCAGGATGTTCTCGACGTCCTCGCCGACATAGCCCGCCTCGGTGAGCGCGGTGGCGTCGGCGATGGCGAAGGGGACGTTCAGCATGCGGGCCAGGGTCTGCGCCAGCAGGGTCTTGCCGGAGCCGGTGGGGCCAAGCAGCAGGATGTTGGACTTCGCCAGCTCGATGGCGTCCTCACGGCCCTGGGCGCCGCCCGTCTCGCCCGCCTGAACCCGTTTGTAGTGGTTGTACACCGCCACGGAGAGAGCTTTCTTCGCGGGCTCCTGCCCGACCACATAGCCCTCGAGGAACTCGTAGATCTCACGGGGCTTGGGCAGTTCCTCCCAGCGCACCTCGGAGGACTCGGCCAGCTCCTCCTCGATGATCTCGTTGCAGAGATCGATGCACTCGTCGCAGATGTACACACCGGGACCTGCGATGAGCTTCTTCACCTGCTTCTGGCTCTTTCCGCAGAACGAGCACTTGAGCAGGTCGCCGCCATCACCGATGCGTGCCACGAGGTGCTTCCCCTTCGCCTGGGAGCGGCTTGGTGCAGCCGACTCCTGGTGCCTCATATCCGACGGTACCTTGCCGGGGCCCATGTTCGGGCCCCCCTTGGCACGGTTCACAAGGTCGTGATCCGCGCCAAGGGCCGCGCGCCGGTCAGACGGTGACCGTGGTCTTGCGGGTGGAGACGATCTGGTCGATCAGACCGTACGCCAGCGCGTCCTCGGCGGTGAGGATCTTGTCGCGCTCGATGTCGTCACGGACCTTCTCGATCGGCGTGGTGGAGTGCTTCGCCAGCATCTCCTCCAGCTGCACCCGCATCCGCAGGATCTCATTGGCCGCGATCTCCAGGTCGGAGAGCTGCTCACGGCCGGTCTGCGAGGACGGCTGGTGGATCAGGACACGGGCGTTCGGCAGCGCCATGCGCTTGCCGGGGGTACCCGCGGCGAGCAGGATCGCGGCGGCCGAGGCGGCCTGACCCATGCAGACCGTCTGGATGTCCGGCTTGACGAACTGCATCGTGTCGTAGATCGCCGTCAGCGCGGTGAAGGAGCCGCCGGGGCTGTTGATGTAGATGGAGATGTCCCGGTCCGGGTCCATCGACTCCAGGCACAGCAGCTGCGCCATGACGTCGTTGGCGGACGCATCGTCGATCTGCACCCCGAGGAAGATCACGCGCTCCTCGAAGAGCTTCGCGTACGGGTCGTACTCGCGCACACCCTGCGAGGTGCGCTCGACGAAGCGGGGGACGACATAGCGGTTGTCCAGCTGCGGGCCGGTGTAGAGACCGCTCGCGGAAAAGTTGCTCATGGTGGTGTTCTCACGTCCCTGGTGACGTTCCGCCCGGCGCCCGGGGGCGCCCGGCGGAGCTGGGCTGGCTGGAGGTCTGGGGTACGGCACCGGGCCGGGGACCGGGCTCAGGCGCCGGTGCCGCCGCCGCCCGGCACGCCCGAGGCGGCGGTGATGATCTCGTCGATCAGGCCGTAGTCCCGGGCCTCCTCGGCGGTGAACCAGCGGTCGCGGTCGCCGTCGCGGATGATCGCCTCGACGGTCTGGCCGGAGTGCCGGGCGGTGATCTCCGCCATGCGCTGCTTGGTGCGCAGCAGGTACTCGGCCTGGATCTTGATGTCGGAGGCGGTGCCGCCGAGGCCGGCCGAGCCCTGGTGCATCAGGATGTCGGTGTGCGGCAGCGCGAAGCGCTTGCCGGGGGTGCCACCGGTGAGCAGGAACTGGCCCATCGAGGCGGCCATGCCCATACCGATGGTGACCACGTCGTTCGGGATGTACTGCATGGTGTCGTAGACCGCCATGCCGGCCGTCACCGAGCCGCCGGGGCTGTTGATGTACAGGAAGATGTCCTTCTCCGGGTCGGCGGCGAGAAGCAGCATCTGCGCGGTGATCTTGTTGGCGATGTCGTCGTCGACCTGCTGACCGAGGAAGATGATGCGCTCGCCGAGCAGCCGGCTGTAGACCTGGTCACCGAGGCCACCCAGGGACGGCTCTCCGGCGGCGTAAGGCTTCGGAATCGTCACGTAGTCCACCTGCTCGTCTCTGACGGCCTTGCCTGCCGTCGTCAGCGTCTGTGTCGCCGGGGCTGTCTGCTCCCCGGGGCTGGGGCCGGGTACTCCCCTGCCCTCGTATCCATGGACCCTAACGCGCAGGTGGGACAACGCCATCCCGGTTCCCGAACTGTTCGCTCGGAGCGCAAGGTGGTCGGGGCAGGGTTGAAGCCGCCGTCCGGGCGGTGCCCCGGGCCCGGAAGGGCCCCGGGGCGGGGTGCCGGGCGGGGTACGGGACAGGGCCCGGACGCGTGTGGCGTCCGGGCCCTGTGCACACGGTGGTGCGAGCGGTGCCGGGCCGGGGCGGGCCCGGCTCCGGCGGCGGAGGGTCGGACCCTCCGCGGCGGGAGGATCAGGCCTCCGCCTTCTCCTCGCCCTTGGCCTCGTCGCCGTCGACAACGGCCTCGACCGTCTCGGCGGCGGTCTCGGTCTCGTCCTCGTCGTCCGACATGTCGACGATCTCACCGTCGGTGTCGACCACCTTGGCGGACTCGACGACCTTGGCCAGCGCCTTGCCGCGGGCGACCTCGCCCACGAGGACCTGGACCTGGTTGCCCTCGACGACGGCCTTGGCGAACTGGTCGGGGCTCATGCCGGAGGAGGCGGCACGGCGCATCAGGTGCTCCGTCAGCTCTTCCTGGTTGACGCTGAGCTTCTCGCGGGAGACCAGCGCGTCCAGGATGAACTGGGTCTTGATGCCCTTGACCGCGGCTTCCTTGGTCTCGGCGACGAACTCCTCCTCGGTCTTGCCCTGGATCTCCAGGTACTTCGCGAGGTCGAGGCCCATCTGGCCGAGCTGGTGGTGCTCCAGGTTGTGCTTGCGGGTGTTGATCTCGTCCTCGAGCAGCTTCTCGGGCATCGGGACGTCGACCAGCTTCAGCAGCTCCTCCAGCACCCGCTCCTGCGCCTGGGTGGCCTGGTCGTACTGCTTCATGTCGGCGAGGCGCTTGCGGCTGTCGGCCTTCAGCTCCTCCAGCGTGTCGAACTCGCTCGCGAGCTGCGCGAACTCGTCGTCCAGCTCGGGAAGCTCACGCTGGGCGACCGTGGTGACCTTCACGGTGACCTCGGCTTCCTTGCCCGTGGCGGAGCCGCCCTTCAGCTCGGAGGTGAAGGTGGCCTCGCCACCGGCCTCCAGGCCGGTCACGGCCTCGTCGATGCCGTCCAGCAGCTCGCCGGAGCCGATGGTGTAGCTGACGCCCTCGGCGACACCGTCCGCGAGGACCTCGCCGTCGACCTTGGCCTCCAGGTCCACGGTGACCACGTCACCGTCCTGGGCGGCGCGCTCGACCGGGGCGGTGGAGGCGAAGCGCTCGCGCAGCTCCTGCACGGCCTTCTCGACATCCTCGTCGCCGACCTCGATGGCGTCCACGGTGACCTCGATGCCGGAGTAGTCCGGGATCTCGATCTCGGGACGCACGTCGACCTCGGCGGTGAAGTTCAGCGTCTCGCCGTCCTTCAGCTCCGTGATGTCGACCTCGGGCTGGCCCAGCGGGTCGATGTCGGCCTCGTTGACCGCGGCGGTGTAGAACTTCGGAAGGGCGTCGTTGACGGCCTCCTCCAGCACTGCGCCACGGCCGAACCGCTGGTCGATGACCCGGGCCGGGATCTTGCCCTTGCGGAAGCCCTTCACCGTGACCTGCTGGTTGATCTTCTTGTACGCCGCGTCGAGGCTGTCCTTGAGCTCCTCGAAGGGCACCTCGACAGTGAGCCGAACCCGGGTCGGGTTCAGGGTCTCCACGGCGCTCTTCACGGTTCGGTCTCCTTGTGGCTGATTCTGGGGTTCCGCCGTGGCCACCGCGGCTGCGGCGGTACGGCTGGCCGGGCCCGGTCGTCGTCGCGGTCGTCCCACTCGGTCGGACGGACGCCTCGCCGGACACGCGGGCACGTAGTTTGCATAGTAGCCGCACGCGGAAGCCGCCCCACAATGCGATCTTGAGAGGGGGCGACGCTGATGTTGGTCGGGGTGGCCGGATTCGAACCGACGACCTTCCGCTCCCAAAGCGGACGCGCTACCAAGCTGCGCCACACCCCGTCGGTGCGAGACGTAGGGTACATGTTCACAGCGGCCCCGTCGGCCCGATTTACGGGCGACCGGGCACGGAGTGCCGTGCCGACCCGGGGAGCGGGGCGGCGGCGGCACGGAGGGGGTGTGCGGTACGCGGCCGTGACCCGCTACGATGCTCCTCGTACCGCGGTCGGCCGGGCCGGTTCACTCGATCTCTTCGAATGCGCCTGCCGCCTGGTCCGGGGCGCGGTGCGACAACAGTGCGGGCGTAGCTCAATGGTAGAGCCCTAGTCTTCCAAACTAGCTACGCGGGTTCGATTCCCGTCGCCCGCTCGTGGAGACCGAAGGCCCGGTCGGGAAACCGATCGGGCCTTCGGCGTTCCCGGAGCCGTCCGGGGAGACGGCGGGCGGGCCCGTGACCGCTCGGGCAGGCACCCCGGCACCCGGGGCGCGTTCGCCCGAACCGGCCCGCACCCGAACCGGCCCGCGGGAAGCCGCCCGTTCAGAAGCTGATGTCGTTGATCGCCTGCGCTATCGAGTCCAGCGCCTGCTCGATCTCGGGGGCCAGCCCGGACGAGGCGAGGAAGAAGCCGAAGAGTATCGGGACGATCGACGGACCGCCCTTGAGCTGACCCGAGCGGATCATGATCACAAAGATGATCCCCAGGAGCAGCACGGCAGAGACTGAAATGGCCACAATCGATCACACTCTCGCTCGGTTTCCCCACCGGCGAGGTCCGCACTCGCGAACATCCCCCGCCTCCGCAGCAATCGTGCCACCGACAGCGGCCGCTCATTCCTGGTCCGGCAAACCATCAGGGGCGGAATCACGCCATCCGCGGAACACGGCCCGCCACCGGCCGTCCCGTACGGGTGTTTCCGCCCGCCGCACCCCGGTTCCGGCACCGCCGCCGGGGCCCGGCCGGCCGGTGCGGCGCCCCGGGTCAGCAGGGGCTCCGCACCACGGGGAATTGCCCCGCCGAATTCCACTCAGGGAGCCTCCGGGCGGGCTGCGGCCGGGCCCGGCGAATTAGACCTGTGTCACACAGCAATTTCACAGGAAGCCAGACCCGTATTGATATGCCCCATTTAAGGGGGATTAATTGGGGCATAGGAGACAGTTCACTCTGGTGGGCATTCTGCCGTGGATTCGCTGTCGGGGGTTTTACGCATTCGTCCGGCCCGACTATGGTGCCTCGAATGTTCCCCGCTCCGCTTGGAAATCGCAGGGCTCCGGGACCCAAGGCCCGGGAGCCCGCCACCGCCCCTGCCACCCTTACCCGAAACCGGCCGACCCTCCCCACCGCGCCGGCCCGGCACGACCGTGACCCGTTCTTCGACAACGCGAAGTATCTGGCGATCGTCCTGGTCGCCATCGCCCACGCCTGGGAACCGGTCATGGACGACAACCGCGTCGTCCGCACCCTCTACCTGGTCGTCTACACCTTCCACATGCCGGCGTTCATCGTCATCTCCGGTTACTTCTCACGGAGTTGGTCCGGGCGCCCGCAGCAGCTCAGACGGCTGGTCACCACGGTCGCCGTGCCCTATGTGGTCTTCGAGACGGTCTACTCGCTGTTCAAGAAGTTTGCCGGTGGCGATCCCGGGCATCCGATCAGTCTGCTGGACCCCTTCTACCTCACCTGGTTCCTCGGCGCGCTCTTCATCTGGAGGCTGCTCACCCCCCTGATGCGGCAGATCCGCCATCCCCTGACGGTGGCCTTCGTCATCGCCGCGCTGGCCTCGGTCACCCCCGGCATCGGGGAGGACCTGAACCTCCAGCGGGTGCTCCAGTTCATGCCGTTCTTCGTCCTCGGCCTGGTCCTGCGGCCCGAGCACTTCCGGCTGCTGCGCCGCCGGGAGGCCCGGGTGCTGGCGGTCCCGGTCTTCGGAGTGGCGCTGGGCATCGCCTACTGGGTGGCGCCCCTGATCACCCTGGACTGGCTGTACCGCAACTCCAGCTCCCAGGAGCTGGACATGCCCTGGTGGAGCGGGCTGCTCGCGACGGCGGTGCTCTTTGTCGCCGGTACGGTGCTGACCGCCGCGTTCCTCGCCTGGGTACCGCGCCGGCGTACCTGGTTCACGATGCTCGGCCTCGGCACCATCGCCGGCTATCTGCTGCACGGACTGCCGCTGAAGACCGCCGAGTACACCGGGCTCTTCACGGCGAACGACTGGCCGCACGAGCCCGCCGGGGTGGTACTGCTCACCCTGGCCATGGGGGCCCTGGTCACCCTGATGTGCACCCCGCCGGTCCACCGGGCGCTGCGCTGGGCCACCGAGCCCGAGCTGCGCTGGTTCTTCCGCGCGGACACCGATGCCCAGGGCGGGAGCGGCGCTCCGGCCAACGCGGGCGACGGGGGCGGCGTTCCCGCACGGGGCCGTGAGGGCGGTGTGCCGACCCAGGGCAGGGGGCCGGACGCCACCCGGGTTCCGGACACCGGACGGGGAGCCGATGCCGGACGAGGGGCGGGGGCTAGCCGGGTCCCAGCAGCTCCCGGGTCCTCGCGTACTTCTCGATGAGCCGGTCCCGGGTCGGCTCGTCCAGCGCGGCGAGCCGGGCCGGGTCGGTATTGCTGGCCAGATCGGCCTCCTTCACCAGCAGCGCGCCCGGGGTGGTCCGGATCCGCCGGACATAGGACTCCAGCTCCTCGTCCTCGCCCCGGGTGAGGGCGAGGACCATGTCCTTGACCGACTGCGGCAGATCGGCCGTCTGGAGCCACTCCAGCGACAGCCGGTGGTCCTCCACCGCGTCGTGCAGCCAGCCCGCCGCGATCTGTTCGGCGCTGCCGCCCCGGGAGCGCACCCCCTCGGCCACGGCGGCGAGATGCTCCGCGTACGGCCGTCCGGCCTTGTCGGTCTGGCCGGAGTGGGCCTGCCGGGCGACGGCCTCGACCTCCGCGAGACTCCATGCGTGTGACATGCCTCCGACTGTACGACCGGCCGGTGCGCGCCGCCGGTCGCCCCTCCGGGTGATGGGCCGGCCCCGCCGGTGACCGGCCGCCCCTCCCGGTGCCGGGCCGGTCCTCCCCGTGACGGGCCGGCGGCCTCAGCGGGCGGTCCGGGCGGCGGAGCGGAGCGGGAGCAGTACGGCGGTGACCCCGAGCAGGGCGGTGATCGCGCCGACGGCCAGCACCAGGGTGCCCGCGGGGGCGCCGGACATGGCCCAGCCGTTGCCGACGAACAGCGCCGCTCCGGCCACTCCGGACAGGACAGCCCGGCCCCGCAGCCCGGCGCGGGCGGCCCGCCGGGCGAGCACCCAGTGGGCGGCGATCAGCGAGGTGAAGGTGAGCGTCCCGGCCGCCATATGACCGATCCCGGCCGCCGAGAGGGTGGCGGGCGGCCCGTCCGGGGTGCCGACGGGGAAGCCGTCGGCCGGATCCATGACGAGTACCCCGGCCGCGATCATCCCCACCCCGGCGAGCAGCAGCAGCCGGGGCGCCCAGCGGCCCGTACCGGCATCGCGGCGCAGCCCCAGGCCGCCCGCGGCCAGCAGCGCGCCGGTGAGCAGGAAGGTGGCGATCTGGATCCAGCCCAGCTCCCCGTTGCTCAGGGCGCTCAGCGGGTGGCGGGTGATGTCGAAGCCGTCGCGGAGCACCACCTGGGAGAGGGCGGCCACGGTCCAGAGCGGGGCGGCGGCGGCACCGGCGGTGAGCAGGGCGCGGGTGCTCCGGGTACGGGCACCGGGGGAGGCCGCGGTACGGGGAGCGGTGACGGTGCGGGCGGCGGTGGCGGGGAGGGTGGGCGTGGTCATGGCGGTGTCTGCCTCTCGGTGGTCCGGGTGGTGGGCCCCGCTTCGGGGTTCCTGCCCTCACGTCGCCCGGCCCATGTGACAGGGAACGGCCGCATTCCCTGTCACATAGTCTGTTCGACGTGGAGGCAGAGGAACGAGCACCGGGACCACCCGGGGCCACCGAGAAGGAGCACACCGTGCGCTATCTGATGACCACCCTGAACACCACCACCAGCTGCGCCCCCGACGAGCGGCTCCTCGCGGAGATGGGGGCCTTCGTGGAGGAGCTGACCGCCTCCGGAGCGCTGCTGGCCACCGGCGGGCTCGCCCCGATGGGCACCCGTCTGATCTCCGAGGGCGACACGATCACCGTCACGGACGGGCCCTTCACCGAGGCGAAGGAGGCCATCGTGGGCTTCGCCCTGGTGGAGGTCGGCTCCGAGGAGGAGGCGGTCGAGCTGGGCCGCCGCTTCCGCCGGATAGCGGGCGACGGCGAGAGCCGGATCCAGCAGGTCTTCGGGCCGTGACCGCATGACGGGCCCCGACCCCCGCACCGGCGGGGACACCCCCGCCGGGACCGCGGACGAGGCCGCCGCCGACCGGGTCCGGCGGACGGTCGCCGCGGTCTGGCGGCTGGAGTCCGCGCGGATCGTCGCGGGTCTGACCCGGCTGGTCCGCGATGTGGGCCTCGCCGAGGAGCTGGCCCAGGAGGCCCTGGTCGCGGCGTTGGAGCGATGGCCCCGGTCGGGCGTCCCGGAGACTCCGGGCGCCTGGCTGACGGCGGTCGCCCGACGCCGCGCCGTCGACCACATCCGCCGCTCGAAGCTGCGGGAGCGGCGGGAGGAGGAGCTGGCGCACGAGCTGGCCCGCTCCCCCGGGTACGGATACGGGGACGCCGGCGGCTACGACGGCGGGTACGACGGGCCGGCGGACCCGGACGACGGATGGTCCGGCGACGCGCGGTCGGGCGCCGGACGGTCCGATGACGAGCCGTCCGGTGACGGGCCGTCCGGTGACGACGACGACGTCCTGCGGCTGATGTTCGTCTCCTGCCACCCCGTCCTCCCCACCCCCGCCCGGGTGGCACTCACCCTGCGGCTCCTCGGCGGGCTGACCGCCGGGGAGATCGCCCGTGCCTTCCTGGCGACCGAGACGGTGATCGCCCGCCGGATCGCCGACGCCAAGCGCGCCCTCGCCGAGGAGGGGGTGGCCTTCGAGCTGCCGGACACCGAGGAGCTGGCCGAACGGCTCTCCTCGGTCCTCGAGGTCATCTACCTGATCTTCAACGAGGGGTACACGGCCACCTCCGGCGAGGATCTGCTGCGGCCCTCGCTCACCCTGGAGGCGCTGCGGCTCGGCCGGCTGCTCGCCCGGCTCGCCCCGGACCGGAGCGAGGTCCACGGCCTGGTGGCGCTGATGGAGATCCAGGAGTCCCGCTCCGCCGCCCGGACCGGCCCCGGCGGGGAGCCGGTCCCGCTCCACGAGCAGAACCGCGGCCGGTGGGATCCCCTCCTGGTCCGCCGGGGCTTCGCCGCGCTGCTGCGCGCCCGGGACCTCGGCGGCGTCCCGGGCCCCTATGTCCTCCAGGCGGCCATCGCGGTCACCCACGCCCGGGCGGCCACCGCCGAGGAGACCGACTGGGCCTCGATCGCCGCGCTCTACCGGGCGCTGGAGCGGCTGGTGCCGACGGCCGTGGTCCGGCTCAACTCGGCCATCGCCACCGGGATGGCCGAGGGCCCGGCGGCGGGGCTGGCCCGGCTGGACACCCTCGCCTCCGAACCGTCCCTACGGGACTACCATCTGCTCCCCGCCGCCCGGGGCGATCTGCTGCTGCGTCTGGGCCGGGCGGCCGAGGCGCGGATCGAGTTCGGCCGGGCGGCGGATCTCACCCGTAACACCGCCGAGCGGGCCTTTCTGCTGCGGCGGGCGGAGAGCGCGGGCCCACCCCCGGCGCCGGAGGGACCGACCCTCGGCGGCGCGGCCGGGGAGTTCCTGGCCGGTGCGGGGCTGGAGCCGGCGACGGCCCTCTCGTACCGGCGGACCCTGGACCGGCTCCGCCGCTCCCTGGGCGACGGGCTCCCCCTGACCGAGCTGAACGCCGAGCGGGTGGCGGGGGTGTTCACCTCGGTGTGGGACGGGGTGGCCCCGGCGACCTGGAACCGCCACCGCGCGGCGGTGGGTTCGTTCGCCCGCTGGGCGGAGCTGCCCGAGGACCCGGTGGCGCGAATCCCCCGCCGCACCACCGCCCCGGCCCCGGCCCGCACGGCCCCGGGCCCCGCCGGGGAGGACTGGTGGGACGCGCTGTGGCTCCGTACCGACATCCCCGTACGGGAACGGACGCTGTGGCGGCTGCTGTACGAGTCGGGGGCGCCGGTGACGGCGGTGCTCGGCCTCGACGCGGAGCGGCTGGACCTGGCCGACCGCCGGGCCCGGTCGGGGCGGCGCTGGGTGCGCTGGCGCTCGGGCACCGCCGCGCTCCTGCCGGAGCTGCTCGCGGGACGGACCCGGGGGCCGCTCTTCCTCACCGACCGCCGCCCCGGCCCCGCCCGCACCCCCTCGGCCGACCTCTGCCCGGAGACCGGCCGGGCCCGCCTCTCCTACGAACGCGCCGAGTACCTCTTCGCCCGCACCACCCGCGCCCTGGACCCCTCGGGCCGGGGCGGAACGCTGGGCCGCCTCAGAAAAGCGGGCTCGGCGGGACCGGGGGACGTGGACCGACACGGGACGGACGAGGCCGGGTCGTTGTGACGCTCCCGGCACAGTCACCGCGTATCCGCGCGGCATCGGGTGACCGGCGCCCCGCAGGCCGTTCTCAGCCGGGCAGCCGCAGCCGGTAGCGCTGGCGGGAGCCGCCCTCGGGGCCGGGCTCCGCCGCCGCGCCCGGGAGGAAGCCGAGGCGCTCGTAGAAGACCCGCGCCCCGCTGGTGACGGCGCCGGGGTGGTCGGGGCCGAAGGTGACCACCTCGACGGTGGCCGGGGGTGTGACGAAGCGTTCCGTCGCCGCCGCCATGAGGGCGCGGCCGACACCGGTGCCCCGGGCGCGGGCGGAGACCACCAGCCAGTCGACATGGTGGGCGGCCGGGTCCCCGGGATCCACCGGATCCGCCGGGTCCACCGGATTCACCGGATTCACAGGCTCCGCCGGGTCGAAGAGCAGCCCGCCGGTGAGGGCGCCGCCCTCCTCCGCGACCAGTGCCGTACCCCGGACGACATGGGTGCGCAGCGCCCGGTGGAAGCCCTCCTCGGCGACCATCGGGCCGAACCAGTGCTCCACCTCGGCCGCGAGTTCCAGCAGCCCGGGGATGTCCGCCTCCCGGGCGGTGCGGATCGGTACTCCGGCGGTACGGATCGGTCCTCCGTCGGTACGGGCCGGTCCTCCGTCGGTACGGGCCGGTCCTCCGTCGGTACGGGCCGGTCCTCCGTCGGTACGGGTCAGGGCACTGTCGGTACGGGTCGGGGCGCTGTCGTTCATGGGGACGATGGTCGCACCCGGGTGACCGGACGACGGCGCCCCGGCCGCCCCACCGGTGACCGATGGGACATGCCGGGGCGTGCCGGGGCGGCTCGGGTTCAGCGGCCGGCGGGTATCGCTTCCCGCTCGGGCAGGATCCGGGCGAGCAGGCCCGACTGTCCCGCCGTCAGCGGTCCGAGGACCGCCAGGATCAGGACATACCCGGCGATGAAGGGGGAGAGCCGGTCGTCCAGGCCCGCGCCCGCCGCCATGGTGGCGAGGATCAGCGCGAACTCGCCCCGCGCCAGCAGGGTGGTGGAGATATTGGCCGCGGGACCGGGGCCGAAGCCGTAGATCCGCGCCGCCGCCAGTCCGGCCAGGACATTCATCGCCAGGGTCACGACCACCGCGGCGAGCACCGGCCAGAGCACGGTGGGCAGATCGCCCGGGTCGATGGAGAGCCCGAAGGCGAAGAAGAAGATCGCGCCGAAGGCGTCCCGCAGCGGATGGACCAGCTTGCGGATGCGCTCACCGGAGGTGGTGCTGCCGAGCATCAGACCGACCATGAAGGCGCCGATCGCGTCGGCCACGCCGAACCACTCGGAGACGCCCGCCATGAAGACGGCCGCGCCCAGGAAGGAGATGACGAGCAGTTCGTCGTCCCGGGTGTTGATGAGCCGCCCGATCACCCGGGTGCCGAAGCGCGCCGCGAGCGCCAGCAGCAGCAGGAAGCCGAAGGCCTTGCCGCCGTCCATCACCGCGGCGGAGAGGCTGTCCGCGCCGGAGAGGATGGGCTGGAGCGCCGCGAGATACAGCGCCAGGAAGACGTCCTCGACCACGATGATGCCGAGGATGGGCCGGGTCTCGGGGTTGCCGATGCGTCCGAGGTCGACCAGGACCTTGGTGACGATGGCCGACGACGAGATGCCGAGGACACCGGCGAGCACCAGGGCCTCGGAGGTGCCCCAGCCGAGGGCGAAGCCGAAGGCGAGTCCGGCGCCGACATTGAGCAGCAGATAGACGCCGCCGGCGAGGGCCATCTTGCGGCCGCCGGTCTTCAGGTCGTCGAGGTGGAACTCCAGTCCCAGATAAAAGAGAAGGAGGACCAGGCCGAGGGCGGAGAGCATCTCCAGGTCGTGCGGGTCCGACAGCAGCACGATGCCGGGGGTGTGCGGGCCGAGGAGGATCCCGGCCAGGATGAAGAGGGGGATGGTCGGCAGGCCGATCCGGCCGCCGAGACGGGCGAGGAAGGCGGCGGCGAGGAAGGCGCCACCCATGGCTATGAGGGTGTCTGCGTGTCCGATGGGCTCGTCCTCACGTCGATGGTGACCGGCAGCGGGGAGGCGTCAAGAGGGCGTCAAAGAACCGTCAAGGAACCGTCAGTAATTAGAATAGCAAATAATTGATGTGAGCAAGTAAGTCGGTGGACCCCCCTCCGGCGGTGGGGCTGTCCCCACCCCCTTTCCGCCGGTGGACGCCATGGTCCACACCCCTTCACCGTCCCTAGTGTCGACACCGTTGACCTGCACAAACACCAACAACGGAGAAGACGATGGGGCTGCGACGCGGCAAGAGGCGGGATCCGGGGACGGCACCGGGGGCGAGCCCCGCCGACGGGACCGCCGCCGTGGAGCTGCGCGGAGTCCGCCGCCGGTACGGCAAAGGAAGCGGCACCGTCCACGCCCTGCGCGGGATCGATCTGGCCCTCCCCCGGGGCAGCTTCACCGCCGTCATGGGCCCCTCCGGCTCCGGGAAGTCCACCTTCCTCCAGTGCGCCGCCGGACTCGACCGCCCCACCGAGGGCTCGGTCCGGCTCGGCGGCACCGAACTGACGGAGCTGAAGGAGAACCAGCTGACCGTCCTGCGCCGTACCCGCCTCGGCTTTGTCTTCCAGGCGTTCAATCTGCTGCCGTCGCTGACGGTCGAGGAGAACGTCCTGCTCCCCACCCGGCTCGCGGGCGACCGCCCGGACCGGCGGCGCGCCGCCGAGGTCCTCACCCAGGTCGGACTCGGCGACAAGGGCCACCGCCGCCCCGCCGAACTGTCGGGCGGTCAGCAGCAGCGGGTGGCCCTCGCCCGCGCCCTGGTGACCCGGCCCGATGTGGTCTTCGCCGACGAACCCACCGGAGCGCTGGACTCCACCACCGCCGCCGAGGTGCTCGGCCTGCTGCGGTCGGCCGTGGACCGGCTCGGCGCCACCGTCGTCATGGTCACCCATGACCCGGTCGCCGCCGCCTGGTCCGACCATGTCCTCTTCCTCGCCGACGGCGCCATCGCCGACTCCGTGCCCGGCGGCGACCCGGGCAGGATCGCCGCCCGGATGCGGGCGCTGACCGAGCGGCGCGACACCCGGGACCTCACCGGGGCCGCGCTGTGACCGCCCGCCGCAACGGACTGGCCCGCGCGGCCATCCGCTTCAAGCCCTCGGCCTTCGCCGGGACCTTCATCGCGCTCCTGCTGACCTCGGCGATCGTGACCGCCTGCGGCATCCTGCTGGAGAGCGGGGTACGGGCTTCCGTACCCCCGCAGCGGTACACCGGCGCCCCCGTGGTGGTCGAGGCCGACCAGCGGGCCCATCTCTGGGTGGGCAGCGGCGAGGACCGTCACGACTCCTACACGGACACCCCCGACCGGGCCCGGCTGGACCACGCCCTGACCCGTAAGGCCGCCGCCGTCCCCGGGGTCGCCGCCGCCATTCCCGACATCGCCTTCCCCGTCCGCGCCCAGGCCGGCGGGCTGACCGCGTACGGCTGGGGCTCCACCGCCTTCACCGGCACCGAGCCGGAGACCGGGCGCGCACCCCGTACGGGCGAGGCCGTCACCGGCCCCGGCGGCCCCCGTACCGGCGAGCGGATCACCCTGGAGACCCCCGGCGGGACCCGGGAGTTCCGGGTCTCCGGCACCGTCGCCGACCCCGGCCGGGGCGTCGGCCCCGGCTCGGTCTGGCTCAGCGACACCGACGCCCTGGCCCTCTCCGGGCACCCCGGGAAGATCGACGCCATCGCGGTGCTGCCCGAGCCCGGCACGGCCGCGGCGACCGTCGCCGACCGGCTCGGCGAGGTCTTCGGCAGCGGCCACTACCGGCCCAAGGTCCGCACCGGGGACGACCGGGGCGCCGTCGAGGACCGGGGTCTCGCCGCCGCCCGGGAGACCCTGATCGGACTCGGCGGCTCCTTCGGCGGGGTCGCCACCCTGGTCTCCGTCTTCACCGCGGCCGGTACGGTCGCCCTCTCGGTCGGGCTGCGGCGGCGCGAGTTCGCCCTGCTGCGCGCGATCGGCGCGACCCCCCGTCAGGTACGGCGCTCCATCGCCACCGAGGCGCTGCTGATCGCGCCCCTGGCCGGGGCGATCGGCTGTCTGCCCGGCATCGCGCTGGCCTCCTGGTGGTTCGGACAGCTCCGGGAGAAGGGGGCGCTGCCCCGGGCCGTGGAGCTGCACATCGGCTGGATCCCGCCGCTGGTGGCCGTCGCCGCGGTGGTCCTGACCGCGCTCTGCGCGGGCTTCCTCGCCGCGCGCAAGCCGTCGCGGATCCGGCCGGGCCAGGCACTCGCCGACGCCTCCGTGGAACGGGTGGGCTTCGCCCCGATCCGTACCCCTCTCGGCCTGGTCGCCGTCGGCGGCGGAGTCGCCCTCGCCGGGCTCGCCGCCCAGACCTCCGGCAACAACGCCGCCAACGCGGCGCTCGGCGTGGTCATGCTCTTCATGCTCGCCGTGGCGCTCCTCGGGCCGCTGATCGCCCGCGCCTGTGCCGCGCTCTTCGGCCTTCCGCTGCGGGCGGCGGGGGCGCCGGGCTCACTGGCCGCCGCCAACTCCCGCAGCAACGCCCGCCGGCTCGCCTCCGCGATCACCCCGATCGTGCTGGCGACGGCCTTCTCCTCGGTCCTGCTCTTCCTGCACACCAGCACCGACCGGGCGATCGAGGAGCAGCAGCGGGAGGGGATCACCGCCGACCGGATCGTCGTCGGGAAGGCCGGCGGCCCGCTGCCCCTGGACGCCGCCGGGCAGGCCGCCCGGGTGCCCGGGGTGAGCGCCGCCGTCTCGCTGACCCAGACCTCCGTCGTGGTCACCATCGACGCCGGACCCGAGGCCTCGCTGGCGACCGCGACCACCCAGGGGTACGACGGCCGGGTCGCCGACCTGGCCCGGGTCCAGGACCTCCAGGTGGTCAAGGGCTCCCTGGACTCCCTGCGGCCCGGCCGGATCGCCCTGGACGAACGGGTGGCCGACTCGGCCGGGGTCACGGTCGGCGAGCGGTTCGCCTTCCACCTCCCGGACGGTACGAAGTCCTCCGCCGAGGTGGTCGCGGTCTACGGCCGGGGCCTCGGCCTCGCCGAGGTGACCCTGCCCGTATCGGTCCTGCGGCCCCATCTCACCTCCCCGTACCCGGGAACGGTCCTCGTCCGCGCCTCGGACCGGGCCACCGAGGGCCTCACGGCGCTGGGCACCGTCCAGGACCGCGCCGGCTTCACGGCGGGCGCCGCCGAGGACCGCGAGCTGAACTCCTGGGCGAACCATGTGATGGCGGCCGTCCTGGGCGGCTTCGCGGCGGTGGCCGCGGCGAACACCCTGGTGATGACGGTCCTCGACCGCCGCCGCGAACTGACCATGCTCCGCCTGGTCGGCTCCACCCGCCGCCAGGTCCTCGGCATGATCCGCTGGGAGGCCCTCCTGGTCACCTTCGCGGGCATCGCCCTGGGCACGGCCATCGCCTTCGCCACGCTGATCCCGATGGTCCGGGGCATCACCGGCGGCTCCCCCTATGTCCCACCGATGCTGTACGGGTCCCTGGCCCTCGCGGTGGTGGTCCTCGGCGTCGCCTCAGCGGTCCTCCCTGCCCGCGCGGCGACCCGCTGACGCCGCCTGGGGCGTCACCCGTCCGGGGTAATCAGCCCCGTTCCTCCTTGTGCCATCCCGGCGGGGCGTTAGGACGTGGTGCCATGGGACTTGGTGACCGGCACCAGAAGAAGGACGTGGAAGCAGCCCTCAAGCGAGCGGAGGCGGCAGGGCTCAAGGTGACCCACGACAAGAACAAACACCGGTGGGGATGGGTCATTTGCTGCCCCTGCTCCAGATCTGAGGTGGTGTACTGCACTCCTCAGAATCAGGGACGGGAAGCGAAGAAGATTGATCAGTTCACAGAGAGGCACCGCAGCTGTGCGTGACTGGTACTTCAACCTCGTACTGGCGGCCCCGCTCACCGAGGAACAGAAAGACGTCCTGGACGGCTTGGATCGATTCGCCGAGGGTGGCATCGGACTGGAAGAGGGACCGGGATACTCAGGGTTCCTCTGCGTCGTCCGGGCCGAGAGCCTCACGGCCGCCATCGCGGACACCCTGGAGCGCTTCGAGGACTTCCCGGGTGTCCTGGTCCGCAGCGTGGTGCTGGACCACTTCGACCTCGCGGCGAACGACATGGCCACCCCGTCCGTGGTGCCCGCGCCGCCCCCGTTCAAGGCCGACCCGGCGGCGTGATCACCGGGAACGGCCCCACTCCTCCGGTCCGAGGAGTGGGGCCGTTGTGCGTTCTGGTGCTACAGGTCGGCGGACCGGGCGAGGGCGTCGGCGGAGACCATCAGCACGGGACCCTCGGGCGCTCGCTGTCCCACGGATCCCAGGCCCATCACCCGTCCGGGCGATTCGGCCCCGTTCCGCCTTGTCCCCTCCCGGCGGGGCGTTAAGACGTGGTGGCATGGGACTTGGTGACCGGCACCAGAAGAAGGACGTCGAGTCGGCGCTCAGGCGGGCGGAGGCAGCGGGGCTGAAGGTGACGCACGACAAGAACAAACACCGGTGGGGCATCGTCATCTGCTGTCGCTGCAACGGCAGGATGACGGTCTTCTGCACTCCCCGGGACGCTGGCGACCACGCTAAGAGGATCGATGAATTCACCCGAGACCACAGCCGCTGTGCGTAGCTGGCACTTTGTCCTGCATACGCTGACCCCCTTCACCCCGGAGCAGTCCGACACCATCGACGGACTCGACAGCTTCGCCGATGGCTTCCTCGGTCCGGAGGAAGGGCCCGGATACTCGAAGTTCGTCTGCTACTTCCCTGCGGAGAGCCTCCAGGACGCCATGTCACAGGCCCTGGAACGAGTGGCCGAGGTGCCCGGCGTACTGATCCGGAGTGTTGAGCTGACTCCCCACTCGTTGAACCACAACGGCATGGCGACCCCCGCCGTTGTGCCCGCGCCGCCCCCGTTCGAGGCCGACCCGGCGGCGTGATCACAGCGAACGGCCCCACTCCTCCGGTCCGAGGAGTGGGGCCGTTGTACGTTCTGGTGCTATAGGTCGGCTGACCTGGCGAGGTCGACCAGGCCCTCGAAGGCGTCGACGGACACCATCAGGACCAGGCCCTCGGGGCGCTTGCTGTCCCGCACCGGGACGATGCCGGTAGCGGTGAGATCGGCGGCGACCTCCACGCAGTTGCCGCCGTTGTTGCTGTAGCTGGACTTGATCCACGTGCAGGGTTCGGTCATGAGAGCGTTCCCTCTCTGCGGAGTCGGGGCGTCAAGTTTCTACAGGTCGGCGGACCGGGCGAAGGTGACGAGACCTGCGAAGGCGTCGACGGACACCATCAGCACGGGGCCGGTGGGGCGCTTGCTGTCCCGCACGGGGACGACGCCAGTAGCGGTGAGATCAGCGGCGACCTCTACGCACTGGCCGCCGTTGCTGCTGTACGAGGACTTGAACCAACGGAGGGAGTCGGTTGTCACGGGGTGCCCTTTCGTAACTCACGGATCATGGAAATAGATTCCGCCTGTGAGAGCGCTTCGACTTGGAGCTGATGGTAGGCCGTCAACAGGGGTTGTACGAACCTGGCGTTGCGTTCCAGGACCCCTTGCTGCGCGGACTCGGCGTAGGCCACGTGAGACCGATTGGCAAGGGTCAGCAACGTCACGGGCAGGTCGAAGGAACGGCGCTCACCCAGACAGTAGGGAGCCACCTGGAAGACCGTGGATGACAGCGCCGCGACCTCCGCCAGTCGCTCCAGTTGGGCCGCCATGGTCGGGGTACCGCCGACCACTCGGTGCAGGCAGCTCTCATCAAGAACTACGTGGACGAATGGCACGGGGGCTCGCCCTATGGACGCCTGCCGCCGGGCAAGGAGATCCAGCCGCTCCTCCGCCTGCTGTTCCGTGATCGCTCCCCTGTGCACCGCGCCCGAGGTGATGGCCTTCGCGTACTCCGGGGTCTGAAGCAGCCCCGGGATGATGCCCACCTCGAACAGCCTGATCTCCGTCGCGCGCTGCTCCTGTACGACGTACTCCGGGAAGCCCTCCAGCAGAGCGCTGTGCCGGACCGCGTCCCCCTCGCGCTCGAACAGGTCCCCGGTCCCCAACGCTCTGTCGGCCCTGTGCGCGAAGTGGGGAGTTGGAGACCGCCGACCG
This sequence comes from Streptomyces sp. NPDC000594, assembly GCF_040299965.1. Lineage (NCBI taxonomy): Bacteria > Bacillati > Actinomycetota > Actinomycetes > Kitasatosporales > Streptomycetaceae > Streptomyces > Streptomyces sp. NPDC000594. The sequence goes on along the minus strand of NZ_JBEPCY010000002.1, from coordinate 320,489 downwards.
GTTTCCACGGCTGAGATGTGCGTACCGGAGTACCCCATCAGCTCGGCCAGATCGTCCTGGGTCAAGCCGCGCTCATCCCGCAGTCTGCGCAAACGCAGCCCGAACGCTGCTTTTGGCGACTCCTCGGGATCCAGATGCTTTCGGTTCACCATGAGGAAGACAACTCCCCGTTCGTTCCGTACAAGTTGAGGGTGGGCCGACTCTAGGCCACTCTGGCATCACCGGGTAGCCGTTCCGCTACGGAGAGGAGCGCCATGGGTTGGCATTCCGTCCCGGAACCGGACGTACCGCAAGAGGACAGCCCTCTGCTGCAAGCGCTTCGCCTGCGGATACGGGAGGAGCACGAACTGCGGCTGCGGTTCGGTCCGTTCCATCAGATCGTCAGAAGGGCACATTCGTGCGAGAGCGACGAGGCAGGTCAATAGCCCGGACCGTGGCCCTGCTCACGGCGTGGTCGCTCTCGGTCGGCCTGCACACCTTGAGCCTGGCCGACCGGCTCTGAAGCCCCGTCCTCCGTGGCCCGCTGGTTCAGCGGTGATCCTCTCCGGGCCACGGAGGGCGGTTCCCCAAGCGGGGCCCGCCCTCACCCTGCCCTGGGCGGGCCCCCAGGGCCCCGGCCGCCACCCCGCACACGCGGCCGGGGCCCACCCCGTAGAACCCACCCCCACCACACCCTCAGGGAGACACCCATGTCCCTCAACGCGACACCAGCACCCGATGGCCCCTACGGCCTGCGCATGATCCGGCTGCGGGACTGCGACAGCCCCCAGCCCGCGCTGATCGTCCCCAGGGTCGCCCTCACCGTGTTCATCACGGACGCCCGGGCCGGGCGGCTGGACCACCTCCTGGCGACCGACGCGGAGATGGCCGAGGCACGGAAGACCGCCCGCTGGTCCCACGAACACGAGACGCCCGAGCCGGACCTTCTCTGACCTCCCCGTCGCGGACCGCCCGCACCACAAGGCGCCCGTTCCTCGTGGCACGAGGTCGGGGGGTGCAGGGTCGCCCCCGCAGGGGACCGGCGGACGGCCCCCGAGCTAGACCTTCTCCTCAGTCTGCCGGCCCCGAGGAGGTGAGCCCGGAGGCCACCGCCCCCGCACATGCGAGTCACCTCGCCCCAAGCCCCCTGGGTACGGGCTGCCCGCACAAACTCAGCCCGATGGGGGTCCCCCCGGACGAAGTCTGGGGGAGCTTGAGGACGGACCTCAGGCCCGAGCAGCCTCGGGCACACGTCGGGGCCAGCCCCGAACCCCGCTCCTCAAACGCCGGAGAGGCTGATTTTTGGCCCCCGTCGCAAGGCGGGCCGGGCCCTCAAGGGTCGCGGGTGATGATCAGCAGCGCACGGTCATCGTTGACATCCTTCGCGACCGCCTCGATCAGGTGCCACGCCGCCCCCGCGAACCCCGCCGTCACATACCGGTCCGCCTCCCCCGTCAGCCGGTCCATCCCCTCGTCCAGGTCCCGCCCCGGCGCCTCGACGAGCCCGTCCGTGAAGAGCATCAGGACGTCGCCAGGGCGGAGCGCCCCCTTGACCGGGTCGAACTGGGCGCCGTCGTAGACCCCAAGGAGCGGCCCCTCCGCGCTTTTCTCCTCCCAGCGCCCGGTCCCCGCGTTCAGCTGGAGCGCGGGGAGATGGCCCGCCGAGAGCAGCTCGTAGTCGCCGGACTCCAGGTCGAGGACGAGATGGATGGAGGTGGCGAAGCCCTCGTCCCAGTCCTGCCGGAGGAGATAGCCATTGGCGGCGTGCAGGAAGCCGTGCGGCGGCAGGGAGCCGAGGAGTCCCCCGAACGCGCCGGAGAGGAGCAGCGCACGGGAGGCCGCGTCCATGCCCTTGCCGGAGACATCCGTGAGGACGACCTCCAGGGTGCGGCCCCCATGGGTGCGGGCGCCGACGACGAAGTCTCCGGAGAAGGACTGGCCACCGGCGGGCCGCAGGGCCATCTCGTGGTTCCAGCCGACCGGCAGCGCGGGGAGGGCGCTCTGGACCCGGATGCGTTCGCGCAGGTCGAAGAGCATCGTGCCGCCGCGCCGCCAGGGGACGCCGACCCGGGCCCGGAACTGCGCGATCAGGAGCCCGAAGAAGCCGCACGCGGCGACGGTCAGCACGGTGCCGGGGGTGACCCGGCCGGGGCCCTCGGTGTAGGGGCCGAGGACGAAGGTCTCCACGATCAGCCCGGCGGCGCAGGTCGCGTAGAGCCCGAGCAGGCTCGCCGGGCGCAGCAGCAGCGCTCCGGCGACGATCGGCAGGACCAGCGCGGAGGGGGAGATCCACTCGGGCAGGACGATGGTGCCGAAGGTGAGCGCGGGGACGGTCAGCAGCAGCCCGGTGAGGGCGAACGTGTCCGAGCCGTCGCCCCGGAAGTAGTCGACGGCGGACTTGCGCAACGCCACCCGGGCCCGGTGCACCGCCTTGTGCCACCGTGCCTTGACCGAACCCACTCCGCCGCCATGACCCATTGTCGTGTGACCTTATCGATCCATCGCTCTTTCGTGCAGAGGGACCCCTGTGACAATGCGGGGAAAAACAGATCGCTGTATCGACGTATCGACTGGTAGCCATGGCATATGACAAATGATCTCCGTGTACTGGATCCGGGCGACTGGGACACCTGGTACGAGGACCTGAGCCGGGCCTACGGCGGGATGGAGCCACCGCCCGAGCGGCGGGCCCTGCGCGCGGCGGTGACCGAGTACGACCGGTCGCTGGGGGTCTGGGAGGACGGTGGCTGTGTGGGCGCGGCCGCCGCCTACTCCTTCCGGATGACGGTGCCGGGCGGGCGCTCCGGTGGCGCCCCCGCCCCGGTGGCGACGGCCGCCGTGAGCATGGTCGGGGTGGTCCCCACCCATCGGCGGCGGGGCATCCTCACCGCGATGATGCGCCACCAGCTCGACAACGTACGGGCGCGGGGCGAGGCGCTGGCGGTGCTGACCGCCTCGGAGCCCGCCATCTACGGCCGGTACGGCTACGGGATCGCCAGCCGTCAGCTCGCGCTGGAGGTGGACAGCGACCGGGCCCGGATCACCGAGCCCCCGGACGCCCGGGTCCGGCTGCGGAGTGTGGACCCCGTACACGCGGCCGAGGGGTGTGCGGCGATACGCGACCGCCTCGCCGCCGACCGTCCCGGCGGGATGCTGCGGCCGGGGGCCTGGGACGCCTGGCCGCTGCTGGACCCGCCGTCGGATCGCGGCGGCGGCTCCCCGCTCCAGTGCGTGCTGGCGGAGCGGGACGGGGAGCCCAGCGGCTTCGCCCTCTACCAGGTCCGGCCGGCGTGGAGCCATGCGGGACCGGTCGGCACGGTGACCCTGCGGGAGCTGCACGGGCTCGATCCGTCCTCCGCCACCGAGCTGTGGCGCTTTCTCCTGGGGATCGATCTGACCTCCTCGGTCCATGCCCTCAACCGTCCGCTGGACGAACCGCTGCTCCATCGGGTCGCCGACCCCCGGCGCTGCGAGCCCCGGCTCCGTGACGGGCTCCATCTGCGGCTGGTGGAGGTGGGCGCCGCGCTGGCGGCCCGGGCCTACCGGGTGCCGGTGGACACCGTGCTGGAGGTGACGGACCCCTTCTGCCTCTGGAACACCGGCCGCTGGCGGCTGAGCGGGGATCCCTCCGGCGCGGTCTGTGCCCGGACGGCGGACCCGGCCGATCTCTCGCTGTCGGTACGGGAGCTGGGCTCGGCCTATCTGGGCGGGATCACGCTGCGGGAGCTGGCCGACGCCGGTCTCGTACGGGAGTGCGCGCCGGGGGCGCTGGAGACGGCGTCGCTGGCCTTCGGGAGCACGGTGCCACCCTGGCTGGCCCAGCAGTTCTGACGCCGTACGGGCTCAGCGCTGCTGACAGCCGGGGCACCAGAAGAGATTCCGGGCGGCGAGCGAGGCCGTCCGGATCTCGGTGCCGCAGAGATGGCAGCCGAGCGCGGCCCGGCGGTAGACGTACACCTCGCCGCCGTGGTCGTCCACGCGCGGCGGGCGGCCCATGGCCTCGGGGGTGTGCTCGGGGCGGACGGTGTCGATGCGGTTGTTCCGTACGCCCTCGCGCATCAGGGCGACCAGATCGGCCCAGATCGTGTCCCACTCGGCGCGGGTGATCGCCCGGCCCTCGCGGTAGGGGTCGATGCCCTGCCGGAAGAGCACCTCGGCGCGGTAGACATTGCCCACGCCCGCGATGACCTTCTGGTCCATCAGCAGGGCGGCGATGGTGGTGCGGGAGCGGGAGATCCGGGTCCAGACCCGGTCCGGGTCGTCGTCCGGGCGCAGCGGGTCGGGGCCGAGCCGGTCGTGGACCGCGCCCTTCTCGCCGTCGGTGATCAGGGCGCAGGTGGTGGGTCCGCGCAGATCGACATGGGCGCCGGGGGCGGCTATCCGCATCCGGACGGTGTCGGTGGGCGGCGGCCGGTGGGTGTCGGGCACATCGCCGAAGTCGACCTTGCCGAAGAGGCCGAGGTGGACATGGACCCAGCCGAGCGCGCCGAAGCCGAGGAAGAGGTGTTTGCCGTGGGCCTCGGCGCCGGTCATGACCTGGCCGTCGAGGAGGGCGGCGGAGTCGGAGAACTTGCCCTGGGGGCTGCTGACCCGGACCGGGCGCGCGAGGAACCGGGCGCGGTGGTCCTGGGCGAGGCGGTGGATCGTATGCCCTTCGGGCACGGCGGACTCCAAGTCGGCGGACGGGGGGGTTACGGGACCCGGGCCCCGAGGGGACCCGGGTCCGGTGTGCCGGTGTCAGCCCTGGGGGTGGTGGGCCGGGATCGGGGGCAGCTCGCCCGTGGTCTCGTACGCGGAGAGCATCTCGATCCGGCGGGTGTGCCGCTCCTCGCCGGAGTACGGGGTGCTGAGGAAGATCTCCACGAACTTGGTGGACTCCTCCACCGAGTGCATCCGGCCGCCGATGGCGATCACATTGGCGTTGTTGTGCTCCCGGCCGAGCGCGGCGGTCTGCTCGCTCCACGCCAGGGCCGCACGGACGCCCTTGACCTTGTTGGCGGCGATCTGCTCACCGTTGCCGGAGCCGCCGATCACGATGCCCAGGCTCTCCGGGTCGGCGACGGTGCGCTCGGCGGCGCGGAGGCAGAACGGCGGGTAGTCGTCCTGGGCGTCGTAGATGTGCGGGCCGCAGTCGACGGGCTCGTGCCCGTGAGCGGTCAGCCACTCGACGAGGTGGTTCTTGAGTTCATAACCGGCATGGTCGGAGCCGAGGTACACACGCATGTTCCGAGTGTGGCACGGAGGCGGCGGGGTATCAGTCAGCGGGTCCATCCCCGTCCGAGAACAACGCCGTTCCCGACCTAAGGAATCCCCTATGACATCCCAGGACACCCTGCGAAAAGAAGGCGAACCACCCGAGGAGCCGGGGATGCGGCGGTCCATGGAGTCCCAGGGTGACGGCCTTCAGGCAGGCCTCAAGAACCGCCATCTTTCGATGATCGCCATCGGCGGGGTCATCGGCGCGGGGCTCTTCGTGGGCTCCGCCTCCGGGATCCGGGCCGCCGGGCCCGCCATCCTGGTCTCGTACGCGCTGGTCGGCACGATGGTCGTCCTGGTGATGCGGATGCTCGGGGAGATGGCGGCGGCCCATCCGACCTCGGGTTCCTTCTCCGAGTACGCCGACCGGGGGCTCGGCCGCTGGGCCGGTTTCTCGATCGGCTGGCTCTACTGGTTCTTCTGGGTCGTGGTCCTCGCGGTGGAGGCGACCGCCGGGGCGGTGATCCTGGAGGGCTGGATCCCGGCGGTCCCGCAGTGGGCGTGGGCGCTGATCGTCATGGTGGTGCTGACCGCGACCAACCTCGCCTCGGTGGGGTCATACGGCGAGTTTGAATTTTGGTTTGCCGGCATCAAAGTGGTGGCCATCGGCGCCTTCATCGTGATCGGGCTGCTGGCCGTCTTCGGACTGCTGCCCGGCTCGGACAACCCGGGCTCCGGCTTCGCCCATCTCAGCGACGCCGGGGGATTCTTCCCCGAGGGGTACGGGGCGATCCTCACCGGGGTGCTGATGGTGGTCTTCTCCTTCATGGGGAGCGAGATCGTCACCCTGGCGGCGGGCGAGTCGGCCGACCCCCAGCGGGCGGTGACCAAGGCGACCAACAGTGTCATCTGGCGGATCGCCTTCTTCTATCTGGGCTCGATCTTCGTCGTCCTCACCCTGCTCCCCTGGAACGACCCCTCGATCACCGAGGACGGCTCCTATGTGGCGGCGCTGAACTCCATCGGCATCCCGCACGCCGGCGAGATCATGAACGTCATCGTGCTGACCGCCGTGCTCTCCTGTCTGAACTCCGGGCTCTACACCGCCTCCCGGATGGCCTTCTCCCTGGGCCGCCGGGGCGACGCGCCGGGCTCCTTCGCCCGTACGGACGCCCGGGGTGTGCCCCGGACGGCGATCCTGGCCTCGGTGCTCTTCGGCTTTGTCGCGGTCTTCTTCAACTACCGCTGGCCGGACACCGTCTTCGCCTTTCTGCTGAACTCATCGGGCGCGGTCGCCCTCTTCGTCTGGCTGGTGATCTGCTGCACCCAGCTGCGGATGCGCGGCATCATCGAGCGGGAGGCCCCCGAGCGGCTGGTGGTACGGATGTGGCTCTTCCCCTGGCTGACCTGGGCGACTATCGGAATGATCGTCTTTGTCCTGGTCTATATGCTCTTCGATGACACCGGCCGGGAACAGGTGCTGCTGTCGCTCCTGGTGGCCGCGGTGGTGGTGACGATCGCCCTGCTCCGCGGGGACCGCCGGGGCAGCGCGACGCCGCCCCCGCCGGCCCGGTAGGGCCAGGACGGCCGCCCGGCGCCGGGCCGTCGCGGCCAGGGCGGCCGTACCCAGAAGCAGGCTCAGGACCGCGAACCCCCAGCCGAGCGGGTCGGCGGCGGGGGCCGCGGTCCAGTCCCACCAGCCGCCGCTGTACCAGACCACCGGAAAGACCGAGGCCAGCGGCAGCACCCAGGCCAGCTGCGGCCCGAACAGTCGGAGCGACAGCAGAGCCAGTCCGAACCAGATCAGCAGGGAGCGGACGTACACCACCCCCAGCTGGGGTCCGACCGCCAGCGCCTCCGCCCCGAAGGAGAGCGCACAGACCAACAGGGTGAGGACCGCGAGGCAGCTGGCGCGCACTCGGTGCATCCGGGTGGCGCCCGCCTCCTCGTGGGCCGACATCCCGCCGCCGAAAGCGGCGGTGAGGAAGACGGCCGACAGCAGCGGCAGCTCCTGGCGGTAGGGGACACCCGTGCTGTACCCCCCACTGCCGATGGAGGGGAGCGCGATCCTGGCGCCTCCGAAGAAGGCCGACACCAGGGCCACGGCGAGCGCCCCGCAGAGGATGGGCACGGCCCGGTGCACCCGGGCGTACCGGAGGAGGTCAGCCACGGTCATCGGGCTCGCACCAGGATTCCTCGCGCAGTTCCCGGCGCTCCCGGTCCACCCAGCTCCGCTGTTCGGCGGGGGACATCCGGGCGGCGGCCCCGGCGGCCCGCTGGGCACCGGAGACACCCGAGAGGGTCAGCCCTCGGTCGGCGACGGCCGGATCCCGGCCCATGGCCTTGTACTCCAGCCACAGATGGAGGTTGTCGACGGCCTGCCAGGCCCGGCTCGCCCCATCGGGGGGCAGGCAGCGGCCGAAGGAGGCGGCGAACACCTGGTGGGACATGGCGATGGCGGCGGTCCTGACATGACCTTCGGCGATGTCGAAGCCCCGGTCCCCCAGACGGGCCCTTCTCAGCCCGAACTGGTGGAAGGTGTCCGGTGCCTTGATCCAGGGCTGGGTGGGCTCGGCGAGCCGCTCGGCGAGGGCCGCCAGCTCCGGCAGATACTTCCGGTGCTCGGGCCAGACACACACCCGCGGGGCCTCCTCGGCGGCCCGGGAGCACTCGGGCACGACCGCCGGACGCTCCATCCGCAGGCTTCCAGCGGCGGGCAGGGCCGCCAGGGCGACCAGGGAACAGGCCACGGCCCCGAGGGTCACACCCCGGGTGCCCCAGGACACCGGGCGCCGGGGCACCGTCCGCCATGCCCTCCCCGGCAGGGGCGGCGCGGCTACCGCGATCACGGCGAGCAGCAGCGCGAGGAGCAGCCGGACGGTGATCGCCAGAGGGCGCAGGTGGGTGTCCGGGGCACCGGCGAGGACATTGAACTTGACGGGCTGAGCGAGCAGGGCGATGAACCCGCCCAGCGCGCAGATCACCGGAGTGAAGGCGGCCGAGGGCCACCACCGGCCGGCCAGATGGCCCACCGAGGCGAACAGCAGCAGCGTGCTCGCCCCCAGCAGCAGATAGGACGGCCAGAGGAAGCCCGGCCCCGCGTCGCGCCAGGAGACGGCGGCGGCGGTGAGACAGCCGATCGCGTACGCGGCGAATCCCAGGGTGAGCGTGGCGGCCAGCCGTGCGCCCTCGACCCGCCAGCCGGGGCGCGCGGCGCCCAGCAGGAACTCCGGCATACCCGCGCGGGAGGCCCGTCCGGCCTGCCAGGCGGAGACCCCGGCGACCATCGGCCCGAGGAAGAGGGTGACCACTTGGGCCGCGGCGCTCGCCTCGGGCCAGACACCGATCCAGTACCGGCTCCGTCCGAAGAGCACGGCCAGATCCACCGCGATCATCACGGGGAAGGCGGTGAGCAGCGGTGAGCGCCTCAGCTCGGTGCGGTAGGTCCTCAGCACGGTGCGCTCCCAGTTGTCGCACCGCGTCCCAGAACGGTCATATAGCCGCGCTCCAGAGGACTGTCGCCGGGGGCGGCCGGCGCCGCGAGACCGGCCAGTTCCCCGGGGGTGCCCCGGTGGACGAAACGGCCGTCGGCGAGGACCAGAACCGTCTCGCAGGCGGCTCCCACGTCCTCCACCAGATGCGTGCTGAGGAGGACGGCGGCGCCGTCGCGGGCGAGGGAGCGGAGGAGGTCGCGAAAGTCGAGGCGCTGGGCGGGATCCAGCCCGACGGTGGGCTCGTCGAGGAGGACGAGCGAGGGGGAGCCGACGATGGCCGCGGCGATCCCGGCGCGGCGGAGCATGCCGCCCGAGAGCGATTTCATCCGGTCGCGTGCCCGGTCGGCGAGGCCGACGGCGGCGAGGGCCCGCTCGGTCTCCGGAACGGCCCGCGCCCGGGGCACCTCACGCAGCCAGGCGCAGTAGTGGACGAAATCGGCTACGGAGAACCCCGGGTAATAGCCGAATTCCTGGGGCAGATACCCGATCCGCCGGCGCGCCCGTCGTACATCCCGCTCCGTACGGGCCGGTTCCCCGAACAACTCCAGGGTGCCGCTCCGGGGCGGTGCGATGGTGGCGAGGGTCCGCAGAAGCGTCGTCTTGCCCGCACCATTGGGGCCGAGCAGTCCGGTCACACCCGGGCGGAGGGATAAATCGAGATTCTCGATGATTCGCCGGTCACCGTATCCCTGAGCGAGGGAGACCGTTCGAACGGCGGGAGCGAGTTGCATGGACATTTCTCTCCGTGAATGCACTGCGGGCCCGCTTCCAGGGCGGACCCGCCGCGGTGGAACTCAGACGTCAGGCGACACGCGTTGAGTTGATCTCGAAAGTGCACTCGTCGGAGTCCCACTTGCCCTGGTAGCCGTATGGAAGGCTGCGTGCACGCCAGATGTCCATCTGGGCAGTGCAGTCATAATTGACGTCGTACACCAGACCTGAGCCCTTGGTCGCATTGTAGCAATATGCATGACCCGAGGTGCTGTACCAATAGCCACGGCACCCCCTCACCCATTCCGCTTGATGCGCAGCGCCGGATATGGGTGCAGAGAGAGCGATGGCGAAGGCCGACAGAGCCACAATCGCGATACTCTTTCCGCACTTTATCGCCATGGCTCGATCTGCTAAATAACTCATTTGCGTTCCCTTCGGTTTACCGAATCCCGAACGGGGACCATCTTTAACCATCACCGGCTATCACGCGGGGGGCTGGGGGAGAAATGGCCAGAAACGGCTCAGCGGACAGTTCCTCACACATGGACACCAGGGCAATGTTCAGGCATCCGTCCGCCCGCAAAAAGGCCGAAGCCGCGCCCCCGAGGGGCGCGGCTTCGTGGCAGGGAGCGGGGCCGGGCGTCAGCCCTTGCGGCCGACCAGCTTCCAGGCGGCGGGCAGGGCGCCCATCGCGAGGGCGGCCTTGACGGCGTCGCCGATCAGGAACGGGGTGAGGCCCGCGGCCACCGCCTGGGAGAGGGTCATCCCGGTGGCGAGGGCGAGATAGGGCACGCCGACGGCGTAGATGATCACGGAGCCCACGACCATGGTGCCGGCGGTGCGCGGGATCGAGCGGTCACCGCCCCGGCGGGCCAGGGCGCCGACGGCGGCGGAGGCAAGGAGCATGCCGACGATGTAGCCGAAGGAGGGCATCCCCCAGCCCGAGGTGCCTTCGGCGAACCACGGCATGCCCGCCATGCCCGCGATGGCGTAGAGGCCGAGGGAGAGGAAGCCGAGCCGGGCGCCGAGGGCCGTGCCGACGAGCAGGGCGGCGAAGGTCTGGCCGGAGACCGGGACCGGGGAGCCGGGGATCGGGACGGCTATCTGCGCCGCGAGGCCGGTGAGGACGGCACCTCCGGCGACCAGGGCGATGTCCCGGGTACGGGAGGCGGGCAGCAGGTCCGCGAGGACGGCGCCCGGACGGGACAGGACAGTGGCAGTACTCATCGGGACTCCGCGGCGAGGGGGCAGGTGACTCGGTGACGTGCGACGTCGATGACTTCGGTGACTCCGACGACTTCGATGCAGAACACAGCGACCGTAGCCCAGGGCCCCGGGGGGCACCATTGCCCCAATGACAAAGGCCGGGGCGGCGCATTCATGGGGATCACACAAAGATGCGGATCATGCACCCGGCCGCGTGACCTCCGTCACCCATCGCGCCCACGGGGGAGCTGTAGAGTTCTCACAAACTCTGCTGCACCGCAGGCCGCTTTCGCACCGTGCTCGGATGTGCACTTTGTGTAAGGCTTGTGATCTTTTCATGGACATCCGTTGCCCTCTGATCAGCGCGCATGCTCAGTTGGAGCCCCCGCTCACCCTCCGCCAGACGAACAGGGCACCCCTATGTCCAAGACTTCCGCGCCCCCGCCGGTCGGGTCCTCCGCCGACGGCGGCCCCGGGGCACCGGGCCTCTCGCACGGTCTGAAACAGCGCCATCTCTCGATGATCGCCCTCGGCGGCGTCATCGGTGCCGGGCTCTTCGTCGGCTCCGGCGCCGGTATCGCCCAGGCGGGCCCCTCGATCATCATCGCCTATACGCTCTCCGGCCTGCTGGTCATGCTGGTGATGCGGATGCTCGGCGAGCTGTCCGCCGCCAACCCCGCGTCGGGCACCTTCTCGGTGCACGCCGGGCGGGCCATCGGCCCCTGGGCGGGCTTCGCCAGCGGCTGGATCTACTGGTTCCTGCTCTGTGTGGTCGTCGGCCTGGAGGGCATCGGCGCCGCGAAGATCATGACCGGCTGGCTGCCGGGCACGCCCGAGTGGATGTGGGTCGCCGTCTTCACCGCGGTCTTCACCGCGGCCAATCTGGCGGCGGTGCGCAACTTCGGCGAGTTCGAGTTCTGGTTCGCCGCGCTGAAGGTCGCCGCCATCGCGCTCTTCCTGGGGATCGGCCTGCTCGCGATCACCGGGGTGCTGCCCGACACGGACGCGCCCGGACTCGCCAACCTCACCGGCGAGGGCGGCTTCCTGCCGAACGGCGCCGAGGGGCTGGTCTTCGGTCTGCTCGCCTCCGTCTTCGCCTACGGCGGTCTGGAGACGGTCACCATCGCGGCGGCCGAGTCCGAGCATCCGGTGCAGGGTGTGGCACGGGCGGTGCGGACCGCGATGTGGCGGATCGCCATCTTCTATGTCGGCTCGATGGCGGTCGTCGTCACCCTGGTCCCCTGGGACGACCCCCAGGTGACCGAGCAGGGGCCGTATGTCGCCACCCTGGACCATCTGGGCATCCCCGGCGCCGCCCAGATCATGAATGTGGTCATCTTCGTGGCGCTGCTCTCCGCGATGAACGCCAATATCTACGCCGCGTCCCGGATGTCCCGCTCCCTGGTGGTCCGGGGGCAGGGGCCCCAGGCGCTGGGCCGGACCCGCAACGGGGTGCCCTGGATGGCGGTCCTGGTCTCCTCCGGCTTCGGCTTCCTCTGTGTCCTGCTCAGCTACTGGCGGCCGGACGACATCTTCATGTGGCTGCTGAACATGATCGGCGCGATCATCCTGGTCGTCTGGTTCTTCATCGCGGTCTCCCAGCTGATCCTGCGCCGCCGCACCGAGCGGGAGGCGCCGGAGAAGCTGGTGGTGCGGATGTGGCTCTTCCCCTGGCTGACCTATGTGGCGCTGGCGGGCATGGTGACCGTCTTCGTGCTGATGGCCCGTGAGCCGGAGACCCGTACCCAGCTCTACTACTCGGGCGCGCTGACCCTCACCCTCTGTCTGGTGGGGTACGCCCGCCAGCTCCGGGCGAGCCGCCGGACGACGGCGGATCTCTCGGACGTCTGAGCGACCCCGCCGCCGCGGGAACGTGCCCGCACCGGTTCTCCGGTGCGGGCACGGGCATGTTCCGGGCGCAGCTCCCGGAGCCGCTACCGGGACTTGGTCCCCTTGGCGGACTTCGCGGGTGCCTGCCCGCCGCTCTTCTTCGCCGTCTTCCCGCTCGTCCCGCTCTTCCCGGACGCCTTGCGGTCCGGGTCGCCGCAGCCGCCGATGGCGTCGAGGGCGATGGCGTACTCGCCCCCGGCCTTCGCCTCGGCCCCGTCCGGTACCGGACCGGAGGCGAGGGTGACCGCCCAGACGCCCTGCTCCAGCACCATCGACGCGATGCCCTCCGCGATATGGGGCTTCTTCCCGGAGCCGCCGCGGCTCCAGCCCCGCTCCACCAGCCGGTCGGCGATCCGCTGGATGTCCACGGCCCCCTTCGGCTTCTGGGAGAGCGGGATCACCGCGGTGACCGCACAGTCCTGCCGCTCCCCGGGCATCTCCATGAACCGGAGCCTGCCCTCGGTACCGCGTACGGCGGCCCGGAAGTCCTTCTCCACCTCGGCGACGGTCGGCTCCTCCCGATCCGCCCCGCCACCGGCGGGCTTCGCCGAGGTCGCCGCGGGCTCCGCCGGGACCTCGGCCGCCTTCTCCGCCACCGGCTCCGCCGACGACACCGGCGCCTTCTTCCCCGTATCCCCGCCAGAATCCCCGTCCGACCCGCCGCCGCACCCGGTGAGCAGCAGCGCCCCCGTCAGAAGTGCCACCGGCAGCCCGCGTCCCAGCCGTGCCATCCTCAACCCGCCCCTCGGTCGGACCCCTGTTCGGATCCCTGTTCGGAGGCGAGATTGTGCCATGACCAACTATCAATCAGCCCTGGCGATCAGCCGATGGGCCGTCCACGGGGAGGTTGAGGGAGAGCAGCGCGGCGGGCGACGTACCGCCGTCGAGGCGGACCTCGCTCACCGCCGCGTTCCGCAACTGGGGGAAGACCCGGCGGTAGTCGGCGAGCGGGATGCCGAGGAGTTCGCAGAGGACCAGCCGGAGCAGGGTGTTGTGGGCGACGACGAGGACGCTTTCCCCGTCGTGGGCGGCGGCGATCCGGCGCAGCGCCGCCGAGCCCCGGGCGGCGGCGGCGCGCGGGTCCTCGGCGCCGGGGAAGGGGTGGGCGACGGGGTCCCGGACAAAGGCGGCGGCGGCCTCGGGGTCCTCGGCCGCGTACTCCTTCAGCGGGCGGCCCTCGACCGTGCCGAAGTCGCATTCGCGCAGCTCAGGATCGCGGTGCGGGATCAGTCCCAGGGCCGCGCAGGCCGGGGCGGCGGTCTCCGTGGCACGGGAGAGGGTCGAGGTCCAGACGGCGTCCACGGGGTTGCGCCCGGCCCAGGCGCCGAGCCGGTCCGCCTGAGCGCGGCCCTCGGGAGTGAGGGCGACATCGCTGATCCCCGCATAGCGGTTCTCGGCGTGCCAGACGGTCCGGCCGTGCCGGGCCAGCAGCAGACGCGCGGTCATGAGGGGACTCCCAGGGGTCGGTGGGGACAGCTGCACAGGGCGTTGTGGATCAGGATGGAGGAGGATGGAGCAGAACGGACCAGAACGAATCGGTGCGGTACGGGTCAGGACGCATCGGGGCGTTCCGCTCGGGCGCGGGCATGCGCGGCGGTCGCCGACGGCAGCCAGCCGCGCCGTTCGAGTTCGGCCACCAGGGCCAGATACGGCTCGGTGAACCGGTCGGTGTGTTCAGGGACCACCGTTCTGCCGGGTCGTACCATCCGTCCGGCCGCCGCCGCGAGCGAGGGCGCGGCCCCCGCCCCCAGGGCGGCCAGTACGGCCATGCCGAGGGCCGGTTCGCTCACCTCGGGGACGCGGACCGTACGGCCCAGGATCCCGGCGCGCAGCCGGGTCCAGTAGGCGCTGCGGACCGCTCCCCCGGTGAAGGTGAGGGGCCCGTCGACGGGGGCGCCGATGAGGTCCAGATGGTCCAGACAGAGCCGTTCGGCGAAGGCCACGCCCTGGAGCAGGGCGGCCCAGTGGTCGGCGCGTGACACCGGGGTGCCCAGCAGCAGCGCGGTGGCGTCGGGGGCGGCGAAGGGGAAGCGCTCGCCCCGGCCGGTGAGCGGATAGGCGAGCGCCCCGGCGGGCTCATGGGCGGCCGCCAGGGTGTCGAGCGCGGCCGGGTCCACGCCCGGGAAGGCGGCGGTGAGCGCCCCCGCGCCGACATTGGAGGCGCCGCCGGGAAGCCAGTGGCCGTCCGGCGAGAGATGGCTGTAGACGACGCCGTCCGGGTCGCGCGGCGGTTCGGCGGTGACCCCCTTGAGCACCAGGGTGGTCCCGAGGACGGAGTTCCAGGAGCCGACGGTGAGCGAGCCGGAGGCGATCTGGGCGGCGCAGCCGTCGGTCATCCCGGCGACCAGGGGGGTCCCGGCGGGGATGCCGGTCTCCCCGGCGGCGGCGCGGTCCACCTCGCCGATGACGGTCCCGGGGCGCACCACCGCCGGCAGACCCGGCTCCTCGGGGCCGGTCCAGGCACCGCCGAGGGGGTCGTATCCGGTCTTGAGGGCATGGCTGGAATCCGTGGGCAGCGGGCGGCCCGCGAGCCGGGCGGTGATCAGATCGGCCTGATGCAGGATCAGCCCGGGGCCGTACAGGCGGTGGAGCAGCCGGGCGCGGCCGGGGCCCCGGCCGGGTGCCCGGCCGTCGTCGTACATCACGGCCGGGCTCCGGGCGCGGCCCCGGTCGTCGGCGAGGACCACGGTGCCGGAGGTGGCGCAGACGGCGAGCGCGCGCGGGCGGTCGCCCCCGGCCAGCGCCGCGCGGACGGCGGTGACGGTCGCCGTCCACCAGTCGTCGGGCGACTGTTCGTGGACGGGGCCCGCCCGCCGGCCGGTGAGCGGCGCGGACCCACTGCCGACGACGGTGCCCTCGTCGTCGGCGAGCAGCGCCCGCACGCTCTGGGTGCCCAGGTCGATCCCCATCCACATGACGGCTCCCTCCCTCGGATGCGCCGGTGCCCGGCGCACGCTCCTTCAGACGTTCTCACGCCACCCCGGGAGAAACCCCCTGCGCGGAGGATTGACGCTCCAGGTCCCCTGCCCCAGGCTCTGTTGCCATGTGCGGACCCGCCGCCCGACACCGGTCGAACACCGGGTGCCTCCCCGAATCGGGTCCCGGTGCCCACTACGATCCGCTGCGCTCCCCCTTTCCCGGAGTGCCGGGTGCCCCGGCGGTGCGGCGGCCGTACCGTCCCGGGCGCGCCCCGGGGTGCGGGGGCGGGCCGGGAGCGGAGACTTCCCCAGCAGGCCCGGACGGCGGATGAGCGAGGTGCTCCAGCCGGTTCCCGGGCCGACGACGACGCGGAGGAACGAGATGAGAATCCTGGCTGCCGGTGACCACTTCGTACGCAACTCCCTGATCGCCGCCGCCCTGCACCGCGCGCTCCCCGGGACGGCGGTGGAGCTGACCGAGCTGACCCTGCCGTGGCCGCTGGAGCCGTTCGGCCCGGTGGCCGAGGTGGCGGAGGCGAGCGACGCCGAGGACGAGCTGATCAAGGCGCTGGACGGGGTGGAGGTCTGTGTCACCCAGATGGCGCCCTTCACCGACCGGGTGCTCGCCGCGTCACCCGCGCTGCGGCTGATCGCGGTCTGCCGGGGCGGACCGGTCAATGTCAACGCGGCGGCGGCGCGCGCCCGGGGCGTACGGGTGTGTTACGCGCCGGGGCGCAATGCCGCGTCGACGGCCGAGTTCACCGTGGGGCTGATCCTCTCGGCGCTGCGCCGGATCCCCCAGGCCCATGCCTCGCTGGCGCTGGAGGGCGCCTGGGACGGCTCGTACTACACCTATGAGCATGCCGGTCTGGAGCTGGAGGACACCCCCGTCGGTCTGGTGGGGTACGGGGCGGTCGGCAGCCGGGTCGCCCGGGTGCTCAGCGCCTTCGGCGCGGAGGTGGAGGTGTACGACCCGTATGTGCGCGGCGATGTGCACGGGATGCGGGCGAAGTCGCTGGAGGCGCTGCTGACCCGGTCGCGGGTGCTGACCCTGCACGCCCGGCTCACCCCGGAGAACCGGGGGATGATCGGCGCGGCCCAGCTGGCGCTGCTGCCCAAGGGCGCGGTGGTGGTGAACGCGGCGCGCGGCGGGCTCCTGGACACGGCGGCGCTCTGTGACGCGCTGGACAGCGGGCATCTCGCGGGGGCGGCCCTCGACACCTATGAGGAGGAGCCGCTTCCGGGGGACTCCCGGCTGCTGACGACGCCGAATCTGGTGCTCACCCCGCATGTGGCGGGGGCGTCGCGGGCGGTGGCCCGCAAGGCGGCGGAGATCGCGGCGGCGGAGGTCGGGCGGTATGCCCGGGGCGAGCCGCCGGCCCACGCGGTGTGACACCGCCCGCCCACCGGCTCCATGCCCTCGTGCCGCCCCGGCCCCGTACCTCCCCGAGCCCACCGCCCCGTAACACCACACCCCCGTAACACCACGGCTCCGCAGGCCCACAACCCCCGTAACTCCACAGCTGCGCGGGCCCACAGCTCCGTACCCCCGGTTCTCCCGGGGTTCTCCCCCATCCGGCGTTCTCCCCCATCCGACGAGGAGTGTCGACAGTGGTGACGTACATCGGGATCGACGCGGGCACATCCATGGTCAAGGCAGCCGCCTTCGACGAGCGGGGGAAATCCCTGCACATCGAGTCGCGGCCGGTCGCGCTCGCCCTGCGGGAAGGGCGGGCCGAGCAGGACATGGACGAGGTGTACCGCGCGGTGACGGAGGTGCTGGCCGCGCTCTCGGCGGCGGTCCCGGGCCCCGTCGAGCTGATCGGTCTGACCGGTCAGGGCGACGGGGTCTGGCTGGTGGACGAGACGGGCCGGCCGGTGCGTGCCGCCGTCTCCTGGATGGACGGCCGGGCGAACGACCTGGTCGACAGCTGGCAGGGGTCGGGGGTGGTGGAGTCGGTCTTCCGGCGCACCGGGAGCGCCATGTTCCCGGGGTGTCCGGGGCCGGTGCTGGCCTGGCTGGACCGGCACGAGCCCGCCGCGCTGGACGCCGCCGCCTCGGCCGTCTACTGCAAGGACATGGTCTTCCAGCGGCTGACCGGGGTGCGGGCCACGGATGTGTCGGATGCCTCGATGCCCTTCCTGGACCCGCGCACCCGGGCCTATGACGACGGGGTGCTGGAGGCGCTGGGCCTGGGTCACCGGCGCGGGCTGCTGCCCCGGATCAGCGATCCGATCGCGGTGGGGGCGGTGGCCGACGGCTCCCCGCTGGCGGGGGTGCCGATCGCCAACGGCCCCTATGACCTGCCGGCCTGTGCGCTGGGCGCGGGGGTCACCGAGCCCGGCGACGGGCTGCTGATCGTGGGCACCTGTCTGGCCTCGCTGGTGTCGGTCCGGAAGCTGGATCTGGAGGGGGAGCCCGCCGGGCTGCACATCTCCACCGACCGGGCGGGGCACTGGCTGCGGGCGATGCCCGCGATGGTCGGCACCGCGGCACTGGACTGGGTGCTGCGCACCACGGGTGTGGCGCACGACGCGGTCGACGGGCTGCTGGACTCCGTACCGCCCGGCTCCCACGGGGTGCGGGTGCTTCCCTACTTCGCGCCGTCCGGGGAGCGGGCGCCCTTTGTGGAGCCCCGGCTGCGGGCCGAGCTGACGGGGGTCTCGCTGGAGACGACCACCGCGGATCTGGTCCGTGCCACCTGTGAGGGCATCGGCTTCGCGGCCCGGCACTGTCTGGAGGCGGCGGGGCTCACCGGTTCGCTGGCGATCTGCGGGGGCGGTACGCGCTCCTCCGCCTGGATGCGGCTGTTCGCGGATGTGCTGGGCAGGCCGCTGCGGATCGTGGAGGGCGAGGTGGGGGCCCGGGGCGCCGTCCTGGCCTCGGCCCGGCGGCACGACCGGGAGCTGGACGTGGCCGCGTGGACCGCGCCGACGGCGGTGGTCGAACCGGACCCGGCGCGGGCCGCGTTCTACACCGGCGCGTACACGGACCATCTGGAGCGGCTGACCGCTGCCCGCGAACGGGCCCGCGCGAGCTGAGCACGGCCTCCCCGCCCGCGCTCCCGGGAGCCCCCGAGGACCGCCGGAACCGGCCGGCCAACCCCCGTCGAAAGAAAGGAAGGAAAGCCTTCCCTAACCCGCTGACCGGCGGTTTCTCCCTCTTGCGGCCCATCCGGGTCCGACGACCGGCCTAGGTCCAACGCCTGATCACCAATGGTTCTCTCCTACTGCTAACGTGCAGATGCGAAGGATGCGCAATAAGCAGTCGGAGGGACCGGACCATGGCCATCTACACGCTTCCTGATCTGCCGTACGACTACACCGAGCTTGAGCCGGTCATCGACCCGCAGATCGTCGAGCTGCACCACGACAAGCACCACGCCGCGTATGTGAAGGGCGCCAACGACACCCTGGAGCAGCTGGCGGAGGCCCGCGACAAGGAGCAGTGGGGGTCGATCAACGGCCTGGAGAAGAACCTCGCGTTCCATCTCTCCGGCCATATCCTCCACAGCATCTACTGGCACAACATGACCGGCGACGGCGGCGGCGAGCCGCTGGACAAGGACGGCGTGGGGGAGCTGGCGGACGCCATCGCCGAGTCGTTCGGCTCCTTCGCCAAGTTCAAGTCCCAGCTGACCAAGGCGTCCGCCACCACCCAGGGCTCCGGCTGGGGTGTGCTCGCGTACGAGCCGGTCAGCCGCCGTCTGATCGTGGAGCAGGTCTACGACCACCAGGGCAATGTCGGCCAGGGCTCGGTGCCGATCCTGGTCTTCGACGCCTGGGAGCACGCCTTCTACCTTCAGTACAAGAACCAGAAGGTGGACTTCATCGACGCCATGTGGAAGGTCGTCAACTGGCAGGACGTGGCCAAGCGCTACGCCCAGGCCAAGGAGCGCACCCCGCTGATCGCCCCGTGACGGACGGGCCGCGTGCCCCCGGGCGCGCGGCCCCCGCGGTCGTCCTGCTCGTGATCGTCTTCTCACCTTTCACGCGCGGACGGAATGAGAGAAGGACCCCCGCGAGGACATGACTCGCGGGGGTCCTTCCCTTGTCCGGGGAGTGCGGGGAACCCGGTGGGCCCCCGGTGAGCCGGACCAGCCCGGTGGGCCCGGGTGGTCCGGCCGGGTCAGGCGGGCAGGTTGGAGAAGTCCGGTCCCTGGGTACGGGTGCGCTTGATCTCGTAGAAGCCGGGGACCGAGGCGACCAGCAGGGTGCCGTCCCAGAGCTTCGCCGCCTCCTCGCCCTGCGGGGCGGGGGTGACGACCGGGCCGAAGAACGCGATCTGCTCACCGTCGGCGCCGGGTACGGCGATGACCGGGGTGCCCACGTCCTGGCCGACCTTCTCGATGCCCTCCCGGTGGGAGGCGCGCAGCTCGGTGTCGTAGGTGTCGCGGTCGGCGTATTCGAGCAGATCGGCGGGGAGTCCGACGTCCTGGAGGGCCCCGGCCACCGCCTCCCGGGTGGCGCCCTCGCCCCGGTTGTGGAAACGCGTCCCGAGCGCGGTGTACAGCGGTCCGACCACCTCGTCCCCGTGCAGCTGCCCCGCGGCCACCACCACCCGTACCGGCGCCAGCGCGTCCTTGAGGGCCTCGCGGTACTCCTCGGGCAGCTCGTCCAGGCGGTCCTCGTTGAGCACGGCAAGGCTCATGACATGCCAGCGGACCTCGATGTCCCGGACCTTCTCCACCTCCAGCACCCAGCGGGACGTCATCCAGGCCCAGGGGCACAGCGGATCGAACCAGAAGTCGACGGGGGTCTTGCCGTTCTCTGACATCTCACTCCCAATCGGAGGGCCCGACGGGGCCCGGCGGTTGTGTCCTCCACCACAACACCGTCGGTCACCAGCCGATTCCCCGATTCCGGAGTCGGGGCGCCCATGGGAGTATCGGGGCGTTTGTCGCTTCTGCTGAGGCGGTGCCCGAGCGCGCTGCTGCACAAAACATGAAGGAGTGCCCGTGTCCGGTGAGAATCTGACCCGCGACGAGGCCCGCCGCCGGGCGGAGCTGCTGTCCGTCGAGGGGTACGAGGTCGCCCTCGATCTGCGGTCCGCCGTGGGGGACTCCCCCGCCGGATCCGCCGGGGACGACGGGTCCGGTGAGAACGGTGGGTCCGGCGAGAGCGGTGGGGCCCGTACCTTCCGGTCGGTGACGACGCTCCGCTTCCGCTGCGCGGAGCCCGGCGCCTCGTCCTTCGCCGATCTGATCGCCCCCGCCGTCACCTCGGTGACCCTGAACGGGACCGCGCTGGACCCGGCCGCGGTCTTCGACGGGTCGCGGATCGCCCTGGAGGGGCTGGCCGAGGAGAACGTCCTGGTGGTGGAGGCCCAGTGCGCCTACAGCCGGACCGGCGAGGGCATGCACCGCTTCGTCGACCCGGAGGACGGCGAGGTCTACCTCTACACCCACTACGAGCCCGCCGATGCCCGCCGGGTCTTCACCACCTTCGAACAGCCCGACCTCAAGGCGCCCTTCCGGTTCGAGGTGACGGCGCCCGAGGGGTGGCAGGTCTGGAACAACAGCGCGGGCGAGCGGGGGGCGGACGGGGTCTGGCGGTTCGCCGAGACCCTGCCGATCTCCACGTACATCACCGCGGTGGTGGCCGGTCCGTACCACTGCGAGACCGATGTCTACCGGCGGACGGACGCGGACGGCACCGTACGGGAGATCCCGCTCAGCGCCCTGTGCCGCAAGAGCCTCGCCCGTCACTTCGACGCCGACGACATCTTCCTCGTCACCCGCCAGGGGCTGGACTTCTTCCACGACCGGTTCGACTTCCCGTACCCCTTCGGCAAGTACGACCAGGCGTTCGTCCCCGAGTACAACATCGGCGCGATGGAGAACCCGGGGTGTGTCACCTTCCACGAGGACTTCGTCTTCCGGGGCAAGGTCACCCAGTCCTCCTATGAGCGCCGGGCCAATGTGATCCTGCACGAGATGGCCCATATGTGGTTCGGCGACCTGGTCACCATGGTCTGGTGGGACGACCTCTGGCTCAAGGAGTCCTTCGCCGACTTCATGGGCTCGTACGCGATGGTCGGCGCGACCCGCTTCACCAACGGCTGGATCACCTTCGCCAACAACCGCAAGGCCTGGGCGTACCGGGCGGACCAGCTGCCCTCCACCCACCCGGTCACCGCCGACATCCGGGACCTGGAGGACGCCAAGCTCAACTTCGACGGCATCACCTACGCCAAGGGCGCCTCCGTCCTCAAGCAGCTGGTGGCCTATGTCGGCGAGGAGGCGTTCCTGGAGGGCGCGCGGCGCTACTTCAAGCGGCACGCGTACGGGAACACCCGGCTCGGCGATCTGCTCTCCGTGCTGGAGGAGACCTCCGGCCGGGACATGACCGCCTGGTCCCGCTCCTGGCTCCAGACGGCGGGCGTCAACGCGCTCACCCCGGAGCTGCGGTACGACGAGCGGGGCGCCATCGGCGAGCTGGCCGTGGTGCAGGACGGCGACGAGCTGCGCCCGCACCGGGTGGCGGTCGGCCTCTACCGGCACGAGGGCGGCGAGCTGGTGCGCTATGCCCGCGCCGAGGTGGACGTGACCGGTGCGCGGACCGTGGTCGAGGAGCTGGCGGGGGCGGACCGCCCCGCGCTGGTGCTGGTCAACGACGACGACCTGACCTACTGCAAGATCCGTTTCGATACGGGGTCGCTGGACACGCTGCGGGCCTCCCTCGGGGAGCTGCGGGATCCGCTGGCGCGGGCGCTGGCCTGGTCGGCGCTGTGGAACATGACCCGGGACGCACTGCTGCCGGCCCGGGACTTCATCGATCTGGTGCTGCGGTTCGCGGGGCGCGAGACGGACATCGGTGTGCTCCAGATGCTGCACGCCTGGGCCGAGTCGGCGCTCGCCCACTATGTGGCGCCGCACTGGCGCGAGCGGGGCGGGCGGCTGCTCGCCGAGGGCGCCCTCGCCGAGCTGCGGGCGGCGGAGCCGGGCAGCCAGCACCAGCTGACCTGGGCCCGTTTCCTCGCCTCGCGCGCGGGTTCGCCGGCCGAGCTGGGCCTGTTGAAGGGGCTGCTGGACGGGACCGAGAAGATCGACGGTCTGGAGGTGGACCAGGAGCTGCGCTGGGCGCTGCTGCTGCCGCTGGTCGCGCACGGCGCGGCGGACGAGGAGGCGGTCGCCGCGGAGCTGGCGCGCGACGACACCGCCGCCGGGCGGCGGCACCAGGTACGGGTGCTGGCCGCACGGCCGTCGGCGGAGGTCAAGGAAGCGGCGTGGGCCTCGGTGGTGGAGTCGGACGCGCTCTCCAACGCGCTGGTGGGCGCGACCATCTCGGGCTTCGGCCAGGCCGGGCAGCGGGAGCTGCTGGCGCCGTACACCGACCGGTACTTCGCGGCCGTGGAGCGGGTGTGGGCGGAGCGGTCCATCCAGATCGGGATGGATGTCGTCGGCGGGCTCTTCCCCTCGCTCCAGGGCGAGCGGGCGCTGGCGGCGGCGGACGCGTGGCTGGCGGCGCACGAGGACGCGGCGCCCGCGCTGCGCCGGATCGTGCTGGAGTGCCGGGACGACCTGGCGCGGGGTCTGCGGGGACAGCGCCGTGACGCCGAGGCGGCCGCCGTCGCGGGCTGACCTCCGGTCAGGTCGCCTGACCCACTCGACCGGTGCCCAGGGGCCCGTGCGCGGCACGGGCCCCTGGTCCGTCCGGCGCCGGGCAGGTGCGTGACCGATCCCCTGACACGCCCCGGGATCCCCGGGACACCGGGTCCGTCCGGCGCCGGGTCCACCCGGGACACCAGGACCAGCTGGGGCGGACCGTCCATGTACCCGGCGTGTGCGGCACCCCAGGCCGGCACGGGACACCGGGTCCGCCCGGGACAATCGCCCACCCGGGGACCGGGTCCGTCGGGAGCACGGGCCCGTCCGGGAGTCCTGGGCCGCGCGGGCCGCCGCCCAGGACAGCAGGACCGGCCGGGCCATGGGCCCGCCCGGGGCGGACCGTCCACGTACCGGCGCGTGTCGCGCCCGGTGCCGGCAGGAGTACCGGCCCTGGGCCCCGGGTGGGTAGGCCCCCCGAGGGGGCGGATGCGCGTGGGCGGCGCGGAGGACGGCCATGGAGGGGACCGCGCACAACGGATCGGCACCGACTGATCACGCGCCCGGCGCGTGCACGGCTGAAAAGCGCCCCCAGGAAGGACCGTTCCCGGACCCGGGAACCTTCCGCCATGCGGACGGCTCTTCCTCTGGGGCGCCCGCGTCCTTCCGGGGCCGGACTTCCCAAAAGCCCTTCTTGTGCAAGGTGTTGCGGTCTCTATCGACCCCTTTGTTCCCTGTGGCGCATTGTCCACGGTGGCGGATCCATGCCATGTACCCATCAGGTCTTCGCCACCTCTCCACAAACCCCTGTCCGGTACGTAAGGCTGAGCGGTCATCCGGCACCGAATTCCGGACTGACCGCACCACCAGGGAACCCGTCTCTTTTTCACAACCAGGGATGCTGATGACCCTCGATTCCCCGCGCTCCATATCCGGGCGCTCCACCGCAGGCCGCAGACGCGCCGCCCGCGTCGCGGCGGCGGCCTCGATGGTGGCCGCGCTGGTCGCCGGCGGCACCGTGCCGGCCTTCGCCGACGGCCCGGGCGACGACCCGCGGATCGACGCCGGCGCCAAGACCGCGCAGACCTCCGAGAAGCTCGGCGCGGCCGACGAGGAGCTGCTCGCCGAGGCCCAGGCCGAGGGCGACAAGACCGTCACGGTCATCGTCGCCACCAAGCCCGGCGAGACCGAGCAGGTCGCCCAGCAGCTCGACGCCGTCGAGGGCACGATCGTGGGCAAGACCTACGACCGCCTCGGCTATGTGCGGGCCACCATCCCCACCAAGCGCGCGAAGTCCGCGCTGCTCTCCGCGGCCAAGCTGAGCACGGTCCAGGGCATCGACCTCAAGCACGAGGTCAAGCGGGAGGACCCGTCCCCGGGCGGCGACCGCTCCAAGGCGGCGCGCACCGCGGCCAAGCAGGCCCAGGCGTACCCGGCCCCCGGCAAGGACACCCCGGCGAAGAACCCGTACAACCCGTCCTTCGAGACCGGTGCGGTGCAGTTCGTCAAGGAGAACCCCAAGGCCGACGGCCGGGGTATCACCATCGGCATCCTGGACTCGGGCGTCGACCCGGCCCACCCCGCGCTCCAGAAGACCACCACCGGTGAGCGGAAGATCGTCGACTGGGTGACCGCGACCGACCCGGTCGTGGACGGCGACGGCACCTGGCTGCGGATGGACCAGGCCGTCAGCGGCGGTTCCTTCACCGCCGGGGGCCGCACCTACACCGCCCCCGACGGCGACTTCTACACCTTCGCCGTCTTCCAGGAGCGCGCCACCCTCGGTGGCGACATGGCGGGCGACCTCAACCGCGACGGTGACACCACCGACAGCTGGGGCGTGCTGTACGACGGGCAGACCCGGACGGCCCGCGTCGACCTCAACAACGACGCGAACTTCCGCAACGACAAGGTGATGAAGCCGTTCCGCAACGGCCACCAGCTCGGCTACTTCGGCAAGGACGACCCGTCGACCCCGGTCGCCGAGCGGATCCCCTTTGTCATCGAGGTCCGTGAGGACGTCGTCCACAACGCCGCCGGCGCCAAGGCCGACTTCGTCAACCTCGGCATCATCGAGGGCTCCCACGGCTCCCATGTCGCGGGCATCACCGCCGCCAACAGCCTCTTCGGCGGCAAGATGAACGGTGCCGCCCCCGGCGCCAAGCTGGTCTCCTCGCGCGCCTGCACCTGGAGCGGCGGCTGCACCAATGTCGCCCTGACCGAGGGTCTGGCCGACCTGGTCATCGAGCGCGGTGTCGACATCGTCAACATCTCCATCGGCGGTCTGCCGGCGCTGAACGACGGCAACAACGTCCGCGCGGCGATGTACAGCCGGCTCATCGACCTCTACGGCGTCCAGCTGGTGATCTCCGCGGGCAACGACGGCCCCGGCGTCAACACCATCGGCGACCCGGGCGTGGCCGACAAGGCGATCTCGGTCGGCGCGGCCATCAGCAAGGAGACCTGGGCCGCCAACTACGGCTCCGGCGTCACCAAGAAGTACGCGATGATCCCGTTCTCCTCCCGGGGTCCGCGTGAGGACGGCGGCTTCACGCCGACCATCACCGGCCCGGGTGCGGCGATCAACACCACCCAGACCTGGTCGAAGGGTGGCCCGGTCGCCGAGGCGGGCTACGAGCTGCCGCCCGGCTACTCGATGATGCAGGGCACCTCGATGTCCTCGCCGCAGGTCGCGGGCGCCTCCGCGCTGTTGCTGTCGGCGGCGAAGCAGCGCGGGATCGACCTGACCCCGGCGAAGCTGCGCACCGCGCTGACCTCCACCGCGAAGAAGATCAGCGGGACCAAGGCGCATGAGCAGGGCGCCGGTCTGATCGACATCGTGGATGCCTGGGACTCGGTCCGCAACGGTGCCAAGGCGCACGAGTACAACGTCAAGGCCCCGGTGGACACCGCCATCGACGAGGCGCTGAAGACGCCCGGCTTCGGCACCGGTCTCTATGACCGCGAGGGTGGCCTCAAGGTCAACAAGTCGCGTACGTACGACATCACCGTCACCCGTACCTCCGGTCCCAAGGGCGCGCTCTGGCACAACCTGAGCTGGAAGTACAACGACGGCACCTTCCGGCTGCTGAACGGCGACCGGGTCCGGCTGCCGCTGAACCAGCCGGTCACCGTCACGGTGCAGGCGCGGGCGAAGACCGCCGGTGTCCACAGCGCCATCCTCCAGGCGGACGACCCGCGCACCGAGGGCGTCGACAAGCAGATCCTGTCGACCGTGGTGGTCTCCACCCCGCTGGCCGCTCCCGGCTACACCTTCTCCGCCGAGAGCACGGTGCAGCGCAACAGCCACACCTCGTACTTCGTCACCGTGCCCGAGGGCGCGAAGACGCTGGAGGTCGCGCTGGGCGGGCTCGCGCAGAACAGCCAGACGCGGTTCATCTCCCTCCACCCGTACGGGGTGCAGATGGAGGACAGCGCCACGATCTACTGCTACCCGCACTACAACCCGGCGAACACCTGCCGCCCCGACCTGCGGTCGTACCAGAACCCGGCGCCGGGTGTCTGGGAGATCGAGGTCGAGTCGCGCCGTACCTCGCCGCTGCTGGACAACCCGTTCAAGCTGGACATCACCGTGCTGGGCGCCGACTTCGACCCGGCCGTCCAGACCATCCCCGAGGCCAAGATCGGCACCCCGGCCCCGGTCCAGTGGAAGGTGACCAACAACGGCGCCACCGTCGACGGCAAGCTGGCCGGCGGTTCGCTCGGCTCGGCCAAGGTCGACCGCCCCACCATCCAGATGGGCGAGGTCCGGCGGACCACGACCGTCATCGGTGAGGGTGTCGAGCGTCTCGACGTCGCCATCGGCAATGTCTCCGACGCCAACGCCGACCTCGACCTGGTGGTCCTCCGCAACGGTGTCCGGGTGGGCTCCTCCGCGGACGGCGACTCCGAGGAGGCCGTCAGCCTGACCCGTCCGGCCGCCGGTACCTACACCTTCCAGGTGATCGGGTACGACGTGGCCGCGGGCGGCACCGCGTACGACTACCGCGATGTCTACTTCACGCCCGCGCTGGGCCGGATCGATGTCCCGGGCAACGCGGCCGTCAAGCTGGGCCACGGTGAGTCGACGCAGGTCACCGCCGAGGTCGTGGTGGCCGGTGCGGCTCCCGAGGGACGTCAGTTCTTCGGCGAGGCCCGGCTGGAGAACGCGCGCGGCACCACCGCGGGCGCGGGCAGCGCCGTGATCGAGAAGGTCACGCCGTAGCCTCCCTGAGGTGAGAGGGGGCGTCCGCCGGTCCGGCGGGCGCCCCCTTCGCCGTACCCGGGGGCGCCCGCGTCGGGCATGAGGCGTGTCACACGTTCCGCCCCTTGGACAATGGACTGGACAACCCGGCCGGGGACATACGCATCATGGAGCGGCACCCCGCCACCGAAATCAGTACGAACAGGTACGAAGGAGACGTCCGTGAGGGTCGGAATCGTCGGAGCCACCGGTCAGGTCGGCACAGTCATGCGCGGAATCCTCGCGGAGCGGAAGTTCCCGGTCGAGGAGCTGCGGCTGTTCGCCTCGGCACGGTCCGCCGGGTCCACCATCACCTGGGAGGGCCGCGAGATCACCGTCGAGGACGCCGCGACGGCCGACTTCTCCGGTCTGGACATCGCCCTCTTCTCGGCGGGCGGCGCCACCTCCCGCGCGCTGGCCGAGAAGGTCGCCGGACAGGGTGCCGTCGTGATCGACAACTCCTCCGCCTGGCGGATGGACCCCGAGGTGCCGCTGGTCGTCTCCGAGGTCAACGCGCACGCGGTCAAGGACCGCCCCAAGGGGATC
Organism: Streptomyces sp. NPDC000594; assembly: GCF_040299965.1. Classification (NCBI taxonomy): domain Bacteria; kingdom Bacillati; phylum Actinomycetota; class Actinomycetes; order Kitasatosporales; family Streptomycetaceae; genus Streptomyces; species Streptomyces sp. NPDC000594. Next base: position 292,756 of record NZ_JBEPCY010000002.1, on the reverse strand, counting down.
ATCGCCAACCCGAACTGCACCACCATGGCCGCCATGCCGGTGCTGAAGCCGCTGGCGCGGGAGGCGGGTCTGGCCGCGCTGGTCGCCACCACCTACCAGGCCGTCTCCGGCTCCGGCCTCTCCGGCGTCGCGGAGCTGGACGGCCAGGTGAAGGGGACCATCGAGGGCGCCACCGGCCTCACCCACGACGGCCGGGCCGTGGACTTCCCCGAGCCCGCCGTGTACCAGCGCCCCATCGCCTTCAATGTGGTGCCGCTCGCGGGCAATCTGCTGGACGACGGCTCCTTCGAGACCGACGAGGAGCGCAAGCTCCGCAACGAGTCCCGCAAGATCCTGGAGCTGCCGGAGCTGAAGGTCTCCGGCACCTGTGTCCGGGTGCCGGTCTTCACCGGCCACTCCCTCCAGATCAACGCCCGCTTCGAGCGTCCGCTGAGCGTGGCGCGCGCCACCGAGCTGCTGGCCGGGGCCGAGGGCGTGGAGCTGTCCGAGATCCCGACCCCCCTCCAGGCGGCGGGCCGGGACGCCTCCTATGTGGGCCGGATCCGGGTGGACGAGACGGTGGAGCACGGGCTGGCGCTCTTCATCTCCAACGACAACCTCCGCAAGGGTGCCGCGCTGAACGCGGTGCAGATCGCGGAGCTGGTGGCCGAGGAGCTGAAGGGCTCCGCCGCCTGATCCACCGCCCGAGCCGGCGAACGGCGGAGCGGGCCTGTCCCGGGGCGGATCGCCTTGGGGCAGGCCCGCTCCCGTTCCCGGGGCCTCAGCCGGTGGTGCCCGGCTCCCGGGCCGCCGTCACCAGGACCAAGGCGAGCGCCGCCAGCCCGGCGCCCAGCAGCAGCGCCCCCGCCTCCCCGAAGCCCTCCACGGCCATCCCGCCGACCCCCGCGCCCACCGCGATGGCCAGATTGAAGAACCCCGAGAAGAGGCCCGACGCCGCCTCCCGGGCGTCCGGCACCGCCGCCTGCATCCAGTTGGTCGCGGAGACCGAGACCGCCCCGTACGCCAGCCCCCACCCCACCAGCAGCGCCACCGAGAGCCAGAGCAGCGCGGCGGTCCCCGCGAGCAGGGCCGGGAGCACGGCGAGCGCGGCGGAGACGACGAGCAGCGTCCGGCGCGGTGAGCGCGCGGCCTGGGCGCCGCCCAGGAAGTTCCCGGCGATCCCCGCGACCCCGTAGAGCAGCAGCAGTCCGCCGATCGCCCCGGACGCCACCCCGTCGACCCGCTCCAGCGCCGGACGGACATAGGTGTACGCGGCGAAGTGCCCGGTCACCAGCGCGACCACCACGGCCAGTCCGCTCCGTACCGACGGACGGGCCAGCAGGGCCACCACCTCCCGGGGACGGACGGTCCGCCCGGCCGGGAGCGGCGGCAGCAGGACCGCGAGGAGCACGGCGACGGTGAGGGCGAGCACGGCGGCGGCCGCGAAGGCCCAGCGCCACCCGGCCAGCTCACCGATGAGCGCGCCACCCGGGACACCCAGGACCGAGGCGATGGCTATCCCGCTGAACACGACGGCGATGGCCCGCCCCGCCCCCTCGGGCGGGACCAGCCGGTGGGTGACCCCGGCGGCGAGCGCCCAGACCCCGCCGACACAGACACCGACGAGCAGCCGGGCGGCGAGCAGCACCCCGAAACCGGGGGCGAGCGCGGAGAGCGCGTTGGCGGCGGCGAGGACCAGCAGCAGCCCGCAGAGCAGGGTGCGGCGGTCGGCGCGGCCCGCGAGGGTGGGCAGCAGCAGCGAGGTGACGGCGGCGATCAGCCCGGGGAGGGTGACCGTGAGGCCCACCGCGCCCTCGGAGACACCGAGTCCGGCGGCCATGGGGCTGAGCAGTCCCACGGGCAGCATCTCGGAGGTGACGACGGTGAAGGTGGCCCCGGCGGTGGCGAGGACGGCGGCGCCCCGGCCGGGCGCGGGCGCCGGTCCGGGCGCAGGCGCGGCTCCGGGCACGGGCACGGGCGGCACGGGCGCGGATCCGGCGGGCGGGGTCCGTTCGGGTCCGGCGGGGGTCCGGGAGAGATCGGTGGTCATGCCCTCCAGCCTCGGCCCGGCCCGGGGCGGGAACAACGGTGAAGTGCTCAGCCTTCCATGAGCGGGGCTCATCGATCGGGCCCCGGACGGGCGGAAAGGGGCCGGGGCGCATGGGTCAGCTGGAGACACGGGAGCTGGAGTGCTTTCTCGCCCTCGCCGACGAACTCCACTTCGGACGGGCGGCCCGGCGGCTCTATCTGTCCCAGAGCAGGGTGAGCCAGCTGCTCGCCGCGCTGGAGCGCAGGGTGGGGACCCGGCTGGTGGACCGCACCAGCCGGCGGGTCCGGCTGACCCCGTCCGGGGAACGGTTCCTGACCGAGCTGCGCCCGGCGTACGAGCGGCTGACCTCGGTGGTCGAGTCGGCGCGGGAGGCGGCGCTGGGCCGGACCGGCACCCTGCGGATCGGCTTCCAGTGCCTGGTGAACGCGCAGATGATGCGGGCGATCACCGCCTTTCGCACGGACCGTCCCGGGGTGGTGACCACGGTGGTCGAGCTGCCGCTGGCGGATCCCTTCGGGGCGGTGCGGCGGGGCGAGGTGGACACAGCGGTGGTGACCCTGCCGGTGGCGGAGCCCGATCTGGAGCTGGGGGCGGTCTTCTCCCGGCAGCCGCAGACCCTCGCGGTCGGGGCAGGGCACCGCTACACGACCCTGCCGGCGGTGCCCGCCGGGGAGCTGACCGAGGCCGGGCTGATCGCCCCGGCGGGCCCGGCCCCGGAGTACTGGCGCCTGGCGCAGGCACCGGGTCACCGGGACGGGCCCGAGGTCAGCACCCTCCAGGAGGGGCTGACGCTGGTCGCCGCCGGGCTGGGCACGATGCTGCTCTGCCGGCCCGCCGCCGAGTACTACGCACGGCCCGGTCTGGTCTTCGTGCCGGTGGACGGGCTGCCGCCGACCTCGCTCGGGGTGATCTGGCGGCGGGGCGAGGGCACGGCCCTGGCCCGGGAGTTCGCGGCGGCCGTCACCGGAGCGGTGGCGGTCTCCGGGGCAGCGGCCGTCACCGGAGCGGCGGCGGCGACCGGGGCAGCGCCCGTACCGGAGACCCGGTGAGCCGGAGCCCGGCGGGCGCGGCACCCACGGACGGGACCGTCGCTCACGGCCGGCGGACCTCGAAGAGGAAGCAGCCGTACTCCACCGCCCTGACATGGGCCACGGCCACCGCCGGGTCGGCGAAGGCCTCGTCCAGCGCCCGGTCGAGATCGGCCACCGCGTCCTCGGTGAACTCCACCATCCGGCCCCCGGCGATCCGCCCCTCGCCGTCGTAACGGCGTACGGTCCGCAGCACACCCTCCCGGACGAAGAGGTGCTCCGCCGGCCCCGGGAAGGGTCCGGAGGAGGAGCCCGGGAAGGGTCCGGAGGCCGGGCCTCCGCACCTCGCCCCATGGATGAAGACGGGCCCCTGCTCGTCATAGGCCCCCGGCACCACCCCCCGCTCGGCGGCCCAGCGGCGCAGCGGGGCGTAGGAGACCAGGGCGATGGACTCCCCCACCCGGGCGCGCCGCAGACAGCAGCGGAGCGGGGCCCCCTCCTCGGTGACGGTGTACGGGAGGCAGGGCCGTCCGGCGTCGTCGGTGGTCCGCAGCCCGTCCAGGACGGCGGGGTCGATGGGGAGGGCCCGGTACCGGAGGGCGGCGGGCCGGGCGTGGTGTGCCGGGGTGATGGTGTCGGTCATGGGCCCAGCCTGCCCGTGGGCCGTCCGGGGCTCCGGCGGGTTTCGGACCTCGCACCCCCGGCGAGCCGGGCAAATACCGGCGCGCGCCCCCGCCGCCCGCCGTGGAAGGATGGCGGCAAATCTGACGAAGTACGTCATGAACGAGGAGATGACAGCGTGCCTGGCACGAACCTGACCCGCGAAGAGGCCCAGCAGCGGGCGCGACTGCTCACCACCCACGCCTATGAGATCGATCTCGATCTGACCGGTGCGCAGGAGGGTGGCATTTTCCGTTCGGTGAGCACCGTGCGTTTCGACTGCGCGGAGCAGAACGCGGAGTCGTTCATCGACCTGGTCGCCGAGGCGGTGCACGAGGTCACCCTGAACGGCAAGCGGCTCGATGTGGCCGCCGTCTTCCGGGACTCCCGGGTCGCCCTGCCCCATCTGCACGAGGGCCCGAATGAGCTGACGGTCGTCGCGGACTGCGCGTACACCCAGTCGGGCGAGGGTCTGCACCGCTTTGTCGACCCGGTGGACGACCAGGCGTATCTCTACACCCAGTTCGAGGTGCCGGACGCCCGCCGGGTCTTCGCCAACTTCGAGCAGCCGGACCTGAAGGCCACCTTCCGCTTCACCGTGACGGCGCCCGCCGGCTGGACGGTCATCTCGAACTCGCCGACTCCCGAGCCGGTGGAGAACGTCTGGCGGTTCGAGCCGACGCCGCGGATCTCCACGTACATCACCGCCCTGATCGTCGGCCCGTACCACTCGGTGCACAGCTCGTACGAGAAGGACGGGCAGACCGTGCCGCTGGGCATCTACTGCCGTCCTTCGCTCGCGGAGTACCTGGACTCGGACGCCATCTTCGAGGTCACCCGGCAGGGCTTCGACTGGTTCCAGGAGAAGTTCGACTACGCCTACCCGTTCGCCAAGTACGACCAGCTCTTCGTGCCGGAGTTCAACGCGGGCGCGATGGAGAACGCGGGCGCGGTCACCATCCGTGACCAGTATGTCTTCCGCTCCAAGGTGACGGACGCGGCGTACGAGGTGCGCGCGGAGACCATCCTGCACGAGCTGGCCCATATGTGGTTCGGCGACCTGGTCACCATGGAGTGGTGGAACGACCTCTGGCTGAACGAGTCGTTCGCCACGTACACCTCCATCGCCTGCCAGGCGGACGCCCCGGGCTCCCGCTGGCCGCACTCGTGGACCACCTTCGCGAACTCCATGAAGACCTGGGCCTACCGCCAGGACCAGCTGCCGTCCACCCACCCGATCATGGCGGAGATCCGGGACATCGACGACGTCCTGGTGAACTTCGACGGCATCACCTACGCCAAGGGCGCCTCCGTCCTCAAGCAGCTGGTGGCCTATGTCGGCGAGGACGCCTTCTTCCGCGGGGTGCGGGCGTACTTCAAGGAGCACGCCTTCGGCAACACCGTGCTGACCGATCTGCTCGGCGCGCTGGAGAAGACCTCGGGCCGGGACCTCACCTCCTGGTCGACCCTCTGGCTGGAGACGGCCGGCATCAATGTGCTGCGCCCGGAGATCGAGGTCTCCGCCGACGGGGTCATCACCTCCTTCGCGGTACGGCAGGAGGCCCCGGCGCTGCCCGCCGGCGCCAAGGGCGAGGCGACGCTGCGCCCGCACCGGATCGCGATCGGCTTCTACGACCAGGACCCCGCGGACGCGGGCCGGCTGGTGCGGACCAATCGGATCGAGCTGGACGTCGACGGTGAACTGACCCAGGTGCCGCTGCCCGCGGGCACCCGCCGTCCGGCCGTGGTCCTGCTGAACGACGACGATCTGTCGTACGCGAAGGTCCGCCTGGACGAGGAGTCGCTGAAGGTCGTCACCGAGCGGCTGGGCGACTTCGCCACCTCGCTGCCGCGCGCCCTGCTCTGGGCCTCCGCCTGGGACATGACCCGCGACGGCGAGCTGGCCGCCCGGGACTATCTCTCGCTGGTGCTCTCCGGCATCGGCAAGGAGTCGGACATCGGTGTGGTGCAGTCGCTGCACCGCCAGGTGAAGCTGGCGATCGACCAGTACGCGGCGCCGGAGTGGCGGGAGGCGGGGCTCTCCCGCTGGACCGACGCGACCCTGGCACATCTGCGGGCGGCGGCCCCCGGCAGCGACCACCAGCTGGCCTGGGCGCGGGCCTTCGCGGCCACCGCGCGCACCCCGCAGCAGCTGGACCTCCTCCAGACGCTGCTCGACGGCACCGACTCGATCGAAGGTCTGGCCGTCGACACCGAGCTGCGCTGGACCTTCGTGGAGCGGCTGGCGGCGACCGGGGTGCTGGACGAGGACGCCATCGCGGCGGAGTACGAGCGGGACCGCACGGCGGCGGGTGAGCGGCACGCGGACACCGCGCGCGCGGCCCGGCCGACGGCGCGGGCCAAGGCGGAGGCCTGGGCGGCGGTCGTGGAGAGCGACAGCCTGCCGAACGCCAAGCAGGAGGCGGTGATCGGCGGCTTCGTCCAGACGGACCAGCGGGAGCTGCTCGCCGGGTACGCGGAGAAGTACTTCGCCGCCGTCCAGGGCGTGTGGGGTTCGCGGAGCCCGGAGATGGCCCAGCAGATCGCGGTCGGTCTCTACCCCTCGCTCCAGGTCTCGCAGGCCACGCTGGACGCCACGGACGCCTGGCTGGAGTCGGCGCGGCCGGTGCCGGCGCTGCGGCGGCTGGTGCTGGAGTCCCGCTCGGGTGTCGAGCGGGCGCTGCGGGCGCAGGCGGCGGACGCGGCGGCGGCCTCCGCCTGACCTCTCGCGCATGATGCCCCCGGATCCGTCCGGGGGCACCGGGGACGGGCCCGGGTCCGGTGGATGATCGCCGGACCCGGGCCCGTCCCGTCTTTCCCGGTATGTCCCCGGGCGGCGGGTGGCCGATTCCGTTCATCCCGCCCGCGCGGCGCCCCGGCCGCCCCGCCCCTCCGGGCGGCCCTCCACCCCCCGCGCCACCTGCCCCGTCCGGGGCGGCGACCGGGCCCCGCTGACTCAACCTCTAATTTGGCCGAAAATCGCCCATCTCCCGCCACTCCCGCTGGACCTGGGCTTCTGCGCCATCTCGAAGCATCTACTTCACGCCAATTTATTAACCCACCGTCATCTGTCCTAACCGGACATGGATATGCTCGCCGACTGTCGTCATATGATCATTCCCGTTCCGATGGTTTGAGGGTGCTGATGGTCCGACAGGAAACGTCGACCGGAAATCCGCGGCCTGCGGCTTCCCTTGTGTGGCTGGTCCCCGTCGTCGTCACCGCCATCGCCGCGGTCATCCCGGCGGCCGTCGTCTCCGGCTCCGCCCGGACCGTCGTCATCTGGGTCGACATCGTCGCCGTCCTCGCCATCGCCATCTCCTGCGCCGAGACCGTGCGCAGAGGCCGCCGCGTCACCCTGCTCTCCGCCCGGCTCGCCGAGCGCGAGGCCCATCTCGCCCACGCCCAGGCCGAGAACAACCGGCTCGTCGCCGAGTTGCTGCCGGAGGTCGTGGAGCGGCTGCGCAAGGGCGAGTTCCCCGAGGACATCCTCGACTCCGTGGGCGCGTCCCCGGACCATCAGATCGTCCTCAGCTCCATCCTCGACGCGGTCGCCCGCGAGGAGGATCTGCGCGAGTCCGCCCAGCGCGCCTTTGTGAACATCGCCCGCCGGGTGCAGGCCATCGTCCACCAGCAGGCCCAGCAGCTGCGGGAGATGGAGGACCGGCACGGCAAGAACCCCGAGGTCTTCGGCGATCTGCTCCGGATCGACCACGGCACCGCCCTGATCGGCCGGCTCGCCGACTCCATCGCCGTCCTCGGCGGCGCGCGCCCCGGCCGCCAGTGGAGCAAGGCCGTCCCCCTCTACAGCGTGATGCGCGGCGCCATGTCCCGGATCACCGACTACCAGCGCGTCGAGCTGCACTCCGTCTCGGAGGTGGCCGTCGTCGGCAGCGCCGTCGAGCCGCTGATCCACGCCCTGGCCGAGCTGCTGGACAACGCCACCCGCTACTCACCGCCGCTGACCAAGGTCCACATCACCGCCGTCGAGGTGAACTCCGGGATCGCCGTGGAGGTCGAGGACGGCGGGGTGAGCATGAGCGAGGAGGCCCGCGACCGGGCCGAGCGCATGCTCCGCCAGGCCCAGCAGGGCATCGACGTCAACGACCTGGGCGAGACCCCCCGGCTGGGCCTGGCCGTGGTCGGCCGGCTCTCCCAGGCCTATGGATTCCAGGTCTCGCTGCGCTCCTCCGCCTATGGCGGGGTGCGCGCCGTCCTGGTCGTCCCGCAGGAACTGATCACCACGGTCGCCTCGGCGACCGGACTGGCCCACGGCATCGGCTCCTCCTCCGGCCCCCGCGCCGCCGGCGCGACGCTGAACGGGGAGCCGCTCTCCCGTCAGCCGACCGGACCCAGCACGGCACATCCGCCGGTCGAGGACGAGCCGCCGGTCGTCACCGAACGCACCGTGAACGGCCTGCCGCAGCGCCGCCGCAAGGCCCCCGCCACCCCCGTGCCGGTACCCACCGCCGCGGCGCCGCCGCAGGACACCGCCCCCGCGGTGCAGCCGGGCATGTGGCTCACGGCGTTCCAGAACGGCCTGGCCGGTGAGGCAAACCAGACGAGCAAGGGGAGTACGCAGCCATGATTCAGCAGCAGTCCAACCAGACCAACATGGACTGGATGCTCAAGGACTTGGCGGAAGGCGTACCGCAGACCAGACACGTCATCGTCCTCTCGGCCGACGGTCTGCGGATCGCGCAGTACGGCGCCGACAACGACACCGCCGACCGGCTCGCCGCCGCCTGCGCCGGGCTCCAGAGCCTCGCGGGTGCCGTCGCGTCCGAACTGCCCGGCAGCGACGGGCGGATGCATCTCGTGGTCATCGAGATGAGCGGAGGCTTCTTCTATCTGATGGCGGCGGGGGCGGGCGCGTTCCTCGCGGTCCTCGCCGACGAGGGAGTCGACGCCGGACTCATGGGACAGCGGATGCGGGACCTCGTCCTGCGGATCGGCGAGCACCTGTCCAGCCCGCCGCGGCAGGAGAGGCGCCAGGCGTGAGCGAAGCGGGGGACTGGGAGGAAACCAGTCCCGAGCGGCTCTACGTCATCACGGGTGGTCGCAGCGGGGCCTCGGTACCGGCCACGCTCGACCTGGTCACCCTGATCGTCGCCAAGTCGCAGCCCCGGCACGGGATGCAGCCGGAGCAGGCGGCCATCATCCGGCTGTGCCACCGGCCGCTCTCGGTGGCCGAGATCTCCGCGTACATCGGTCTGCCGGTGAGCGTGGTCACCGTCCTCCTCAGCGATCTGCTGCTGGCGGAACAGGTGATCGCCCGTGCACCGGTCCAGCCCGCCCTGATCCCCGACCGAGCGTTGATAGAGGCAGTGATCGATGGACTTCAGAAGCTCTGAGCCGCGCAGCGAGGACATCCTGCCGGAGACGGCCACCGCAGCGGTGAAGGTGGTCATCGTGGGCGGCTTCGGAGTGGGCAAGACCACCCTGGTCGGCTCGGTGAGCGAGATCAGGCCGCTCACCACCGAGGAGACGATGACCCAGGCGGGTGTGGGGGTGGACGACACCCACGGGGTGGAGCGGAAGACCGCCACCACCGTCGCCATGGACTTCGGCCGGATCAGCATCAACGAGGAGCTGGTGCTGTATCTCTTCGGCACCCCGGGCCAGCAGCGGTTCTGGTTCCTGTGGCGCGGTCTGTTCGAGGGCGCCCTCGGTGCGGTGGTCCTGGTGGACACCCGGCGTCTCGAGGTCAGCTTCGATGTGATCGGGCGGCTGGAGGAGCGCCGGGTTCCGTTCGTGGTGGCCATCAATACGTTCCCCGATGCCCCCGTCCATCCGATCGAGGAGATCCGGGCCGCCCTGGACCTCCCGGCCTCGGTGCCGATCGTCGACTGCGACGCCCGGGTACGGGGGTCCAGCCGGGACGTCCTGATGACGCTGATGCGCTACCTCCAGTCGCTGGCGACCCACGCCCAGGTCTCCTGAGACGGGTGTGTCCCCCGCCGCCCGGCCGGGCGGCGGGGGACACCGTCGCGCCCGGCACGGTCACCGCGCCGGACCGGCCCCCGTGCCCGCCGGGACCCCCGTGCCCGCCGGTGCCGGTGTGGCCGGCCGTTCCTGTGTGCCCGGGTCCGCCGGTGCGGTGGTACGGATCAGGGTGCCGGTACGGGTGAGGGGCGCCGGGGCCGCGGCCGCCCTGGCCGCGGCGAACTGGCCCGCCAGGGTCGCGGCGAACGCCACCGTCATGCCCAGCAGCTGAACGGGGCTCAGCGCCTCCCCCAGCAGCGCCCAGCCGATCACCGCCGCCGTGATCGGCGACAGCGGGCCCAGCAGGGTGACCGAGGTGGCCGTCAGCCGCTCGATCCCGCGGAACCACAGCCAGTACGACACCGCCGTATTGGCCAGGGCGAGATAGAGATACCCGGCCGCCGCCCCGCCGTCGATCGCGGGCGGCGCGCCCTCCACCACCAGCGCCACCGGCGCGATCAGCAGCCCGCCCGCGGTGAGCTGCCAGCCCGTCATGGCCAGCGGGCCCACCCCCTCGGGCCGCCCCCAGCGCTTGGTGAGCACGATCCCCGCCGACATCGAGGCGGACGAGGCCAGCCCCGCCAGCACCCCCACCGCATCGAGGGCGGCCCCCGCCTGGAGCACCACCAGGCTGACTCCGAAGGCCGCCACGACCGCGCTGAGCAGCGTACGGGCGGTGGGGCGTTCGGCGAGCAGCAGCGCCGCGAGGCCCGCCACGAAGAGCGGTCCCACCGAGCCGACGACGGCCGCGACCCCGCCGGGCAGCCGGTAGGCGGCGAGGAAGAGCAGCGGGAAGAACGCCCCGATGTTCAGCGCGCCCAGCACTCCCGCCCGCCACCACCAGGCTCCGCGCGGCAGCGTCCGGGCGAGGGCGACCAGCAGCAGCCCGGCGGGCAGGGCCCGCATCAGCCCGGTGAACAGCGGGCGGTCCGGCGGCAGCAGCTCGGTGGTGACGGCATAGGTGGTGCCCCAGGAGATCGGGGCGAGAGCGGTCAGGGCGATGACGGCCGCGCGGCGCATGGCGGTTCCTTCGATTCGGCGAGTCTCCGATTCAGTGAGTCATAAGTAGCTTAGCGCTAAGCGACTTAACGTCAAGCCTCTTACTCGCTTATCACCGACCTCCGGAGAATGCTGGATACTGCTGCCCATGAACCCCACCTCAGCCGCAGAGGCGGCCGCAGCCGACGGCGACCGGGACCGCGACCAGGGCCGGGAGCACCGGGACCGGGACCGGGCCCCGGACCGGGACCCCGTGGACGCCATCACCGACCAGTGGGCCGCCGTCCGGCCCGACCTCGACACGGTGCCCATGGCCGCCTACGGGCGCATCTACCGGATCTCCCGGGCGATGGGCGACCGGACGGAGCAGGAGTACCGCCGATACGGGGTCGGCCGGGGCGAGTTCGACGTCCTCGCGACGCTCCGGCGCGCGGGCGAGCCGTACACCCTCTCACCCCGCGAGCTGTCGGCCACCCTCATGCTCACCACGGGCGGGATGACCGGACGGCTCGACCGGCTGGAGAAGGCGGGGCTGCTCACCCGCAACCCCGATCCGCACGACCGCCGGGGGCTGCGGATCACCCTCACCGCCCAGGGGCTCGACCTGGTGGACCAGGCGGTGACCGCCGGGCTGCGGGCCCAGACGGCGGCGCTCACCTCCGCGCTCACCGGGGCGGAGGCGGAGCGGCTGAACGAGCTGCTGCGCAAGCTGCTCGCGGCCCACGGCTGACCGGGACGGCCACCCCGCCCGTGCGGGCGTACGGGCGGATCCGGACATGCCAAGGCGCCCCGGGTGCGGCTGGGCACCCGGGGCGCGAGGAAGGGACACAGGGGCGGGCAGCCCCCGGGGATCAGCTCTGCGGCTGGTCCCGGGACTTGTCGAGGACCATCACCAGACCCGCGATGACCAGGAAGATCACCAGCGGCGCGGCCACGAACAGACCGAGCGTCTCGGCCACGCTCAGGCCCGTACCCGGGTCGTCGCCGTCATCACGCGTGAGGGCGAGTGCGGGCGACGACAGGAGCAGCATCATCAGCGTCGTACCGGCCGCCACGGTGCCGGCGCGCAAAGTGTTCTTCTTGTCCACGCTCCCCAACGTAGCGAACGGCTGAACGGACCGCTCGCCCGGGGTGCCGTACGGAGATCGCCGGGCCGCCGCGACCGGGGCGCGGCGGCCCGTACCCCGCTCCCGGTCCATCAGCTCCGGGGCCCGGTGAAGACCTCCATCAGCGCATGCAGCCGGGGTGCGGCGGTCAGTTCCTCCAGGGAGAGCGGGCGGCCCCGGGAGTCCGCGAGGGGGAGCCGCCAATTGGGGTAGCGGTCCCAGGTCCCGGGCATGTTCTGCGGGCGGCGGTCGCCCACCGTGTCCGGCAGCCAGATCCCGACCAGCAGTGCCGGGGTACGGGCGAGAAAGCGGTGGACCGCCCGGATCCGCTCCTCCTCGACCCCCTCGCCCGCCGCCCCGTCCTCCCCCCGCGCACCCTCCGCCAGCAGTCCCAGCGAGCCCAGCAGCCGCAGCCAGGCGCGCAGCTCGGCACGGTCGCGCAGCCGCTCCTCGCGGACCGGGCGGCCGAGCAGCCCCAGCCGTTCGCGCAGCTCCACATGGTCACCGCCGAGCCGGGAGGCGAGCGGCGGCAGATCGTGGGTGGCGGCGGTGGCGAGGCAGCCCTCGCGCCAGGAGGCGGGCGGCAGCGGTTCCCCGTCGCCGCCCCAGTTGCGCTCGAACCACAGCACGGAGGTGCCGAGGATCCCGCGCCGGTCCAGGGCGCGGCGCACCTCGGGTTCGACCGTGCCGAGGTCCTCGCCGATGACGGCGGCGCCGGCCCGGTGGGCCTCCAGGACCAGGATCGCGAGCAGGGCCTCGGCGTCGTACCCGACATAGGTGCCCTCGGTGGGGGGCCGCCCCTCGGGGACCCACCAGAGCCGGAAGAGCCCCATCACATGGTCGATCCGTACCGCTCCGGCATGGGCGAACAGCGCCCGCAGCAGCTCGCGGAAGGGGGCGTAGCCGCAGCCGGCGAGGGTGTCGGGGCGCCAGGGCGGCAGCCCCCAGTCCTGGCCGAGGGGGTTGAAGGCGTCCGGGGGCGCCCCGGTGGAGACACCCCGGGCGTAGAGGCCGGGGCTCGCCCAGGTGTCGGCGCCCTCGGGGTGGACGCCGACCGCGAGGTCGTGGACGATCCCGACGGCCATCCCGGCGTCCCGGGCGGCCCGGGCGGCGTCGGCGAGCTGTCCGTCGGTGAACCAGATGGCCCGGGTGTGGAAGTCGACCCGGTCGCGCAGTTCGCTCCGGGCGCGGGCGACCGCCGCCGACCGGGGGTCGCGCAGCGGCGCGGGCCAGCTGTGCCAGTGCGGGCCGTGCAGTTCGGCGAGGGCGCACCAGGTGGCGTGGTCCTCCAGGGCGCGGCCCTGGCGGGCGAGCCAGTCGCAGTGGTCGGCGCGGCGCCCGGGGCCGGGTTCGGCGCGGACCAGCGGCTCCAGCGCCTCGTACTTGAGCGCGCGGACGGCGTCCCGGTCGATCGGCTCGCCCTTGTGCAGGACGCCCTCGCGCAGCCGGTCGGCGCGCTCGCGCAGGGCGTCGATCCGGGCCCGGTCGGCGGGGTCGAGCAGGACGTACTCGGGGACCGACTCGATCCGCAGCTGGATGGGGTCGGGGAAGCGCCGGGAGGAGGGGCGGTACGGGGAGGGGTCGCCGAAGGAGCCGGGGGCGGCGGGTACGGCCGCGTGCACCGGGTTGATCTGGAGGAATCCGGCGCCGGTGGTCCGCCCGGCCCAGGTGGCGAGTTCGGCGAGGTCCGCGAGGTCGCCCATGCCCCAGGAGTGCCGGGAGAGCAGGGAGTAGAGCTGGACGAGGAAGCCGTGGGAGCGCCCGGGGGGCCGGGGGGCGCGGTCGGGGGCGACGATCAGCCGGGCGCGGGCGGTGTCGCCGTCGGGGGTGCGGACCTCCAGGGTGTGCACCCCGCAGGGGGCCTCGCGCCAGTCGGCCGGGGGGTCGCCGCCGTCCTCCGGTTCGAGCCGGATGTCGGTGCCGTCGGGGAGCCCGGCGAGTGCGGGCGGGTCGGGGTCGCCGAGCCAGCGGACCACGACGGGGGGCAGGGGCAGGGCGGCGTCGGACTCGGCCCGCTCCAGCGCGCGGTGGACGGCGCCGGGGTCCGAGGCGTCGATGTCCAGCGCGGCGAGGACCGCGATCAGGGTGTCGTCGGGGACGGGGACGGTCTGTCCGTCCACCGTGGTGGCGGTGGCGATCCGGTGCAGTGCGGCGAGCCTGGCCAGGCTCATGGGGGCTCCCTTCGGCCGCCCGGGTCACCGGCCCCGGGGCCCGCGCGGCCCACCGGCCTCAGCCGTGCGGCTGTGGGGGCGGTACGGGGGTGCCCGTCCCGGACGGCAGGGCGGCGGCGGTCTCGGAGGTCAGCGGGGGCTCGCTGGTCAGGGGCGGCCGGCCGGTGAGGGGCGGCTCACAGATCAACGGAGCGTCACCGGCGAGCGGGGGCTCACTGGTGAGCGGGGTGAGGTCGGCCAGCGGCGGTTCGCTGGTCAACGGCGCGAATCGGGAAGGGGCTTCGCAGGTCACAGCCGTCCCGGTGAAGCGCCGGGGCCCGGGGACGGCGGCGGGCGGGGCGACGCGGGACAGTGGGCGGGACAGCGGAGCGGACGGGGCCATGGCGAACTCTCCCTACGGACGGTACTGACGGTAATGGGTCGGTCCGCGCCTACCCCGGGGGCCGCACCGCAGACATGCCCACCCCGAAGGCGTGTTCCGCGTCACATTTCGCTCCCCGTACCGCGTTTGGCTCGAACGCATCACCAAGACTCCATCAAACGGACTGTCATATTCCGCCTAGAACGGGCAGGTCGTCCGTGTCGGTGGGAGCGCTCTGCGGAGTGTCCCGGCAAAAGCCGTGGAACGACCGGGCTCGTTGACACTCCGCGCGCCCGGGTGGTGGGGTCGCGATCAAACGGAGACCTCAGGGGTATCGAAAGGAGACATCGTGCGGTTCGGACACCGACGGCATACGGCCACCGCGCTGGCGGTCGCGGTGATCGGCGGGCTGCTCGGCGGCGCGCCGACCGCCGGTGCCTCCGTCCCTTCCGGGTCGTCCGGTGTCCCGCTCTCCTCGCCCGCCGCCGTCGCCTCCCCCCGTACCGACCGCAAGCCCGCCGACCGCGAGCAGGCGGACCGGAAGCCCTCGGGGCGCGAGGAAGCCGACCGGGAGCGCGCGGACCGGAAGCCCAGGGCTCCCCGGGCCGGTGCGGTCCACCCCGTACCCCAGTCGCTCCGTACCACCGGAAAACCCCTGCGCCTGGGTGAGCGGGCCACCCTGGTCATCGCGCCCGACACCGACCCCCACACCGGGGCCCTGCTCCGCCGGATGCTGGAGAAGGCCGGGATACGGACCCTCCACACCGCGCTCCCGGGGCGCGGCCCGCTGCTGCTCATCGGCGGCGACGCCGCCCGGGACGCCCTGCGGGCCCTCGACGCGCCCGACCGGTCCGATCTGCCCGACGGGGGCTACCGGCTGGCCGTCGGCAGGACCGGCGGCCGGGACACCGTCGCCCTCGACGGCGTCGGCGCGAGCGGGCTCTTCCACGGCGCCCAGACCCTCCGGCAGTTGATCACCGGCGAGGCGGGGCGGGCCACCGTCCGCCGGGCCACTGTCCGCGACTGGCCCGGCACCCCCGTACGCGGGGTGACCGAGGGCTTCTACGGTGAGCCCTGGACCCATGCCGAACGCCTCGCCCATCTCGACTTCCTGGGCCGCACCAAGCAGAACCGCTATCTCCTCGCCCCCGGGGACGACCCCTACCGCCAGACCCGCTGGCGCGACCCCTACCCCACCGCCCGCCAGGCGGAGTTCCGGGAACTCGCCGAGCGGGCCCGCCGCAACCATGTCACCCTCGCCTGGGCCGTCGCCCCGGCCCAGCGGCTGTGCTTCTCCGACGACGGCGACATCCGGGCGCTGAGCCGCAAGCTCGACGCCATGGCGGAGCTGGGCTTCGGCGCCTTCCAGCTCCAGTTCCCCGATGTCAGCTACAGCGAGTGGCACTGCGAGCGGGACGCCCGCACCTTTGGCTCCGGGCCCGGCGCGGCGGCCCGCGCCCAGGCACGGGTGGCGAACGCGGTCGCCCGGGAGACGGCCCGGCGGCACCCGGGCGCACCGCCCCTCTCCCTGCTCCCGACCGAGTACTACCAGGACGGCGCCACCGCGTACCGGCGCGCCCTCGCCGAGGAGCTGGACCAGGGGATCGAAGTGGCCTGGACCGGGGTGGGGGTGGTGCCGAGGACCATCACCGGCGGCGAGACCGCCCGCGCCCGGGAGATCTTCGGCCGGCCCCTGGTCACCATGGACAACTACCCGGTCAACGACTACGCCGAGGACCGGCTCTTCCTCGGCCCCGTCACCGGCCGGGAGCCCGCCGTCGCCACCGGGTCGGCCGCGCTGCTCCCCCAGGCGATGCGGCAGGCCACCGCCTCGCAGATCCCGCTCTTCACCTCGGCCGACTACGCCTGGAACCCCCGGGGTTACCGCCCGGGGCCCTCCTGGGAGGCGGCCGTCGCGGAGCTGGCGGGGGCGGACCCACGGGCCCAGGAGGCGCTGCGCGCCCTGGCGGGCCATCAGTCCTCCTCGGTGCTGGACCCGGTGGAGTCCCTCTCTCTGCGACCCCTGATCGACGCCTTCTGGCGGCTGCGCGGCGCCGGGGGCGAGAGCGGACCCCCGCGCGGCAAGGACAAGGGCACATCCCCTCGGGGGAGCGCCCCGGCCCGGGACCGGGCCGCCGCCGCGCTGCGCGACGGGTTCACCGTGCTGAGCCGGGCCCCCGAGCGGCTGCGGCGGACGGCCGGCGGACGGCTCGCCGACGAGACCCGCCCCTGGCTGGACCAGCTCGCCCGCTACGGCCGCGCCGGTGAGCTGGCCGTCGACATGCTCCAGGCCCAGGCCCGGGGCGACGGCGAGCGGGCCTGGCGGGCCGCGCTCGACCTGGAGCCGCTCGCCCGGCGGGCCGCCTCGGCCGAGGTCACGGTGGGGGCGGGGGTGCTGGGGCCGTTCCTGAAGCGGGCGCTCGCCGAGAACGCGGCCTGGACCGGCGCCGATCGGGTGCGGGGCGGCACCGATCGGGTGCGGGGCGGCGGCGCGGACCGGGCACCGGACGGCGCGGGCCGGGACATGGTGCGCCTGGCGCGGGCCCGTCCGGTCTCCACCGTGACCGCGCTCACCGAACCGGGCCCGGCCCCGGGGCGGATCGAGGGGCGGGTGCCCGGCGAGGGCTGGCGCCCCCTCGGCACGCTCTCCCCCGGCGGCTGGACCCAGGTGGACGCCCGGGGGCTGCGGCTGGACGCGATCCGGGTCGTCCCCACCGGTCCGGCGCCGGGCCCCGGGTCCGGACAGGTGCCCGCACCGCCCCGGCCCGCCGTACGGGCCCTGGTGCCCTGGTTCGCCGATGAGCCCGCCGCCGGTCTGGAGCTGGGCCGGGACCGTACCGACGCGGTGATCGGCGGGGCGCCGCAGCGGGCGGAGGTACGGCTGACGCCCCGCCGGCCCGGCGCGGTCCGGGGGAAGGTGACCGCGAAGGCCCCGGCCGGGATCACGGTCCGGGCCCCCCGGCGGACCACGGTCCCCCGGGGCGTGCGGACGACGGTGCCGGTCGAGGTCTCCGTACCGAAGGGCACCCCCTCCGGCGAGTACCGGGTGCCGCTCTCCTTCGCCAGTCAGCGGGAGACCCTGACCGTCCGCGCCTATCCGCGCACGGCCGGTCCCGATCTGCTGCGGGCACCCGGCACCACGGCCTCCTCCTCGGGGGACGAGACACCGGACTTCCCCGCACCGGCGGCGGTGGACGGCGACCCGGGGACCCGCTGGTCCTCACCGGCCGAGGACGGCGCCTGGTGGCAGGCGGCGCTGCCGCACCCGGTCCGGCTGGGCCGGGTGGTACTGCACTGGCAGGACGCGTACGCCGTGGGCTATCGCGTCCAGGTCTCGTCGGACGGCCGTGTCTGGCGCACGGCGGCGACCGTACGGGAGGGCAGGGGCGGCCGGGAGTCCATCCGGCTGGACAGCAGGGCGCGGTACCTCCGGATCCAGGGGGACGAGCGGGCCACCCGCTTCGGCTACTCGCTGTGGTCGGTGGAGGCGTACGCGGTGGCGGAGAAGCCCTCGGAGGCACCCGGGGACGGGCCGCGCGACCGCTGACCGTCCCGCCCGGCCCCCGCGCCCCTACCCCGGTCCCCGGCCCCGGCTCCCTTTCCCGTACCCCCGGGTACAAAAAAGGCCCCTAGACGGACACGCCGTCGATCCGGGCCATCGCGTCATCGGCTCCGTAGGGTTGCAGATAGGGCAGCCAGCGCGGGTCCCGGTGCCCGGTGCCGATGATCCGCCAGGCCAGCCCGCTGGGCGGCGCGGGCTGATGGCGCAGCCGCCAGCCCAGCTCGCGCAGATGCCGGTCCGCCTTGACGTGGTTGCAGTGGCGGCAGGCGGCCACCACGTTGTCCCAGACGTGCAGACCGCCCCGGCTGCGCGGGACGACATGGTCGACGCTGGTGGCGACCCCGCCGCAGTACATGCAGCGCCCTCCGTCACGGGCGAAGAGCGCTTTGCGGGTCAAGGGAACGGGCCCCCGATAGGGGACCCGGACGAATCTCTTGAGGCGGACCACACTGGGCGCGGCGATCACCCGGGTCGCACTGTGCAGAAAGGCGCCGGACTCCTCAAGGCAGAGTGCCTTGTTCTCCAGTACGAGGACGAGCGCGCGGCGGAGCGGTACGACGCCGAGGGGCTCGTACGACGCGTTGAGAACCAGGACGTGCGGCACGGCGGATGCCTCCTTGTACGCCGGCGGCGCGTGGCTCGCGCCGGGACGATCTGTACTCAGTCTCCCCTCAGGCCAGGTCCGAGCGCCACCACGTGGCCGTAACGGGCTCGGAGTGTTGTCCGACACACCATCGGGACACCATCGGGCGATACCTCCCCAACGCCCGGCCCCCCGGATTCATCCCCGGGTGAGACTTGTCTCTCCCTCGAACAGAGCAGCGGGCCGGGCGGGGGTGCCCCGTTACTGTGGTTGGTCTGCCGTACGCAATGCCTGGAGGTCATCCCCCCGTGACCCACGCCCTTCTGTCCCTCCCGCTCTCCCTTCCGCTCTCCCTGCCCGCGCTCCGGCCCGCCGCCGGTGAGGACCCAGCCGCCCCGGCCGCACCCGCGCCCGCCGTCTCCCTGGACGACGCGGCGAAGCAGGCCACGGACGCCGCCGGGTGGGTGGAGCAGAACTGGTCCACCTGGCTGAGCACCGGACTGCGGATCGCGCTGATCCTGGTGGTCGCGCTGGTGCTGCGGATGCTGGTGCGGCGGGCGCTCACCAAGCTGATCGACCGGATGAACCGCTCGGCCCAGGCCGTGGAGGGCAGCGCCCTCGGCGGGCTGCTCGTCAACACCGAGCGGCGGCGCCAGCGGTCGGAGGCGATCGGCTCGGTGCTGCGGTCGGTGGCGTCCTTCCTGATCCTCGGCACCGCCGGGCTGATGATCCTCGGTGTCTTCGCGATCGACCTGGCGCCACTGCTGGCGTCGGCGGGTGTCGCGGGTGTCGCCATCGGTTTCGGCGCCCGCAATCTGGTGACCGACTTCCTCTCCGGTGTCTTCATGATCCTGGAGGACCAGTACGGCGTCGGGGACTCCATCGACGCGGGGGTCGCCTCCGGCGAGGTCGTGGAGGTCGGGCTGCGGGTGACCAAGCTGCGCGGTGTCGACGGCGAGATCTGGTACGTCCGCAACGGCGAGATCAAGCGGATCGGCAACCTCAGCCAGGGCTGGGCGACCGCCACCGTCGATGTGACGGTCCGCCCCTCCGAGGACCTGGACCGGGTCAGCTCGGTGATCGGCGATGTGGCCGACGAGGTGGCCAAGGCGGAGCCGTGGAACGAGCAGCTGTGGGGCCCGGTGGAGACGCTGGGGCTCACCGAGGTGCTGCTGGACTCGATGACCGTACGGATCGCCGCGAAGACGATGCCGGGCAAGGCGCTGGCGGTGGAGCGGGAGCTGCGCTGGCGGATCAAGCGGGCGTTCGACGCGGCGGGCATCCGTATCGTCGGCGGCCTCCCGCTGGCCCCCGACGAGACCCCGTCGGCCGACCCCTCCGCCTCGGTGGCTCCCCCCTCCGCCCTGGCCAGCCCCACCTCCCCGCAGTCCCTGGCCACGGCCCCGATACCGCCGGGCCCGAACCTGACGAAGTAGCCCCTGCTACGGGAGGGCCCGCCGGGCCCTCCCGCGTCAGCGGACCCAGTTCTTCAGCGGCTCGGTGTCCAGGGTGATACCGACCGGTTCGGGCAGGGTGATCTCCTTGCCGAAGGGCACGGTCAGCACGCTCTCGTAGCGGACTCCGTCGGGGTGGCTGTGCACCTTGACCTCACAGCTGTCCCGGTCGATCAGCAGATAGACGGGGATACCGGTCTCGGCGTACGCACGGGGCTTCTCCACCCGGTCCCGCCGGTCGGTGTCGGTGTCGTACGACGTGATCTCCAGGACCATCAGCACCGGCGCCGGATCCGCCCACTCCCCCGCCCCGACGAACGCCTCCGACGCCGCCAGGGTGCCGTCCGGCCGGGCATGCCCCTTGCGGTAGGCCTCGACCCGGAGCCCCTGCCCGGTGGACAGCCACAGCTCGGGGCGGTGCTGAAGACAGATCCTGATGAGCCACTGGACGATGCGCCCATGACCACCGTCGGCGGCCGGCTTGATCCCCAGCTCTCCCTTGACGCACTCCGGGCGTACACCCTCAACCGCGCGCGTCAGGGCCCGCGCGACGCGCTCGAACTCCTCGGGCGCCATCTGCGGCCGAGCCACGGTCGCCTCCTCCTGGTCTCGCTCTCCCTGGCACGGTTCCAGACTCCCACACGGCCCCCGCCGACCACCCGTGTTCGTCTCCTGGCATCGGGTGCACGCCCGTGACGCCGGAGATAACGGATTGGTTGCCCGGCAGGCGTGGACCATTGACGCCCCCCTGGACTCCGGCCTACGTTCCTCCCAGCAGGTTAGGAAAGTTTCCTAACAGTCATCCCCGGGGCCACCCGGGTGACGGCCCGGTGGCGAAGCGGAGAGGCAGGTGCACCATCCATGGCCGGTTCCCATCCCTCCCCGGGAACGACCCCCGGTACACCTCGTGTGCTCCGCGCCATGAACGACCGGGCCGCGCTCGATCTGCTGCTGGAGTACGGGCCCCTCTCCCGTACCACCATCGGAACGCTCACCGGTCTCTCCAAGCCCACCGCCTCCCAGCTGCTGGCCCGGCTGGAGTCCGCCGGGCTGGTCGTCGCCACCGGCACCACCGAGGGGCGGCCGGGGCCCAATGCCCAGCTCTACGCGGTGAACGGGCGGGCCGCCTTCGCCGCCGGGGTCGATGTCACCCCGCTGCGCGTCCGCGCCGCCGTCGCCGACCTCACCGGCCGGACCGTCGGGGAGTTCGAACTCCCCACCCCGGGGCGGCGCGCCGACTCCGCCGTCCTGCGGGTCGGCCGGGCGCTGGAGGGCGCGGTGGCCGCCGCCGGGCTCACCACCGCCGATGTGCACCGGCTGGTGATCGCGACACCCGGCGCCTTCGACCCCTCCACCGGGCGGCTGCGGTACGCCTCCCATCTGCCCGGCTGGCACTCCCCCGCACTGCTGGAGGAGCTGAACACCGCCCTGCCGATGCCGGTGGAGTACGAGAACGACGTCAATCTGGTCGCCGTCGCCGAGCAGCGCCTCGGTGTCGCGCGCGGCCACGACAACTTCGTCCTGCTCTGGAACGAGGAAGGGCTCGGCGCCGCCCTCGTCATCGGCGGGCGGCTGCACCGGGGCTTCACCGGCGGTGCGGGCGAGGTCGGCTTTCTGCCCGTGCCCGGCGTCCCGCTGGTCCGGGGGGTGACCCGGGCCAACAGCGGCGGCTTCCAGGAGCTGGCCGGCGCCCAGGTGCTTCCCGGGCGCGCCCGGGGCCTGGGTGTCGCGGGCGTCGGCCAGGGCCACTACACCAAGGTCGCGGGCGACCTGGTGGCCCGTGCCGCCGAGGACGACTCGGGACCGTACCGGCAGTTCCTGGACGAGTACGCGACCGGCCTGGCCACCGGTCTCGCCTCCCTGGTCGCGGTCCTCGACCCGGAGCTGGTGGTCCTCTCCGGGGAGGCCATCGCCGCCGGTGGCGAACCGCTGCGCGCCCGGGTGGAGGCGGAGCTGACGGAGCTGGCCGCCTCCCGCCCCCGGCTGGTCCTCGGCACCGTACGCGAACACCCCGTCCTGCGCGGGGCGCTGGAGAGCGCCCTGGCCACCACCCGAGACGAGATCTTCGACACCACGATCCCCCGCTGACCCCAGGACGCCAGGACCCCGAGACGCCTGGACCATCTCCTACGACCACGCCACCGAACGCACCACGCTGACCCTACGAAAGACATAGCTCACCACCCCTCAGCCCTCAATAGCCTCAGGGAGACACCGCCATGTCCATACGTGCCAGGAAATCAGCCACCGCCGTCGCCGCCACCGCCGCCATAGCCCTCTTCGCCTCGGCCTGCACCGGGTCCAACGAGGGCGGCACCAATGACGATCCCAAGGCCGAGACCACCCTCACCTTCTGGCACGGCTGGTCCGCGCCCAGTGAGGTCAAGGCCATCAAGGAGAACATCGAGCGCTTCGAGGCGGCGCACAAGAACATCAAGGTGAAGATCGTCGGCAATATGACCGACGACAAGATCAACCAGGCACTGCGCGGCGGCGGCTCCAACGCACCGGACGTGGTCTCCTCCTTCTCCACCACCAGCGTCGGCAAGTTCTGCGCCACGGGCGCCTTCGTCGATCTGAACCCCTTCCTGAAGAAGTCGGCCATCGACCCGGCCAAGGTCTTCCACAAGCCGGTCCTCGACTACACCCAGTTCGAGGGTAATCAGTGCACCCTGCCGCTGCTGGGCGACGCGTACGGCCTGTACTACAACAAGGACGAGTTCAAGAAGGCGGGCATCAAGGCTCCCCCGAAGACCTGGGAGGAGTTCGAGAAGGTCGCCCAGAAGCTCACCAGGGCCAAGGGCGACAGCTTCGAGCAGCTGGGCTTCATGCCCAATTACCACGGGTACGAGACCACGATCTCGCACTATGTCCCGCAGTGGTCGCCGACCTACTTCGACGCCGAGGGCAAGTCCAACATCGCCAAGGACCCCGCCTTCGAGCGCATGATCACCTTCCAGAAGAAGCTGGTCGACTCGCTGGGCGGCTTCGAGAAGCTGAAGAAGTACCGCAACACCTTCGGTGACGAGTGGGGCGCCAAGCACCCCTTCCACACCGGCCAGGTCGCGATGCAGCTCGACGGCGAATGGCGGCTCGGTATGGCCAAGGACGCCGGGGTGAAGTTCGAGATCGGCACCGCCCCGCTGCCCGTACCGGAGGACCAGATAGCCGACTACGGCAAGGGATATCTCGCCGGCACCATCATCGGTATCGCCTCCACCAGCAAGAAGCAGAACGCCGCCTGGGAGCTGGTGAAGTACATGACCACCGACACCGACGCGGTGGTGGCCTTCTCCAACGGCATCCGGAACGTGCCCTCCACCATCGAGGCGCTGAAGTCGCCCGATCTGAAGCACGCGCCCGAATTCCAGACGTTCATCGACATCGCCCAGCACCCCAAGTCCAACACCAGCCCGGCCAATGTCGACGGCGGCTCGTACCACACCACCCTCCAGGACGTGGGGCTGCGCTATGAGTCGGGCAAGCTGAAGGACCTCAAGGCGGGTCTGGAGAAGGCCGCTCAGCAGATCGATACCGACATCGCCAAGCTGAAGTGACCGTACCGCCACCATGACGACTCACACCCTGCGTTCGAAGCGCCGCCGGTCGGCGCTTCGGACCCTGGCCTTCCTCTCGCCCTGGTTGATCGGTTTCAGCGTCTTCTTCGCCTATCCGCTGATCTCGACCGTGTACTTCTCGTTCATGAAGTACGACGGCTTCCGTCCGCCCGAGTTCATCGGCCTGGACAACTGGTCGTATGTCTTCAACGACTACCCCATGTTCTGGCCCGCACTGCGCAACACCCTGTGGCTGGTGCTGGTGATGGTCACCTGCCGGGTCGCCTTCGGGCTGGGCGTCGGCATTCTGATCACCAAGATCAAGACCGGGACCGGGGTCTTCCGGACCCTCTTCTACCTCCCCTATCTCGCCCCGCCCGTCGCCGCGACGCTGGCCTTCGTCTTTCTGCTCAACCCCGGCACGGGCCCCGTCAACACGGTCCTGGAGTCGATCGGGCTCTCGCCCCCGACCTGGTTCACCGACCCCGCCTGGTCCAAGCCCGCCCTCACCCTGCTGGCGGTCTGGGGCATCGGCGATCTGATGGTGATCTTCATGGCCGCCCTGCTGGACGTCCCCAAGGAGCAGTACGAGGCCGCCCAGCTCGACGGCGCCTCCCCCTGGCAGCAGTTCCGCTTCGTCACCCTGCCGAACATCTCGCCGATCGTGCTCTTCGCCGTGGTGACCGGGGTCATCGCCACCATGCAGTACTACACCCAGCCCCTGGTCGCGGCGAAGGTCGCCTCCGGGAACATGGGCGGCAGCGGCCAGATCTTCGAACCCGGGTATCCCGAGAAGTCCACCCTGACCCTGCCGCAGATCATCTATAACGCCGGTTTCCAGCGGTTCGACTACGGAGCGGCGGCCGTCGTCGCCCTGGTGCTCTTCGCGCTCGCCATGGTCTTCACCTCCCTGCTGATGCGCCGGCGTGGCGGCCTCATCCGGATGGGGGACTGATTCCATGGCCCAGGTACTCGACCGAGAGCCCGTCCGCAAGGACGCCCCGCCGACCCAGGCGGCACGGACCGCCCGCCGCCGGGCGCTGCTCCACTGGATCGCGGTGCACTCCCTCGGCATAGCCGCCGCGCTCTTCTTCGTCCTGCCCTTCGTCTTCGTGGTCCTGACCTCGCTGATGAGCAATCAGCAGACCCTCACCCGCGATCTCATCCCGACCACCTGGGAGTGGGGCAACTACGCCAAGGTGCTGGACACCCCCGGCTTCCTCACCTGGTGGCGCAACACCCTGATCTACGCCGGCCTGGGCACGGTCCTCACCGTCGTCTCCTCGATCCCGGTGGCCTACGCCCTCGCCAAGTTCCGCTTCCGGGGGCAGCGGACGGCCATGATGCTGGTCATCTCGATGATGATGCTGCCACCGCAGGTGATCATCGTCCCGATGTATCTGTTCTGGGCCAAGGAGCTGGAGCTGACCGGGACGCTCTGGCCGCTGATCATCCCGATGGCGTTCGGCGACGCCTTCGCCATCTTCCTGCTGCGGCAGTTCCTGCTGACCATCCCCAACGAGTACCTCGACTCGGCGCGGGTCGACGGCTGCGGCGAGGTGCGCACCCTGCTCAAGGTGGTGATCCCGATGGCGAAGCCCGGCATCGCCGCCGTCGCCCTCTTCCAGTTCTTCTACGCCTGGAACGACTACTTCGGACCGCAGATCTACGCGTCCGAGAACCCCGCGGCCTGGACGCTCAGCTATGGACTGGAGTCGTTCAAGGGCGCGCACCATACCGACTGGAACCTGACAATGGCCGCGACCGTCATGGTCATGGCCCCTGTGATCCTCGTCTTCTTCTTCGCCCAAAAGGCGTTTGTCGAGGGCGTCACACTGACCGGAGTGAAGGGCTAAAGGAAAGAAATGAAGCTGGCAGTCGTGGGTGGCGGATCCACCTATACCCCCGAGTTGATCGACGGCTTCGCCCGATTGCGGGAGACCCTCCCCATCAGCGAACTGGTGCTCATCGACCCGGCGGCCGACCGGCTGGAACTCGTCGGCGGGCTCGCCCGGCGCATCTTCGCCAAGCAGGGCCACAGCGGGACCATCACCACCACCTCCGATGTGGACAAGGGCGTCGCGGACGCCGACGCCGTCCTGCTCCAGCTGCGCGTCGGCGGACAGGCGGCCAGGCTCCAGGACGAGACCTGGCCGCTGGAGTGCGGCTGTGTGGGCCAGGAGACCACCGGCGCGGGCGGCCTCGCCAAGGCGCTGCGGACCGTACCCGTCGTCCTGGACATCGCGGAGCGGGTCCGGCGTACCAACCCCAACGCCTGGATCATCGACTTCACCAACCCGGTGGGCATCGTCACCCGGGCGCTGCTCCAGGCCGGCCACAAGGCCGTCGGGCTCTGCAATGTCGCCATCGGCTTCCAGCGGCGGTTCGCCAAGCTGCTGGAGGTCGAACCCGGCCAGGTGCACCTCGACCATGTCGGGCTGAACCATCTGACCTGGGAGACCGGGGTACGGATCGGCGGCCCCGAGGGCGAGGACCTGCTGCCGGGCCTGCTCGCCGAGCACGGCGCCTCGATCGCCGAGAACCTCAGCCTGCCGCACCCGCTGATCGACCGGCTCGGTGTGGTCCCCTCGTACTATCTCCGCTACTTCTACGCCCACGACGAGGTGGTACGGGAGCTGCGGACCAAGCCCTCCCGGGCGGCCGAGGTGGCCGCGATGGAGAAGGAACTGCTGGAGCTGTACGGCGACCCGACGCTGGACACCAAGCCGGAGCTGCTGGCCAAGCGGGGCGGCGCCTTCTACTCGGAGGCGGCCGTGGACCTCGCCGCCTCGCTGCTCGGCGGGGGCGGCAGCCCGTACCAGGTGGTCAACACCCGTAACGGCGGCACCCTGCCGTTCCTCCCGGACGACGCCGTGATCGAGGTCCAGGCCTCGGTCGGCCGCGACGGTGCGACCCCGCTCCCCGTGAGCCGGGTCGACCCGCTCTTCGCGGGGCTGATCTCGCAGGTGACGGCGTACGAGGACCTGGCCCTCGACGCGGCTCTGCGGGGCGGTCGCGACCGGGTCTTCAAGGCGCTGCTCTCCCACCCGCTGGTCGGGCAGTACGAGTACGCCGAGGCCCTGACCGACCAGCTGGTCGCGCACAACCGGGAGCATCTCGCGTGGGCCTGACCGCTTCCGTCCTCGCCGTCGACGCCGGTAACAGCAAGTCCGACGTGGCCCTGGTGGGCCCCGACGGCACGGTGCTGGGGTCGGCGCGGGGACACCATGGCTTCCAGCCGCCGCTGGTGGGTATCGACACCGCCGTCGATCTGCTCGGCGGAACCGTCGAGCGGGCGCTGGCCGACGCCCGGGAGCGGGGCTTCGCCGTCGACGCGGTCGAGCATGTCTCGGCCTGTCTCGCCAACGCCGACCTCCCGGTGGAGGAGGCGGAGCTGAGCGAAGCCCTCCAGGCGCGCGGCTGGGGCCGCTCGGTCCAGGTCCGCAATGACACCTTCGCGCTGTTGCGGGCCGGGCTGGACGAGCCGCGCGGGGTCGCGGTGGTCTGCGGCGCGGGCATCAACTGCGTCGGCATGCTCCCGGACGGCCGGGTCGCCCGGTTCCCCGCGATCGGCAAGATCTCGGGCGACTGGGGCGGCGGGCACGGCCTGGCGCTGGAGGCCCTCTGGTACGCGGCCCGCGCCGACGACGGTCGCGGGGAGCCGACGGAGCTGGCCCGTACGCTGCCCGCGCACTACGGCGTGGACTCCATGATCGCGCTGATCGAGGCGCTGCACCGGGGGGACATTCCGTCCCACCGGACCCATGAGGCGACCCCGGTGCTCTTCGCGACCGGCGCGGCGGGCGATCCCATCGCCCGCTATCTGGTGCGGCGGCTCGCCCAGGAGGTCGTGGCGATGTCCACGGTGGCGCTCGGCCGGCTGGGGCTGCTGGACGAGGAGGTTCCGGTGCTCCTCGGCGGCAGTGTGCTGGCCGCGCGCCACCCCGAGCTGGACGAGCAGATCTCCACGCTGCTCGCGGCGAAGGCGCCGAAGGCGGTGGTCAAGGTGGTGACCGCGCCGCCGGTCCTGGGCGCGGCCCTCCTCGGCTTCGACCACACCGGCGCCCCTGCGGAGGCCCGCGCCCGCCTCCGCGCCCACTACGAGGGCGCCTGACCCTCCGCGCTCCCCTCGGCCCCGGGACCCTCGACGGTCCCGGGGCCGAGGGGATCAAGAAGACCTGGCCCCTCCGGAAGTTTTCGGCACGACGGAGTGACAGCGTCAGACTCTCACCAGTTCTCCGACCAATACAGGGCGTTCATGGCCGCACGTACGGGGGCCGCTCCATTACGCTTGAAGACCGGTCGGGCCGGTCGATTTTGGTAGACCTGCCGGTAAGTGCCTCTGGTGACCTCGTTGACGGTCTCGTGGGCCCAGCCGTTGCCCGCGTGATACCACACCTGGTGTTTCGCCGACATGCCCAGAGCGGACTGGTCCAGGTAGTAGTCGTCCGCCGCACCGATGACGGTCCAGTCGGTCCTCTGAGCCGACTGCGGGTTCTTGCCCGCCCAGTTGAGGAACGGGGAGTTGGGCCGCATCTCGCGGCACTGGGTGGTCGGCTGAAACAGTACGCAGAAGCGGCTCGGGAAGAGGCCTTCGTGCGGGGTGGCGATGGTGACCGCGTCCTCGACGTGAATGTAGTCAGGCCATCCGGACAACCGACGCTGAACCCCGGTGACGGCGGCCCGGGCAATCAGGCCGCCCATGGAATGCCCGATGAGGTCCACGGACTTTCCGTACCGCGAGTAGCGGTTGTGGATGTCCCACGCAAGATTCCGCCCCAGCTCCCGGATGGATGTGTTCTTGTCGCCCGAGGCGATGGAAACGTTGCAGTTCGTGTCCCCGGCGTAGAACCCGACGAGGTGCAGGGGACCGGACCAGCCTTCCCTTTTGAAGAAATTCCGGGCAGGCGCCCAGGAATCCAGACAGCTGACGCCTGTGCCGCTTTCCCTGACACCCATGTACCCCTTGAGAAAATACACAGGTTCGTTGACCGAGTTGTCCCGAGGCGGCACAGCGGTGACCGCCTCGGAGCCCTTTCCAAGACTGCTGTCCGCTGTGGCGGACGGTGCTGTCACTGCTCCCACGGCCAGTGTCGATACCATTGCCACCACTGTGGTGACAAGGCCGAACGCTCTGGGTAACGGCATTGCTCCTCCTTGGTGCTCGCAGAGTGTGTTGTGGTCTCACTCAGCTGCTGGTGCCATTCGGATCTCATCTGCTGCCGCAACCATCCGAGCCAGGGCGGGCGAGTGCCCCGCCCATGCTGCGGCGTCCGTCGATCGGGGCGGCGAGCAGGTGCTCCAACCGTCTTCTCCAGCAGCGGCATCAGCCTTCGGGGAAGCTGTACGGTCGCATGCGACCAGCCGCTCCCGAGGGAGCGAATCTCTCCACGGTGGGCAGCGGTGGTGGGGACCGTCGCTGTGGTGATTGCGGGCATGACGCTCCCTTCAGTGAGCGTGGTGTCGGCTGGTACGGCGGGCGGCCGGCAGAATCTGTACGGGCCGCCGCGAAGCCGTGCCCAAGAGTCTGCCGCCGGGACAACACCGCTGTCTCGCTACCGAGAGCTATCACCCGGCTCGGAGCGGGGCGGCGCACGGAGCGATGGCCGGACCCGAGCCGGACCGAGCCCAGCACCAGGTGCTTCGCCAAGCCAGGAGTGTTCACCGCCCCGGGAAGGACGGGGCAAATCCCGGCGTGAAGCGGAAGGCGACCGTATCGTTCGGAGGATTCCCTACGAGTAGACCTGGTCCATCCGAGGGAGGCTTCGTACTTATCTCGTACCGGCTTCTTCGGTTCCTCGCCGGAGAGCCCCTGGTCCATCGGTTCCCTCTCCATGGTTGCCCTCAGGCTGCTGTCGGCTCTCGCGGCGGGGTCAGTGTGCGGCGGGCACTGACCTACCTGAAGCCGGGGGACAGTACGCCGCCCACCCACCACTTGCCCCACCCTGGGAACGCCTGTTCTTCGCCGGTGGCACCACCCGCCGCACAACACACAACGGTTCAATTCAGCCCCTCCGGCGTTTGAGGAGCAGGGGTTCGGGGGCTGGCCCCCGATGTCTGGCCGAGGCTGCTCGGGGCCCGGTCCTCAAGCCCTTGGTGTCTCGGTACGGTACGAGCGGCCGAGCTCCGGACCGAGCCCGAAGTAGTGCCGGAAGTTGTAGATGAGCGGGCTCCAGGCGGCGGGATCGATGTGGTCCGTACCCGGCACGACGATCCGGGAGTCCGCGTGCACCTTGCACACCCCCGCCTCGACGATGACGAACTCCCCGGAGACATCCGGCCGCACCCGCTCCGCACGGGCCTCCAACTGGATCGGGCACCCGGCGACGCGAGGCGGCCGGACCAGCTGGGAGGGCTCGGCGGTCAGGCCTGCGGCGGCGAACTTGTCCGGCTCGAAGCGGCAGCCCTCGGGCTTGCCGGAAGGCACTGGATTCCGGCCGGTCAGTGGCGCCAGCCGCTCCACGGCCGGCCACTGGGAGGGCGCCGGCAGGCTGATGACCAGGTCCGGGCGGCTGCCGAGGTTGTACGCGGTCTGCCCCGCACGGCCCAGTCCGATCACCACCGTCTTCCCGAGGGCCCATGCGGACGACATCGGGGCGAGGTTGAACGAGCCGTCCTGATTCTCGGTCGACAGGAGCACCACGGGTGTCCCGAAGTAGAGGATGCTCGGCTCGATCTCCAGATGGGTGGCGACGGTCGGTGCGGGCAGGGTGCCGGAAGGTGCCGTGTTCATGGCGAGGAGCCTAGGATCCGCGTATTTCGGCCGGGGCCGAAGTGTCACGGGGGACAATGGACCGTATGGACACGCAGCGCACCCAGGCAGCCGGTCCTGACCTGGCTACCGTGGCGAAGCTTCTGGCGGACGGTACGCGGGCGGGCTTCTGTCTGGCCCTCCTCGACGGCCGGGCCTGGACGGCGACGGAATTGGCACGTCATATGGGGGTGGCGCCCTCGACCGCGACGGAGCACCTGCACGCGCTCGTCCGGGGAAACCTGCTGGCCGAGGAGCGGCAGGGCCGCCACCGCTATGTGCGTCTGGCCGGTCCGCACGTGGCCGAGCTGATCGAGAGCCTCGCCGCGCTGGCCCCCGGGCGCACCCCGGCCCCCCGTTCCCTGTCGGCCTCCGGCCGCCGCCAGGCCCTCGCCCACGCCCGCACCTGCTACGACCACCTCGCCGGGACCGTCGGGGTCGCCATCACCGATGCGATGCTCGAACGAGGGCTGCTGGACCTGGAGCACGGGCTCGGACTCACCGGCGCCGGAGCGGCCTGGCTCGAAGACCTCGGCATCACCGTCCCGACCGGCACGCGCCGCCCGTCGGTACGGTCCTGCCTGGACTGGACCGAACGCCGGGCGCACCTGGCGGGCGCGGTGGGTGCGGCGCTGTGTCGTCACGCGTTTGACGCGGGCTGGATCACTCCTGTCGGTACGACGCGGGCGGTGGCGGTCACGTCTGTCGGCCGGGAGGCGCTCCACCGCCGTCTCGGCGTGTCCGAGGAACTCCTTTCACGGAAGCAGGCCCCGGGGGTCCCCCAAACCTAGCCTCTCCGGCGCTTGAGGAGCGGGGTTCGGGGCTGGCCCCGACGGGTGCCCGAGGCTGCTCGGGGCTCGGGTCCGTCCTCAAGCGCCGGACGGGCTGAGTTTGTGCGGGCAGCCCTTGCCATGAGGGTTGGGGCGAGGTGACTCGCAGGTGCGGGGGCGGGGGCCTCCGGGCTCACCTCCTCGGGGCCGGCAGACTGAGGAGAAGGTCTAGCTCGGGGGCCGTCCGCCGGTCCCCTGCGGGGGCGACCCTGCACCCCCCGACCTCGTGTCACGAGGAACGGGCCCCGGGGGTGCGGGCGGTCCGCGACTGGGGTCAGAGAAGGTCCGGCTCGGGCGATTCGTGCTCGTGGGACCAGCGGGCGACCTTCCGCGCCTCGGCCATCTCCGCCTCCGTGGCCAGGAGGTGGTCCAGCCGTCCGGCCCGGAGGTCGGTGGCGAAGACGGTGAGAGCGACCCGGGACACGATCAGCGCGGGCTGAGGGCTGTCGCAGTCCCGCAGCCGGATCATGCGCAGGCCGTAGGGTCCGTCGGGGGCGGGTGTGGCGTTGAGGGACATGGCTGTCTCCCTTGAGGGTGGGGGTGGGTTCTACGGGTGGGCCCCGGCCGTCCGTGCGGGGGTGGACGGCCGGGGCCCTGGGGCCTGCCCAGGGCAGGGGTGAGGGCGGACCCCGCTTGAAGCCGCCCTCCGTGGCACCGGTGAGAGGAACACCGCTGAACCTGCCGGTGCCACGGAGGACGGGGTCTCTAGAGCCGCTCGGCCAGGCTCATCGCGTGCAGGCCGACCGAGAACGACCACGCCGCGAGCATCGCCACCGTGCGGGCTATCGACCTGCCTCGTCGCTCTCGCACGAATGTGCCTTTCTGACCGTGTCGTGGAACGGACCGAACCGCGTACGGAGAGCGTGCTCCTGCCGTATCCGCAGGCGAAGCGCTCGCAGCAGAGGACTGTCCCCCTGCGGTGCGTCCAATTCCGGGACGGAATGCCAACCCATAGCGCTCCCCTCCATATCGGATTGAATCCCGGGCGAGTTCAGAGTGGACTACAGTCGTGCGCATCTTCAACTGATCCCATTCGACAGAAGAGTTGGGGGTGCCATGGAATGGTGAACCGCAAGGAGTTAAATCCCGAGAGGTCACCGCGCGAGAGGTTCGGCCAGTACGTACGGGCGATGCGGGATGAGCGCGGCTGGACACAGGAGGAGCTGGCGCGGCGCCTCGGGTGCTCCGACGCGCACATCTCTGCCGTGGAAACTGGTCGCAGGCCAGCAACTCCACAATTTGCCAGGAAATTGGATCGCGCGTTCGGTACGGGAGATCGCCTCGAACGCCAGAGCCAAGCAGCTCGGCCCGCCGCATTGCTGGAAGGCTTCCCGGAGTACGTCGGGTACGAAGGCCGGGCGGCAGAGATCCGGCTCTACGAAGTGGGAGTGATACCGGGGCTGCTCCAGACACCGGAGTACGCGTCCGCCCTGGGGGACAGCACCGTGAAGAGGGGCGTCGCCCTACGGGAACAGGCCGACGAACGAGTGGCGCTGATCGCGCAGCGCCAGGCATCACTCACGCGCATGCCAGCCCCGCAGGTCTTTGTGGTGCTCGACGAGAGCTGCCTCCTCCGCCCCATCGGGGACGGCACCCTGATGGGCGCCCAATTCACGCGCTTGCTGGAGTTCGCGGAGCGGCCGAACACCGTGCTTCAGGTCGCTCCGTTCAGCATCGGGGTCCGCCGTCCCATGACGTTGCCGGTGACCGTCCTCACGATGCCGGACCGCACGCTCATGTCGTACGCGGAGTCCGCGAACCGTGGCCATCTTGAGCGGGAAAGTGCATCGGTGCTTCCCATCCTGGGCGACTACCATCAGCTCCAAGCCGAATCGCTGCCGCGAGCAGCGTCCTTGGAGATGATCCGCAAGTTGCGAAAGGGCACCTCGTGACGACCGAGTCCCCCCGTTGGTTCAAGTCTTCGTACAGCGAGAACGGCGGCCAGTGCGTCGAAGCTGCCGCGAACCTCGTCGCGTCGTGTGGCGTCGTCCCGGTTCGTGACAGCAAGGTGATCGACGGGCCAGTCCTGATGGTCTCCACCAACGCGTTCACCGGCCTCGTGACCATGGCCCGGTCCGCCGACCTGTAGCAGCGGAACGCACAGCAGCCCCGCACCCTCCGTCGAACGAAGGATGCGGAGCTGCCTGCTGCCGTCAGACAGACAGAGGCGGCGGCGCGGGGACCACCGCAGGCGTGGACATGCCGTTCTCGTCCAGTGCGACCCAGTCCAACTCGACCCGGCGGACCAGGACTCCGGGAAAGTCCTCGAAGCGCTCCAGGGCATCCGCGATGGCCTCGGTGAGGCCCACGGCAGGGACGACGCAGAGGAAACCGGAGTAGCCCGGCCCTTCGATCAGCCCGACCTCACCGTCTGCGAATCTGTCCAGCCCATCGAGG
The DNA here is from genome assembly GCF_040299965.1 of Streptomyces sp. NPDC000594. Lineage (NCBI taxonomy): Bacteria > Bacillati > Actinomycetota > Actinomycetes > Kitasatosporales > Streptomycetaceae > Streptomyces > Streptomyces sp. NPDC000594. The sequence goes on along the minus strand of NZ_JBEPCY010000002.1, from coordinate 259,283 downwards.
AAATCCTTCTGCTCCGGGCTGAGCACGGTGTCAAGGATGAGAGTGAAGTACCAGTCACGCATGGCCTGTGTGCTTCCTTGTGAAGGTGTCAATGCGGTTCGCCTCTCCTCCGGCGCTTCGAGGGGTGCAGTACACCGTGATGTGGTCGGTGCACGGACAGCAGAGCACCCAGCCCCACCGATGGCGGTTCTTGTCGTGCGTCACCTTGAGCCCCGCCGCCTCCGCGCGCTTGAGCGCCGCTTCCACGTCCTTCTTCTGGTGCCGGTCACCAAGTCCCATGCCACCACGTACTAACGCCCCGGCCACGGCACCGGCGGCCGAACCAGGGGCGAGTCCCCCGAAGGAGCTACGCGGGCCTGCGGACACCGGCCCGCACCGGTCTCGGAAGAATGATCGACTTTCCCGGCCGCATCGGATAGGTGTACGACGTGGAGGGTGAGACGCCGACCGGAACGACAGGGGCGCCGTACTCCGGGGCGCCTCGGCGGAGTTCGCGCCGGGGGAATCCGTTTCCGGCACGAGAAGGCCGTGAACAACTTCCTCCATCTCGCCCCCTGGGTGCTGGGGTTCGGTCCCGGACCCTTCTTCGGCAAGGAGGCGTCCGGAGTGTTCACCCTCTTCCCCGGAGGGTTCTCCGCCCGTGGCGACTACGGCCTGGAAGGTCTCAAACTCGGGGTCGAGGCCCTGCTCGCCCTCGCTCTGGCCCACGGCGGCGCCCGCGCCCGCAAGCACCGCTCCTTCAGCCGCTAGGACTTGTCCGGCCGATCATGTTCGGAGCCAAATGGTGAGGGCTGCGGCGGTCGCTGTCCCGAGGTAGATGTAGCCGCGTTTGTCGTAGCGGGTGGCGACGGCTCTGGCGTGCTTGAGCCGGTTGATGGCTCGTTCGATGGTGTTGCGTGAGCTTGGCGGTGAGCCCGCACGATCGTGGAGTCGACCGGGATGTCCCAGTCGATCTCCCCTGCCGCGTCGGCCTCGGCCTGGACCTGCTGGAGCAGTCGTTCCCAGGTTCCGTCGGCCGACCACAGGCGATGGTGTTCGTAGACCGTCTTCCACGGGCCGAACCGTTCGGGCAGGTCACGCCAGTGAACGCCGCTCCGGACCCGGTGCGGAATCCCGTCGATCACCTGCCGGTGATCCCGCCATCTGCCACAACGCCCGTTGCCGACCGGCAGGAACGGCCGCAGCCGCTCCCACTCGGCATCACTCAGATCACCCCGCCCCATGCCCACATCAACGACAGGACCGGGAAGCAGTCACATGATCGACCGGACAAGTCCTAGCCGTAGGAGGCGGCCTAGGGGGCGCCGTCGGAGGTCCCGCCGGGCGTCGTGTGGAGGATCTCGCGGGCCTGGTCGGCGGCGCGGGCGATGCTCTCGGAGACGAAGTCCACGTAGCGGGCGATGTTCTCCAGGCGCGTGGCGGCCGGGGTGTCGGGGCCGAGGACGCCGACGCCCTGCCGGGCGATGTCGCCCAGGTGGGCGGTGGCCCGGGCGCTGGCCATCGTGGACTGGTACATGACGTCGTCGTCGACGACGTAGCGCTCACGGCGGTGGTCGTCGCGTTCGCGGCGGATCAGGCCCTGGCTGCCGAGGAACGTGACCGCTTTGGAGACGGACGCGGGGCTGATCCGGAGGCGTCCGGCGAGTTCGGAGGCGGTGAGGCTGCCCGCGTCGGTGGTGTAGAGGCTGGCCAGGACCCGGGCCGTCATCCTGGGCAGGCCCGACTGCATGAAGACGGTGGCGAACGTCTCCTCGTACTCGCGCACCGCTTCGGCGTCGCGCCCGTGGGTCTGCGGGGGCGTGCCGAGGTCCGGGGCCGTCGTGGTCTTCTTGCGGCGGTGGGCGCGGCGTTCGGTGGCGCGGTGGGCGAGGTCCGCGCGGTAGGCGGCGAGGCCGCCGTTGCGCATGACCTCGCGGGTGACGGTCGAGGTCGGGCGGTCCAGCCCTCTGGCGATCTCCGCGTAGGAGAGGTCGTCGGCCAGTCCCAGCGCGATCCGCTGGCGTTCCTGCTGGGTGAGTCGGCCTCCTGGCATCGCATTCTCCTCCGTGATCGTCCGTGGGCTCCCCACAGTAGCGTTCACTTTCGATTCATTGCAACGCGCCACGCTTGATCGTTGCGTTAAAACTTCCCCCATTGCAATGAATTCACCGCCCTGAGCTGCGGTTATGTCAATTCATCGCAACTATGCAATTGCCAGATCTGGAAATGCAACGTAGCTTTTCCCTCATCAGAAACATCAGCGGAAGGGCAGTACGATGCAGAAGTTCGACACCCCCACCCCGGTCACCGTCATCCTGGACGTCCCCGCCGGCGACATCCGTCTCATCGCCGCCGACCGGGCCGACACCACCGTCGAGGTCCTCCCCAAGAACCCGTCCGCGGGCCGCGACGCGAAGGCCGCGGAGCGCACGGAGGTCGTCTACGGCGACAACGTCCTGCGGATCACCGCCCCGCAGGCGGACAACCAGGTCTTCGGCCCCTCCGGATCCGTCGAGGTCACGGTCCAGCTGCCCGCGGGATCCCACGTCGAGGCGAACGCGGCCCTCGCCGGGCTGCGGGGCGTCGGACGGCTCGGCGACGTCACCTTCGAGACCGCTCAGGGCACGGTCAAGCTCGACGAGGCCGCGAGCGTCCGGCTGACCCTCCAGTCGGGCGACGTCACAGTCGGCCGTCTGGGCGGCGACGCGGACATCAGCACCCAGAAGGGCGACCTCCGCGTCGACGAGGCCGTGCGCGGCACGGTCACGCTGCGCACCGAGCACGGCGAGATCTCCGTCGCCGCCGCCCGTGGGGTCTCCGCCTCCCTGGACGCCGGCACCTCCTACGGCCGGATCCACAACACGCTCCGGAACGCCGACGGCGCCGACGCCGCCCTCACCGTCCACGCCACCACCGGCTACGGCGACATCAGCGCGCGCAGCCTCTGACGCGGACACACACCCCGCGCCGATCCGGCCCGTTCACCCGCACTCTCCCCTCAGACCTGAAGGAGCACCCACCATGTCCCTCACCCTTGGCGACCAGGACCGTCCCGAGCTGCGGAAGCTCATCGAGGGGATGATCGAGTCCGGCTTCACCGGTGTGACGATGCGCCTGCACGACGAACAGGGCGAATGGGTCGGCAGCGCCGGGGCGCGCGAGCTGGGCGGGACCGAGAAGCCCCCGGTGGACGGGTACGTCCGGATAGGCAGCAACACCAAGACCTTCACCGCGGCCTTGGTGCTGCGGCTGGTGGCCGAAGGCGCGATCGAGCTGGACGCCCCGGCCGCCGACCACCTGCCCGGGTTCGGGCTGGACCCGCGGATCACGGTGCGGATGCTGCTGCGGCACACCAGCGGGGTGTTCAACTTCACCGGCGAATACCACGCCGACGGGACCTTCACCCCGGGGATCCCCGCCACGAACACGGGCCAGGAGTGGGTGGACAAGCGGTTCACGGCCTACCAGCCGGAGGAACTGGTGCGACTGGCCCTGTCCCGGCCCGCACGGTTCGAGCCGGGAACGGGCTGGAGCTACTCCAACACCAACTACGTCCTGCTCAGGCTGCTGGTCGAGAAGGCCACCGGCCGCTCCTTCGCCGGGGAGATGCGGCGACTGGTCCTGGAGCCGCTCGGACTGTCGGACACCCTGGTGCCGGACGGCGACCCGGAGCTGCCCGAGCCGCACGCCCGCGCCTACTACCGGTACGAGGACGCCGGGCGGACGGAGACCGTCGACGTCACCCGGCACGACCCCTCCTGGATCTCGACCGGCGGAGACATGATCTCCACCACCCGGGACCTCCACACGTTCATCTCCTCGCTGCTGAGCGGCAAGCTGCTGCCCGCCCCGCTGCTGGCCGAGATGTGTGAGCCGCACCCCGAGACCGGCTACGGCCTGGGCCTGTTCGTCCAGCAGGCGAGCGGGAACGGCGGCACCATCATCACCCACAACGGCGGCGTGGCGGGCCACGGAGCGCTGATGTACAGCACGGCCGACGGCGGCAAGACCCTAATCGCCGCGCTGAACTACGTGGACGACGCGGCGCTGTCCCTCGCCGAGGCGTTCCAGAAGGCCGTGGCACAGCTCGTCGAGGAGGTGTTCGGCGGCCAGGACACCCCGGCAGCCGAACGGTGATCCTCATCCGGCCAGGTAGAACACGTCGCTGGAGCGGGCGGCGGGCTCATGGTGGGGGTGGAACGGGGAACCGCCCTCCGGCTGGTGCCGGAGGGCGGTTCCCCGTCGAGGGGATCGTCCGGCCAGGCCCCGGGCGCGGGTCAGCTGAGGGTGTTCAGCAGCGCCTCTTCGACGTGGTCGGCGGCGTTGCGGTGGCCGAGGGCGTTGGGGTGCACGAGGGACGGCTGGCCAGGAAGGGTAACGGCTTCCGCCTGCGGGATCACCTACAGCGGCGGTACGGGGACGACTGCCGCCGTCACCATGTCGTTGTACTCCAGGGCGATCGGGTCCAACTCGACGGACCGCACCAGGACACCGGGGAAGTCCTTGAATCGCGCCAGCGCGTCGGCGATGGCCTGTGTCAGCGTCTCCGCCTCGAAGGAGCAGGTGAACCAGGAGCGCTCGGGTGACTCGACCAGCGAGATCCGCCCGTCGTGGAAGCCGACCACCTGGGCCAGGGCGTCGGACTGTTCCTCGGTGATGACGTCCCTCAGAACCAGGCTGAAGTACCAGTTACGCACAGGTGCGGTGCTGCCTGACAAAGCCATCGATATACCTCGCCTCTTCGCTCGGGTTCTGCGGTGTACAGGACACCGTGCGTCGCTGGCTGCACGGACAGCACAGCACGAAGCCCCACTGATGCCCGTTCTTCACCCGGGTCACCTTGAGCCCCGCCGCCTCCGCGCGCCTCAGCGCCGCTTCCACGTCCTTCTTCTGGTGCCGGTCACCAAGTCCCATGCCACCACGTACTAACGCCCCGGCCACGGCACCGACGGCCGAACCAGGGGCGAGTCGCCCGAAGGAGCTACGCCGGCCGGCGGAGGCGCCCGTAGCCTGGCGCGATGGATCATATTCGTCGAACAGTCGGCTCCGGCTCGCCACTCGAACCCCGCATCGGCTTCTCCCGGGCGGTCCGCAAAGGAGGGCATGTCGCCGTCGCCGGTACCGCTCCCCTCGGGGAGGACGGGGCGACCGTGGGGCGCGGGGATGTCCATGCCCAGACCGTCAGGTGTCTGGACATCGCGGAGGCCGCGCTGAAGGCGGCGGGGGCTTCGCTGGAGGACGTCGTGCGGACCCGCGTCATGCTCACCGATGTGACCCGTTGGGAAGAGGCCGCGCGGGCGCACGGGGAGCGGTTCGCGTCGGTGCGGCCGGCCTGCACCTTTGTCGAGGTCTCACGCTTCATCGATCCCGATTGGCTCGTCGAGGTGGAGCTCGACGCCATCGTCGACTGACTCCCGGGAGGGCCCCGCCGACGGCGGGAACGGACGAGCCGGCGCCCCGTCGGCCCCCGCCGGTATGACCGGAGACCGGGCGGAACGGAACCGATCTTGGGGTTGTGGCGTATTCAGTGTGGGGAGACCGGGGCAGAAGGATGATCGCGGCGGGGGGCCGCGACCACTGCCGTCCGGAGAACAAGATCGCAGCAATCGGCTGTGCTTTTCGGCCGACTTGGCCATACTGCTGGCCAAGTGGCCTCCCCGACCCGGCAGCGGGCCACTGTCAGCGACCGAGGGGGAAGCCAGGTGACACCACCGCAGGGGGAGCCCGCCACGCACCGGCAGCCGGCGCCCGCGAGACGGCCGCCGAAGGCCACGGCCCCCGTGCCCGTACCCGTACCCGTACCGGCAGAGAAGCCCGTACCGGCAAAGAAGACCGAGGCACGGGAGCGGCCGGTGCCCGGGGCCGGGCGGGCCGTCGCGCGGGGGGCCGTCGCCGGGGCCGGGCAGTGGCTGCGGAGTACCGCGACCACCGAGCCCGGCCGGCTGCGGATCATCGGGGCCGTTCTCGCCGCCCTGGTCGTCGCCTTCGGCGCGGTCACCGCGCTGGAGGTCACCGACCGCACCGCCGCCGCCGGGGACGTGGTCAGCCGCAGCCAGCCGCTCAGCGCCGACGCCGCCTCCGTCTACCGTTCCCTCGCCGCCGCCGACACCGCCGCCTCCAGCGGCTTCCTCGCCGGTGCCGTCAAGGAGCCCCCCGAGGTCCGCGACCGGTACGAGGAGCACATCGCGCGCGCCTCCCGGCTGCTGGTCACCGCCGCCACCCACACCGACGCCACCAGCGCGTCCGGCCGTCAGATCGCCACCCTCAACGAAGGGCTGCCCGTCTACACCGGCCGGATCGAGACCGCCCGCGCCTACAACCGTCAGGGGCTGCCGCTCGGCGGCGCGTATCTCCGTTTCGCCAATGAGCAGATGACCCGGGTACTGCTGCCCGCCGCCGAGCGGCTGTACGAGGCCGAGGCCGACCGGCTCGGCGCCGACGAGCGGGAGGCCGCGCTCTGGCCCACGCTGTCGCTGGCCGTCGGGGCCGCGGCGCTCGGCGGGCTCGGCTGGGCCCAGGTGCGGCTGAGCCGCCGTACCAACCGGATCCTCAACCCCGGGCTGCTGGCCGCCACCGCGGCCACCGCCGCCGCGCTGCTCTGGCTCACCGTCGCGCACGCCCTCGCCCGCGCCGAGCTGACCGAGGCCAGATCCGACGGGCAGGCGTCGCTCGAAGTCCTCACCACCGCGCGGATAGAGTCGCTGAAGGCCCGCGCCAATGAGAACCTCGTCCTCGTCGCCCGGGGCGCGGTGCTCACCGACGACAACAAGAACGACCGGTACGAGACGGAGTTCGCCACCGGGATGGACCGGCTGGAGGCCGGGCTCGACGCGGCGCTCCAGCTGGCCGACGACGACACGGGCCGCGCCCCGGTGCGTGAGGCCGCCCTGAAGGTCACCGGCTGGCAGACCCGCCACGCCGAGGCGAGCAAGGCCGACCAGGACGGGGACTACGAGAAGGCGCTGCGGAAGGTCATCGGCCCGGTGAACTCCACCGGCCTCTCCTTCGACGAGGTGGACGACGCGCTGGAGCGGGCCATCGACCATGAGCAGCGGGAGTTCACCCGGGCCGCCGAGGCCGGCCGGGACAGCTTCGCCCTGCTGCCCGCCGGGGCGGCGGCGCTCGGGGTGCTCGGCGCGTGGGGTGCCGTCCTGGGCGTCAACCGCAGGCTGGCGGAGTACCGGTGAGCGGAAGCGCGAGGAGAGGGGGAGAGATGACGGACCGGGCCATCGAAGCCGGGGGCACCGGCGGGAGCCGGGAAGGACACCGGAGCGGGCGCCGCGGGCTGCGCGGCTGGGGCGGCGTGGCGGGCATGGCCGCCGCCTGCGCGCTGACCATCGCCGCCACCCTGCTCCCGCTCTCCTGGGGCGCGGCCGGAGCCCCGGCCCCGGACTCCCGGACCGGCGGGCCGCCCCCGGTCACCCTGACCGCGGCGGAGAAGTGCACCGAGCCCGAACGGTCGCTGCGCCCCTCCCCGGAGGACGGGCCCACGATCCGGGCGATCAGGAAGCGCGGCTATCTGATCGTCGGCGTGGACCAGAACAGCTACCGCTGGGGCTACCGCGATCCGATCTCGGGCGACATCAAGGGCTTCGACATCGACCTCGCCCGCACCATCGCCGAGGATCTGCTCGGCAGCCGGAAGGCCGTGGTCTTCCGCGCGGTCTCCACCAACCAGCGTGTTTCCGCCCTCGACTCGGAGCGCGTCGACATCGTGGTGCGCACCATGACGATCAACTGCAAGCGGATCAAGCAGGTCGCCTTCTCCACCGCCTACTTCCGGACCGGCCAGCAGATCCTCGCGCCCGAGGAATCCGACATCACCGGGTGGAACAGCTCGCTGCGGGGCAAGCGGCTCTGCACGGCGGAGGGTTCGACCGCGACCGACGCCCTGGCGGAGGAGACCCAGGGCGCGGTCCACCGCGACCGCAACGACGGCAACCCCGCCGACGAGGACCTCCTCACCGTCCCCAACCAGCTGGACTGTCTGGTGCGGATCCAGGAGGGCCTGGCCGACGCCGTGCTCACCGACAGCGCCCTCGCCGCGGGCCAGGCGGCCCAGGACCCGGCGATGGAGCTGAAGGGCGTCCCCTTCAAGTTCCAGTACTACGGCGTGGCCACCAAGCTGGGCAAGGAGGACCTGGTGCGCCGGATCAACAAGGTGCTGGAGGAGTACCGCTCCGACGGCTCCTGGATCAAGGCGTACCGGCACTGGCTCGCCAAGGACCTGCCCGGGATCACGAGGCCCCCGGACCCCAAGTACCACGAACGGGAGAGGTGATCGATGGGCGTCGCGGGAGCGGCCCCCGGCTCCGGAGCGGGGCCTGCGGGAAGCACCATGGACCGGGACGAGGTGGACCGCGCGCTGGGCCGCCTCGGCGCCGAGCACGAGGCCATCGAGACCTCGCTGCTCGCGCTCCAGGACCACGCGGGCCGCAGACTCCTGGAGGGCGCCGAGCTGACCGGGACCACCCGGGAGCGCTGGATCGTCGCCGACGAGTCGATCGGCAGACTCTGGGATCTCTTCGACGCGTACACCGACGCCCTCACGGAGGTACGGGAGCTGCGGGCGCGCCGCCGCTGGCCCGGCCGGGAGGACCTGGTGGAGCTGACCGACCGGCTGCGGGGCCGCCGGGTGACGGTGTCGGCGCCGCCGGGGTTCATCGGGCTCTCCGTCGACGGCCCGTTCCGGCTCGCCGAGGAGTTCACCCTGGAGGAGCTGGTGGAGCGGATGAACGGGTTGTACGCCGCTTCGCTCGATGTCGTCGTCACGGCCGACGCGGTCTGGTCGGCGCTGCCCGCCCGGATCGATCTGCTCTCGGCGGAGCTCCAGCGCACCCGTTCGCTGGCGCACGCCGCCGGGGTACGCCCCGGGGAGCACCCGGCGGGGGACGAGCTGGAGGCGATCACCGGGGAGCTGACGATCCTGCGGGCCCAGGTGATCTCCGATCCGCTGGCCTTCTGGCGTCCCACTCCGGGGAGTTCGGCCCCCGGGGGCGGCCGGCCGGACACCGAGCGGTACGACGGGGCCGCGCGCGCCCTGGACGACATCCGGCGCGAGGTGGAGGCGGTGCTCCAGGTGCGGCAGGACTCCGAGCAGCGGCTGCTGCGGCTGCGGGATGTGCTCTCCCGCGCCGACCGCACCCTCGCGGAGGCCCGTACCGCCCGGGGTGAGGTGCTGGCGAAGATCGCCGCGTCGGAGGTGCCCGCGGTCAGCGGCCCGCCGACGGCGCTCCAGGAGCGGCTGGGCCGGGCGGCGGAGTACCGCAGGCGGGCCCAGTGGCACCGGCTCTCCCCGCTGCTGGAGGCGCTGGAGCGGGAGGCGGAGGAGGAGCTGCTGCGGGCGCGCGAGTCCCTGACGGCGGTCACCGCGCCGCTGGCGGTCCGGGCGGAGCTGCGGGGGCGGCTGGACGCGTACCGGGCGAAGGCGACCCGGCACGGCTGCGCGGAGGATCCGCTGCTGGTCGAGCGGTACGACCAGGGGCGCCGGATGCTGTGGAGCGCGCCCTGTGATCTGCGCGCCGCCGAGCAGGCGGTGCTGCGCTATCAGTGGGCGGTGGCGGAGGTGCTGGACGGCCGGGCGCCGGGCGCCGGGGGCGAGGGGGGCGGGGGATGAACGCGGGCGAGGTATGCGGCCGGGCGGGATGTCCGGGTGTGTACGAGGATATGGGCGGCGGGGTGCTGTACTGCGACACCTGCGGCCTCGCGCCGGGGGGCGGGTCGGGGACGGCCGCCGCACCGGAGTCGTCGGAGTCATCGGGGTCGTCGGGGTCGTCCCGGGCATCGGTCCCGGGGCAGCTGTCCCGCTCCCGGGGCACCGGCTCCGGGCGTTCCGGACGCTCGGTCTCCGTACGCAACTCCGTGCGCTCAACGGGATCCGGGCCGGGCTCCTCGGAGGCGACGGCGCCCTCCGTGCCGTCGGGGCGCGGCCGGCTGGGCGCGGGCCTGTTCTCCGTCCCCGAGGTGCCCCGCCCCGATCCCCGCGCCGCCGTCATGGCCCATGCGGAGGTCCCCGAGCGGAAGCGATTCTGCTCCCGTGCGGAGTGCGGCGCCCCCGTGGGCCGTTCACGCGGGGACCGCCCGGGGCGCACCGAGGGCTTCTGCACCTCCTGCGGCCATCCGTACTCGCTGGTCCCCAAGCTGGCCGCCGGTGATGTGGTGCACGGGCAGTACGAGGTGGTGGGCTGTCTCGCCCATGGCGGCCTCGGCTGGATCTATCTGGCGGTGGACCACGCGGTCTCGGAGCGCTGGGTGGTCCTCAAGGGGCTGCTGGACACGGGCGACCAGGACGCCATGGCCGCCGCCATCGCCGAGCGCCGTTTCCTCGCCGAGATCGAGCACGCCACCATCGTCCGCATCTACAACTTCGTGGAACATCTGGACCAGCGGACCGGCTCCCTCGACGGCTACATCGTCATGGAGTACGTGGGCGGCAAGTCCCTGAAGGAGCTGGCCAACGACCGCCGGGACGCCTCCGGGCGGCGCGATCCGATGCCGGTGGAGCAGGCGTGCGCCTATGGCATCGAGGCGCTGGACGCCCTGGGTCATCTGCACAGCCGGTCCCTGATCTACTGCGACTTCAAGATCGACAACGCGATCCAGCAGGGGGACCAGCTGAAGCTGATCGACCTGGGCGCGGTGCGGCGGATGGACGATCCGGACTCCGCGATCTACGGCACGGTGGGCTACCAGGCCCCCGAGGTCGGCGAGACGGGGCCGACGGTCGCCTCCGACCTCTATACGGTGGCCCGGACCCTCGCGGTGCTGACCCTCGACTTCCAGGGCTACACCACGGTGTTCGCGGACTCGCTGCCGAGCCCGGAGCACGTCGAGGTGTTCCGGACGTACGAGTCGTTCTACCGGCTGCTGGTCCGGGCGACGGACCCGGATCCGGAGCGGCGGTTCGCCTCCGCCCAGGAGATGGCCGAGCAGCTGACGGGGGTGCTGCGGGAGGTGGTCGCGCTCCGGACGGGCCGTCCCCGTCCGGCGCTGTCGACGCTCTTCGGCCCCGAGGTACGGGTCACCGGTACGGAGCTGTTCACCCCGGCGGCCGAGGAGGAGGTGTCACGGCTGGGCGTACGCCCCACGGGTCCGCGGGGGCGCGGCGAGCCGATGGTGGCGCCGCGTGTCGGGCTGCTCGCCCCGCTCGACGTACCGGCCGCCGCGCTCGCGCTGCCGGTCCCCCGGGTCGATCCGGGCGACCCGCACGCGGGACATCTGGCGGGTCCGATGCCCGCGTCCCCCGCCGAACTGATCGCCGCACTGCGGGCCGTGCCCGACCCCTCGGCCGGGATCCGGCTGCGGGAGGTCCGGGCCCTGCTGGAGGCGGGGGAGCCCGAGGAGGCCGCGGCGGTCCTCGACCGGTCCACCGCGCCCGACGGCGGGGAGGGTACGGGGGACGTCCCGGCCGACGCCTGGCGGACGGTCTGGTACCGGGGCCTGACCGCGCTGGCCGCCGGGGACCACGGGACGGCGGCGGACTGCTTCGACGCGGTGTACGACGCCCTGCCCGGTGAGCCCGCGCCCAAACTCGCGCTGGCGCTCTGTGCCGAGGTGCTGGGCCGGACGGAGAGCGCGGCGGAGTTCTACCGGCTGGTGTGGACGAGTGACCTCTCCTATGTGGGGGCCGCGTTCGGGCTGGCCCGGGTGCGGCTCACGGCGGGCGACCGGGCGGGGGCGGTCGCCGCGCTGGAGTCGGTGCCGGAGCTGTCGGTCCACTGCACCGCCGCCCGGGTGGCGGCGGTCCGGGCCCGGCTGCGGCGGCGCCCCGCCGATGCCCCTCTGCTGGACGATCTGGTGGCCTCGGCGGACCAGGTGGCGGAGTTGACGGCGGCGGGTCTGGACCCGGTGCGGCGCGAGTGGCTGACCACGGAGGTACTGGGCACGGCGCTGGACTGGGTACTCTCCGGTAGTCCCGGAGCCCGTCCGTCCGTACCGGCCCCGCCGAGCGCGCCGGGGTCCGGTGATCCATCCGCCGGGCCCGTGTCGCTGCTCGGCTGCGCGTTGGACGAGCGCGGTCTGCGCTTCGGACTGGAACGCTCCTTCCGGGCACTCGCCCGGCTCGCCCAGCACGGCGAGGAGCGGATCGACCTGGTGGAGCGCGCCAACCGCTACCGCCCCCGGACGTGGGTGTGATTGATGTCGCCGCAGATGCACCGGCCCGACGCCGACCGGATGTGCCCCGCCTGCGCGGAGCCGCTGGAGCAGGAGGACCGCTACTGCGGGGCCTGTGGACAGGGGGTGCCGGCCGGTAGCGACCGGCCCACCCTCGCCATCGGGTCCCCGCCCTTCGGCCAGGGGCCGGGGGTCTCCGTGCCGCCGCCGGGGGGTGGTCCGGACGCGTCGCAGCGACGGGGCGGATACCCGGAACCCGCGTACCCGGAACCCTCTTACCCGGAGTCACCGACCCCGACCCCGGCCCCGGCCGCGTACCCGGAGCCGTCCGCTTACCAGGGTCCGGGCGCGTACCCGGAGCCCGGCGCGCGCCAGGAGCAGGGCTCGCCCCCGTACCCGTATCAGGAGCCGTCCGGGCAGGCCCCGCACCCCGGTTCCCCGGCGCCCCAGCACGGGGTGATGGACCCTCCGGGGGGCGGCGGGACCGCTCCGGTGGCCCCCGGGAGCGGCGGGGATCCACGGGCCCCCGGCGGCCCCGCCCCCGCCGGGGCGCCGGGCACCGTCTGCGCCGCCTGCCGGGCCGGCCGGGTCGACCGGGACGGGTACTGCGAGACCTGCGGGCACGCCCAGCCCGACGCACGGGACCACCAGGAGCTGGAGCTGAGTTCGGTGGCGGCCGTCAGCGACCGGGGCCGGCGCCACCACCGGAACGAGGACGCCTTCGCGGTGTCCGTGACCGCCCTGCCCGATGGCTCCCCCGCGACCGTCGCCGTCGTCTGTGACGGGGTCTCCTCGGCGACCCGGCCCGACGAGGCGTCACGGGCCGCCGCCCGGACCGCCGATGAGCTGCTGCTGGCGGCGCTCCCCCGGGGCGTCCACCCCCAGCAGGCCATGCGTGACGCGATCCTCGCCGCCGGGGCGGCCGTCAACGACCTCGCCAAGCAGCCCCCGTCCGGGGGTGATCCCCGGACACCGGAGCCCCACCACCGGCTGAACGCCCCGGCCTGCACCATCGCCGCGGCGGTCTCGGCCGGCGGGCTGCTGATCGTCGGCTGGATCGGCGACAGCCGGGTCTACTGGGTGCCCGACGACCGCTCCCGGCAGGCCTCCCGGCTCACCGAGGACGACTCCTGGGCCGCCCAGATGGTCGCCGCGGGGCTGATGGGCGAGGCGGAGGCGTACGCGGACGAGCGGGCGCACGCCATCACCGGGTGGCTGGGCGCCGACGCCTATGAACTGGACCCGCATGTGATCGCGTTCGCCCCCGACCACCCCGGGGTGGTGGTGGTCTGCACCGACGGCCTGTGGAACTACGCGGAGGCCCCGACGGCCATGGCCCGGACCGTCCCCGTGGACGCCGCCGCCCGGCCGCTGCCCGCGGCCCGCTCCCTGGTGGTGCACGCCCTCGACGGCGGCGGCCACGACAACATCACCGTGGCGGTGCTGCCCTTCCCCGTGGCACCGGCCGGTACACGTCCCTCCCCCGACCGGCACCACCGGCCCTGACGGCCGGCGCCCGGCACCGGCCGAACAGCGCATGACCAGCGGCGCATGACCAGCCGCGCATGACCAGCAAGGCGGGGGCCCGCGACGGGGCGGGCCCCCGGCACCAGGTACCGGCCGCCGGGATCCGGCACCGGGGGAGTCCGGCCCGTACGGCCGTGCCCGCCCGGTGACCCGGGCACCCCGAGTGGAGCCCCAAGGCCCTCAAGGAGTCCATCAGATGGCCAATTTCGCCAAGTCGCAGGTGCCGCAGTTCTCCGTCGAGGTGTACCAGAACGAGTACCTCCCCGAAGGCGGGCGCGAGGTGAACGCGATCGTCACGGTCACCTCCACCGGCGGCGGCACCAGCGGGGGCGCCCCCCTGCGGGCCGGGACGGCGGAACCGGTGGACCGCGCGGGAGCGGTGCCCGGCGCGGCCGTGGTGCTCATGGTGGACTGCTCGGGCTCCATGGACTACCCGCCCGCCAAGATGCGCAACGCCCGGGAGGCCACCGCCGCCGCGATCGACACCCTGCGCGACGGTGTGGAGTTCGCGGTGGTCGCGGGGACCCACCGGGCCGTCGAGGTCTACCCCGGCGGCGGCCGGCTGGCCACCGCTGACGCCGCCCACAGGGCTCAGGCGAAGGAGGCCCTGCGGTCGCTCACCGCCTCCGGCGGCACCGCGATCGGTACCTGGCTCTCCCTCACCGACACCCTGCTCACCACCGCGCGGAGCCCCATCCGCCACGGCATCCTCCTCACCGACGGGCGCAATGAGCACGAGAGCCCGGCCGATCTGCGCGCCACCCTGGACCGGCTGGCCGGACGGTTCACCTGTGACGCGCGCGGGGTGGGCACCGACTGGGAGGTCAAGGAGGTCACCGGCATCGCCTCGGCGCTGCTCGGCACGGCGGACATCGTCGCCGATCCGGCGCAGCTCGCCGCCGACTTCACCGGCATGATGGAGAAGGCGATGGGGAAGGGGGTCGCCGATGTGGCGCTGCGGCTGTGGACCCCGGTGGGGGTGGAGATCCAGTTCGTGAAGCAGGTGGCGCCGACGGTGGAGGATCTGACCGCCCGGCGGACCGACGCGGCGCCCCGGATCGGGGACTACCCGACGGGTTCCTGGGGCGACGAGTCCCGGGACTACCACCTCTGCGTCCGGGTGCCGGAGGCGGGGATCGGCCGGGAGATGCTGGCCGCCCGTGCCTCGCTGATCATCCCCGACGCCATGGGCGCGGGGGCGCCCGAGGTGCTGTCGCAGGGGCTGATCCGGGCGGTGTGGACCGACGATCTGGCCGCGACGACCGGGATCAATCCGCAGGTCGCCCACTACACCGGGCAGGCGGAGCTGGCCCAGGCGATCCAGCTCGGTCTGGACGCGCGCAAGCTGGGGGATTTCGACGGCGCGACCGCCCGGCTGGGCCGTGCGGTGCAGCTCGCGGCGGCCTCCGGAAACGAGGACACCGCGAAACTCCTTTCGAAGGTGGTGGACGTGGTGGACGCGGCGACAGGTACTGTGCGACTGAAGGCCAAGGTCGCCGAGGCCGATGAGATGACGCTCGAAACACGCTCCACGAAAACGGTGCGGGTGAAGAGATAGGTCCCGTCGCGCGGCGGCCGTCGGCCGTGTGAGCGAGTTCGTGGCGAGCAACGTTTCGCGGCGAGCAGGTTCGTGGCGAGCAAGTTCGTGGCGAGCGATTTTTCCGTACGCGTGAGAGCGCGTGATGAGCACGACAGGACACGGCCCTCGGGCCGGACGAGGAGAGGGGGAAGCGCCTCCATGCCGACCTGCCCGAACGGACACCGGTCGGGAGCCGACGACTGGTGCGAGGTCTGTGGCCACCGCATGGACGGTCCCGGCGCTCCGACCGGTGCCGTACCGCCTCCCCCGCCGCCCGGTTACGGGTATCCGGGGCCGGGCCGCGATCCGCATGCCACCGCCCAGGCGGAGCTGTGCCCGCAGTGCCGGACGCCCCGGGAGGCGAACGCCCCGTTCTGCGAGGAATGCCGGTTCAACTTCGTGACCCAGAAGGCGACCTCGTACACGCCGATCGCTCCGGCGCCGCAGCCTCCGTCGGCGGGGGTGAACCTTCCTTCGGGCTTCACCAACCGGCCGCCGGGGGCGGGGCCGGGCGGTCCCCATGGCTCCTCCCACGGTTCCCACAGCTCTCATGGCGCTCCGGGGCATCAGGGGCCGGGGGGTCCGATGGGTCCCGGTGGGCCCGGCGGTCCGATGGGGCCGGGGGGCCAGGGTGGCTTTCCCGGGTCGCCCGGTGGTCCCGGAGGCCCGGGTGGCCCCGGAGGTCCAGGGGGTCACGGTGGCCCCGGTGGTCATGGTGGCGGTCCCGGGGGCGGTCCCGGGGGTGCCGACCCGTTCGGCTATCACGGCTCACGTCCGTCCCAGCTCAACCGGCCCGCCGAGGCGTTCGGCGACGGCCCGGGGCATGGCTCCTTCCCGCCGCCGGGCCCGTCCTCGCCGTTCCCCCAGGGACCGGGACAGCCCGGGCCGGGGCAGCGCGGCCCGGGACAGCAGGGTCCCGGACAGCAGGGACCGGGTCCGCAGGGGCACGGTCCGCAGGGTGGTCCGGGGCAGCAGGGCGGCCCGGGTCAGCCCGCGCGGCCGGGGCCGCAGGTCCCGCCCGGCCCCTCGGCCCCCCTGGCGCCCCCGCCCGGCTTCCCGCACCAGGCCTCCGCGCCCACCGCGCCGCCGCGCCATCAGCAGCCCCCGGCCCCGGCGGCGGACGACTGGATGCTGCCGCCGCCCTCCCAGTCCTCCTCGCCCTTCCCGCAGGGGCCGGGGCAGCCGGAGCACCCCGGGCCGGGGTCGGCGCCCGGTCAGCACCAGTCGCCGCCCTCGTACCAGTCCCCCGGCGGCTGGACCGCCGTCATCGCCCCGGACCGTGAGTACTTCACGGCGATGATGCAGCGCAGCGGACCGGACGCCGGCGGCCTCAGCCTGCCCGCGTACGCCCCTGAGCAGCATCTCCAGCTCTCCGGCAGCCAAATCACCATCGGCCGCCGCAGACAGTCCACCGGGGAGGCGCCCGATATCGATCTGTCGGTGCCGCCGGAGGACCCGGGGGTCTCGCACAAGCACGCCGTCCTGGTGCAGCAGCCGCACGGCGGCTGGGCGGTCGTCGACCAGAACTCCACCAACGGCACCACGCTCAACGGCGGTGAGGAACCGATCCAGCCGTATGTTCCGGTCCCGCTGAACGACGGCGACCGGGTGCATGTCGGGGCCTGGACGACGATCACCGTCCACCGCGACTGACCCGGCACGGACCGGCGCCGCTCCCGGTGTTCAGCCGGGGTCGCGCCGCCCGAGGGGCCACACATAGGGCCCCTCGGGATCGTCCAGCCAGGCCCACTGCCGCCGCCCCCGGACCGTGACCCCGAAACGGTCCCGGGCGGGACGGCGCTCCCGCCGCCAGAGCGAGAGCGCCTCATGCGGATCGAGCCCGTCCGCGGTGAGGGTCAGCAGGAAGCGGAAGGAATCGTTCTCCATCGCCCCGCGGGAAAGCGGCCCCCGGGGAAGCGGCCCCCGTCGCGGTGACCGCTGCCCCGGCGCACCGCCCCGTAGCGGTACGAAATGCACCGGGATCCGGAGAAACCTCCCCTCCGCACTCGGCTCCGCCCCGCCCCCGCGTACCCGCAGCACGATCAGACCGGTGGAGAGCGGGGCGACGATCACCGCACCGGGACGGCACTGCGGCAGCCATGCGTACGGGATGGCCGGTACGGTGCAGGTCGCCAGGATCCGGTCGTACGGGCCGCGCTCCGGGCAGCCGCGCGAGCCATCACCGGTGATCACCGTCGGCCGGAATCCGGCGGCGGCCAGATGGGCCCGCGCCGAGTCGGCGATCTCCGGCTCGCTGTCGACGGTGGTGACCCGGTCGTCGCCGAGCCGGTGGCAGAGCAGGGCCGCGTTGTAGCCGGTGCCGGTGCCGATCTCCAGGACGGCATCCCCGTACCGCACCTCCAGCGCGTGGAGCATCAGGGCCATGAGGGAGGGCCGGCTGCTGGAGGAGATCAGCTCACCGTCACGGACCCGGGTGGCGAGCGGCCCGTCGTAGTAGGCGCCCCGCAGCCAGCGGTTCCGGCGTACCGGATCGGGGTCCTCCCGCCAGAGCCGCTCGTACCGCCCGGCACCGGGCACGATGGCGTCCCGGGGCACGAAGTAGTACGGGACGAAGAGATGCCGGGGCACCTCCTCGAAGGCGAGCCGCCAGGACGGATCGGTGAGGACGCCCGCGGAGAGCAGCAGCCGCGCCAGGGCGGCGCGGGCCTCGGTGGCGGGCTCGGCATACGGTTCCAGTGACGACCCCATGTCTCCACTCTGCTGCACCGGCCCCGGACCGTGCGAACATCCACGCCCGTGAGCAGGAGGGCCGGAGGGTCAGAGGGCCCAGGCGTAGGGGACCTAGGCCATCGGTCCTCGTCCGCGGTGTCTGAGACCATGGACAGGTGACTGAGATCCGGCGCGGCAGCCTCGACGAGCGGACCTTCTACGAGCAGGTAGGCGGCGAGCCCACCTTCCGGCGGCTGGTGCACCGCTTCTACCAGGGAGTAGCCGAGGACCCGCTGCTGCGGGCCATGTACCCCGAGGAGGACCTCGGCCCCGCCGAGGAGCGGTTCGCCCTCTTCCTGATGCAGTACTGGGGCGGCCCCCGCACCTACAGCGAGGAGCGCGGCCACCCCCGGCTGCGGATGCGGCATGTCCCCTTCGTCGTGGACCGGGCCGCGCACGACGCCTGGCTGCGGCACATGCGGGACGCCGTGGACGAGCTGGAGCTGTCCCCGGAGCACGAGCGCCAGCTCTGGGACTATCTGGTCTATGCCGCCGCGTCGATGGTGAACACCCCGGGCTGAGCTGCCCCGGGTCAGCCTGGGCCCTCCGGGCCGTCGGTCGGGTCGGGTGGGCCGGGTGGGTCGGCCAGCATCCCGGTCACCCAGGAGTGGAACTCCCCGATGTGGCGCTCGGCCGGGACCAGCACCCCTCCGGCCCGGTAGGCGCGGGACGCCATCCCGGGCTGGGTGCGCTCACAGACCGCGAAGTCCTGCTCGTTGACCCGGTGGAACAGCTCGACCGAGCGCCCGGTGTCCGCACCCGAGGCGATCACCTCGGGGGCGTAGAGCCAGTCGCACTCGATCACCGTGCCGTCGTACGCGTACGGGAACATCCGGTGGACGATCACATGGTCCGGCACCAGATTGATGAAGACCTGCGGGCGGACGGTGATCGCGAAGTAGCGCCGGTCCTGGTGGTCGGCGATCTCCGGGAGCCGGCCGAAGCCCTCGCCGCCGTCGACGGTGAAGCCGCGCGCCTCCTCGGCGAAGGCGACTCCCCGGCCGACGCCGGTCTGGGCGGCGTAGCCCCCGCCGAACTCGGGCAGCACCGCGACCAGTTCGGGGTGGATGGTCGGACAGTGGTAGCACTCCATGAAGTTCTCGATCAGCAGCTTCCAGTTGGCCCGTACGTCGTAACGGATCCGGCGGCCGAGGGCCAGGGTGTCGACCCGGTAGTGGTCGATGGCGGCACCGTCCCCGAGACGCCCGGTGACCGCGCCCCGGACCTCGGTGTCGAAGGAGGGCGGGCGGTCGGCGAGACAGAGCCAGGCATAGCCGAGCCACTCCCGCAGGGCGACCGGGCGCAGCCCATGGGCGCCCCGGTCGAGCTGCGGCATCCGCGCCAGATGGGGGGCGGCGACCAGGGAGCCGTCGAGGTCATAGCTCCAGGAGTGGTACGGGCAGCGCAGGGTGCGGCGGACCGTACCCGACTCCTCCGTGCAGAGCCGGGTGCCGCGATGGCTGCACACATTGAGGAAGGCGCGCAGCTCACCGGCGGTGTTCCGGACGACCAGGACGTTCTCCCGGCCGATCGGTACGGTGCGGAAGGCGCCGGGGGCCGCCAGGTCGGCGGAGCGCAGCGCGCAGAACCACAGCGCCTCGAAGATCCGCTCCTGTTCCCGGGCGAAGGACTCCGGGGTGCTGTAGGCGTGACCGGGGAGGGTACGGATGAGGCTGCCGCCGTCGGGCGCGGCTCCGGTCGGTGCTGCCATGGCGGGCCCCCTCGGACGGGCGGGTGCGCTCCGGCGGACGGGTGCGCTCCGACGGGCGCGTGGGTTCGGACGGACGGGTGGGCTCAGGCGGGCGCGTGGGCGAAGCGGCCGGGGTCGAAGAGCGAGATGGGGTGGCGGGTGGTGCCGTCCAGGGCGAGATCGGCGAGGATCTCCCCCACCACGGTGACGAACTTGAAGCCATGGCCGGAGAAGCCGCAGGCCACCGTGGTGTGCCCGGGGTGCGCCGGATGGCGGGCGATCACGAAGTGCTCATCGGGGGTGGTGGAGTACATGCAGGTGACGGCCTTGATCAGCCGCCCGGGGAGGGTGGGCAGCGAGGTCGCGAGCCGCCCGGCGATGGTCTCCACCTCATGGTCGTGGACGGTCCGGTCGATGGTCTCGGGGGTGCAGGGGGTGCCGTTCTGCCGGAAGAAGGCGACCTTCGCCCCGCCGTCGGGACCGTCGATGGCGGGGAAGCCGTAGACCTGGGTCCCGGCGGTGTTCTCCCAGACATAGATGGGGTGCCGGTCGGGGTGGTACGGGCCGGTGCCGCCGTGCGGCTGGAACCAGTACATGATCTGGCGCTCGATCCTGATCGGCACCCCGATGTCGGCGAGCAGTCGGGGCGCCCAGGCGCCGGGGCAGATCACCAGATGCCCGGCCGTATAGGTGTCGTCGGGGGTGTGGACCCGTACCCCGTCCCGGTACGGCTCCCAGCGGGTGACCGGTTCCTGGAAGTGCAGCTCGGCGCCGTGGCGGGTGGCGAGCTGGAGATGGGCGGCGACGGTGGCCTCGGGGCGGAGCAGCCCGGCGCGGGCCTCGTACAGGCCGATCTCCTCGTCGGCGGGGGTCAGGGTGGGGAAGCGGCGGCGGATCTCGCGGGCGTCGAGGATCTCATGGGGCAGGCCCCACTGGTCGGCTGAGCGGCGGGCGCCCGCGACGGTGCGGGAGTCCGGCGGGCCGAGCATCACACCGCCGCAGAGCAGGGCGATGTCCCGGCCGGTGTCCCGTTCGACCTGCTCGTACAGCTCATAGGCTCGCAGCAGGAGCGGGACATAGGCGGGGTCCTCGAAGTAGGACTGCCGGGTGACCCGGGAGCCGCCGTGGCTGGAGCCATGGCGGTGGACGGGGCCGAAGCGTTCCAGGCCGAGGACCCGGACGCCCCGGGCGGCGAGATGGGCCGCCGCGGCACTGCCCATGCCGCCGAGGCCGAGCACGATCACATCGTAGGCCGGTGCCATGTCCGCTCTCTCATTCCGTTCGCCTCACACCACTGTTCTCACTGCACTTCACCGCACCGCGCTGCTCTCGCTGCCCTGCTTTCGGTGCGCTGCTCTCATCACTGCTCCGACTCCGCTGCTCTCACACCGCTGAGCTGCGGATTCTGGTCATGTCGGGGTCGACGAGGGGTTCCTCGGCGACGGTGGCCGCCTTCCGCTCCCCGAAGTAGGCGATCTGGACGGGGGTGCCGGGCGGCAGCGGGGGCAGCCAGGCGTAGGCGACACAGCGGCCGATGGTGGGTCCGTACGCGGCGCTGGTGACATGTCCGGCCGGTCGGCGCCCGCCGCCCGCGTACACGGGTTCCTTGCCGAGGACGACGGCGGTGGGGTCGTCCAGGGTGAGGCAGGTGAGCCGGCGGTCGGGGGTACGGGAGCCCAGGGCGTCCCGGCCGGTGAAGTCGCCCTTGTCGGGGCGGACCGCGAAGCCGAGGCCGGCCTGGTAGGGGGTGTCCTCGCTGGTCATGTCGCGACCCCAGGCGCGGTAGCCCTTCTCCAGGCGGAGCGCTTCGAAGGCGCCGCGGCCCGCCGCGACCGCTCCGTGCGCCGCCCCGGCCGCCCAGAGGGTGTCCCACAGCCGCAGGCCGAGATCGGCGGTGGTGTACAGCTCCCAGCCGAGTTCGCCGACATAGCTGAGGCGGAGCGCGATGACCGGGACCTCGCCGACGCAGGTGCGGCGGGCGCGGAACCAGCCGAAGGCGCGGTGCGAGAAGTCGTCCCGGGTCAGCGACTGGACCAGGGCGCGGGCGCGCGGGCCCCAGACGCCGATACAGCAGGTTCCGGCGGTGATGTCGCGGACCTGGACGGTGTCGGGGGCGGCGCGCCGCAACAGCTCGGGGTCGGCGGGGGTGTTGGCACCGATCTGGAAGTGCTGGTCACCGAGGCGGGCGACGGTGAGATCGGAGCGGATGCCGCCGTGGTCGTCGAGGAGGAGGGTGTAGGTCACCGAGCCGACGGGGCGGGCGAGTTGGTTGGTGGTCATCCGCTGGAGGAAGGCGAGGGCTCCGGGGCCGGTGACCTCCAGACGGCGCAGCGGGGTCATGTCGTAGAGGGCGACCCGTTCCCGGGTGGCGCGGGCCTCGGCGGCGACGATGGGCGACCAGTGGCGCGCGGACCAGGCGTCGCGCTGGGGCGGGGGGTCGCCCTCGGCGGCGAGCGCCGCGTTGGCCTCGTACCACTGCGGGCGTTCCCAGCCGCCGGCCTCCAGGAAGTAGGCGCCCAGTTCGCGCTGGCGCCGGTGGAAGGGGCTGATCCGCAGGGGGTGGGGGTCGGTGGGGGGATCGAGGGGGTGGACGATGTCGTACACCTCGGCGAAGGCGCGGGCGCCGCGCCGGGCGGTGTACGCGGGGGAACGCTGGGCTCCCTCGAAACGGGTGATGTCGCACTCATGGAGGTCGAGGGCGGGGCGGCCGTCGGTCATCCACTGGGCCAGGGCCTCGGCGACTCCGGCGGAGTGGGTCACCCAGACCGCCTCGGCGAGCCAGAAGCCGCCCAGTTCGGGGGCCTCGCCGAGCAGGGGCATCCCGTCGGGGGTGAAGGAGAAGACGCCGTTGAGGCCGTCGGCGACGGAGGTGGCGCCGAGGATGGGCAGCAGCGAGACGGCCTCGTCCCAGCTGGGGCGCCAGTCGTCGGGGGTGAAGCCGAGCGAGGAGGGCATGACGGGGGCGTCGTCGTAGGCGGGGAGGGTGCGGGGGTCGACGGGCAGCGGCCGGTGGGCGTACGAGCCGATGCCGAGGGTGGTGGAGCCATGGGCGCGGAAGTACAGGTCGTGTTCCTGGTGCCGCAGGATGGGCAGCCCCTCGGGGAGGGGGTACGGCAGCGGGCCGGTGCGGGCGTACTGATGGGCCAGCGGCTGGAGGGGTACGGTGACGCCCGCCAGCTCGCCGATCACGGGGCCCCAGAGTCCGGCGGCGCAGACCACCCGCCCGGCGGGGAAGGTGCCCCGGTCGGTGACCACGGCGCTGACATGGTCCTTCTCGCGTTCGACGCCGATGACGGTATGGCGGTCGAGGAAGCGGGCGCCCCGGGCGATGGCGCGTTCCCGGTGGCGGGTGGCGGCGTCGACGGCGCGGGCGATGCCGTCGCCGGGGGTGTGGAGTCCGCCGAGCACCCGGCCGGGGGCGAGCAGGGGCCAGAGGCGGTGGCAGCGGGCGGCGGGGATCACCTCGGCGCGCAGGCCCCAGGAGGCGGCGAGTCCGGCGCGGCGGTGGAGGTCGGCGAGGCGCTCCTCGGTGGTGGCGATCTCCAGGCCGCCGACGGGGTGGAAGGCGCCGAGGCGGGTGAAGGTGGCGACGGTGCGGGCGGCGAGACGGGCCATGGTGCGGGAGGGGTTGAGCTGGAAGACCAGCCCGGGGGCGTGCGAGGTGGAGCCGCCGGGGGCGGGCAGGGGGCCCTGGTCCACGACGGTGACGGCGCTCCAGCCCCGGGCGGTCAGCTCGTCGGCGAGGGCGCAGCCGACGATGCCGGCGCCGATGATGACGACGGGGGTGCGGCGGGGGTCGGGCGCACCGGGCGGAACACTCGGCCCGCGCGGGCGGGTGGCGGTACGGGCACCGGTGGCGGGGGCTTCCGGCGTCCCGGGGGCTGGGGGTGTTGGGTGTTCCGGGTGTTCCGGGTGTTCCGGGGGTGCTGAGCATGCCGGGCGCTTGGGGCGCGGTGGGTACTCCGAACACGGTGGGTGCTCCGGGCGCGGTGGGGGTGGTGGAGGTGGTGCCCCCGGCGCCTCGGTCATGCCGGGCTTCCCGGGCCTGCTTCCCATTCCTCGACCCCCGGTCGCAGCGGTGTGCACGATGGGTTGCGCGATGGGAGCCATAGTGGGAACGGCGTTCGTCACCGTCAAGGGAATCGACCGGGCCGCCCGGCCGACGGCCGCCGAACGGCGGGATACCTACCCCGTACCGCACCGCCGGGCGGGCCTGCGGAACGGCCGGGGCGGGTCCGTCAGTGGGTGTGCGGACGGGTGGGGGTGACGCTGAGCGCGCCGAGCCCGGCCGTGCGCAGGGCGATGGAGCCGAAGGGGGTGCGCAGCCGCAGCCAGGAGCCGCTGGCGAGCAGCGCCGCCGGGACGCCGGGCCGCAGAAAACCGAGGGACTGCGCGGCGTGCACCGCCCGCAGCGGCAGTGGGGTGTCCCCGAGGGTCCTGGACCAGATCTCCCGGCCGATCCGGTCCCGCTCGGCGCGGGTGCGCCGTTCCTCGGGCAGTTCCTCGTCCCGGGCGCGGAACTCGGCGACGGCCGAGGCCACGGCCTGCCGCATCCCGTCGGCGTCGGGCAGCCCCGGCAGGTCGCGCCATGCGCCCCGGGGCGGCAGCACCCCGGCCCACGGCGGTCCGGTCACGGGGGCGGGCATGGCGAACTCCGCCTCCCCGATGCTCTCCAGAAGCTCACCGGCGGAGACGGTGGTGTCCAGCCGGGCGGGCCCGGCCAGCCGGGCGGCGCGGACCGCCAGCACCTCGAAGGAGGGCGGGCGGCCGAAGACGGCCAGCTCGGGCCGGGGCCCCTCGGGGCCGCCGGCCTGGACCCGCACCACGGCGGCGCGGTCGTAGTGCAGCAGCCGGGCGAGGAAGGCGGAGAGATCCTCCGCCTCCCTCGCGTCGGCACAGCGCAACTGCTGGACGGGCACGCTCATCCGACGAGCGCGTCCTCTTCCACGGTGGGCACATACCGCTGGAGGTAGGACTTCTCCTCCGCGGTGATCCGGCGCGGGCGTCCGGCCTCCAGGTCGTACGGCACCACCACGGTCGAGGCCCGTACATACACCTGGTCGGAGCCCTCCGCGTCCTTCACCTCATAGGCGATGGTGAGGGAGGCGGACCGGATCTGCGTCACCCAGGACTCGATCACCACCGGCTCGTGCCGGTGGACCAGCGGCCGCACGTAGTCGATCTCATGGCGGGCCACGACCGACCCGCCCGAGAACGACGGGGACCCGTCACCGGGCCGCAGCCGGAACATGAAATCGATCCGCGCCTCTTCCAGATACCGCAGGAAGACGACGTTGTTGACATGCCCGAAGGCGTCCATGTCCGACCAGCGGAGCGGACAGTGGTAGATGTGCCGGGCCATGGGTGACTCCGCCCCTCAGCCCCGGGTGAGCTTCTTGTAGGTGGCGCGGTGCGGACGAGCGGCGTCGGCGCCCAGCCGCTCGATCTTGTTCTTCTCGTACGACTCGAAGTTGCCCTCGAACCAGAACCACTTGGACTCGCCCTCGTAGGCGAGGATGTGGGTGGCGACCCGGTCCAGGAACCAGCGGTCGTGGGAGACGACCACGGCGCAGCCCGGGAACTCCAGCAGCGCGTTCTCCAGCGAGGAGAGCGTCTCGACGTCGAGGTCGTTGGTCGGCTCGTCGAGGAGGAGTAGGTTGCCGCCCTGCTTGAGGGTGAGGGCCAGGTTCAGCCGGTTGCGCTCACCGCCGGAGAGCACGCCCGCGGGCTTCTGCTGGTCCGGGCCCTTGAAGCCGAACGCCGAGACATAGGCGCGGGACGGCATCTCGACCTGGCCGACGTTGATGTAGTCCAGCTCGTCGGAGACGACGGCCCACAGCGTCTTCTTGGGGTCGATGTTGGCGCGGGACTGGTCGACGTAGGAGATCTTGACGGTCTCGCCGACCTTGATGGTGCCGGAGTCCGGCTGCTCCAGGCCCTGGATCATCTTGAACAGCGTGGTCTTGCCGGCGCCGTTGGGGCCGATGATGCCGACGATGCCGTTACGCGGGAGGGTGAAGCTGAGGTCGTCGACGAGGACCTTGTCGCCGAAGGCCTTGGAGAGGTTCTCCACCTCGACCACGACACTGCCCAGCCGCGGCCCCGGCGGGATCTGGATCTCCTCGAAGTCCAGCTTCCGCATCTTGTCGGCCTCGGCCGCCATCTCCTCGTACCGGGCCAGTCGGGCCTTGGACTTGGCCTGCCGCCCCTTGGCGTTGGAGCGGACCCACTCCAGCTCTTCCCTGAGCCGCTTGGCGCGCTTGGCGTCCTTCTGGCCCTCGACCTTCAGACGGGCCTGCTTGCTCTCCAGGTAGGTGGAGTAGTTGCCCTCGTAGCCGATGGCACGGCCGCGGTCCAGCTCCAGGATCCAGCCCGCGACATTGTCGAGGAAGTACCGGTCGTGGGTGATCGCGACGACGGTGCCGGGGTACTTGGCGAGGTGCGCCTCCAGCCACTGGACGGACTCGGCGTCCAGGTGGTTGGTGGGCTCGTCCAGGAGGAGCAGGTCGGGGGCCTCCAGCAGCAGCTTGCAGAGGGCCACCCGGCGCTTCTCACCACCGGAGAGGTTGGTCACGGCCCAGTCCCCGGGGGGGCAGCCCAGGGCGTCCATGGCCTGCTCCAGCTGGGCGTCGAGGTCCCAGGCGTTGGCGTGGTCCAGGTCCTCCTGGAGCTTGCCCATCTCCTCCAGCAGCGCGTCGGAGTAGTCGGTCGCCATCTGCTCGGCGATCTCGTTGAACCGGTCGAGCTTGCCCTTGATACCGGCCACGCCGTCCTGGACGTTCTCCAGCACGGTCTTGGACTCGTCCAGCGGCGGCTCCTGGAGCAGGATGCCGACGGTGTACCCGGGGGACAGGAAGGCGTCACCGTTGGAGGGCTGCTCCAGACCGGCCATGATCTTCAACACTGTGGACTTACCGGCGCCGTTCGGGCCGACCACACCGATCTTCGCGCCGGGCAGGAAGCTCAGCGTCACGTCATCGAGGATGACCTTGTCGCCGTGCGCCTTGCGCGTCTTGCGCATCGTGTAGATGTACTCAGCCAAGAGAAACCGTCCGGCAGCTAAGTGGGTGGGCAGAGATACACCCCATCTTGCCGTACGTCCATCCCCCGACGGAAACCGGTCAGAGCGCGGAGGCGGGTGGGATCGGCCCGACCATGGGGGCGGGGCGGTCACGTACGGTGACATCGCCCCGCCCGTGGGTCACTCCACGGGGTTGCGGCGGCGCAGGACGAGGAGCGTGGCCCCGCCGACGGCGATCAGCACCGCGGCCCCGCCGGCTATCAGAGGGGTGATGCCGGAGCCACCGGTGGCCGCGAGGTCCTCATCGGAGGAGTTCATGGGCTCCGAGTCCGCCAGGGCCGCTCCCCCGGCCGAGGCGGGTGCCGCCTGGGAGACAGGGACGGGTGAGGCGGAGGCCGAGGGGGACGCACCGGCCGGACCGGCGGTGCGGCAGTCCAGCACGCCCCGGAAGCTCCGGCTGAAGCTCTCGGCGGCGGGGGGCGGGGCGTCCGCGCCCGTCTCCGCCCCGGCGGCGGTGCCCGCCGGGTCCGCGGTGCCCGCCGGGTCCTGGGCGTCCGCGCCCGTCCCCACCCGGACCTCCGCCCCGTTTTCCGCCCCGTCTTCAGCCCGGCTTTCCGTTTCGGTCTTCGCCCCCGGCTCCGCTCCGGACTCCGTCCCGGTGCCGCTGTCCGTGCGGGACTCCTGCGGCCGCACGCCCTTTCCGTCCTCCGGGCCCGCTCCGGTGGGTCCCCCAGCGGGCCCCCCGGTGGTGCCGGACCCCTCGGCCGTCCCGGGACGGCCTGCCGCCGGGGCACCGGGCCCGGACGGGAGCTTTCCGCTCTCCGTCCGCGGCCGGCCGTCCTCCCGGCCCTCGGCCCCGTCGTCGGTCCGGCCCTCGGCGGCTTCCTGCCCGGCCGCCGGTGGCTGCTGGGCCCCGGTGACCCGGATGTCGTACGGCTGGTCCTCCGGCACCGGCACCGTGACCGTCCGGCTGCGCCCCGCCGGGACCGTGTGGGTCTTCCCACCCGCCACCTCGAAGGTGAGCGGGGTGTCCCCGGTGTTGGCCGCGGTGATGTCCAGACCGGGGGCGGCACAGTTGTTCCGCGCCGAGAGGGCCGGTATCGCCCCCTGGGCCGCCCAGACCACGGTGGTGGTGGCGGAGACGGTGGACTCACTGGAGTGGGCGAGTATCTGGGTCTGGCTGCCGGTCCCCGAGGTGAACGCCCGGCCCACCGGCACGGAGGTGGCCGTCTGGGCGGTCAGCTCGGCCGAGCCGTCCGGGAGCCCCTCGGGGACACGGACGTACACCTTCGCGCCGTCGCGTACCGAGGTGAGCCGCTTGCCGTCGGCGTCGGTGACCTCGACCCCGTCGGCCGCCGCGTCCGGCGCCGGGGCGAGCGTGACCCGCCCGGCACCGGCGCGGACCGTCAGCGGACCGATCCGGCTGCCCGGCCGGCCCGTGATCACGCTGGGCTCCAGGCTGAGCGAGGCACGGGGCTCCGCCCCGTCCCTGGCCTTCCGCTCCAGCCAGTCCGCCAGCTTCTCGGCGGCGGGGTCGACCGCGGTGACCTTCGCCCCGTCGGAGTGGCGCCAGATGGCGACCTGGGTGCCCGCCGCCGCCGTCCGCTGGGTCAGCGGGCCGGTACCGGCTCTCTTGGCGAGCCGGGCGAGATCGTCGACCTGCGGGTAGGAGTTCCGCAGGATCCAGCGGATCCTGCCCGCGTCACGGCTCGCGCCGAGCGAGGTCTGCTTCCAGGGGGTCTCCAGATACCGCGCCTGCTCCTGGGCGGGGCTGTGGAGATCGATCCCATAGGTCTTGAGCCGTCCGCCGCCGTCGACGGTCATCTCGAAGAGACCGGCGGTCACCGTGCGGCTCCGGCCGTCCGCGCGGAGCACCGCGCGGTGGTAGGTCCCGAGTCCGTCCAGGGTCGCCTGCGCTCCGTCCTGCTGACGAACGTCCTCGTCGGCGACGGCTGTTCCCGCGCCGGCCAGCACACCGGTCAGCACGCTCGCCGCGAGCAGACCGGGCGTCAGCAGCAGCGCCACGAGGCGGCGGCGCGCAGCCCCATGGCCCCGTCCGCGTCCGGTGGACGCGGAATAGTTCGCAAACACAGAATTCCCTCCAGGCGAGGCGGTATTCGCAGGGGACACGCACGCACACGCACTGCATACGCCTGTGTGTACTGCGTGTTCATGTGGTGCGTGAGGGATGTGCCTCGCCGGCAGACTCAAGTGACCCGTGAATACTGGGGAATCCTAGATACGCCCGCGAGGCTCGACCTGCCGTCATACGGTCGAACACCCATTCCGAATCAGAATCGTTATCCCGCACCACCGGACCATCACCGTTCCCCCTTTCCCGCTCGGGCTCGCTCGGGCCCCGGTCGCCCCCGGCCGGACCCGGTCGGCACATCGCCCCCGCCGCTGCGGGGAACCACTGGTCAGAAGGGCGGTTTCAGATAATCGACGGCTTCCCCCGCGGCATTCGGGACCAGGGCGCCCGCACGCGCCTCCGAGGCGGCGACCGCGCCCCCCGCGCCCTCGTGCGCGAACTCCATCACCGCGTCATCACCCGCGCCGACCGGTGATTTTCCCGGGCGGGCATCCCCCGCCGCGGCGGCGACGGCGGGGTCCGCCGGAGGGGACGACCAGGTCACCGCCTCCTCCACCGGCTCTCCGGAGGGCTCCGCCCCGCCCGGCCGCTCCCTGGGCGGGCGCCGGAACGCCGAGGTCCCCCGGTTGAGGTCGTGGCCCACCGCCACCGCCTCGACATCCACGAAAGCCCTGCGCGCGGCCCGGGGATGATCGCCGTCGTGGGGGGCCTGGCGACCCTCCGGCTCACTCTCCCGTACCCGCAACCGTCCGTGTACGAGAAGGGGCTCCCCCACCGTCACCGAACCGGCCAGATTCCTGGCCAGATTGCGCCAGGCAAAGACCGTATAAAAGCCTGTCGGGCCATCCGCCCAACGCTCCTGCCGACGGTCCCAGCGACGCGGTGTCACCGCGAGCCGGAATCGCACCATCCCGCCCGTCGCCGTCTCCCGGTACTCGACCGGCGTGGCCGCATTACCCACCAGCGTCACCATGGCGTCGTTCATGACAGTCCCCTTCCCCTCCACTCCGGACGGCGCGCCGCCGACCGGATTCCATGCTGGGACGAGTCAAGGAATCCCGCTGGGCCCTGTGGACAGTCAGGCCCCTGTGGACAAAGCCGTCACCCTTCCTGATGCGCTGTCATACTCGGCCGCGGAACCTCTCACCGGTCCCGCGTCCCCACCGCTCCCCACCGATCCCCACCGGTGCCTGCCGCTCCCCACCGATGCCTGCCGCCGCGCGCCGGTGTCCGCCGGGGACAAGGACCGGACCCGCACCTCACCGCCGGCGCGCACGGGATCCGCCCCGCCCCGCCCCCGGGCGCCGCCGCCCCGCCCGCCCGGCCAGCGTGGCCGTGTTCCGGCCCGCGACCGTGGCGTACCGCTCCCGCACCTCCCGGTAACGGAGCAGCTCCCCCGCGACCGGATCGAGCACCATGGCCCGGCCGCACCCGGCGGCGGCCTCGCGCAGCCGCCGCCGCGCGTCCTGCCCGTACCGCCGCGCGGGGCCACGTACCGCCGCCGTACAGGCCCACTCCACCAGGGGACCGCCCACGACCCCGGCCGTCATCAGCAGCACCGGCACCAGC
Organism: Streptomyces sp. NPDC000594; assembly: GCF_040299965.1. NCBI lineage: Bacteria > Bacillati > Actinomycetota > Actinomycetes > Kitasatosporales > Streptomycetaceae > Streptomyces > Streptomyces sp. NPDC000594. Next base: position 228,982 of record NZ_JBEPCY010000002.1, on the reverse strand, counting down.
AGCCCCGGCGAAAGGACCCCGATGATCTGCCCCACCAGCCAGAGCCCCCCGTACACCTGGAGCAGGGTCATGGACATCTGTGCCAGCACCGCGGCGGGCCACCACGCGGGGCGCAGCGGCCGGCTGACCGCCTCCTCGGCCTCCCGCGCGGCCAGGGTGTCCAGGGCCTCCGGCAGTCCCTCGGCACCGCGCACCGCGGCCTCGCGCACGGCCTGGGACCAGGGGGCGGGCAGTCCCGCGGCGGCCTCGTCGGCGACGGCCCGTACCGCCTGCTCCACCCGCTGGCGCGCGGTCGGCTCCTCCTCCACCGGGACGGCTGCCGCCGGGGACCCGCTGCCGGGGGTGCGGACCCGTTCGTACCAGCGCCACAGCCGCAGCCAGGGCGTACCGCACGCCCGGATGGCGTGTCGGCGCCACTCGCGTTCGGCGGCCTCCCCCGCGGCCCCCGCGCCGACGGCCTCGGCGAGCCGGGCGGCGAACTCATCCCGGGCCCGTTCGTCCAGGCCGTTGCGGCTGTGGGCGACATACGCCGGGCGCAGCCCTTCCGCCGCCACGTCGACATCGGCGGCGAGCCGGCGCCCGGCGGCGGTCCGGGAGCGGACGAATTCCCCGAGTGATTCCCGTAGTTCGCCGACTCCCTCGCCGGTGAGTGCGGAGAGCGCGAGCACGGTGGCGCCCGGTTCGCCGTGTTCGCCCAGGGCCATGCCGTCGTCGTCCAGGAGTGCGCGCAGATCGTCCAGGACCTGGTCGGCTGCGTCGCCGGGGAGCCGGTCGACCTGGTTGAGCACGACGAAGGTGATCTCGGCATGACCGGCCAGGGGACGCAGATAGCGTTCGTGGAGTGCGGCGTCGGCGTACTTCTCCGGGTCGACGACCCAGATCACCGCGTCCACCAGGGCCAGGGCCCGGTCGACCTGTTCGCGGTGGCGCAGCAGCGCCGAGTCGTGGTCGGGCAGATCGACGAGGACCAGACCGGAGAGGGCGTCCTCGCCTCCGGCGAGGGGTCTGCGGCGCAGCCTCGGGGGGATGGCCAGCCGGTCCAGCAGTCCGGCCTCTCCCTCGGACCAGCTGCACGCGATCGGTGCGGAGGTGGTGGGGCGGCGCAGTCCGGTCTCGGAGAGGGGTACTTGCGCGAGGGCGTTGAAGAGGGTGGATTTCCCGCTTCCGGTGGCTCCGGCGATGGCCACGACGGTGTGCCGGGAGGAGAGCCGCTGCCGGGCGGAGGCTTCGTCGAGGACCCGGCGGCCCTCGGCGAGGGCGTCGCTCTCCAGCCGGGTGCGGGAGAGTCCGATGAGTTCGCGCAGGGCGTCGAGGCGGGTGCGGAGGGGGCCGTCGTAGCTGCCGCCGATGGGCTGGTGGTCGTCGCGGGGGCCGTAGGGGGCGGAGAGGTCGTCGGGTGGTTCGCGGTGCCCGTCACGGGATCCGTCGGTCGTCCCGGGGCCGCCGGTGGCGGTGTGGACGCCGTCCGGGCGGGCCCGGCGGGCGATCAGGCCGTCGTCCCAGCGGACGGTGGTCCGCCGTTCGGCGCCATTGCGGGTCCCTTTGTCCTTCTCCTCGCGGCCTTCCCGCCCCTCTTCCCCGGTCCGTTCCTCCCCCGCGCCCTCCCTCCTCTCCAGGGTTGTGTCCTGGCCCGTGCGGTCGCCGCCGCCCTGGCCACCGTCCTGGCCGCGGTCCGTGGTGTGCGCGGTGGTGGCCATGGTTACCTCACCTTCTGGAGTACGGAGAGCGCGGCGATCAGCTCGGCCTGTGGCTCGGGGGAGATGTCGAGGGCGTCGAGCGGGGCGAGTCTGCGGTCCCGTTCCCCGGTGAGGACGCCGTCGATGCAGCCGTCCGTCAGGGCCCCGCCCCGGTCGCGCAGCCGGATGGCGCCCTGGACGCCGATCCGCTCGGCCAGCCGTTCCCCCGCGCCCCGGGCCCGGCGCCCGCCGAGCAGGGCGGCGGCGAGCAGGGCGGCGACGGTGTCGGGGTCCGGCGCGGTGCTCAGGTCGGTGTCCTGGACCTCGTCCTCGGCCAGCTCCTCCAGCTCGCGCCGCCAGCGCCGGACGGCGATCCCGATCCGTTCGGGCGCCTCCTGGTCGAGCCGTGCGGCGAGCTCCGGCGCGCCCGCTCCGGGCTCCCGCCGCCAGGCCTCGCAGATCTGCTCGTCGGCGGCGGCGACGGCGCACTGCACCAGCGAGCACAGACTCCCGGCCAGGGAGTCCAGCACCTCCCCGGCCGCGCTGTCGCGGGGAAAGCCGCGCCAGCGGGTCCGGGCGTCCCCGGCGAGCACCGCCCCGGCGGCCAGCTGCCGGTCCAGCCGGGCGCGCTCGGTCTCGTACGCCTCCTCCACCACACCCATCAGACGAACGGCGGTGGCGTACTGTCCGGCGACGGCGGAGGCCAGCTCCGGCATCCGGGCCCGCAGGGAGTCGATCACCCCGGTGGCGGTACGCCCCAGCGCCTGCTGGCGGGCGGCCGGGTCCTGCACCCGGTGGGCGAGCCAGGTGGCGAGCGGTGCCACGGCGGTGGTGGGCAGCAGCCCTGTTCCGCCCCCGGCCGACTCGGGCAGCTCGGGGATGGTGAAGCGGGGGACCTCCCCCAGCCCGGCCTTGGTGAGCAGGGCCGCGTACTGCCGGGACACATCGGAGATCACCTGGTGCGGCACCCGGTCGAGCACGGTGACCAGGGTGGCGTCGTACTCCTTCGCCGTACGCAGGAGATGCCAGGCGACGGCGTCCGCGTACCGGGACGCCGTGGTCACCATCACCCAGACATCGGCGGCGCAGATCAGCTCCGCGGCGAGCAGCCGGTTCTCCACGACCAGGGAGTCGATGTCGGGCGCGTCGAGCAGCGCGAGCCCGCGCGGCAGGGAGGACGCCTTCTCGACCCGCAGCCGGTTCCCTCCTTCGGGGGTGTTTTCCCCGGCGCCGGAGCCCTCGTCGCCGTCCTCCTCCTGCCGGGGCAGCCAGACCCGGGTGAGGTGGGGCAGCACCCGCATCCCGTCGAACCAGTGCAGATCATCGGGGTGGCAGACGAGCACGGGGATCCGGGTGGTCGGCCGCAGTACCCCCGCCTCGCTGACCCTCCGTCCCACCAGCGAGTTCACCAGCGTGGACTTCCCCGCCCCGGTCGAGCCGCCGACCACGGCGAGCAGCGGGGCCCCGGGGTCCCGCAGCCGGGGCAGCAGATAGTCGTCGAGCTGCGCCAGCAGCTCCACCCGCGTCTGTCGTGCCCGGGGCGCACCGGGCAGGGGCAGGGGCAGACGCACGGCGGCGACGCGGTCGCGCAGGGCGGTTAGTGCGTTGATCAGCTGAGGCCGTGCATCCAAGGTCACCACATGCGAAGAATGCCCAATTTCGCCCGCTTTTTGAAGCGTATGACGCCACCTGCGCGCCGGTTGGACACTTGGGGCAGAGGGGATGAGTAGGACGCAGGCATAACGACTGCACAACACCCGGGACGCGAGACGCGAAAAGCGCTGCGGGAATCGCACCTGCCTGCGATTATCGGTTCGCTTCACCGAACCTCCACATCGTGCCACGGAGGTGAAGCAACCGGGGCAAGGCGCTCGGAGCCCTATCCTTGTCCCGGCAAGGTCGCGGACCCCTGGGCTCCGGGCACCATGGCCACCATTGGCCCCCGTAGCTCAGTGGATAGAGCAGGCGCCTTCTAAGCGCTTGGCCGCAGGTTCGAGTCCTGCCGGGGGCGCTCTTCCCTTTTATGTCACGGCCCTCCCGCCCGGGAGGGCTTTTCTGCTGTTCAGGGCGCTCAACAGGGACGCGGGGCCGCCAGGGCCGGTGGAGCGGTGATCTGCGGTGGATGCCTCATGCGCAAGGGTGCAGCATCGGGCCGGTCAGCCCTTCCACAGGCCCCTGGTCCGGCACCAGTAGAGCTTGATCGAGTCTTCTGACCCGCGCGGATACATCACTGTCGGGATACCGCGAGAATGGTCACCCAAGGGAGTCGGCGATAACCCCTGACCTGCGACTTTACTCTCGGGTCGCCATCAGCACTGGCGTGTTCGCAACCGTAGGAGGTACTGAACGGGCGGGAGGTCGAGGAGTCGCCATCTGCCCAGGTGGATTCATGACCTCGCGCACCAGGGCTTCCCGAAGTCACCAGGACTTCACCCGCCAGGTCAGGCGACATCGACAGGGGCTTGCCCAGCCCCGACCCACACACTTGGCGAACTGTCACCACCCCCTCCAGGGCCCAACCGAAATCGACCCAGGGTCGCCGTTTTCCCCGAAGCTGGTCGAAGCCTCTGTTGCCACTCCCCCACCACCGACCTGCCGCTGATGGTCACCGCTGCAACATGCACACAGCAGGACAAAAGGTCATTCCGGTTGAAGGGGTAACGAATCCCGGATCATCCTTGCGGGCATGAGCCTCCGACTTTCTGCTCTCGATGTGTCCAGCCTGCGCGACTATGCCTTTGACTGGGCTCTCGTGGATGTTGAAACCTCTGGCCTCATCCCACGACGAGACCGGGTGCTGTCAATCGCGGTGGTGACACTCGGACCGAACGGGGAGCGGATCGAGGAGTTCTCGACACTGTTGAATCCCGGGTGCGACCCTGGGCCCGTACAGGTCCATGGCCTCACCGCCGAGCGGCTACGCGGGGCACCGACCTTCGATCAGATCGCGGGCCGGATCGGGGCACTGTTGCAGGACCGCGTCCTCGTTGCCCACAACGCGCAATTCGACTACGACTTTCTGGCCCATGAGTTCGCCCGCGCCCGCCTCTTCCTGCCTGTCTCACAGCGGCTGTGCACCCTCGCCCTCAACCGGCAGGTGGACCCGCCCACGGCGGACATGAGGCTGGGCACACTGGCAGCGCACTACGGGGTGCCACAGGCAAGAGCCCATGACGCGGTGGACGACACACGGGTACTGACCGGCATCTTCCGGGCCACGCTGCAGGAAGCGGCGAGGCTTGATCTGCCGCTGCCATTGGTGGCCTGCCCCCCTCGGCAGGACTCGCAGTTCGCACCCCAACCGCCAAAGACGCCGTGCGCATACCGCAACCCGGGGCAGTTCGAACCCGGCGGAGCACTCGTTCAAGGAATGAAGATCGCTATAACCGGGGACACCGCGACTTCGCGGGCCGAGCTGGTCGCCCGGTCGGTCGCAGCCGGGCTGAACATGATGACATCGGTCAGCCGCCACACCAGCGTGCTGATCACCAATGAGAAGGCCTCACAGTCGACGAAGTCCAGGCGCGCCGCCGCCGAAGGTGTGCCGATCATCGACGAGCATGCCTTCCTCGGACTGCTCGACCATGTGCGTCCGGGGACACTTCACCAAGCAGCGGCTCCGAAGCCAGTCGGCCGTTCGGTATCCGGAGCAGCCCTCTCCGCAGGGCGGGAAACGACCGTTCCGTCTCCGTCCCGGCCGGAGCCGGCGGGTACGGAGCCAGCGATCAGGCCGCTGGCCGGACGGCGGGTACTCGTCCTCGGCGGTACACACCCTGACGCGGTCGCCGCGCGCACTCGCATCGTCGAGTTGGGTGGCTCCGCCGCCGTCAACCTCTCGCGCAGCGTCACCGACGCGGTCCTCCTGAGCGGCGGGGAAAGCGATTCCCGTATAAGCCGCATCACGGGCCTGGGGCTTCCACTGCGCGACATGCACTGGCTCTCCAATCCAACGACCGCTGGCGACAAAGCTCCCGGTGCGGACAGAGCCGGGGAGACGCAGGCATCACGGCCACAAACTCCGCACGTGCTGCCGCGCGGCGGCGTCGTCAACCTGCCCGCACCGCCGCCCGGAACGTCCTCGCTCCCATGGCACATCACCGCGACCTGGGCCCCGCAGGACCATTGCGAGATCGATGTCGTCGCCTTCGCACTGGATGAGGACGAACAGGTCACCTTCGACGAGGACTTCATCTTCTACGGAGCCCCGGAGAACCCCGCAGGTACAGTGCACCTCTTTACGGGCGGGCCGTCCGAGCAGACCATTGCTGTCGAGTTCGCCTCGCTCCCTCCCTCCTGTCACAAGGTCGTTGTGGCCGCAGCCATCGATGGAAGCGTGGCCTTCGGCGATGTCGGTGCGGTGCAGGTTTCCGTATCCCTCGGAACGGGCGCTGCCCCATTGGCACGGTCCACCCTGGACGCAGCCACCACGGAACGCACCCTGCTCCTCGCCGAGATCTACCGCCGCGGTCCCCTTTGGCGCTTCCGTGCGGTCGGCCAAGGCTACGACCGCGGGCTCGACGCTCTCGCCCGCAGCTACGGTGTGACCATCAGCGACTGACTTCACGGCCGAGACCTCAGCGAATCCCCCCTCCCGTGCCGACCCAGGCGACCCCGACCAGGCGGAACTCCGTTGTTCAGCAAGGTGGTCAAGCAGGTGTGTCGTGGGTCGTGAACGTGCGTCCCATCGACGAACCGTGGATGTGGACGGCGGAACCGCCCGGCGGGCCTTGCTCACACGACGTACAAGCAGCCTCCGACCTGGGGCTTTCCCCTGGCCGTCATCAACCCTGATGGGTTCGCAACGTCGGCTTTGTGGGCGATTCCCATCCGGACACTGTGTCGCCATAGGCCCTGGTGGGTGAGCGGCGGCCGCTGCCGAAGCCGGGAGAGGGCGGGCGGGGCCGGGGGGATCGTTCACGGGCGGGTGGGGCCGGTGGGTGTGGGGGGTGGGCTGGGGATTCGGTCAACATTCCCTCGACTTTGGTCATTCTTTGCCACCTCATAGCCTCGGGAAGGTTTTCGCTTGACCCTGTGCGGGGCGGGCCCGTTGGGTCCGTCGTGGACCTCACGGGTTCATGCCGGGCCCGCGAGGCTGGTGAGCAACTCCATGACAAAGGAGTCTCGACATGATCCGCCTTTTCAGGACGCATTCCTCAAGGTGGTTCGCAGCGGTGGGGGCGGGTGCGCTGTTCGGGGTGCTGGCTCCCGGGCAGACGGCGCACGCCACCGTTCTCTCCTGCGGGCAGACGGTGACGACCAGCGTTGTCCTCAGTGCCGGGCTGGTCAACTGTCCGGGTGACGGGCTGGTCATCGGGGCCGCCGGTATCACCGTCGATCTCAATGGGCACACCGTCGACGGGGTCGGCCTGGGGGCCGGGATCCGGAACAACGGGTTCGCGAACGTCACCGTCACCAACAGCGCGGCCGCTCCCGGGCGGGTGGAGCAGTTCGACTACGGGGTACGGCTCAACGCGGGCACAGCAGGCAATATCGTTGAAAAACTCACCATTCAGAACAATGAATTCTCCGGTGTCGAGCTGAACGCCACCCTCAGCAACAACCAGGTGCGCAACAACATCATCGAACGACAGTCGCACCGAGGCGTCACGATCATCGGCGGAGCGGGCACCAATGCCATCGCCAACAATACGATCACGAGCAACCAGGGGCAGGGCATCTTCGTTCAGCAGTCCGCCGGCAACCGTCTCGAAGGGAATCGGATCACGGGCAGCGGAGGCGCCGGGCTGGCCCTGGAGGGGGCCAGTGGGAACACCCTGCTGACCAACACCGTCGGCATCAGCAGCGACGCCGCGATCTCGATCCAGCTCGGCTCGAACAACAACCTCGTCCAGGGCAACGCGTCCACCCAGAGCCAGGACGCCGGAATGAACGTCTCCAACTCCACCGGGAACCGTCTGATCTCCAACACCCTCCAGGGCAGCGGTGACAGCGGGATCGTGCTCCAGGCGTCCCATGGCTCCACCATCACCGGCAACGACGTCAGTCTGAACACCGGCGGCATCGAGCTGAGCTCCTCCAACAACAACCTGATCCAGTCCAACATCGCGAGCAACACCACCGGGGACGGGATCAGCCTGGGGCTCTCCCTCAACAACACCGTGCGGGAGAACCAGGCCAACCAGAACAAGTCACGGGGCATCCATGTCACCGGGGACGCGGCGGCCGGGGCCGGCAACCAGCTGGTCCGTAACACCACCAGCGCCAACCAGGGCGACGGCATCTACGTCTCCAAGGCCGCCCACACCCTCCAGGGCAACATCGCCCGTGACAACAAGAGCTGGGGCGTCCACGTCGACCTGCGCAACATCGACGGCGGAGGCAACCGGGCGAGCGGCAACGGCCAGGCCGGCCAGTGCCTGCGCGTCGTCTGCACCCCCTGAGACCACCCCATGACGAGCGGCCGGCGGGCGGCGGACCCGCCGGCCGTCACAGGGAAGGCCGCCGGGTCAGCGGGCCAGGCGGCCCATCAGGGAGGAGGCTGCGGTGATGCCCAGGGCGGCGGCCAGGGTCAGGACGGCGAAGTCGAGGGCGAGGTGGGATGGGGTGCCGATCAGGAGGCCGCGCAGGGCGTCGACCTCGTAGCTCAGGGGGTTGACCAGGGCGACGGCGCGGAGCCAGTCGGGCATCAGCGCCAGCGGGTAGAGGGCGTTGGAGGCGAAGAACAGCGGCATGGTGATGGCCTGTCCGATGCCCATCAGCCGGTCCCGGGTGAGCACGATCCCGGCGATGGTGATGGAGAGACAGGAGAAGAAGGCGGAGCCGAGGACGACCGCGAGGGCCACCCCGGCGAGGCGCAGCGGGTTCCAGCTGAGGGCGACGCCGAGGGCGGCGGCGATGAGGATGACCACCATCGCCTGGATCAGCGCCTTCACTCCGGCGGCGAACGCCTTGCCGGTGACCAGGGCGGCCCGTGGGGTCGGGGTGACCAGGAGTTTGTTGAGGATGCCCGCGTCCCGCTCCCAGATGATCTGGATCCCGTAGAAGATCGCGATGAACATCGCGGACTGGGCGATGATCCCGGGCGCCAGATAGTCGAGGTAGGGGACGTCCCCCGTGGGGATGGCCCGCAGCCGGGTGAAGGTCTCGCCGAAGATCAGCAGCCAGAGCGCGGGCTGTACGGCCCGGGTGTACAGCTCGGTCCGGTCATGGCGCAGCTTCTGGAGTTCGACGGCGCACAGGGCGGCGACCCGGGAGGGCAGGGCGATCCAGCCGGGGCGGGCGCGCGGGGTGGTGTCCAGGTGGCTCATGGGGTCCGCGCCGTCACCGGGGACCCCCGAACCCTGGCCCGTGGCCGAACCCGGACCGGCGACCGAACCCGAGTCGGCTGCCGAACCCGGGTCGGCTGCCGAGCCCGGACCGGGTGCTCCGGACGCCCCGGGTGCTCCAGGCGTCCCGGGTGCTCCGGATGATGCCTCAACCGAGCCGGGACGCCGTGCGGCGGGTGCTGCGCACATCGCGGAACCCTCCTCCCGCGTCGTCGTTGCCGAGGCCGCTGCCCGCGTGATGACGGAAGACGTCCTCCAGGGTGGGCTCCCGTGGCCCGCCGGCCGTCGTCCGCAGCTCCTCCTTGAGCTGGGCGGGGGTGCCGAGCGCGCGGATACGGCCCAGGTGCATCAGGGCGATGTGGTCGCAGTAGCGGTCCGCCTCGTCCATGGAGTGCGTGGTGACCAGGACGGTCATCCCGGTGGCCCGCCGTATCTCGGTGAGCCGGTCCCAGACCCCGGTACGGGCGATGGGGTCGAGGCCGATGGTCGGCTCGTCCAGGATCAGCAGCCGGGGCGCGCTGACCAGGGCCTGGGCGAGTTCCAGCCGGCGGACCATGCCGCCGGAGTACGTGGCGACCAGCCGGTCCGCCGTGTCCACGAGGCCCACCGCGGCGAGCGCCCGGTCGACCCGGGGGCGGCGGTCGCGGCGCGGGATGTCGTAGACCTTGGCGAAGAGGGTGACATTCTCCCGGCCGGTGAGCGCGCTGTCGGCGGAGAGCTGCTGGGGCACATAGCCGAGGAGCCGCCGGACCCGCATCCGTTCCCGGGCGACGTCATGGCCGAAGACCCGGAGCATTCCCTGGGGTACGGGCAGCAGGGTGGTGAGCGCCCGGAGGGTGGTCGTCTTCCCGGCGCCATTGGGGCCGAGCAGGCCGAAGACCTCGCCCGCGGCGACGGTGAAGTCCACGCCGTCGACGGCCCGGGTCTCGCCGAAGCGGTAGACCAGGCCGGTGCACTCGATCGCGGCGCCCGCAGGGGAGGACGGCGAGGAAGAGGAAGGGGAAGGCGCGGGGGACGGGCCGTGGTGGATACGGGTCATGAGGGTAGGGCCTCCTCCCGCCCCGGCGGCGCGGCCTCCTCGCGGAGGTTCGCGGCGAGGGCGCGCAGCGCGGGCAGCGCGGCGATGAGCGCCGCCCGCTCGGACCCGGCGAGCCGGGTGAACTCCCGGGTGAAGAGGGCGGCCCTGCGGTCGTCCCACTCCGCCAGCCGCCGGGACGCCTCGGGGGTGACGCTGAGCAGCACCGCCCGCCGGTCACGGGGGTCGGCGGCGCGTTCCAGCAGGCCGAGCCCGGTCAGTTCCCGTACGAGGGTGGAGACCGAGTTCCCCGCGAGGCCCAGCTCACGGGCGGCGTCGGAGACCCGGGTGGCGGGGGTCTCCCGTACCAGCCGCAGCAGCTCGACCTGTCCGCCGCGCAACGGCGGGCCCACGAGGTCCCGGCGGAGTCTTCTCCGCACCAGCCGGCCGACGCCGACCAACAGGACACCGAACTCGGCGGCCGGGGCTATTTCACCCATATATCCAGATTAGCTCTTATTGAGAGCAACAGCAGGGCCGGGCGACGGCGGCGCGGCACCCGCCCGGCCCGGCCCCACACCCTGGGCGGGCGGTCCGCGCTCTCAGGCGGCTCCGCGGCGCATCGTCCACCAGGTCACCAGCGCGCTCGCCCCGGTGGCCAGGACCAGGCAGCCCACAGAGGCGCCGACGACCACCGGACCGCTCAGATGGAGCCCGACATCGGTCCCGGTGGCGTCGGAGAACCCGGCGGCCATCCCGGCCAGCGGTGGCAGCGCCACCAGCAGCCCCAGGCCCGCACCGACCGCGACGACCAGGGCCGTCTCACCGACCGCGAAGCAGAGCAGCTGCCCCCGGGTGCCGCCCGCCGACTTCATGACCGCGAAGTCCCGGCGCCGGGCGTGCGCGGCCATCGCCATGCTGTTGGCGACCGCGACGGCGCTGTAGCCGACCCCGATCAGGATGAGCATCAGCGCGAGACGGTCGGTGAGCCGGGCGTCCGTCCCGTAGTCCTCCAGCGCGTACGCCACGGCGTCGTGCACCGCCGTCCCGGGCAGCGCGTTCGCGGGGCGCTGCTCCTCGGGGACGAAGATGTCACCGGTCAGGGCGGCCGGGTCGTGCTCGCGGACCAGGTCACGGGGGAGGACGAAGTCACCACGGGCCGGGTCGTCGGCGAGCACCCGGGAGATCCGTACGGTGACGGTGGTGCCGTCGGCCATGGTCACCGGGTGGTTCTCACCGGCCCGTACCCCGAGGAAGTCCGCGAGGCTCCGGCCGAGGACCGCCTCACCGGGCACATCCCAGCGCGGGTCCTGGGAGCCGAGGGCGTCGACCACGGCCGGGGTGCCGTCGCCGCGCTCGACAAAAGCGCGGCTGAGCAGCGACGATCGGCCCGGCGGGGTCGCCGCGACGATCTCGTCGCTATGGCCGGGGGTGCCCTTCGGGGTGACGATGGCCTCGCCCCGGAGCCGCTGCGCCTCCCCCGCCGGGTAGGCGACCCGCATCGTCTCGACGGCGCCGCTGAGCAGTACCGCGAAGCCGACCGCGGCGATCACGGGGGCGGCCAGGGAGGCGGCCCGCCCAACGCCCGCGCTCATATCGGCGCGGATCAGCATCGGCACCGCCGAGGTGCCCCGGGAGAACGGCGCGGTGATCGCACGGGTGACCGGGACGATGAGGACCGGTGCGAGCAGCGCGGCGGCGGCGATCAGGGTCATGGTGGCGACGACCGCGGTGTTGATCCGGGCGTCGCTCCTGGCGACGGCGGTCAGTACGACGCCGAGGACGCCCAGGCCGAGCAGGGCGAGCCCGGCGATCCAGCGGCCCCGGCCCATCGCCCTGTTGTCGTTCCCGCCGTCGAGCAGCGCCTCCAGGGGGGCGACCCGTGCGGCCGTCCGGCCGGCGGCCCAGGCGCCGAGCAGGCTGACCCCGACACCGACGGCGGTCGCGGCGAGCAGCGGCCGGGCGGCGAACCGCAGTTCCAGCTCCGGCGGGGCGACATCCAGCCGCAGCAGCCACTCCCGCAGCAGCGGGGAGAGCAGGACACCGGCGACACAGCCGACGAGCGAACCGAGGGCACCGACCGCGGCGGCCTCGCCCAGCACCATCCGGCGGATCTGCCGCGGGTCGGCGCCGATCATCCGGAGCAGACCGATCTCCCGGCGGCGCGCACCGGTCGCGAGGACCAGCATCGACGCGACCACGAAGCCCGTGGTGAACAGAGCGAGGGTGGCCATCGCGGCGATCAGCTGGGTACCCAGGAACCGCCGGTGCTCGATGTGCGCGGGCTGCACGGCGGACCGCTCGTCACCGGTGAGGACCGTGCCGTCCCCGTCCACGGCCTTCCCGGCACCGGAGGCGACGGCGGAGACCGACGCGCCCTTCTCCGGTACGAGCGCCAGCACGGAGACACCGGGCCGCTGGGTACGGGCTACGGCGTCCGTGAAGTAGAGACCGGGCCCGTCGACCGTGCCCACGACCTGGAACTCGGCACGGCCGGCGGCCAGGTTGACGGAGATCCTCTCACCGACCGCCGGGCCGAGCCCCCGGTCCACCACGATCTCCCGGGGACCGGCGGGGGCGGCACCGTCGACCAGGCGGTACGGGGCCAGCGCGGCGCTGGACCAGCCGTGCCCGGCCTCCTCGGCGGCGGCGTCCGCGACCGGCCGGTCACCGTCGAACATCTGGGCGTAGAAGGAGCGGTCGGCGACGGCCCGGGCCACCCCCGGCAGGGCGTTCAGCTCCCGGCGGAGCCCATCGGCCCGCTCCGCGCTCCAGGGGACCCGGTCGGCGTCGCGTCCGTCCTGGTCCCGGGCCTGCTCGGGCAGGATCAGGACCGGGGCCGCGGCCAGCCGTTTCTGCGGCACCGGGCGGGCCGAGTCATGGATGACCAGCGTGGTGGTGATCAGTGTGACCCCCACGCCCACCGCGACAAACGCCGCCAGCAGGCTGCTCCACCGCTCCCGGATGTTGGCGAGGACCAGCATCACGCCTCCAGCGTCGTCATATGGGCGGCGACGGCGGCGGCCTTGCGGGCGTCCGGGTCATGACGGTTCAGCTCGATCTCATCGGCGATCCGGCCGTCCTTGAGGAAGACCACCACATCGGCGACGGCCGCGGCCATCGGGTCGTGGGTGACCATCAGCGTGGTCCGGCCCTCCCGGTCCACCAGGGAACGCATCAGCCGGAGCACCTCACGGGAGGTGGCGGTGTCCAGCGCCCCGGTCGGCTCGTCCGCGAAGAGCACCGCCGGCCGGGTGACCAGCGCCCGTGCGAGCGCCACCCGCTGCTGCTGACCACCGGAGAGCTGACCGGGCCGGTGCCCCGCCCGGTCCAGCAGCCCGACCGCGCCGAGAGCGGCGGCCACCCGCGTACGGTCCACCCTCTTCCCGGCGAACCGGGAGGGCAGCTCCACATTCTGCGCCGCCGTCAGCGACTCCACGAGGTTGAACGCCTGGAAGACAAACCCGACCCGGTCCCGGCGGAGCTCGGTGCGCCCTCTCTCGTCCAGGGAACCGATGTCCCGGCCGGCCAGGATGACCCGGCCGCTGTCCGGGCTGTCCAGCCCCGCCGCACACTGGAGCAGGGTCGACTTGCCGGAACCCGAAGGTCCCATGATCGCCGTCAGTGTGCCCTGCCGGAAGGAGACCGACACATCGTCCAGCGCCACCACCGCGTGTTCGCCTGTTCCATGGACCCTGCGCACGGCCTGGAGCCGGACCGGGTCGACCGCCTGATGCTCTTTTCCTGTCGCCACACCGCAGATCCCACCGGAATCCGGGGTACGGGCACACTGACCGCAGCTCTACCCCTCCTGGTAGAGCTGGCTCCACCGGCACGGCCCGGGTGATCGACTAGCGTTTGCGCCATGCGACCCAGAACGGCCTGGCAAGCCATGGCGCAGCACCCGCTGAGCTTTCTGACCTCTCCCTGGCCCTGGCGGGCGATGGCCTATCTCACCAGCGGCGTCCTGGCCGGCTCGATCGCCATGGCGGTCCTGCTCGCCCTGCTCGCCGCCGGACTGGTCCTCCTCGTCCTGGTGATCGGCGCGGCTTTCCTCGCCGGTGTCGTGGGGTGGTCGGTGGTGGTGGCGGCGGTCGAGCGGCGGCGGCTGCTCCTCGTGGACCTGGACCCGATGCCCGCATCGCACCGCACCCCCGACGGGCCCGGGGCGAGGGCATGGGTACGGACCCGGGTGTCGGAGGCCGTCACCTGGCGGGAGGTGGGCTTCACCCTGCTCTCCGCCGTCTCCCTGTGGTGGCTGGACGCCCTGGTCCTCGGCTTCTCCTTCGTCCTCCCGGCGCTGCTCATCGCCGCCACCGACGGCACCACCTGGCCCTGGACGGTCTTCGCCGTCCTCGTCCTGCTGGCCGCCCCGTACACCGTCACCTCCTGGGCCGGTGCCCGCGCGGCGCTGACCCGGACGATCCTCGCCCCCCGCGACGACGAGCTGGGCGCCGAGCTGCGGGAGGTACGCGCCTCCCGGGTGCGCCTCATCGACTCCTTCGACGGGGAGCGCCGCCGTATCGAACGGGATCTCCATGACGGGGCCCAGCAGCGCCTGGTCTCCCTGGGGATGACGCTGGGTCTGATGAGGCTGGACGCCCCGCCCGGGAACCAGGCCCTGATCGACGGCATCACCGAGGCCGAACAGCAGCTCTCCCGGGCCCATCAGGAGCTGCGCGGGCTCATCCGCGGACTGAACCCGCCGACCCTCGCCGACCAGGGTCTGGCCGCCGCGGTCGCGGACAACGCGGGCCGGCTCACCGTCCCGTTCACCGTCGATCTCGACCTTCCGGGCCGCCTGCACACCAAGGTCGAGTCGCATCTCTACTTCATCATCAACGAGGCCATGACGAACATCGCCCGGCACAGCGGTGCCACCGAGGCGGGAATCCATGGCCGCTACCACGCCGAGATGCTGGTCATGGAGATATCCGACAACGGCCGTGGCGGCGCGGACCCGGAGCACGGCAGCGGTCTCACCGGCCTCGCCGACCGGATCGCCGCGATCGACGGCCGGATGCGGCTGTCCAGCCCGCCCGGCGGCCCCACCCTGCTCCATGTGGAGGTGCCGTGCCACTTCGCCTGATCGTCGCGGAGGACTCGGTCCTGTTGCGGGAGGGCCTGGTGGGCCTGTTGGAGCGGTTCGGGCATACGACCCTGGCGGCCGTCGGCGACGCCGTGTCGCTGGTGGAGGCGGTACGCGCGGAACGCCCCGACGCGGTCGTCACGGATGTGCGGATGCCGCCGGAGCTGGCGGACGACGGGCTGCGCGCCGCCCTGGAGCTGCGCGAGGCCGATCCACACCTCCCGGTCCTGGTCCTCAGCCAGTACATAGAACGGTCGTATGTGACGCGGCTGCTGGACTCGGGCGGCGGCGCGGGCGTCGGCTATCTGCTCAAGGAACGGATCGGCGCGGTGGCCGACTTCATGGCCGGTCTGGAGCGGGTCGCGAACGGCGGCACCGTGGTCGACCCCGAAGTGGTGCAGCAGCTGGTCCGCCTCCGGAACGACCCGCTGGCCCGGCTCACCGCCCGTGAGCGGGAGGTGCTGGGGCTGATGGCGCAGGGCGCTTCGAACGCCAATCTCGCGGCCCGCCTCTTCATCGGTGACGCCGCCGTGAACAAGCACATCGGCAATATCTTCAGCAAGCTGGATCTGCCGGTCTCGACGGACGGGAACCGCCGGGTCCTGGCGGTGCTGGCCTTTCTGCGCGCCGGCTCCGGACCGGGCGGCGGGACCCCCGCCGCCCGGCGGAGCGCCTGACGCACCCCGCCGGGGCTGAGGCACCCCGCCGGGCCTGGGGCTCAGCCCGCGCCGAGCAGCCGGCCGATCCCCTCGTACACCCGCACGGCCGGGCTGATCCCCCAGCGGGCCGCCGCCTCCGCGGCGAGTTCGCGGCTCCAGCGCCAGGAGGCGAGGCCCGCCGCCCGGACGTCGGGGGTGCGGGCCGGGGCGGTCGTGGTGGTGTAGCGGGCGAGGTCGCCCGGGGGCAGGTCCGCTTCCAGGGCGCGGCTGGGGGTCAGCCAGTGGGCGGTGGAGCCGCGCAGCAGGCGGAGGAGCCGGAGTTGCTGGGGGGCGACGGTGGTCTGGAGCAGCGCATGCGCACGGGCGGTCTCGCCCCGGGCGAGGAGCTGGGCGAACATCAGCGTCCAGTTGGCGAGTTCATCGGCGAGCAGCTGCGCGGTGGGGGCCGGGTCCGGCGGCGCGATCTCCGCGAGGGCGTGGGCGGCGCGGGTCAGCCGGCCGGTGCGGTCGAGCAGAACGGCCCGTTCCGGGTCGGGCAGATGGATCTGTCCGACCCAGTCGGCGATCCCGGGGACACCGGAGGAGGCGGTCTCCACATGGAACTCGCCGCGCATCAGATCGTCGAAGACCACCGCGAGGATCCCGTACATATTGGTGTACGCGAGGGTCAGCGGGGCGAGCCCGGCGAGAAAGGCGGGCGCGTCGAAGGCCCCGGGCTCCGCGCCGTCGCGGAGGTAGAGATACGCCTCGATGTCGGAGTGGGCGTCCGCCTCGCCGACGGTCCAGGAGCCGTACAACAGCACCCCCTCCAGCCGGGGTTCGGCCGTCGCGATCTCCCTCAGCCGCTCGATCCTCCCGTCCAGCACGGGAGACGACGAAGCGGAGGCGGCGGAAGAAGCGGAAGAAGGCGAGGAGGCGGGGAAAGGGGCGGGGAAAGGGGCGGGGAAAGGGGTGGGGAAAGGGGTGGGACACGGCATGACGAACTCCTGAGCGGCGGCACGGGCATACGGGCATCACCCGGCGGCGTCCGCCGGGCGGCTCTGCGATACGGCCCAAGGCTCAGGAAGCTCCCACACCCCCGACCCTAGGGTCTTTCGCCCCCGCCCAGCCACCGGATATCGCGCCGGGCCCGCTCCCCGGTCACGGCACCACGACCGCCCGCCCCAGGATCGTGCCGTCGTGCAGCCGCCGATACGCCAGGGGCGCCTGGTCCAGGGTGAAGATCTCCGTGAGGGTGTTGATCCTGCCCTCCCGGGCGAGGGCGAGCACATCGAGCAGATCCTGCCGGGTGCCCCAGTAGGGCGCGCTCACCGTCACCCCGGGGCGGGTCACGCCGAAGGCCACCGGCACGCTGCCCCGGCCGATGCCCAGCAGGGCGATATGCCCGTCGGCGGCGGCCACCGCGGCGGCCAGGGCGGTGGTCTCCGGCGAGGCGACCAGGTCGTAGACGACGTCCGCGCCCAGCCCTCCGGTGA
This sequence comes from Streptomyces sp. NPDC000594, assembly GCF_040299965.1. Taxonomy (NCBI): domain Bacteria; kingdom Bacillati; phylum Actinomycetota; class Actinomycetes; order Kitasatosporales; family Streptomycetaceae; genus Streptomyces; species Streptomyces sp. NPDC000594. The sequence goes on along the minus strand of NZ_JBEPCY010000002.1, from coordinate 211,782 downwards.
GTTCGTCCAGCGCCGCACGGGCCCCCTCGTCGGCGACCACGGTGTGGTGGGCGCCCGCGTTCCGGGCGAGGGCGAGACGTTCCCCGGTGAGATCGAGGGCGACGATCCGTGCCGGGGTCAGCGCCCGCAGGATCTGGACGGCGAGATGGCCGAGGCCGCCGATGCCGATGACCACGGCGGTGCCCCCGGGCAGCAGCTTGTGCCGGCTGGCCTGGATCGCGTGGTACGGGGTGAGCCCCGCGTCCGTGAGCGGCGCGGCCCGCACCGGGTCGAGGCCCCCGAGGGAGACCAGATGGCGGGGGTGGTCGACCAGCAGATACTCGGCGAGGGCGCCCGGCGCGCCCAGCCCCGGCGGATGGATCCCCTGTGCCGGGGCGTACGGACAGTAGTTCTCCCGGCCCGCGGCGCAGGCCCGGCACCCCCCGCACCCCCAGGCGCCGTAGACGGCGACGGCGTCGCCCACCGCGGGCCAGCCGGCGGGGTTGTCGGCGCTCGCGGTGCCCGCCCCCGGGCCCAGCGCCTCGACCACCCCGGCCGCCTCATGGCCGAGGGTGACCGGCAACCCGAAGGAGAGGCTGCCCGGCTCGGCGGCCATCACGGTCAGATCGGAGTGGCAGATGCCCGCCGCCGTCACCCGGAGCAGCACCTGTCCGGGTCCGGGTTCGGGATCGGGGACACTGACCAGTTCGGGGCCCTTCCCCGGGGTCCGGTACTGAACGGCTCTCATGCGTTCTCTCCTTCGGTGACTCCTGCGGTGACTCCTGCGGCTCCCTCGGGGCCCGGGCCGCTGCGGGCTCCCGGCCGGCGGCTCAGGGGGCGCTCAGCATCGGCAGATCGCCCAGATGTTCCTCGGGTACGTCGAAGGCCTCGGCGAGCACGGCGAGATGCGGCGCCAGTTCCGCCGTCAACCGCTCGACCGTATCGGGAACGGCCCGCACCTGTACGGCGGTGAGATGGCCGTCCGCGAGCAGTTCCCCGGTGCGCGGAGCGATCGTGTCGAGCAGGAAGAGGGCGCACAGACGGCGCAGAGCGGCGCGGGTGCCGGGGTGCGCGACCGTTTCCAGGGCCGCGATGAAGGCGTCGGCGGCGAGCAGCGTCGCATGGGTGCCGACGAGTTCCAGGGCGGCGGTGGAGGCGTTGTTCCAGCGGCCGAGCGCGTCCCCCGACGGCCCTGACCTGAGGTTGAGCCGGGCCCGGTGGTGCCAGCGGCCCTCGGCGACGGCGAGCAGGTCGCGCAGGAAGCCGGGGTCCTCCAGGGCGGCGGTGCCCCCGGGGGCGGGGGTGCGCCGGGGGGTCGGTTCGGCGGGGGTGTGGCCGAAGATCATCTCGGCGCCGGCCTTGCACCAGATGGCGAGGTTGTCCCCCTCGGCGGTGATGGCGCCGTCGGCGTTGGCGGGATACTCGGCGAGTCCGTTCACCGGGAAGAGGGCCCGTGCGCCGCACCGCTCGCGTGCCTCGACGGTGAGGGCGCGGGCGTGCCAGGTGATCCAGCCCTTGGCGACGGCCACCAGCCGTTCGGCGTGGTCGCGTTCGGCGGGTTCATGGACGATCCAGGTGTGGGTGACGCTGCGGTGGAGGAAGGTCATGGCGTAGGCGGTGGCCAGGGATCTGAGGAGTCTGGAGTGATGGCTGCGATGGGCGGCGAGCGGGATCCTGCTGCCCGCGGTGGGGCCGGAGATCCGGCGGGTGTACGCGTAGCGGACGGCGATGGCGAGGGCGGCGCGGCAGCCGCCGAGGGTGCTGGCGCTCATACAGAGCTTGCCGGTGGTGACCCGGCCGATGGCCTGGAGGAAGCGTTTGCGCTGGCTGCCCAGGTCGCTGTGGAGGGTGCCGTCGGGCAGGAGCCGGCCGTGCGGGCCCTGCACCAGGGCGGTGCGCGGCAGCCGTACCCGGTCGAAGGAGGTGACGCAGTGGTCGACGGGGCTGCCGACGCGGTCGGGCAGCGGCTCGACGGTGACACCCGGGAGGGTGCCCCCGGTGTCGGTGAGCGGGGTGAGGAAGAGGAAGACCCCGAGGTCCCGCCCGTCCACCAGCAGCCGGGCCGCGACCACGGCGGACTTGGGGCCGCCCGCGGGGCTGGTGTTGGGCATGTACTTCTGCGCGCGTTCGTGCGGTGTGTGGAGAACGAATTCCTGGGTGCGCCGGTCGTAGGTCGCGGTGGTTTCCAGCGCCGCCGCGTCATTTCCGTGCCCGCGTTCCGTGCAGAGGAACGTTCCTGTACGTGCGAGCGTACGGAAGGGCACCAGGTCGCGCTCCATGGATTTGTCATCCACAAGGCTGCCGAGGAAGAGGTTGTAGTGGATTCCGGCCACGGTGGCGAGGGCTCCGTCAACGACGGCGGCCCATTCATGCATCGCGGCGAGTCCCCGGGGATCGCGGGCCAGCTCTTCGGGTGATTCGATTTCCTCATTGAGTGTGCGCAGCCGGGCGTAGGACTGCTCCCAGCGCTCCTCGGTGCGCAGCTCGGCCCGGAATCGAAAGGGCTCTGCCGAGATGGCTTTCCGCCACTTCCGGTGGGATTCGGCGGGGCCGTCCTTGAACAGGGCGGCGGTCAGTTCACGTCGGACGGGCGACGCCGACCCGGCGGCGTCGGCTGAGATGTCGGCACGGGCACAGGCTGGGGTGTCGGCATGGGTGAACACGGCGTTCTCAACGATCATGCGTCCCCGTGGTAATCGCCCACTCTGTCCCTCATTTGAGTGATGATCACCCGTCAGGTCCGTCAGAGCGCATGAGTTACGGAGATAGCGGGCGAAACGGTCTTCCATGGGCGCTATAAAGACCGTTGCCGGATGGCGGACCGTATCCAACCGTTCGACATCACATCGGATGATATGACATATTAAAGGGATCACCGTGACTGTGAAATCACCGGAGAAATTGGCCGGAAAGTTCAATCTGAGGGATCGGGAAGAGGTGGCGCAGCGGCTTCTGGAGGCGAGCGCCCGGCATACCTTCGACCCCGACCGGGACCTCGACTGGGACGCGCCCTTCGAGGAAGGGAAATGGTTCTGGCCGCCGGAACTCCTCTCGCTCTACGACACCCCGCTGTGGTGGGCCATGGACGACGAACGGCGCCATCGGCTCGCCCGGGTCGAAAGCGCGTCACTCGCCTCGATCGGTATCTGGTTCGAGATCGTGGTCATGCAGCTGCTGCTGCGGCATGTCTACGACCGGCCGATCGCCAGCAAACACGTCCGTTACGCACTCACCGAGATCGCCGACGAGTGCCGCCACTCCATGATGTTCTCCCGCTTTCTCGCCAAGTCGGGGACCCCGGTCTATCCGGTGTCACCCTTCGTCCAGAATCTCACCCGCGTCTTCAAATCCTGTTCCAGCACCGCGTGTTCACTGGTCTTCACCCTCCTCTGCGAGGAGGTCATCGACTGGATGCAGCGGCTGACCTTCCCCGACGACCGGGTGCAGCCGCTGGTACGGGGGGTCACCCGGATCCATGTCGTCGAGGAGGCACGTCATGTCCGGTACGCACGCGAGGAGCTGCGGCGGCAGATGGAGCGGGCGGGCCGGATGGAGCTGCGGATCACCCGGAGCGTCACCGGGGAGCTGGGCCGGCTCTTCGCCCGCTCCCTGGTCAACCCGGAGGTCTACGCCGACTGCGGCCTCGACCGCCGGACCGCCGTACGGCAGTCCCGCGCCAGTGAGCACCGCCGTGAGGTGCTGCGCATGGGGGCGGCCCGGCTCGCGTCCTTCCTGGAGGACGTGGGCGTCTTCGACGAGCGGGGACGGAGGCTCTGGCGCGCCGCCGGACTGCTGTGACGGGAGACGGAGACTCCGGCCCGCCGCAGTGACGGGGGACGGAGGCTCGGGCCCGCCGGACCGCTGTGACGGCGGAAGGCCGGGCGACCCGGCCGCATTCCGGGTCGCCCGGCCGGCCCTCGCCGGCGGGTGGTCATGCCGGGGCGCGCCCCGGAGCGGGGCGGCGCACACCACCACGGTCCCCCAAGGGGCGGCGTACCGGCGGTATCAGGCTAGTGGGTACGGCCGCCGGGGCACACGAGACCCCCGCCCGGCGTGGCCGGTCCCGTATCCCCGCGCCCCGCGCGCGGGAGGCCCCCTCTCCGCCAGGGGGTGCGGAAGAGGGGGCCGGGTCAGGGCCCAGTGAGGGGAAGCACTGTTCATGGCCCTGGGGACCGCCGGACCCGGGGGTTCCGGGCGTTACCGGGGGCCGGGGCGTTCGCCCGGGTCCCCGGATCCGGCGGTGTCCTGGGGGGCGGTCAGGAACTGGTGCAGCGAGCGGAGGAACTCGAAGAGCGGATCCCGCTCACAGCCCTGTCCCGCCCGGGAGCGGCGCGCGGCTCCGGTGGCCGCCGGGCCCCGCCGTAACCCCGCCGCCCCGGCTGTTCCCGGGCCCGTGGCGGGGCCCTCGGTCAGGGGGCAGTCGGTCCGGGCGCAGCCCGCGCCCCGGGGGCGGGGTGTCCGGGGTGCTCCCCGGCCGCCGGTGCGTCCCACCGCTCCCAGGTGCAGCGCGTCCGCCAGTGCGGTCCTCAGGGGTTTCATCGCCGGGTCTCCTCTCCGTAGCGCTGGACGGCCCAGTCGTCCTCGGGGCCCCAGGAGACGCCCGCCGCCGGGCGGTCGTGCAGCCGGGGGTCGGGCACCCCTTCCCAGGGGCGGGCACCCGGCGCCCCGGCGGCCGGGGGCGGGGCGGTGTACGCCGGGTGCGGGGTGGGTCCGTACGCCGGACCGCCGGGGTACGACGGATGCGCGGGGTACGAGGGGTGGGCCGGGCCGGTGGTGTGGTCGGGGTACGGGGAGTGCCCCGGGGATGGGGGGTACCCCGGGTGATGGGCGGCCATCGCGTACGGGACGGCCGGTTCGGGCCGGTGCGGCCGCGACCACGGGTCCGGGTGGGGGCCTGCGGGCCCGGGGTCGCCACCCGGGACGGCCCAGGCACTCGTACCCGTACCCGTACCGGTGCCGGCACCCGTACCCGTACCCGTACCCGGAACATCGGCGGTGGCGTCGAAGTCGGCGGCGGCACCGGCTCCGGTCTCCGCCGGGGAGACGTCGTCGCCGGACCCGCCCGGCAGCAGCAGCTCCACCCGCTCCGCCCCGCCCTTGCGGCGCTGCTCCGCCCACTCCTCCAGCTGGCTGCGGCAGGCGAGGTCCAGATGGGACATCCCCCGGGCGTCCACCACCACCCGGTTCAGATCGGCGAGGGAGTCCAGCTCGTCGATGAGCCGGGGCAGCCGCAGGAAGGTGGCGTTGCCGCGCAGCTCCAGCCGTCCGCTGTCACCCTCCCGGGTGGTGCGGACCGTCATCCGGGACATCCGCAGGGCGACCAGCACCACGGCGACGGCCAGCCCCGCGAGCACCCCTTCGAGGAGGTTGGCGACGACGATGGCGAGGGTGGTGACGAACATGACCACGCCCTCGCCCCGGTCGGTCCGCCACATCTGGGCGAAGGCGGGCGGGTTGAAGAGCTTCCACCCGGCGTGCAGCAGCACCCCGGCGAGCACGGTCACCGGGATCAGCCCGAGCAGTCCGGGCAGCAGCAGACCGAAGCCGAGCAGCCAGGCGCCGTGCAGGATGCGGGAGACCTTGGTGCGCGCCCCGGCCTGGACATTGGCCGCGCTGCGGACGATGACCGCCGTCATGGGCAGTGCGCCCAGCGCTCCGCAGAGGGTGTTGCCGACGCCCTGCGAGAAGAGTTCGGCGTTGTAGCGGGTACGGGGCCCGGTGTGCATCCGGTCCACGGCGGCGGCGCTGAAGAGGCTCTCCGCCGAGGCGATCACGGTGAAGGTGACGATCATCGTGAGCAGGGCGGGGTCCACGAGATGGCTCAGCGCGGAGGGGCCGACGATGTCGATGCTGTCCACCATGGAGCCGAAGGAGACCTTCTTGACCTCGACGGCGGGGAGGGCGGCGATGGCGGCGCCCAGCACCACGGCGACCAGCGGGGCGGGCACCTTGCCCAGCGGCGCGGGGACCTTCTTCCAGAGGAAGCAGAGCACCAGCGCCATCAGACCGAGGCCGAGGGCGGCCAGCTTGTCCCGGTCGGCCAGGACGTCGGAGGCCAGCTGGGGCAGTCCGCCGATGTTCTTCAGGGCGGTGCCGAGCTGCTTGGAGTCGACCAGTGCGTAGGTCTGGCTCAGGATCAGCGGGACGCCGATGCCCGCCAGCATGCCCTGGACCACGGAGACCGAGATGGACTGGAAGAGCCGGCCCATCCGCAGCATGCCGAGCCCCATCTGGAGCAGCCCGCTGATCAGGACGACGGGGCCGAGCAGACCGACCCCGTGTTCGGTGACGAACTCCAGGACCAGGACGGCGAGTCCGGCGGCGGGCCCGCTGACCTGGAGGCTGCTGCCGGGGAGGAAGCCGACGACCAGTCCGCCGACGATGCCGGAGACGATGCCGAGGGCGACGGGGACGCCGGAGGCCGCCGCGACCCCGATACAGAGCGGCAGGGCGACCAGAAAGACCACGATCGAGGCGGTGAGGTCCGCGCCCAGGGAGCCGGTGCGGCCGCCGGGCGGGGCGGCGCCGGTGGTTCCCGCCGCCGGGCGGCCACCGCTCCTTCGCGCATGGCGTCCCGCGCCGGGACGCGTTCGTTCGATCGGCACAGTGTTCCTTTCGCCGCATCCGGGGCCGGGCGAGCGCAGGGCCGGGGCGGGCCGGGGTGCTCGGGCCGGGCGGGCCGGGTGCGAGTGGGGGGTGGGAGCTGTGGCACCGCCGCCGGGGGGGGAGGGCGGCCGGGCCGGTGGGGGCGTCAGTTGCGGTGGAACTCGCCCTTCAGTTCGTCCAGCTCCAGCACCTCGGCGGTGTCGACGCGGTAGTACCAGCCATGCAGCCGCAGCCGGCCGTCGAGGACGGCGGCCCGGACCGTGGGGTAGTTCCGTACCGTCTCCAGCTGGGCCACCACATGGCACTGGACATGCGCGGCGAGGGACGGGTCCTCGGGCGGCACCCCGAGCAGCGGGGCGAGCGCGGGCCGGGCCACCTCCACCCAGCGGGCGACGCTCGGCAGCGCGCTCAGGTCCTGGGCGGCGGCGAGGGCGCCCACGGCGCCGCAGTGGGAGTGGCCGCAGACGACGATGTCCCTGACCTTCAGCACATCCACCGCGTACTCGATAGTCGCGGCCTCGCCGGAGGGGAGCCCGGGGCGGTAGGGGGGAACGATGTTGCCCGCGTTGCGGAGTTCGAAGACCTCGCCGGGGACGGCGCCGGTGATCAGCGCGGGGATCACCCGGGAGTCCGAGCAGGTGATGAAGAGGGTTCCCGGTTTCTGGCCGGTCGCGAAGCGGCGGAAGGTCTCGCTCTCGGGGGCGATCCGGTGCCGGAAGGTGCGCGCGTTGTCGAGCAGTCGCTTCATGGGGGGTACTCCGGGCTCTGCCGGCCGGGGCGGCCGGGACGGAAGGACATCCCTCGGGGGAGGTCCCGGCCGGAAGCATGCGCCCGTGCCATGAGCCGGCGGTGAGATCACCGTGAGACAGCTCTCATGCCCATGACAACGCCCTCTGACAACGATGTCCCGGCGGCCCGGACGGCCCCGCCCGGCCCCCTCCCCCAGGCCAACGGCCTCCACGACCAGGGCGGTACGCGTGCGGCGGTACGGGTCCGGGTGTCCGAGCGGCGGTACGGGCGGCGCCCGCCTCAGGCCCGCAGCCGGTACCCCACCCCCCGGACCGTCTCCACCCGGTCCGCCCCCAGCTTCCGCCGCAGATAGCGCACATACACATCGACGATGTTCGACCCCGGGTCGTAGTCGAACCCCCAGACCCGGCTGAGCAGCTGCTCCCGTGTCAGCACCTGGTCCGGGTTGCGCAGAAAGACCTCCGCCAGCGCGAACTCCCGCGCCGACAGCTCCGCGACCCGCCCGTGCACATGGACCCGCCGGGTGCGCAGATCCAGCGCGAGATCCCCGACCCGCAGCACGGACCCCTCCGGACCGCCCTCGGCCCGCAGTCTCAGCCGTACCCGGGCGAGCAGCTCCTCGAAGGCGAACGGTTTGGAGATGTAGTCGTCGGCCCCTCCCTCCAGCCCCGCGACCACGTCCGAGACGCTGTCCCGGGCGGTGAGGATCACCACCGGCAGCGTCACCCGTACCTCCCGGAGCTTGCGCAGCACGGTCAGCCCGTCGACGGTGGGCAGCCCCAGATCGAGGATCATGAGGTCGCAGCCGCCCGCGCGGGCATGCTCGTACGCCGAGAGTCCATCACCGACCACGGCGGTCGCGAAGCCATTGCCACGCAGTCCCTTCTCGACGAAGGAGGCGATTCCGGCCTCGTCCTCCGCTATGAGAATCCGGTGCATGATGTCCCTTCTGCCAGGGGTGGTACGCGGGGAGGTCCATGACGAACCGGGCGCCGCCGGTCTCGGCGTCCTCCACCCAGACGGTGCCGCCATGGGCCTGTGCTATCTCCTTGACGATGGCGAGTCCCAGGCCGATCCCGGTCCCCGCCCGCTCCGGTGAGGCGGCCCGGCCCGACTGGACGAAGCGGCCGAAGATCCGCTCCCGGTCGACGGGGCCGACCCCGGGGCCGGTGTCCCGGACCCAGAGCAGCACCCTGCCCTCCCGGACGGCCGACCCCATCTCGATCAGATCCCCGTCCAGGGTGTGCCGGACCGCGTTGGCCGCGAGCTGGATCAGCCCCTGGGCCAGCCGCTGGCCGTCGACCAGGACGACCTCCTCGGCGACGGCGGCGACCCGCCAGTGCCGGTGGCCCAGGGCGCGCGCCTTGGCCACCGAGTCCACGATCAGATCGGTCAGATTGGTCTCGCCGACGGTGAGGAAGTCGGGGCGCTCGGCCTTGGCGAGCAGCAGCAGATCGCCCACGATCCGGCTCATCCGGTCGAGTTCGTCCACCAGCAGGGCCCGGGTGGAGGCGCGCTCCTCGTCCAGGCCGTCGTCCCGCATCAGCTCCAGATGGCCCCGGACGACGGTGATCGGGGTGCGCAGCTCGTGCCCGACCTCGTCCAGGAACCTGCGCTGGGCGGTGAAGGCGCTCTCCAGCCGGTCCAGCATGTGGTTGAAGGTATGGGCGAGGGCCGCCACATCGTCGTCGCCCTGGACGTCGAGCCGCTGGGTCAGATCCGACTCGCCGATCCGGGCGGCGGTCTGCCGGACCAGCCGGACCGGTGCCAGGATCCGTCCCGCCACCAGCCAGCCCGCGAACCCGGCGCAGACCAGCGCGCCGAAGGAGGTCACCAGCAGGATCTCGATCATCCGGCGCTCCTCGCGGAGCTGGCGGTCGCGGAACTCCAGCACCACCAGGCGTACATCGCGGCGGTCCCCGGCGACCCGGACCGGCATCACCCCGTACCGCACCCGCCCGGCCGGGGAGTCCAGCCAGCCGACGGTGGGACCGGGCAGATTCGACAGCCGGCGCACCACCTCGGGGTCGCGGTCGAGGAGGACCGGGGCGGGGGCGGAGCTGCGGCGGTCGGCCCGGCCGTCGACGATGCTGAAGAAGGTCTCGTCGCGGTTGGGCAGATTGACCGTCATGAACTGGGTCAGCAGGGTGGCCCCGTCCTGGAACGGGCCGCCGGTCGCCGGGTCATGGGCGGTCCGGGCGAACCGTCGCACCTTGTCGACCTCGCGTTCCAGCCGGTCGTCTATCTGACGGTCCAGCTGGGCCTGCCAGACGACGGTGATACCGATCGTGGGCGCGGCCATCGCCGCCCCGACGAGCAGCAGCATCCAGCCGACGATGCGGGAACGCGCGCTGCGCGTACGGCGGCGTACCACTAGTCGTCCCCGCCGTCCCCGTACTCCTCGTACTCCTCGTACTCCTCGTGGTCGTCCTCCCCGGAGCCCTCGCCCTCCTCGCCCTCGTCGCTCTCCTCGTCGTCGTCGCCGGGGGACCAGGGCGGGTCGTCGTCGCTGCGCGGGGGCGGCACGGTCCGTACCGGGCGGCCCCCCTCCCGCGCGGGCGGCGGCGCGGTCAGGGCGGTGAACCCGCCGGGCGAGGGCGGCCGGGAGAGGGTGGGCAGCAGGGTGGGGGGCGTCGACGCCGGCTCCATCGAGGAGGACGGGCGGGCGCGCCAGGTGGCGTCGGGCAGCGGTGGAGTGGTGGGCCGCACCACGATCCCGGGGCCGAGATCGGGCGGTGCCCCGGCGCCGGCCCAGAGGCGTCCGGCCATCAGCCCGCCGCCCCCGAGGGCGCAGACGATCACGGCCACCACCTGGACTCTCCTCCATGTCATGCGGAGAGTCTGCGTCCTGGAGCGATCAGGTGGTCCGAAGAGGAGAGGATTCTCATGTCCCTTTCCACCAGCGGCCCTTCACGCTCGACGGAGCGTGAGCGAGGGCCTCGCGAGGGTGGCGGCGCACCCCCGGGCGCACCCCCGGGCGGACCCCCGGGCGGACCCCCGGGGGCCGGGCGGCGGAAAACCGGGTGAAGTGCGCCGGGTCGCCGTGTCACCCTGACCCGATGGTCGATCACGATTACGCCGATCCCTACCTGGCCTCCCTCTACGACCGGCTCAACCCCACCGAGGGCCGCGCCGACTTCGCCTTCCAGCTGCCGCTGCTGATGTCCGCCCCCGCCGTCCTGGATGTCGGATGCGGTACGGGGAGCCTGCTGAAGCTCGCCCGGGAGGCCGGGCACACCGGGCGCCTGGTCGGGCTGGACCCGGCGGTGGGGATGCTGGAGCAGGCCCGCCTCCGTACCGATGTGGAGTGGATCCTCGGGGATCTCTCCACGGTGGGCTGGGAGCGGGAGTTCGACCTCGTGGTGATGAGCGGCCATGCCTTCCAGGTCTTCCTCACCGACGAAGAGTTGCGCACCGTCCTCGGCGGGATCGCCACCGCCCTGAAGGAGGGCGGGCGGTTCGCCTTCGAGACCCGTAACCCCGCCGCCCGGGAGTGGGAGACCTGGGACACCGGGGCGCCGGGCGAGGGCTCGTACGACACCGAGATCACGGACGCCACCGGCGCGGTCGTCCGGACCTGGTACACGGTGGATCCGCCGCGCGGGGACCTCGTCTCCTTTGTCTGCACCCTCATCGGTACGGGGTGGGACGCGCCGCGCACCAGCCGCAGCACTCTGCGCTTCCTGGACCAGGAGTCCCTCGGGCGCTTTCTCGCCGGGGCGGGTCTGGTCGTGGAGGAACAGTACGGGGACTGGGACCGTTCCCCGGTCACCGACGCCTCGCCCGAGATCATCACGGTGGCCCGGCGCGGCCCCGCCCGCTGACACAGGCCCTCCGGCACGGGTACGGGGGAGGGCGCACGGTGACCGTGCGCCCTCCCCCGTACATCCAGGGCCTCCCCCGTACATCCAGGGCCGTCCCCGTGCACCCCGGGGCCGCCCCCCGTCAGGACACGATGTCCTTGCGCGCGAAGTGCCGGAAGGCCAGTGCGAAGAGGACCAGGGCATAGGTGACGGAGACCGAGGCCCCCTGCACCATCCCACCCCACTCCGGCCGGGGCTGGAGCGCGTCGATCCAGTCGAACTGATAGTGGGCGGGCAGGATCTCGCGCCAGTCGCCGAGGGCGGTCACCGCGTCCAGCACATTGCCCACGATCGTCAGCCCGACCGCCCCGCCCACCGCGCCCAGCGGGGCGTCGGTCCGGGTGGAGAGCCAGAACGCGAGCCCCGCCGTGGCCAGCTGGGAGAGAAAGATGTACAGCGCCGCGACGCCCAGCCGGGGCAGCGCGGTCCCGGCCGCCAGCGAGCCCCCGGTGGGCAGCTCCAGCGGCCCCCACCCATAGGCGAGGGTGCCCGCCGCCAGGGCGACCACCGGCAGCAGCGCCATCGCCGCCGCGCTGAAGCCGAGCGCCACCGCCAGCTTGGACCAGAGCAGCCGGTTCCGGGGCACGGGCGCCGCCAGCAGATAGCGCAGCGAGGACCAGTTGGCCTCCGAGGCGACGGTGTCGCCGTGGAAGAGCGCCACCGGGATCACCAGCAGAAAGCCCGCCGAGACAAAGAGGCAGGTGGCCGCGAAGTTGATCCCGGAGGCGGTGGCGGTGTCCATCAGGGTGATCCGGTCGCCCGGTCCGCCGTCGGAGGGGTCGCCGCCGAGGGCGAAGGCGGCGATGAGCACCAGCGGCAGTGCCGCGAGGACCCCCGCCATCACCAGGGTCCGGCGCCGCTTGAGCTGCCGGACCGCCTCCACCCGCAGCGGCAGGGTGCGCCGGGCGCGGTAGCCGGGCGCGGCCTCGGTCAGGGTGGTCACGCGGAACCTCCGATCAGGGTGAGGAAGGCGTCCTCCAGCCGGCGGTGGGGCCCGGCGCCGGTCAGCGGGACCTCCAGCCGGACGAGTTCACCGATCAGCTCGGTGGCGGTGGCGCCGTCGAGCCGGACCAGCAGCCCCTCCTCGATCCGCCGGGCGGAGCCGATCCCCGGCAGCGCGGCGATCTTCTCCAGCAGGGGATCGGAGAGGCCGTCGGAGAGGGTCACCAGCAGGGTGTCGCTCTCGCCGGTGATCTCGGCGACGGGTCCGGCCTGGATCAGCCGCCCCCGGTCCATGACGACGAGATGGGTGCAGGACTGCTCCACCTCGGAGAGGAGATGGCTGGAGACGATGACCGTGCGGCCCCCGGCGGCGTACCGGATCATCACCTCGCGCATCTCGCGGATCTGCGGCGGGTCGAGTCCATTGGTCGGCTCGTCCAGGATCAGCAGATCCGGCAGGCCCAGCATGGCCTGGGCGATGGCGAGCCGCTGCCGCATGCCCTGGGAGTAGGTGCGCACGGCGCGGGCGAGGGCGTCGCCGAGACCGGCTATCTCCAGCGCCTCTTCCATCCGGGCGTCCTCCGCCGGGCGGCCGGTGGCCTGCCAGTAGAGGTCCAGATTCTCCCGCCCGGAGAGATGGGGCAGGAATCCGGCGCCCTCCACGAAGGCGCCGACCCGGGAGAGGACCGGGGCGCCCGGCCGGATGGCATGGCCGAAGACCCGGATCTCGCCCTCGTCGGGGCGGATCAGCCCCATCAGCATCCGCAGGGTGGTCGTCTTGCCCGCGCCATTGGGGCCGAGCAGGCCGAGGACCTGGCCCTTCTCGACCCGGAAGGACAGCTCCCGGACGGCATAGCGGTCGCTGGAGCGGGCGTACCGCTTGCTCAGCCCGGTGATCTCCAGCGGGACATCGGCGCGCTCGGGATCGGGCGCGGGAGCGGCGGAGCGGCGGCGGGCGGCGAGGATCAGCAGAGCGGCGAGGACCGCCCCGGCGGCCGGGAGCGCCCAGGTCCACCAGGCCACCTGGGCGTCCGGGTTGCGGACGGCGGGCGCGGTGGGGACGGACAGCTCGCCCGCCCCGGCGAGACCGACGGTGTAGCGGGCGGGCTCGGCCGGGGAGGCGTGGCCGAGGTCGGTGGCGGAGAGCACCAGCCGCAGCCGGTGCCCGGCGTCCACCCGGTGGTCCACGGCGGGCAGGGTCAGGGTGACCTCCTTGGCCTCCCGGATCCCGGTGATCCGGACAGGGGCGACCAGCTGGGCGGGGAGCACCTGCTGCCGCCCGTCCGGGCCCACGTCGTACACCTTGGCGAAGAGCACCGCCGCACCACTGGAGGAGGCGACCTTCACCCGCACCCGGGGCGTTCCGGTGATCCGGACGACCCCGTCGAGGGGTCGCGTGTCGAAACGGGCGTGCTGGCCCGGGAAGTCGGTGGCGATCCCCACCCCGAGGGCGGAGAGGTCGCCCAGGGCTCCGCTGACCCCGGGGACGGCGGAGATGGCGGGCGGGGCGGCCCCGGCCGGATTGGAGAAGCGCTGCTCCCCGGCGGTGAGCGGGAAGCGCCGGGCGCCGCTGTGGAGCCCGGGGTAGGTGGCGGCCTCGGCGCCGCGCAGCACCGCCCGGCCGTCGCTGGAGTCGACGCCTCCGGTGCGGCTGACCCGGAAGGCGGGTCCGGTGTCGGCGGACCGGTCGTCGCCGAGGTGGCGGTCGAACCAGGCGGTGACCCGGGCGTCGATCCGCTCGTCCTCGGTGTCCCCGCCGTCATGGCCGCCGGAGATCCAGTCGACGGCGACGGGGGCGCCGTTGGCCCGGATCCGCTGGGCCATGGCGTCGGCCTGGTCCAGCGGGAAGAGCGAGTCGGACTGGCCCTGGACGATCAGGGCGGGGACCTTGATCCGGTCGCCGACGGCGACCGGGCTGCGGCTCTCCAGCAGGGTGCGGGCGGCGCTGTCGGGCCGGCCGGAGACGGCGACCCGCTCGTACATCGCACAGACCTCGGCGGTGAACCTGCCGCATCCCTCGGGGTCGGTGGGGGCCTTCGCGGTGCCCGGCCGGCCCGGGGCGGTGTCCCGGGTGGCGGGGTCGGTGAAGGGGCGTCCGGGTCCGGCGCCGGGTGCGGAGCCGGCGGAGAAGAAGACACCCGCCCAGAGCTTCTTGAAGACCCCGCCGGGGAAGAGCGCGTCGGCGAGGTTCCAGTAGGTGATCGAGGGGGCGATGGCGTCGACGCGCCGGTCGTGTCCGGCGGTGAGCAGGGCGGCGGCGCCGCCGTAGGAGGCGCCGGCCATGCCCACCCGGGGGTCGCCGGCCCCGTCGAGCCGGACCTCGGGCCGCTTCGCCAGCCAGTCGATCAGCCGGGAGACGTCCTTGATCTCATGGTCGGGGTCATTGAGTCCGATGCTTCCGGTGGAGGCGCCGAAGCCCCGTGCGGACCAGGTCAGTACGGCATAGCCGTCCCGGGCGAGCCGCTCGGCCCGGTCTCGGACATCGTCCTTGCTGCCGCCGAAGCCATGGCCGAGGAGGACGGCGGGGCGCTTGCGGTCGGGGTCCCCCGAGGTGAAGAACGAGGTGTCGACACCGGCCCCCGGCATCCGGTGCACCCGGTCCTCGCGGTGCACCTCGGGGTCGCTGTCCTCGGCGACGGCGGTCCAGGTGCCCGCTCCGGCGAGTACGGCGAGGGCGGCCACCCCCGCGAGCCATCGGCCCCGGCGGCGGGGCCGGGGGATTCGGATTTGCATGCTGGCCACCTTAAGCGGGCCGCCTGTGGGGTTCCGGCCGCCCCGGGAGCCGGGCCGCCCTGCGGGGTCCCGGCGGGGCCCGGGGGCGGGTACGGGGGCGACCGGGCCGGTCGGGGGCGGGCCGGGGAGCCCGGGGCGGCGGGGGCGGGGCGGGCCCGGGGGCGCGGCTCTTCGGCCAAGGCGGGCGCCGCGGCGCGGTGTCCCGCTCCCGAGTCTTGTGTCATGTGACATGACAGGCGACAGTGTTCGTCGCGCCCGTTCACTCCGGTCCCGCCCTCACCGGCCGACCGGCAGACCCCGCGGGTCCGCACACCCCCGCGCCACCCGCACCGCGCGTCCGCGCACACCCCGGCGCACGCTCCCGTCCGCCGTGTCCGCCGCACCCGTACCCGTACCCGTACCCGTTCCCGTCACACCCGCATTCGCATCCGCATCCGTACGCGCACCCGTCACACCCACACCCACACCCACCGCACCCGTATCCGCACCCGCACTCGCCCGTGATCCGGTCAACGAGAGGTCAGGTGTACGAGAATGAGAAGAACCGCCCGCCGTCTGGGCGCCCTGCTGCCCGTGGTCGCCCTCGCCGCCGGTCTTCAGTTCGCCCTCTCCCCCGGCGCGCACGCCGCCCCGGCGCCCGAGCCCACCCGGGGGGATCTGCGGCTCGCCCCGTCCGCGACCGCCGTCCCCGGCAGCTGGATCGTGGTGCTGAAGGACGGCCGCACCCGCGCCGCCGACTTCGGTGTCACCCCCACCTACACCTATCGCAGCGCGGTGCGGGGCTTCGCGGCGAAGATGCCCGCCGACCGGGCCGCCCGGCTGGCCGCCGACCCCCGGGTCGCCTATGTCGAGCAGGACTCCCGGGTGCGCCTCGCCGCCACCCAGACCAACGCCACCTGGGGCATCGACCGGATCGACCAGCGCGATCTGCCGCTCTCCACCACGTACACGTACAACACCACCGCCGCGGGGGTGAACGCCTACATCATCGACACCGGCATCCGCACCGGTCACAGCGACTTCGGCGGCCGGGCCAGTGTCGGCACCGACACCGTCGGGGGCGGCCAGAACGGCCAGGACTGCCATGGCCACGGCACCCACGTCGCGGGCACCGTCGGCGGCACCACCTGGGGGGTCGCCAAGGCGGTCAACCTGATCGCGGTACGGGTCCTCAACTGCCAGGGCTCCGGCACCAACGCCGGGGTCATCGCCGGGGTCGACTGGGTGACCGCCAACGCCCGCAAGCCCGCCGTGGCCAATATGAGCCTGGGCGGTGGCGCCAACACCACCCTGGACAACGCCGTCACCCGCTCGATCGCCTCCGGCATCAGCTACGCCATCGCCGCGGGCAACGGCAATATCTTCGGCCAGCCGGTGAACGCCTGCACCATCTCCCCGGCCCGGGTGCCCACCGCCATCACCGTCGGCGCGACCGACCGCACCGACCGGCGGGCCTCCTTCTCCAACTTCGGCACCTGCCTGGACATCTTCGCGCCGGGGGTGCAGGTCACCTCCGCCTGGGCGACCAATGACACGGCCACCAACACCATCTCCGGCACCTCGATGGCGGCCCCGCACGCGGCGGGTGTGGCGGCGCTCCATCTGGCGGCCAACCCCACCGCGACCGCGGCCCAGGTCAGGGACGCGATCGTGAACAACGCCACCAACAACAAGGTCGTCAACCCGGGGACCGGCTCCCCGAACAAGCTGCTCTACTCGCTCTTCTAGCCTCCGGACGGACGACTCCTCGCCGGTGTGCCCGCCGGTGCCCCCCGAACCGGCGGGCACCGGCACCCCTCGTGCCCCCGGGCGTGGCCGGTGCCGCCGCGCCCGGGGGCGCCCCCGTACCCGTCCGGGAAATCAGTGGTTACGGGGGAAGCCGAGGTCGACGCCCGAGTGCGGCTCCGAGGGGTCGGGCCAGCGGGTGGTGACCACCTTGCCCCGGGTGTAGAAGCGCACCCCGTCGGTGCCGTAGATGTGGTGGTCGCCGAAGAGGGAGTCCTTCCAGCCGCCGAAGGAGTGGTAGCCGACGGGGACCGGGATCGGGACGTTCACCCCGACCATGCCCGCCTGGACCTCCAGCTGGAAGCGGCGGGCCGCGCCGCCGTCCCGGGTGAAGATCGCGGTGCCGTTGCCGAACGGCGAGGCGTTGATCAGCGCCAGCCCCTCGTCGTAGCTCTCCGCCCGCAGCACACACAGCACCGGGCCGAAGATCTCGTCCCGGTAGGCGTCCGCGTCGGGCGAGACCCGGTCCAGCAGCGAGATCCCGATCCAGTGCCCGTCCTCGTACCCGGGGACGGTGTGCCCGGTGCCGTCGAGGACCACCTCGGCGCCCTGGGCGGCGGCACCGGTCACATAGGAGGCGACCTTGTCCCGGTGGGCCCGGGTGATCAGCGGCCCCATCTCCGACGAGGGGTCGTCACCGGGTCCGATCACGATCTTCTCGGCCCGCTCCCGGATCCGCTCCACCAGCGCGTCCCCGATGGCGCCGACCACGACCACCGCGGAGATCGCCATACAGCGCTCCCCCGCCGACCCGTACGCCGCCGAGACCGCCGCGTCCGCCGCCGCGTCCAGATCCGCGTCCGGCAGGACCAGCATGTGGTTCTTGGCCCCGCCCAGCGCCTGCACCCGCTTGCCGTGGGCGGAGGCGGTGGCATGGATGGAACGGGCGATCGGGGTGGAGCCCACGAAGGAGACCGCGGCCACATCCGGGTGGGCGAGCAGCGCCTCCACCGCGACCCGGTCGCCGTGGACCACATTGAGCACACCGTCCGGGAGCCCCGCCCGGGTCGCCAGCTCCGCCAGGAAGTTGGCCGACGAGGGGTCCTTCTCGCTGGGCTTGAGGACGAAGGTGTTGCCGCAGGCGATGGCGAGCGGGAACATCCACATCGGCACCATCGCCGGGAAGTTGAACGGGGTGATGCCCGCGACCACGCCCAGCGGCTGGCGGATCGACGCCACATCGACCCGGCCGGCCACCTCCGTGGACAGCTCGCCCTTCAGCTGGGTGGTGATCCCGCAGGCCAGCTCCACGATCTCCAGACCGCGCGCCACCTCGCCCAGCGCGTCCGCGTGCACCTTGCCGTGCTCGGCGGTGATCAGCGCGGCGATGTCGTCACGGTGGGCGTCCAGCAGGGCCCGGTAGCGGAAGAGGATCGCGGTCCGCCGCGCCAGCGAGGAGGCGGCCCAGCCGGGGAACGCCGCCTTCGCCGCGGCGACCGCGGCCGCGACCTCGTCGGCCGAGGCCAGCGCCACCCGGGTGGTGACGGCTCCGGTCGCCGGGTCGGTGACCGGACCCCAGTTGCCGGACGCGCCCTCGACGGCCCGGCCACCGATCCAGTGGTTGACGGTCTTGGTCATGACGAAAGGCTCCTTCAGCGATGCCGGAGGCCCCGGCTTCTCACAGCGGTCTCTCACAGATGGCGGCGGCGGGCGGTGAGCTGCTCCTCGTACTCCTCCCGGGCCCTGACGGCGGCGGGACGGGTCGCGGTCGCCGCCACGGGCACATCCCACCACGCCTGTGCCGGGGGCGGGCCCGACACAGTGTCAGGCGTTGCGGTCTCGATGTAGACACCTGTGGGGACGGTGGCGGTACGGGCCTTCGCCAGGGCCTCGCCCAGCTCACGCACGGTGGCGGCGCGCAGCACCCGCAGCCCGAGGGCCTCGGCGTTGGCGGCGAGGTCCACCGGGAGCGGGGCTCCGGTATAGGTGCCGTCCGCCGCGCGGTGGCGGTAGGCGGTGCCGAAGCGCTCGCCGCCGACGGCCTCGGAGAGCCCGCCGATGGAGGCATAGCCGTGGTTCTGCACGATGACCACGGTGAGGGGGATGTTCTCCTGGACGGCGGTGACGATCTCGGTGGGGTTCATCAGATAGGTGCCGTCCCCCACCAGCGCCCAGACCGGGCGGCCGGGGGCGGCCAGCGCCACCCCGATGGCGGCCGGGATCTCGTAGCCCATGCAGGAGTAGCCGTACTCCACGTGGTACTGGTCCGCCGAACGGGTCCGCCACAGCTTGTGCAGATCGCCGGGGAGCGAACCGGCCGCGTTGATGACGATGTCGTCGCCGGTGACCAGGGCGTCCAGGGCGCCGAGCAGCTGGCTCTGGGTGGGGCGGGCGTCCGGGTCGGCGGCGTAGGCGCGGTCCACCAGGTGCTCCCACTCCTCCTTGGCGGCCCGGTAGGCGTCCCGGTAGCCGGGTTCGGCGGCGGGGGCCGTACCGTCGGGGCCCGCCGCGGCGGTCAGCTCCTCCAGGGCGGTACGGGCGTCGGCGGTGAGGGCGAGCCCGGCCATCTTGTGCGCGTCGAAGCCGGTGATGTTGATGTTGAGGAAGCGGACGTCCGGGTTCTGGAAGAGGGTCGCGGAGGCGGTGGTGAAGTCGGACCAGCGGGTGCCGACCCCGATCACCAGATCGGCGCGGCGGGCGAGGGCGTCGGCGGTGGCGGTGCCGGTGTGGCCGATCCCGCCGATGTCGCAGGGATGGTCGTACGGGAGCGAGCCCTTGCCCGCCTGGGTGGAGGCGACGGGGATCGAGCCGGCCTCGGCGAACGCCCGCAGCGCCGCCTCGGCCCCGCTGTGGTGGACCCCGCCGCCGGCCACGATCAGCGGGCGGCGGGCACCGGCCAGCGCCCGGCGGGCGTCGGCGAGGGCGTCGGCGTCCGGCCGGGGCCTGCCCACCCGCCAGATCCGTTCGGCGAAGAACTCCTCCGGCCAGTCGTACGCCTCCGCCTGGACGTCCTGCGGCAGGGCGAGGGTGACGGCGCCGGTGTCGGCGGGGTCGGCGAGGATCCGCATGGCCTGGAGCGCGGCCGGGATCAGCGCCTCGGGACGGGTGATCCGGTCGAAGAAGCGGGAGACCGGGCGGAGGGTGTCGTTGACCGACACATCGCCCGCGCCGGGTACTTCGAGCTGCTGGAGCACGGGGTCGGCGGGCCGGGTGGCGAAGGTGTCACCGGGGAGCAGCAGCACCGGCAACCGGTTGACGGTGGCCAGCGCGGCCCCGGTGACCAGATTGGTGGCGCCGGGTCCGATGGAGGTGGTGACGGCGTGGGCGGAGAGCCTGCGGGACTGGCGGGCGTAGCCGACGGCGGCATGGACCATGGCCTGTTCGTTGCGGCCCTGGTAGTAGGGCATGGGGGCGTCGGGTCCGGTGCCGGACTCCACCAGCGCCTGGCCGAGTCCGGCGACATTGCCATGGCCGAAGATGCCCCAGGTGGCGGCGATCAGGCGGTGGCGGCGGCCGTCGCGCTCGGTGTACTGGCGGCCCAGGAAGGTGATCAGGGCCTGGGCGACGGTGAGCCGCCGGGTGGCTTCGGTGCCGGGGGCGGTGCCGGACTCCGGGCCGGTGCCGGGGGCGGTCATCGGGGGCCTCCCTCGGGGGACGCGGCACTCTGCGGTGCGGGGGCGGTGTAGAGGGGGAGCCGGGGGTCGACGGCCGTCCCCGGCCAGGTGGTGCGGACCCAGCCGTGGTCGGGGTGGTCGCGGATCAGCCACTCCCGGGTCTCCCCCGGCCCCGCCATCACATTGAGGTAGTACAGGGTCCGGCCCGGCGACGCGATGGAGGGCCCGTGCCAGCCGTCGGGGATGAGCACCACATCGCCGCCGCGCACCTCGGCGAGGACATCCGTACCGCCGTCGTGGGAGGGCGAGACCCGCTGGTAGCCGAGGCCGTCGCCGTCGACCTCGAAGTAGTAGATCTCCTCCAGTACGGACTCGCTGCCGGGGTGGTGCTCGTCGTGCTTGTGGGGCGGGTACGAGGACCAGTTGCCGCCGGGGGTGAGCACCTCGACCGCGATCAGCCGGTCGCAGTCGAAGGTGTCGGCGGCGGCGAAGTTGTTGACCTGGCGGGAGCAGACCCCCGCACCGCGCAGTTCCACGGGGACCTCCGGCGCGGGGCCGTAGCGGGCGGGGAGTCGTCGCCCGCACTTCGCTCCTGCCAGGGCGAAGCGGCCTCCCGCGCCGGAGGTGATCTGTGCCCGGGCGTCCCGGGGGAGGTAGGCGAAGTCGGTGACCCCGCTGAAGACACTCTCCCTGCCCAGGAGTTCGAAGGTGATGCCCCCAGCCGTGGCCCCGTCCGTGGCCCCGTCCGTGACCGTGCCCCCGGCCGCTTCCGTGGCCCCGTCCACGGTCACGGTCACGGCGCAGCCGCCGTTCAGGGGCAGCACGATCCACTCGCTGTCACCGGTGTCCAGGCTGTGGCCCGCGCCGGGGGCGAGTTCCAGGACGCGCAGCGCGGAGTGGGTCCACCCCGCGTGCCGGGGGTCGACCCGGACCGCGTAGGGGCCGTCGGCGGCGCTGCCCGCCGGGAGATGGCCCGCGCCGCCGGTCGCCGCCGCTGGTGTGTGGTGGGTGCTCATGCCTTCCGTATACCCCCTGTCGCTGTGTGCCGCCGGTCCGGTGTCCCCGGTCGGTGTCCTCGGTGTGCGCTCCCCGGAGCACTCAGAGCAGTCCCACGGCGGTGTCGACCGCGCCCGCCACGTCCCCGTCGACCGGGTAGAGCAGCGAACGCCCCACCACCAGTCCCTGGACGGTGGGCAGTCGCAGCGCGCCGCGCCACTTCTCGTACGCGCCGTCCTGGTCCCCGCCGATCTCGCCGCCGAGGATGACGGCGGGGAGGGTGGAGGACTCCATCACGGACGCCATGTCGTCGGGGTTCTCGGTGACCGGGACCTTCAGCCAGGTGTACGCGGAGGTCCCGGCGAGCCCGGAGGCTATGGCGATGGAACGGGTGACGGCCTCGGCGCCCAGATCGGTGCGGAGCCGTCCGTCGACCCGGTGGCAGATGAACGGCTCGACGAAGACGGGCAGGCGGTGGGCGGCCATCTCGTCCACCACCCGTGCGGTGGTGTGCAGGGTGTCGGCGGAGGCCGGGTCGGTGTAGTCGATCCGCAGCAGCAGTTTGCCCGCGTCGAAGCGGAGGCGGACGAGGTCCTCGGGGCGGTGTCCGGTGAAGCGGTCGTCCAGTTCGAAGGAGGCGCCCGCGAGACCGCCCCGGTTCATCGACCCCATGACGACCTTGTCGTCGAGCGCGCCGAGCAGCAGCAGGTCGTCCAGGATGTCGGCGGTGGCGAGCACCCCGTCGACCCCCGGGCGGGAGAGCGCGAGACAGAGCCGTTCCAGCAGGTCGAGGCGGTTGGCCATGGCGAGTCTGCGGTCGCCGACGGCGAGCGAGCCCCGGGCCGGGTGGTCGGCGGCGACGATCATGAGCCGGCCGCTGGGGCCGAGCAGCCCGGGGCGGGTGCGCCGGCGGAGCGCGGCCTCGGCGACGGCCTCGGGGTGGCGGGTGCGGATCCCGACCAGCTCGGCGA
The DNA here is from genome assembly GCF_040299965.1 of Streptomyces sp. NPDC000594. Taxonomy (NCBI): domain Bacteria; kingdom Bacillati; phylum Actinomycetota; class Actinomycetes; order Kitasatosporales; family Streptomycetaceae; genus Streptomyces; species Streptomyces sp. NPDC000594. The sequence continues at coordinate 189,603 of NZ_JBEPCY010000002.1, read as the reverse complement.
TGTCGACGCGGCTCACGAGGGGTCCCCGGGGGCGGCCACGGGCACGGTCCCGGGCAGGGTCGCGGGCAGGGCGCCTGTGCGGTCCGGCGGTACGGGCGGGGGCTCCGGCGGGGGCGTGGGCGACGGCGGTACGGGGCCGCCCGCGAGGACCTGTTCGACCTCGGCCGGCAGCGGCATGGCGCTGGAACAGGCCAGCCGGGCGGCGACGATCGCCCCGGCGGCGTTGGCGTACCGCATGATCCGCGCGGTGTCCCAGCCGGCCAGCAGGCCATGGCAGAGCGCCCCGCCGAAGGCGTCGCCCGCGCCGAGGCCGTTGACCACCTCGACGGGGACGGGCGGCACCTCGGCCCGGGTGCCGTCGCGGTGGACGGCGAGGACGCCCCGGGGGCCCTGTTTGACGACGGCCAGCTCGACCCCGGTGGCGAGCAGCGCCTCGGCGGCGGCGGCGGGTTCGCGCTCACCGGTGGCGATCTCGCACTCGTCCTGGTTGCCGACGGCGACGGTGGCATGGGCGAGGGCCCGGCGGTAGTGGGGCCGGGCGGACGCGGGGTCGGTCCAGAACATGGGCCGCCAGTCGAGGTCGAGGACGGTGGTCCCGGCGCGGTCGCGGTGGGCGAGGGCGGCGAGGGTGGCGGCCCGGCTCGGTTCGGCCGAGAGCCCGGTGCCGGTGGTCCACAGGATCCGGGCGCCGCGCACCGCGTCGAGGTCCAGTTCGTCGGGGTGGATCTCCAGATCGGGGGCCTTGGGGCGCCGGTAGAAGTAGAGCGGGAAGTCGTCCGGGGGGAAGATCTCGCAGAAGGTGACGGGGGTCGGGTACGCGTCGACGGGGGTCACCCAGCGGTCGTCCACACCGAATCCGCGCAGGGCCTCGTGGAGATAGTCGCCGAAGGGGTCCCGGCCGGTGCGGCTGATGAGGGCGGTACGGCGGCCGAGCCGGGCGGCGGCGACGGCGACATTGGCGGCGGAGCCGCCGAGGAACCTGCCGAACACATCGACCCGGTCCAGGGAGACCCCGGTCCGCAGCGGATAGAGGTCGACCCCGATCCGGCCCATGGCGATCACGTCGTACGGCTGGGTGGCGTACGCCTGTGTCATCTGCGCCCCTTCGCTCCGGTGCCCGGCCCCTCCAGGTCCACCGGCCTCTCCAGGTCTAATGGTCCGGACGGAACCCTGTCAACATTTTGTCCTGACATTCGGACGTTGTCTTGACACCCCTCAGAACCAGCCGGAAAGCTCTCGGCCATGACCTCCATGGCCCCTCCCCCGCAGCGCATCCGGGTCGGTTCGGCCCCCGACTCCTGGGGGGTCTGGTTTCCCGACGATCCCGGTCAGGTGCCCTGGCGGCGCTTTCTGGACGAGGTCGCCGAGGCGGGGTACGCCTGGATCGAGCTGGGGCCGTACGGCTATCTCCCCACCGATCCCGCCCTGCTGGCCGAGGAGACCGGGCGGCGCGGGCTGAAGGTGTCGGCGGGCACGGTCTTCACCGGGCTCCACCACGGCCCGGCGGTCTGGGAGAAGACCTGGGCGCATGTCGCGGAGATCGCGGAGCTGACCCGGGCGATGGGCGCGGAGCATCTGGTGGTGATCCCCTCCTTCTGGCGGGACGACCGGACCGGCCGGGTGCTGGAGAGCAGCACCCTGACGGCCGCGCAATGGCGGGATCTCGCCGCCCAGACGGAGCGGCTCGGCCATGAGGTGCGGGAGCGGTACGGGCTGCGGATCGCCGTCCATCCGCACGCGGACACCCATGTCGACACCGAGGAGCATGTGCACCGCCTCCTCGACGCCACCGACCCCGAGCTGGTCTCGCTCTGTCTGGACACCGGCCACTACGCCTACTGCGGCGGGGACAGTGTCGAGCTGATCAAGACCTATGGGGAGCGGATCGGCTATCTCCACCTCAAGCAGGTGGATCCGCGGATCCTGGCCGAGGTGGTGGCGGAGGGGCTGCCCTTCGGGCCCGCCGTCGGGCGCGGGGTGATGTGCGAGCCGCCGGCCGGGGTGCCCGCGCTGGAACCGGTCCTCGCGGCGGCGCGGGCGCTCGATGTGGACCTCTTCGCCATCGTGGAGCAGGACATGTACCCGTGCCCGCCGGACCGGCCCCTCCCGATCGCCCGCCGGACGCGGCGATTCCTGCGTTCCTGCGGCGTCTAGGGCCCCTCCCTTCCGGTCTCTTCCGGTCTCTTCCGGTCTCTTCCGGGCGGGCTTCGCCCCGGGCGCGGCGGTGTCCACCGGGGCGGTCGAACGGCATCCGCCGGTCGGGTGAATTGTCGCCCGCTCATCACACGTGTCTCCATCGCGCGGACCTTCCGTCACAGCCGTTCGACATCCCGGTCCTCCCTCTCCACGCGGGGTGCCCCTCGGGCGCAGGCTCTGTGATCGTCAGCGCTCGCACGGCAGATCCCCGGCGGTCCCCCCGGCCGCCGCTGCCGGGCGCGCGGGGAGGGGTACCACCGATGACGGATCGCACGCTCTGGTCGTACAAGGACATCGCCGCACACATCCAGGTCCAGCCCGACACCATCCGCTCGTACCGCAAGCACGGAATGCTGCCGCCGCCCGACGCGGTGGAGGGGGGCAGGCCGTTCTGGTACGCGGAGACGATCCACGCCTGGGTCGCCAGCCGCCCGGGGCGGCGCGGCAGGGGCTGAGCCGGGCACCCGCCCGGCCGATGGACGGCCCCGCACCCCCACCGGGTGCGGGGCCGTCCGCGTTCCCCCTGCCGCACTCCTTGAGCCGCACTCCCCGGACACCCTTACTCGCCATACCCCCTAGGGGTATTGTAGGGTGAGAGTCACCGGGAGCCGGGAGAACGCGGCCCCCACCACAGCCCGAACGCGCGCCGTCCGGCGCACCCCAGACGTTCCGCGAGGAGACCGACATGACCGCGAAGACCGAGATCGAGATCACCGAAAACGACTCCGCCTCCGGCTCCGGCTGCTGCGGCGGGCACTCCTGCGGCACCGGGGAGGCCGAGGCCCCGGCGGCCGGCGTCACCACCGTGTACGAGGTCTCCGGGATGACCTGCGGCCACTGCGAGGGCTCGATCTCCGCGGAGATCTCCGCGCTCGCCGGGGTCACCTCCGTGACCGCCGTCGCCGCGACCGGCAAGGTCACCGTGGTCTCCGAGGCCCCGCTGGACGAGGCCGCGGTGCGCGCCGCCGTGGACGAGGCCGGATACGAGCTGGTGGGCCAGGCCGCCTGACCCGGCCGGGGAGACCAGACACGGGCCGTACCGGCCGGCACCCGCCGGCCGGTACGGCCCGTTCTTCCGTCCGGTCCCGCCGGATGACGCCCGGATCCGGCCCGATCCGGCCCGGGGCGTCCCGCGTGCCGGACAGCGGCAGAAATCTTTTCGCCCGCCGGGCCTGCTGCGACCGTCCGACTACCGAACGGAATCCATCCTGTTCAGGGCTTTGGGCGCCAGGAAAGGCGACTGCGGTTCGCCCGCTTTTGCCCGTCGGCCGACACAGAGCTGTGACACTTCGGTCGACTACATGTGACGCACAAGACCTTCACAAGGAGACCTAGATCACAGATATTTGGGGGTAACCATCGAGGCTCTTCGCGAGTCTATGTGGGCGATGCCGAGAACGTCTTGGGGGACGTTCATGGGATGTCTTGGGGGACGTCCCAGGCAAGCGTTGGCCGGGGCACGTGCCCGGGGAGCTTTGAGCGGCCCTCCCGTGCGTACGTACCCCGGCAGACCGCGCGGAGCACTCCGCGCCCAGGACACCCGGCCGGATCCCGTGGGGGGAATCCGCTCCGGGGATATGGGAAGCGCCCCGACCGTCGACCCGTGGGGGGATCGGCGGCGGGGCGCTTTCGTCTGTCCGGGGGCCGCGACGGCCCCGCAGGGGCCGAAACGGGCCACCGGGGACCCGCGGGAGGGCCGGGGGGCGCATCGCCCGTCACAGGGCCGTACAGGCCATGCACTCCCCGGCGCTCGGCGGAATCCCTCAGCGGGCCTCGACCGGCACGAAGTCGCGCTCGACGACACCCGTGTAGATCTGGCGCGGACGGCCGATGCGGGAGCCCGGCTCCTTGATCATCTCGTGCCACTGGGCGATCCAGCCGGGCAGCCGGCCGAGCGCGAAGAGCACGGTGAACATCTCGGTCGGGAAGCCCATGGCCCGGTAGATCAGACCGGTGTAGAAGTCCACGTTCGGGTAGAGCTTGCGCTCGACGAAGTAGTCGTCGGAGAGCGCGTGCTCCTCCAGCTTCAGCGCGATGTCCAGCAGCTCGTCGGACTTGCCGAGGGCCGAGAGGACATCGTGGGCCGCCGCCTTGATGATCTGCGCCCGCGGGTCGAAGTTCTTGTAGACCCGGTGGCCGAAGCCCATCAGCCGGACGCCGTCCTCCTTGTTCTTCACCTTGCGGATGAAGGTGTCGACGTCGCCGCCGTCGGCCTGGATGCCCTCCAGCATCTCCAGCACCGACTGGTTGGCGCCGCCGTGCAGGGGGCCCCAGAGCGCGGAGATACCCGCGGAGATCGAGGCGAACATGTTCGCCTGCGAGGAGCCGACCAGCCGCACGGTGGAGGTCGAACAGTTCTGCTCGTGGTCCGCGTGCAGGATGAGCAGCTTGTCCAGGGCCGCCACGACCACCGGGTCCAGCTCGTACTCCTGCGCGGGGACGGAGAACGTCATCCGCAGGAAGTTCTCGACATAGCCCAGGTCGTTGCGCGGGTAGACGAAGGGGTGGCCGATCGACTTCTTGAAGGCGTACGCCGCGATCGTCGGCAGCTTGGCCAGCAGCCGGATCGTGGAGAGGTGGCGCTGCTGCTCGTCGAACGGGTTGTGGCTGTCCTGGTAGAACGTCGACAGCGCGCTGACCACCGAGGAGAGCATGGCCATCGGGTGGGCGTCGCGCGGGAAGCCGTCGAAGAACCGCTTGACGTCCTCGTGCAGCAGCGTGTGCTGGGTGATCTCACCCTTGAACGCCGCCAGCTCGTCCACGGTCGGCAGCTCGCCGTTGATGAGGAGGTAGGCCACCTCAAGGAAGCTGGACCGCTCCGCCAGCTGCTCGATCGGGTAACCGCGGTAGCGCAGGATGCCCCGCTCGCCGTCGAGGTAGGTGATCGCGGATTTATAGGCGGCCGTATTGCCGTAGCCGCTGTCCAGGGTCACCAGACCGGTCTGGGCTCGGAGCTTCCCGATGTCGAAGCCCTTGTCACCGACGGTGCTCTCGACCACCGGGTAGGTGTATTCACCGTCCGCGTACCGCAGTACTACAGAGTTGTCGCTCACGTCATCCCTCACCGACGTAGTGCCTCTTCTTCGAGGTGCCCTGACTGTCTCTACCATCCCCCATTTGGCCCAGCAGAGTGCACTCGGGGTCGACCGTTGGGCCTATTGGCGGCACTGAGTGCCGCCAACCTGCTCATCCTGCCCCGTTCGCCCTGATTCCGGAAGCCCAGGTGGCGTTTCCCACCCCGGCACCCGGGGGCTTCCCCCGCCCGGCGCAGCCCTCCGGCTCAGCCTCCGGAGAGCCGGTGATCGAGGGCGGTAAAGCGTCTGCCTGCGGAAACCGTCCGTACCGCCTGCCCGATCGCCTTGCGGGAACCGACCAGCACGACCAGCTTCCTGGCACGTGTGACAGCGGTGTAGAGGAGGTTCCGCTGGAGCATCATCCAGGCCCCGGTGGTGACCGGGATCACCACGGCGGGATACTCGCTGCCCTGGGAGCGGTGGATGGTCACCGCGTAGGCATGGGCCAGTTCGTCCAGTTCGTCGAAATCGTAGGGGACCTCCTCGTCCTCGTCGGTGCGCACGGTCAGCCGCTGTTCCTCCAGATGAAGGGCGGTGACCACGCCCACGGTCCCGTTGAAGACGCCGTTGGCCCCCTTCTCGTAGTTGTTGCGGACCTGGGTGACCTTGTCGCCGACCCGGAAAATCCGTCCGCCGAAGCGCTTCTCGGCCACATCGGGGCGGGCGGGTGTCATCGCCTGCTGGAGCAGGCCATTGAGGACGCCCGCGCCCGCAGGACCCCGGTGCATAGGGGCCAGAACCTGAACATCCCGTCGGGGATCGAGACCGAATTTGGCCGGGATCCTACGGGCCGCCACCTCCACGGTGAGCCGTCCCGCGTCCTCCGACTCCTCCTCGGCGAAGAGGAAGAAGTCCGGCAGGCCCGAGGTGAGGGGCGGCACACCCGAGTTGATCCGGTGGGCGTTGGTCACCACACCGGACTCCTGGGCCTGCCGGAAGATCCGGGTGAGCCGCACCCGGGGGACCGGGCCGCCCTCCGCGAGCAGATCCCGCAGCACCTCCCCCGCCCCCACACTGGGCAGCTGGTCCACATCCCCGACCAGCAGCAGATGCGCCCCCGGGGCGACCGCCTTGACCAGCTTGTTGGCGAGGAGCAGATCCAGCATGGACGCCTCGTCGACCACCACCAGATCCGCGTCCAGCGGGCGGTCCCGGTCGAAGGCGGCGTCACCGCCGGGCTTCAGCTCCAGCAGCCGGTGGACCGTGGACGCCTCGGCCCCGGTCAGCTCCGACAGCCGCTTGGCCGCCCGCCCGGTGGGCGCGGCGAGCACCACCTTCGCCCGCTTGGCCCGCGCCAGCTCCACCACCGAGCGGACGGTGAAGGACTTCCCGCAGCCCGGTCCCCCGGTGAGCACGGCGACCCTGCTGGTGAGCGCGAGCCGGACGGCCGCCTCCTGCTCGGGGGCCAGCTCCGCCCCGGTGCGGGTGGCCAGCCACTTCAGCGCCCGGTCCCAGTCCACGTCCTGGAAGGCGGGCATCCGGTCGTCCTCGGCGTGCAGCAGCCGGCGGAGCTGGCCCGAGAGCGACAGCTCGGCGCGGTGGAAGGGGACCAGATAGACCGCCGTCACCGGCTCCCCGCCGTCCGGCGCGGGCACCGGCTCGCGGACCACGCCCTCCTCCTCGGCCGCCAGCTCGCCCAGACAGTCGATGACCAGACCGGTGTCGACCTGGAGCAGCTTCACGGCGTCCGCGATCAGCCGCTCCTCCGGGAGGAAACAGTGGCCCTGGTCGGTGGATTGGGAGAGGGCGTACTGGAGACCGGCCTTGACCCGCTCCGGGCTGTCGTGGGGGATGCCGACGGCCTGGGCGATGCGGTCGGCGGTGAGGAAGCCGATGCCCCAGACATCGGCGGCGAGCCGGTAGGGCTGGTGCCGCACCACGGAGATCGAGGCGTCCGCGTACTTCTTGTAGATGCGCACGGCGATGGAGGTGGAGACCCCGACGCCCTGGAGGAAGACCATGACCTCCTTGATGGCCTTCTGCTCCTCCCAGGCGTCACCGATCAGCCGGGTCCGCTTGGGGCCGAGGCCGGGGACCTCGATCAGCCGCTCGGGGCGCTCCTCGATGACATCGAGGGTCTCCACGCCGAAGTGGTCCACGATCCGCTCGGCGATCCTCGGTCCGATGCCCTTGATCAGGCCGGAGCCGAGATAGCGGCGGATGCCCTGGACGGTGGCGGGCAGGACGGTGGTGTAGTTCTCCACGGTGAACTGCTTGCCGTACTGCGCGTGGGAGCCCCAGCGGCCCTCCATCCGCAGCGACTCGCCCACCTGCGCGCCGAGCAGCGAGCCGACCACCGTGAGGAGATCGCCGGAGCCCCGGCCGGTGTCGACCCGCGCCACCGTCCAGCCGTTCTCCTCATTGGCGTAGGTGATGCGCTCCAGAACGCCTTCGAGCACTGCCAGATTGGACATGCCCCGACGCTACCGCCGCGCTCGGACACTCGGGGCGGCCTGTGGATAACTCCGGCCCCGCGCAGCTCGGAGCGGGTGCGCGACGGCCGTACGGCAGGCACCGGACAGGTACGCGACGGCTGCGGGACGAGAGCGGGAAAAGGGGCGGGAGCGGGAAAAGGGGCGGGAGCGGGGCACTGGGCCCGGACGCTCGGTCCGGGCCCCGCCTTCCCCCCGCAGGTCTCCCCGGTCCCCCCGAACCGTTTCCCCCGGGATCCCTGCCGTCGTTGAGGACTCCGCCGGCGCGGCCGTGGTTGCGCCCGGAGCCCATTCTTTACGTTCCGCGCGAGCCCGGCCCGGCCCGCCGGGTCCTACGGGATCTCCCCCGTACCGGGAACGAGCTGCTCCTGCTGGATCAGGGGCTTCGCACCCGCCCCGTAGACCGATACCTCCATCGGGGACGGCCCCTTGAGCGGAATCGCGAGGGCGTAGAAGATCCCCCATCCCCGATAGGCACCGCGCAGCCGCACGACGGTGGCGCGATGGGACTCGGCGCCGTACCGGACGACGATCCGCCGGGGCGGTTCGGTGGTCCGGAAGGCCCCGCTGATCAGCCCCGACTTCGTGCAGAAGGCGAGCGTCACGCTCTCCCCGGCGACGCACTTGGTGCACCGGGTGCTGTTGCCGTCCGTCTGCTCGACGGAGTAGTTGGCGTCCTCCCCCGCCCCCAGCCGCACCTCGATCCCCGGACCGGGGCGGATCGTCTCACCGGGGCGCACCAGCACGGTTCCCGGGGCGGCGCCGCTCTCCTCCACGGCCGCGACGGAGGGTTCGACGGCGTGCAGCGGGGTCACCCTGCTCCCGCCGCCGGTGTCCCGCCCTTTCATCCACCCCGGCCAGGCCACCCCCGTGAGCACCCCGAGGACCAGACAGACCGCCACCGAGACCGCCACCGAACCGCCCCGCCGGGCCCGGGCGGCGCGGGCCTCCCGGCCCAGCCGGACCACCCGCAGCACCGGCGCGGGCGCCCGCGGGAAGGCCGCCGCCTCCCGCAACAGGGCTGCCCTCAGGGCGGCCTCCGGGTCCACCAGGAGACGCGCCCCGGAGATCGGTGTGCCGTTGATCCGGCCTCCTCCGGCCCGCCTGGTACCTCCCGGTTCGTCCTCGCCGCCGGTCATGAGCGGGCCTCCTCGACCCTCGGCCCGACCCCCGTACGGGCCCGGTCGGGAAGGCCCGCCCACTCCTCCAGGACCCCGGGCTGCTCCCGGAGCCGGTAGAGGGCGCGTGCGGCGTGGCTGCGGACCGTACCGACATGGGTGCCCAGGATCCTGGCCACCTCGGTCTCGCTGCGGTCCTCCAGATAGCGGAGCACGATCACCGCTCGCTGACGGGCGGGCAGCAGTGACAGCGCCTCGGCCAGCGCCCCGGCCTCCGCGATGCCGTCCGCGCGCTCCGGAGCGGCCGTCTCCGGGAACCGGGTGGTGAGCCACTCGCGCACCCGGTTCAGCCGGACCCGGTCCCTATTGGTGTTGATCATGATGCGCCAGACATAGGCGTCGAGTTCCTCGGCACGGCGCACCCGTTCCCATTTCACATAGGTCTTGACCAGCGCCGATTGCACCAGGTCCTCCGCATCGTGATGGTTCCCCGTCAAGAGGCGGGCGGTCCGTAGCATCCGTGGCCATCGGCTCGCCACAAAAGCCCGGAACTCCGCCTCCGTGCTCGAATTCACCGTCCGGTCCTCCCCGTCGGGGGCCGCAAATCCGCCGGACGGGCCCACGCGCCACGCGCCCGGAGCCCGCGCCGTGTGAACCCGTACACCCCTCAGACGGTCGCGGACCCCCGCGGCTATGTCATACGCGGCGAGAAATTTCCCCGCCGCCGGTACGGGTGGTGCGCGGGCGGCTCCCGGGACGGGTCACAGCACCCGCGCCGAGCGGGCCGGCCCCGTACCCGCCCTGCTGGTCACAGCACATGGGCGTGGAAGCGGGCGACCGTCTCCCGCAGCACCTCGAACCCGTCCCGGACCCAGAGCCCGTCGTTGAACAGCTCCACCTCGATGGGCCCGGTATATCCGGCCGCGTCCATCAGCCGTCTCCAGTAACGGAATTCCACCGAGCCGTCGCCGAGCTGGCCGCGCCCGTCGAGAACCCCCCGGGGCAGCGGAGTGACCCAGTCCGCCAGTTGGAAGGCGGCCAGCCGCCCGGCCGCACCGGCGGCGGCGAGCGCGGCGGGGGCGGTGTCGTCCCACCAGACGTGGTACGTGTCCACGACCACACCCACCCGCTCCGCCGGGAATCTCCCGGCCAGCTCCAGCGCCTGGCCGAGGGTGGAGACCACACAGCGGTCGGCGGCGTACATCGGGTGCAGCGGCTCGACGGCCAGCCGCACCGCCCGTTCGGCGGCGTACGGGACGAGTTCGCCGATCGCGTCGGCGATCCGCTCCCGCGCCCCGGCCGGGTCGCGGTCGCCCGGCGGGAGCCCGCCGCAGACCAGGACCAGGGTGTCGGTGCCCACCCCGGCGGCCTCGTCCAGCGCGGCGCGGTTGTCGTCCAGCGCGCGGCGGCGCCCGGCCCGGTCGCCCGCGGTGAGGAAGCCGCCCCGGCAGAGGCTGGTGACGGCGATCCCGGCGTCCCGAAGGAGAGCGCCCGCCGCGGCCACCCCGTACGCGCGGACGGGTTCGCGCCAGAGCCCGACCCCGGTGACCCCGAGCCGGCGGCAGCCGTCCGCCAGCTCCGGCAGGGAAAGTTGGCGGACCGTCATCTGATTGACACTGAGCCGCTCCCGTCCGGCGGCCGGGGGCCGGACCGCCCCGGCGGACGGGGGCGTCACGCGTCCACCCCGTACACCGTGAGCAGGGCCCGCATCCGGGCCTGGGCCAGCTCCGGATCGGGGAGGAGCCCCAGCCCGTCCGCGAGGGTGTAGGCACGGGCGAGATGGGGCAGGGAGCGCGCCGACTGGAGACCGCCGACCAGGGTGAAGTGCCGCTGATGGCCGGCGAGCCAGGCCAGCAGCACCACACCCGTCTTGTAGTAGCGGGTCGGCGGGGCGAAGAGATGGCGGGCGAGCGGCACCGTGGGATCCAGCCGCTCCCGGAACCCGGCGGTGTCACCCGCGTCCAGGGCGCGCAGGGCGTCCGCCGCCACCGGCGCCAGCGGGTCCAGCACCCCCAGCAGGGCATGGCTGAAACCCTCGCTGTCCCCCGCGATCAGTTCGGGGTAGTGGAAGTCGTCGCCCGTGTAGCAGCGGACCCCCGCCGGGAGCCGGCGCCGCACCTCCCGCTCCCGCTCCGCGTCCAGCAGGGAGATCTTGACGCCGTCGACCCGTCCGGGATGCGCGGCGATCAGTTCCAGCAGGGTGTCGGTGGCCCGGTCCGGGTCGGCACTGCCCCAGTAGCCCTGGAGCGCGGGATCGAACATCGGGCCGAGCCAGTGCAGCACCACCGGGGTGGCCGACTGCCGCAGCAGCTCACCGTAGACGGCGAGATAGTCCTCCGGGCCCCGGGCCGCCGCCGCCAGCGCCCGGGAGGCCATCAGCACCGGCCGCGCGCCCGCCTCCTCGACCAGGGCGAGCTGTTCGGCGTAGGCGCGGCGGACCGCGTCCAGGGCGTGTCGCCCCCGGCGGGCCGGGTCCGGTGCACGGCGGGCGGGCGGGTCCGGGAGCTGATCGGTGCCGACCCCGCAGACCAGCTCCCCGCCCACCGCCTTCGCCTCGGCGGCGCTGCGCCGGATCAGTTCGGCGGCCGTGGGCCAGTCCAGGCCCATACCGCGCTGGGCGGTGTCCATCGCCTCCGCGACCCCCAGCCCGTACGACCACAGATGGCGGCGGAAGGCGAGGGTGGCCTCCCAGTCCACGGCGGGCGGCCCGGCGGGGTCGGCGCGGGGGTCGGCCACCACATGCGCCGCCGCGAGGACGGTACGGGAGACGGGCGGCGGCCCCGGGGGGAAGACCCGGGGCGCGGGGTTCGGGGTGTGGGCGCGCAGGGTCCCGTCGGACGCGGGCAGCAGCAGGGTCATGGCGCCAGCTCCGGCACCGCGATCCGGCGGCCCTCCCGGGAGGAGCGCAGCCCGAGTTCGGCGAGCTGCACCCCGCGCGCGCCCGCCCGCAGATCCCAGGGGTAGGGGCCGCCGAGGGCGACATGGCGCAGGAACAGCTCCCACTGGGCCTTGAAGCCGTTGTCGAACTCCTGGTTGTCGGGGATCTCCTGCCACTGTTCGCGGAAGGGTTCGCCGGTGGGCAGATCCGGGTTCCAGACCGGCCGGGGGGTGGCCGCGCGGTGCTGGGCCCGGCAGCGGCGCAGTCCGGCGACGGCCGAGCCCTGGACGCCGTCGACCTGGAACTCGACGAGTTCGTCGCGCATCACCCGTACCGCCCAGGAGGAGTTGATCTGGGCCACCGCGCCGCCCCGGAGCTGGAAGACGGCGTAGGCGGCGTCGTCGGCGGTGGCGGTGTACGGGGCGCCGCGCTCGTCCCAGCGGTCCGGGAGATGGGTGGCGGTCTGCGCGTACACACTGGTGACCCCGCCGAAGAGATCGTGGAGGACGTACTCCCAGTGCGGGAACATGTCGACGGCGATCCCGCCGCCGTCGGCGGTGCGGTAGTTCCAGGAGGGGCGCTGGGCGGCCTGCCAGTCGCCCTCGAAGACCCAGTAGCCGAACTCGCCGCGCACGGAGAGGATCCGGCCGAAGAAGCCGCCGTCGATCAGGCGTTTCAGTTTGCGCAGCCCCGGGAGGAAGAGCTTGTCCTGGACGACGCCGTGGCACACCCCGGCGGTCTCGGCGAGCCGGGCGAGTTCCAGGGCACCGGCGAGGTCCGGGGCGGTCGGCTTCTCGACATAGACATGTTTCCCGGCGGCGATGGCCCGGCGGACCGCGTCGGGGCGGGCGGAGGTGATCTGGGCGTCGAAGTAGATGTCGACGGCGTCCTCCCCGCCGGCGGCGAGCAGCGCGTCGAGGTCGGTGGTCCAGTGGGCGAGGCCATGGCGTTCGGCGATGGCGCGCAGCGCGTCGGGGCGGCGGCCCACCAGCACCGGCTCGGGCCAGAGCGTGTCGCCGCCGCCGAGGTCGAGTCCGCCGCTCTCGCGCAGGGCGAGGAGGGACCGGACCAGATGCTGGCGGTACCCCATGCGGCCGGTGACGCCGTTCATGGCGATCCGCACGGTTCTGCGGGTCATGACCTGTCCTTTCTGCGACGGCGGCACCCGGGGCGTCCGGGCCGCTGCGGTACGGGGGGCGGCGCGGGCCGGTGGCCGCCGGGTGCGGCGGGAGCGTGGCGGACGTATCCGCCGCGGATACGGGACGGGGCGCGCGTCTGCGGCGGATACGGGACGGGTGGTGCGCGGGGGGCGACCGTGCCGGGGAACCGCCCTGTCGTCCCTGGCCCGGCCCAGGGCGGGCCGCCGGACGGCGGGGCATGGGTGGACGGATGTACGGGGGTACGGGAGAGGGGGGCCGGGGCGCCGGGCACCCGGGGCGCCTAGGGAGTTTCTTTCGGATCAGGCTGGATCAGGGAGCGGGGTCTGGTGACGTGCATCGCAAGGCGGAGGATTGAGCCACTGCGGAGCATTGGTGATTGACGACAACGCCGCGAGGTGCGGTGCCAGGGCACGCGAGCCCAGCAAGACCCGAAAGAGACGACCTACGGGGCTTACCGCGGTGCCGGGACGGAGGGTGCCGGAACGGACCGTGCCGGAGCGGGGCATGTCGGGGCAGGGCGATAGCAAGCGCTTTCTACGAGAGGAGACGCTAGCCTGCCGACAGCGGCGCGGACAAGACCCCGTCCCTTCTCCCCGGAGGAAGCGATGACAGTCACCCTGGCGGATGTCGCGGCCCGTGCGCGGGTCTCCCCGGCGACCGTCTCCCGCGTGCTGAACGGGAACTATCCCGTCGCCGCCGAGACCCGGGAACGGGTGCTGCGCGCCGTGGACGAGCTGGACTACGTCCTCAACGGACCGGCGAGCGCGCTGGCCGCCGCCACCTCCGATCTGGTCGGCATCCTCGTCAACGACATCGCCGACCCCTTCTTCGGGATCATGGCCGGGGCGGCCCAGACGGAGATCGGCCGGGCGGCCGGGGACGGCGGACCGAACGGCAACGGCCGGGCGGGGGGCGAGAAGCTGGCGGTGGTCTGCAACACCGGCGGCTCCCCCGAGCGCGAACTCACCTATCTCACCCTGCTCCAGCGGCAGCGCGCCTCGGCGGTCGTGATCACCGGGGGCGCGCTGGAGGACCCCGCGCACATCACGGCGATGGCGGCGAAGCTCACCCGGCTCATGGAGGCGGGGACCACGGTGGTGCTCTGCGGGCGCCCGCCGCTGCCCGCCCCGGGCGCCGGGAGCCCGGCCGGCGCGTCGGGCGCGGGCGCCGGGCCCCTGGCCGCCCGGATACCGGCGGCGGTCACCTTCGACAACCGGGGCGGCGGGCGGCTGCTGACGGACCATCTGATCGCCCTCGGCCACCGCCGGATCGGATATCTCGCGGGGCCCGCCGGGCGCACCACCACCCGGCACCGGCTGGAGGGCCACCGGGCGGCGCTGGCCGCCGCGGGGATCACCGGGGACCAGGACCGTGTCACCGTCCATGGCCCCTACACCCGGGACGCGGGCCAGCAGGGGACCCGGGAGCTGCTGCTGCGGGACCCCGGGCTGACCGCCGTGGTCGCGGCCAATGACACGGTGGCGCTGGGGGCGTACGCGGCCCTGCGGGAGCTGGGGCTGCGGATCCCCGAGGACATCGCGGTGGCGGGCTTCGACGATCTGCCGTTCGCCCGGGACATGGGTCCGGCGCTGACGACGGTACGGCTGCCGCTGATCGAGGCGGGGGCGCGGGCCGGGCGGCTGGCCCGGGGCCGGGAGCGGGTGCCGCAGGGGGGCATCGCCATGCTGCCGGCGACCCTGCTGCCGCGCGCCTCGACGGCCCGCCCCCACGACTGAGCCCCTGCCGCGCGCCCGTACACCGCACCCCGCCCCCGTGGGCGCCACCCCGCCCCCGTACGCCGCGCATGTCCGCCCGGACCGCGCGGGCGCTGACGCCCAGGGGTGCGGCCCTGGGCTCGGACGACCGCACCGGCGCACCGGCGCACCGGACCGCTGTCCGGCGTCCCGGGGCATCGCGATACCGCTTCCGCGCGCGGGGCACGGGCCGGAAACCGGAGGCCCGCGACCGTGCCGCGCACCCGGGGCGACGGTTCGGGTACCCCGGGGCCGGATGTCGGCCGGCCCGGGAGGGAGACCGCAGGGCCGGGGCGGTCACCCGCCGTCGTCGTGCCGCCGCCGCGCACCTCGGGCCGGAGCCGCCGCACCCGTGCGCGGACACGACCAGCCCGCGCCCGGTCACACCTCCGGGGCGGAAGGCCAGGTGGCGGCCGGACGGGTGAGCGGGGGCATGGACCGGGAGTGGGCGGGCAGGCGCGTGCCATGAGGTACGCGTTCTCGACACTCGGAGTCCCCGATCTGCCCCCGGCCGAGGTGGCCGCCCTCGCCGCCGACAGCGGCTACCAGGGGGTGGAGCTGAGGTGCGCCCCGGATGAGCCGGTCCACCCCGGTCTCACCCAGCACGATCGCCACAAGGTGGCCGAGGAGTTCGCACGGGCCGGTGTGGAGATCCTCTCCGTCTGCGGCTACACCCGGGTCGCGGCGGCGGACGACGACACCCGGGTGCTGCACGAGATCGGGGAGCTGATCTGGCTGGCCCGGGATCTCGGGGCCTCCTATGTACGGGTCTTCCCCGGCGCCGACCCCGAGGCCGGCGAGGCGGAGATCCCCGGCCCCCGCCCGGTGGGATCGGCCGGCCCGATGGAGACCGGCCCCCTGGAGGCCGCGCTGCCGGAGGAGGGGTCCCCGGACGACGGGCCCGTGGCGGACGAGCCCCGGCCCTTCCCCCGGGGCGCCGACGCCCTCGCCGCCCGCAGGCTCGGCAGGGCGGCCGGGACCGCCGCGAGCGCGGGTGTCCGGCTGCTCCTGGAGACCCATGACTCGCACCGCACCGGTGTCGATGTCTCCCGGGTGCTCGGCCCCGTGGGCCACCGGGGCGCCGGGGCGCTCTGGGACGTGCTCCACCCCTGGCTCGGCGGCGAGGACCCGGCCGTCACCCATGCCGCCCTCGCCCCCTTCCTCGGCTATGTCCAGGTGAAGGATGTGGCCGGACCGGACGATCTCACCCCGCTGCGGCTGGGCGCCGGCGCGGTACCGCTCGCCGCGTGCCTGGCGCCGCTCGCCCCCGGCACCTGGATCAGCTGGGAGTACGAGAAGCGCTGGTATCCCGGGGCGGCGGAACTGCCGGAACTGCTCGTACCGGGGCGGATCCATCTGGAGACCCTGATCGCGGCGGTGGGGGCGGGCGGGCCCGTCTGATCGGATTCCATGTTTCGTTTAATTCCGCCGGGATAACCGGAACAGCCTGATCCCCTTTTCCCTCTCCAGCGGATGATCCCATCACGTGATCGCCGGGCACGATTTCATCACGCGGACATCACGCGGTGCATCACACCGCGCTGACCAGTCATCACGGAATCAGGGGAACCCGGCGCCCGGACTTTCCGTCTAACCGACCGGTTCCGCCGGGTGGGTCCGCGCGCGGCGCCGTCCCGGGTCGTTCGGTGCGTCCCGCCACGGCACCCCTCTCCAGCCGCGCACGGTCGGTGGATCCTCGCCTGCCATCGGTGCGTCACCTCCTGATCGCGCCGGTGGCAGGCGCTTTCCTGTGCCGCGCGCGTTCTCGGCCGGCCGCCCGCGCGCCACCCCGGCCGACGCTCCCACGGGACCCCGCCGAGCCACCCCCGCCGCCCCCTTCCCCACCCATCCCGCCGTACTTCCCGCCGTACTTCCCGTACTTCTCATACGCCCGGGTCGGCCCACCCCTCGTTCACGGACAAACCCCAGCCGTATCGGTGACCTTTTCTTCACCGTGTGCGTTTTTGCTTGCCGGACCATTGACGGGTTAGTTACTTTCCGACTATCCGTATATCTCTGAAAGTTTCCTTCAACTTTCTTTTCGCGAAAGGCCGGAAGGGGAACCATGCTCCACCGGAGAGTCTCCAGACGCACCCTCCTCGCTGCCTCCACCGCCACCGCCGCCCTCTACGCCACCACCACGGCCGCCCCGGCCGGCGCCACCGGGACCGCCGCCCCCGCCGAGTCCACGACCGCCCGCGACCGACGGCTGCGCGGCATCGTCTCGCGTATGACCCTGGAACAGAAGGTCGGACAGGTCTTCTGCACCTGGGTGGCGGGCCATCACGCCACCGAGCCCAGTGACGAGGCCGCCGAGGTCAACCAGCAGCTCCTGGGCGTCCGTACCGGCGCCGAGGCCATCGCCCGCTGGCATCTCGGCGGGGTCATCTACTTCCTCTGGTCGGGGAATCTCGCCGCCCCCCGCCAGATCGCCGAGCTGTCCAACGGCCTCCAGCGCGCCGCCGCCGACACCTCATCCGGACTGCCGCTGCTGATCTCCATCGACCAGGAGCACGGCGCGGTCGTACGGATCGGTGCCCCGGCCACCCAACTCCCCGGCGCGATGGGGCTGGGCGCCTCCGGCTCCGTCCAGGACGCCCGTACCGCGGGCAGGATCGCCGGTACCGAACTGGCCGCGCTGGGCATCCGGCAGAACTACGCGCCCGTCGCCGACGTCAATGTGAACCCGGCCAACCCCGTCATCAACGTCCGCTCCTTCGGCGCCGATCCCCGGGCCGCCGCCCGGCTGGTCGCCGCCCAGGTCCAGGGGTACGAGCGGGCGGGCGTCGCCGCCTGCGCCAAGCACTTCCCCGGCCACGGGGACACCTCCGTGGACAGCCACTACGGCCTGCCGGTCATCAACCACACCCGGGAGGAATGGAGCAGGCTGGACGCCCCGCCGTTCCGCGCCGCCATCGCCGCGGGCGCCGACTCCATCATGACCGCCCATCTCCAGGTCCCCGCCCTGGACCCGTCCGGCGACCCGGCCACGCTCTCCCGCCCCATCATCGACGGGGTGCTGCGCCGGGAACTCGGCTACGACGGTGTGATCGTGACGGACGCCCTGAACATGCAGGGGGTGCTCACCAAGTACGGCGAGGAGCGCGTCCCGGTGCTCGCCCTGAAGGCGGGCGTGGACCAGCTGCTCTACCCCAACAATCTGCCGCTCGCCTGGAACGCGGTCCTGGCCGCGGTGCGCGACGGGGAGATCACCGAGGCCCGTCTCGATGAATCGATCCTTCGGCTGCTGCGGCTGAAGGACCGGCTCGGGCTGCTGCGCCGCCCCTATGTACCGGTCTCGGAGGTCGACCGGGTGGTGGGCGCCCGCCGCCACCGCTCGAAGGCCGACCGGATCGCCGAGAACTCGCTCACCCTGCTGGTCAACCGGGGCGGGGTGCTGCCGCTGAGCCGTCGGCGACAGCGGAAGCTGCTGGTCACCGGGGCGGATCCGATCCTTCCCACCAGCCGTACCGTCAGCTCGGTACCGGTCCTGACCGCCGCCCTCACCGAGCAGGGCTTCACCGCGACCGCGCTGCCCACCGGGCTCTCCCCGGACGGACCGGCGATCGACCGGGCGGTGGCGGCGGCACGGGACCGGGACGCCGTGGTCGTCCTCACCTATGACGTGGGTGCCACCAGCGCCCAGCGGACCCTGGTCCAGCGGCTGGTCGCGACCGGCGTACCGGTGATCCAGCTGGCCGTCCGCAATCCGTACGACATCGCCCGGCTCGACGGGGTCCGTGCCTCGCTCGCCCTCTACTGCTGGGCCGATGTCGAACTGCGCGCGGCGGCACGGGTGATCGCGGGCCGCGCCGAACCCGGGGGTGAGCTGCCCGTACCGGTACAGCGGGCCGACGACCCGGGCCGGGTCCTCTTCCCGGTCGGCCACGGGCTCTCGTACGACGACTGAGCCGCCGCCGTCTCCCGGGCCCGCGCAAGAGACGGGCCCGCCCAGGAGACGGACGTGCCCGCCGCCCTCCGTACGTGGGCAGCGGGCACGGTCCTCTTCCCCGCAGGGGGGACGACAGGAGGGGTGCGGATCAGCCGCGCAGCCCCCGGTCGCGGCGCAGCTCCCGCGCGTCGACCTTGTCCAGCTTGGCGTCGTAGCGGGCCAGCGGCTTGGCCGTGGCCTCGTCCTTGCGGACGGCGGCCGGCTCGACCCCGGCCCAGCGCTGGATCGCGGCGGTGGCCGCGGCGCGCTCCTCGGCCGGCAGACCCGAGATCCGGGCGCCGTGGTTGCCGCCGGGCTGGGTGTAGACGTAGCTGTCACGGCTGCCCCGGCCCAGGCGGAACGGCTCGGCGCTCCACGGGTCGTTGGAGCCGTTGACGAACATCATGCGCTTGGCGTTGTGGCGCACCCAGCTGTCGATGTCGGCCATCGCGAAGGGCTTGAACCGCATGGGGATGTCCCGGGGGACGAAGTTCCGCGGCGGCTGGTAGTCGTACCGGCTCAGCCCCTTGAGGTGGGGCTGCTCGATGTCGGGCGCGCCCAGCTCCGTACCGGCCTGGTAGTAGTACGGGGTGTAGGGCGCGAGGCCCTGGTCGCTGTACGAGCTCCAGCCCGCGATCGACTCGACGGTGTCGAAGAGCTGCTGGTCGGTGAGGTCCTTGGCGACCGGGATGGTGGCGCAGTCGGCCTCCATGCGGTACTGCCAGAAGCCCCAGGTGAAGTCGAGGACCACGGCCTCGAAGGCGCGGTCCAGGGTGCCGATGGTGTCGAAGGTGTACTTGTTCTTGTCCGCGTAGGCGCGGTACAGCTCCTGCATCGGGCCCCGGCGGATCAGGGACTCGCGCTGGACGTTGTTGAGCTTGGTGCGGCACTCCTCGGTGCCGACCCGCTCGAAGAACCGGTCGTACGCCTTGTCCTCGTTGTTCACCACGTCGTTCGGGGCGACGTAGGCGACCACACCGTCCATGTCACGCGGGTAGAAGCGCTCGTAGTAGGTGGCGGTCATGCCGCCCTTGGAGCCGCCGGTGGAGAGCCACTTCTCGCCGTAGATCCTCTTCAGCGCGGTGAAGATCCGGTGCTGGTCGCTGGCGGCCTGCCAGATGTTCAGCTTGGACCAGTCGGCGGGCTGCGGGCGGGACGGCGTGAAGTAGCGGTACTCCATGGATATCTGGTTGCCGTCGACAATGGCCGTCGGCTCGCTGCGGGACGGGGTGGTGCGCAGCCCGTAACCGCTGGTCTGGAAGACCGTGGGACGGTCGGTGTCCTTGTGCAGCACGCTGATCCGCTGCTGGAAGGTGCCCTTCCGCGGGTTCCGGTGGTCGACCGGCTGCTCGTAGTTGAGGACGAAGTACCGGTAGCCGGTGTACGGCTTCTCCTCGATCAGGCTCATGCCCGGTATCGCGAGAAGGCGGTCCTTGATGTCCTGCTGGGGCTGCTCGTTCGACGGACGGGTCTTCGTCCCGTCGACCGCGACGGCCGTGCCGGTGGCGGCGGTCACGGTGCCGATGAGCATCGCGAGCGAGACCACCCCTGTGAGCGCTGTGCGCATGAACCCTCCCCTGGTTCTTCTGGGTCGCGGTGAACCTAGCCGGGGAGGGGCCCGACCCGCCAGACCTGCTTAGCTGTAAATGGCACTGATGCGGGCGACAGAACGGACCTATGCGATCAAGCCAGTCAGCAGAGGATCCAGCCAGAACTCCGGCCGGATCGCGCCACCTTGCCGGAGGCCCGGATACAGCGGTTGTGCGCGCGCACCTTCACCGGTCCCGCCTTGCGGGAGAAGTTCCCCCGGTCGACCTCGGTCCGGCCGCCGCGCGCCTGGAGGGAGACCGACATGAACCGCCGCTCACCCGGGCGGCTGGCGACGGTGACCGCACACGCCTCCTGGGGGGAACGGTGGATCCGCAGCTCCCCGCCGGAGAACCGCAGCACCTTCTTGACCCGCCCGGAGCAGCCGCCCGCGGAGGCCTCGGCGGTGCCCGCTCCGGGGGCGAGCACGGTGAAACCGGTCACGGCCAGCAGGACCGCGAGGGCATACGCCAGCAGCCGGGGCGCGCCCGCCCGGCCTCCGGTCCACGCCCGGCGGCCCCGGCCCCGGCCCGCCGCCGCCACCACCGGACCGCTGTCGCCGGGTGCCGTTCCCGGTCCCCTGTCGCCGATCGCCATGCCCGCTCCCCCTTGTCCATGCTCCGATGAGTCCGGGTCCGGGCCCGGGTGTCCTCCGTACTCGCGTACGACGCCTACGACGCGGTCACCGGTTCAATGGTTGTCGCGCCCGGCACCGCTCACACCGGCGGCGCACGGCCCGCCCCGAGGAGCGGGGCTCACCGGCGGCACAGGGCCCGCCCCGGGGGACGGGGCCGCTCAGCCCACGGCGACGGGCTCGCCGCGCCCCCCGCCGTCCGGATCGACCGGAGCCGCGGGGTCCGTGGGCCGGCCGTCCGACCCGCCGGTGAAGGTGCGCCAGAGCGTGGCGTACCGCCCGTCCCGGGCCAGCAGCTCGGCATGGGTGCCGTCCTCGGCGACCCGGCCGTCCGCCATCACGATCACCCGGTCCGCACGGGCGGCGGTGGTCAGCCGGTGGGCCACCACCAGGGTGGTACGGCGCCCGCTGAGCCGGTCGGTGGCCTGGTTGACCTGGGCCTCCGTGGCCAGATCGAGGGCGGCGGTCGCCTCGTCCAGCAGCAGGATGTCCGGGTCGACCAGCTCGGCACGGGCCAGCGCGATCAGCTGCCGCTGTCCGGCGGAGAGATTCCGGCCCCGCTCGGTCACCTCGTGCAGATAGCCGCCGTCGAGCGTGGCGATCATGTGATGGGCGCCGACCGCGCGGGCCGCCGCCTCCACCTCTGCGTCGCCCGCGCCGGGACGGCCGTAGGCGATGGCGTCCCGTACCGTACCCGGGAAGAGATAGGACTCCTGCGGCACCACCCCGAGGCGGTGCCGGTAGGCGGTCAGATCCAGTCCGCGCAGATCGGCGCCATCGGCGGTGACCCGGCCGCTGGTCGGGTCGTAGAACCGCGCCACCAGTTTGACCAGTGTCGACTTGCCCGCACCGGTCTCCCCGACAAAGGCGACCGTCTGGCCGGCCGGTATCCGCAGCTCGATCCCGGAGAGCGCCGCCGTCTCGTCCCCGTAGGCGAAGTCCACCCCCTCGAAGGCGATGTCGCCCTTGAGCGCGGGGACCCGGGCGGGAGCGGCGGCCGGGAGCGTGGAGGGACGTTCCGCCAGCAGCTCCTGGATCCGCCGTACGGAGACCGCCGCCTGCTGATAGCCGTCGAAGACCTGGGAGAGCTGCTGTACGGGGGCGAAGAACAGCTCGATGTAGAGGAGATAGGCCACCAGCGCACCGGTGGTGAGGGTGCCCGACTCGATCCGCTGGGCGCCGACGATCAGCACCGCGGCGGCGGCACCCGTGGCCAGCAGCTGGACGAAGGGGAAGTAGACCGAGATCAGCCACTGGCCCCGGACCCGCGCCGCGCGGTAGGCGTCGCTGCCCGCGCGGTAGCGCTCCTGCCCGGCCCGCTCCCGGCCGAACGCCTGCACCACCCGCAGCCCGGCGACGGTCTCCTGGAGGTCGGAGTTGACGACGGCGACCCGGTCGCGGGCCAGCTCGTACGCCCGCACGCTCTGCCTGCGGAAGTAGTACGTCCCGATGGCCAGCACCGGCAGGGTGGCGAAGACCACCAGCGCCAGCGAGACATCGATGACCACCAGGGCGACCATGATCCCGAAGAAGGTCACCACCGAGACAAAGGCCGTGACCAGGCCGGTCTGGAGGAAGGTGGAGAGCGCGTCGACATCGGTGGTCATCCGCGTCATGATCCGACCGGTCAGTTCGCGCTCGTAGTAGTCGAGGCCGAGCCGCTGGAGCTGGGCGAAGATCCGCAGCCGTACGGTGTACAGCACCCGCTCACCGGTCCGCCCGGTCACCCGGATCGCACCGGTCTGCGCGAACCACTGGACGACCACGGTGACCAGCGCCAGCGCGGAGGCGGCCCAGACGGCGGCGAGGGCGGCCTGCTCCACCCCCTGGTCGATGCCGTGCCGGATCAGTACGGGCAGCAGCAGCCCCATGCCCGCGTCCACCGCGACCAGCCCCAGGCTGATCAGGAGCGGCAGTCCGAAGCCGCGCAGCAGCAGCCGGAGCCCCCGGCCCTCGCCGTGGGTCTCCTCGGCCCGGGCGGCCCGCTCCTCGTCCACCTCGGGGGTGTCGTCGGCCGGTGGCAGGGCCGCCACCTGGGCGAGCAGCTCGGGCGACGCGTCGGGGACGGCGGGTTCGGCGGGGTCCAGGAGGGTGTTCTCGCGGGTCCAGAGCCGGGGGGTGATACCGCGCTCGGCGTCGAACTCGGCGTCCAGCTCCTCCCGTACGGTCCGGTCCGCTTCGGTACGGACCACGTCGGTACGGTCCGCTTCGTCCACGGCGGCGGGGGGTGCCGGGGTGTGGCCCGGGGAGACACCGCCCAGCTCCTCGGGGTCGGTGAGCAGCCGGCGGTAGAGGGCGGAGCGGGCGACGAGTTCCTCATGGGTGCCGAGGTCGGCGAGGCGCCCGCCGTCGAGGACGGCGATCCGGTCGGCGAGGCCGAGGGTGGAGCGGCGGTGGGCGATCAGCAGGGTGGTACGGCCCCGCATCACCGACCGCAGGGCCTCGTGGATCTCGTGCTCGACCCGGGCGTCGACGGCGGAGGTGGCGTCGTCCAGGAGGAGCAGCCGGGGGTCGGTGAGGATGGCGCGGGCGAGGGCGATCCGCTGGCGCTGGCCGCCGGAGAGGGTCAGGCCCTGTTCGCCGACCTCGGTGTCGTAGCCGTGGGGCAGCTCCGCGATGAATCGATCCGCCTGGGCGGCGCGGGCGGCGTCCTCGATCTCCTCGGGGGTGGCGTCCGGGCGGCCGTAGGCGATGTTGGCGCGGATGGTGTCGGAGAAGAGGAAGCTGTCCTCGGGGACGAGTCCGATGGCGGAGCGGAGCGAGGCGAGGGTCAGCTCGCGGACGTCCTCGCCGCCGACGCGGACGGCGCCCGAGGTCACGTCGTAGAAGCGGGGCAGCAGCAGGGAGACGGTGGACTTGCCGCTGCCGGAGGCGCCGACGACGGCGACGGTCTCGCCCTCGCCGATCGTCAGCGAGAAACCGTCGAGGACCGGGCGTTCGGGGTCGTAGCCGAAGGTGACCCGGTCGAACTCGACGGTGGCCGGGGCGTCGGCGGGCAGCTCCCGGGTGCCGTCGCGCAGGGTGGGCTCGGTGTCGATCAGCTCCAGGACGCGTTCCGCGCCGGCGCGGGCCTGCTGGCCGACGGTGAGCACCAGGGCGAGCATCCGGACCGGGCCGACGAGCTGGGCGAGATAGGCGGAGAAGGCGACAAAGGTGCCCAGGGTGATCTCGCCCCGGGTGGCGAGCCAGCCGCCGACGGCGAGCATGGCGACCTGGCCGATGGCGGGCACGGACTGGAGGGCGGGGGTGTAGCGGGCGTTCAGCCGGATGGTGCGGAGCCGTCCGGCGAAGAGCCTGCGGCCCGCGGTGCGCAGCTTGGCGCTCTCCTGCTCCTCCTGGCCGAAGCCCTTGACCACCCGGACGCCGGAGACGGCGCCGTCGACCACACCGGCGACGGCGGCGGCCTGGCTCTGGGCGTACCAGGTGGCGGGGTGGAGGCGGGTGCGGCTGCGGCGGGCGATCCACCACAGGGCGGGGCCGACGGCGATGGCGATCAGGGTGAGCGGCAGTGAGAGCCAGGCCATGACGGCGAGGGAGACCAGGAAGAGCAGGATGTTCCCGATGGTCATCGGGAGCATGAAGAGCAGGCCCTGGATCAGCTGGAGGTCGCTGGTGGCTCGGCCGACGACCTGTCCGGTGGAGAGTTCGTCCTGGCGCCGTCCGTCGAGCCGGGTGACGGTGTCGTACATGCCCGTGCGCAGATCGTGCTGGACGTCGAGGGCGAGCCGTCCGCCGTAGTAGCGGCGGATGTAGGTCATCGCGTAGACGACCGCGGCGGCGGCTATGAGGAGGCCGGTCCAGACGGTGAGCGAGCGGACCCGGTCACCGATCACATCGTCGATGATCACCTTGGTGATCAGGGGGATGAGGGCCATGACGGCCATGCCGGCCAGGGAGGAGCCGAGGGAGAGCAGCACATTGGCGCGGTAGCGCCAGGCGTACCCCCAGAGCCGCCGCGCCCAGCTCTCCTCCCCGGGCCGTTTCTCCCCTGTCACTGCGCTGGCCGCCGCCACGTGATGCCTCCCGGTCGTGTTGTTCCGCCGGAAGTCACCAACGCGCTGGGCAGCGGATTTCATCCCGCCGCAACAATTCCGCCGGTGTTCGGCCCCGGCCGGTACGGGGCCCCGCGGTGTTCTGCCCCGGGCCCGTACGGGGCCCCGCCGTGGTCAGCCCCGGGCCGGTACGGGGCCCTCGGCGGCGCGCTCGGGGGTGGCGGGCACGGCCTCGCGCGCCACGGCGGGCGGGACGAAGGCGGTGCGGGCGGCGGCCTTCGGGTCGAGGCCCTTGTGGACGGCGCGGGAGACGGCCTGGATGGTGTTGATGCCGTCCTGCTGGCCCTTGTTGCCGTGGGTGAGGACGGAGATCCGGTAGTCGTGGTTCTTACCGGTGAAGGCGCCGACGCTGTGGACCCGCCAGCCGTGGGTCTTCCGGGGCAGCCAGCCGTTCTTGACCTGGACGGTCGCACTGGCGGGGGCGCCGGCGGGGGTGCCCCAGCGCTGGTCGCGGACGACCTCGCGCATCAGCTGGAGGGCGTAGCTCCGGGAGGCGTCGGTGAGGACGGTGTTCCGGGTGGTGAGCCGGTCCAGCAGCAGCTGCTGGTCACGGGCGGTGATCTGGGTGAGCCCCCAGTAGCCGTCCGCGCCGGGGACGGTCCGGGTCATCCCGGCGTCCTTCAGGAAGCGCTTGATCTTCGTCATGCCGAGCTGCTTCCACAGGGTGGAGGTGGAGGCGTTGTCCGACTTGGTGATCATGGCCTTGGCGATGGACTTCTCCCGCGTGCTCAGCGCCCGCTTCTGCTTCTGCGCGTCCTGGAGCAGTGCGCCGAGCACGGTCACCTTGACCACGCTGGCCGAGTCGAACGCGGTGGTGGCGCGCAGGGTGCAGGTGGTCTTCGTGACCTTGTCGTCCACCTGGACGGCGATGGTGCCCTTGCGGCCCTTGAGCGCGGCGGTGATGTCCTTCTTGAGCTTCGCCGCGAGCCCGGCCTTCTGTGAGGTGCAGCCGACCTGGGGCGCGACCCCCACGGCCGCGGCCGCGGGCCGGGCGGTGGCGGTCACGGCGGCCGGCGCGAGCACGGCGACGGCGACGACGCCGATGGCGAGGGTGGTGCGGCGGGTGGCTATTCGGTGGTGAGTCATGGGTGGGTCCCCTCCCCTGGTACGCGGTGCCGGCACGGGATGGCGTGCTCGCAGGGTTGACTCACGAGGGGGTGAATGGTTGTGCGGAAACGGACCAAAGGCCGTGAATGGTTACCAGGTGGTGACCTTCGCCCGGGGCGACCGGCGGCCCGGGGCCGGTGTCAGGGCTGTGGCCTACGTCAGGGCTGTGGCCTACGTCAGGGCTGTGGCGGCCGTTCGTCGCCCAGCCCCGGGGTGGGGTCCAGATAGACCCGCCGGATCGAGGGGAAGCGTTCGCGCAGCTGCTGCTCCGCCTCCTCGCAGGCCCACTCCACCTGGCGGGCGGTGGCCGCGTCGCGGAAGTCCACCTTCGCGGCCACCAGGAACTCGCGCGGCCCCTGGATCAGGGTGGTCAGCTCCAGCACGGCGACGATGTGCGGGACCGTCAGGATCTCCTCCCGGATCGCGTCCCGCACCGACGGCGGCAGCGGACGGCCGATGAGCAGCCGGGCGTTGCTGCGGCCCAGCTCCCAGGCGACCCACACCAGCAGCACTCCGATGAGGACGGAGGCGACCCCGTCGTACACCCCCGATCCCGTCAGCTGCCCGCCGAGCAGCCCGCCCGCCGCGAGCACCAGCCCCACCAGGGCCGCCGAGTCCTCCAGGACCACCGCCTTCACGGCGGTGTCCGGGGTGGCCCGCAGATAACGCCGGGCGGGGGCCCCGACCCGCTCCGCCTCGGCGCGCACCTGCCGTACCCCGGTCCGCAGCGAGAACCCCTCCAGCAGGAAGGCGACCGCGAGGACGATGTACGAGACCAGCGGATCGCCGGGCTCCTCGCCATGGGTGAGGGTGTGGACCCCGTCGTACACGGCGAAGACCCCACCGCCGACGAAGGTCGCCACGGAGGCCAGCAGCGCCCAGATGTACCGCTCGGGGCCGTGCCCCAGCGGATGGTCCTCGTCGGCGGGGCGTGCGCCGCGCCGGAGCGCGGTGAGCAGCATCAGCTCGGTGACGGTGTCCGCGACCGAGTGCGCCGCCTCCGCGAGCATCGCACTGGAGGCGCTGATCACCCCCGCGACCGCCTTGGCCACGGCGATCCCCAGATTGGCGAACGCCGCGACGGCCACCGTCGCCACGCTCTCGGCGCCCGCCGTGCTCTCCGTACCCGCTGCGCCTTCCGGTGGTCCGCCCTCCGCATCCGCCATGGACCGGACCGTACGCGCCCGCGCCCACCCCCCGGCGCACCGCCACGCCCGCGCCGCCTTGCCGTATGGCTCCTAGGGCATCACCGCACGCGCGATGAGTGTGCCGATGTGCCCTGGCGTCGGGGCTTCCAGCACTCGCACTTCTGCTTCCTTGAATCCGGCCCGGATCATGAGGCTTTTCCATTTTCGAGGCGTATAGCTGTACCGATACGCGTACATGGCCTTTCCCGCGAACCCTCCCTTGTACATTCCCTGCGGTCCGTACGCGCCAGGAATGGCCGGTGGGTGTGAGAACGCGAAGACACCGCCCGGATTCAACCGGGCAGCGATCAGGGGCAGCAGCCCGGCCGGGTCGGTGAACCAGACGGCCCCGAAGATGGAATACATGGCATCGTAGGAATCCGTCCGGGCGACCATGACGGGCGACAGGTCGACACCCACCGCCTTCACTCCCTGCTGTGCGAGGCAGGCGAGCGCCCGCCCGGTTCCGCATCCGAGTTCCAGAACACTTCCCGGGTCCCCCAACAAATCAGGGCCGGGCCCATGCCCGGAGTACTGCGTCCAGCAGAAATGGACACCGACGTCCACGGTGCATCCGACACCCATATCGGTGCCGGTTTTCTCCATCGCCGTGACGATGTAGGCGATGCCCTGCCCGAGAATGCGCTCCGCGAGGCTGCGCACGGCCACGCCGTCCCGGAGGAGAAGCCGTACCTCTCGCTCCCACAGATCGGCCACTCCCACGTCTGCCACGAGATGGGGAACGCGCTCCCCCCTCGACACCTGGGATGTCCGGAACCATCCTCCGGCCGGGGGTGGATCGCTCCTAGTCCCTATTCCTGTTGAAGCAAGAATCCGTCCCGGACGCTCTCCACGAGAGCCTTCATGCCGTCCCCGTACAAGGCGATTGCGGCAAACCTTTCGAAAGTTTCGGCGTAGAGCCGAAGGTCCCTCGGATCGCGTGTGGTGACCTCTGCGTGGAACGTCTCCACGATCACGAGCCGGTCGTCATGGAGGCTGAAGCAGGTCATCGGAAAGTCCGGCTTCCTGCCCGCCTGCGGCACGACACCGAGACGGATATCGGAGAGCCGGGAAAGCGACAGGAGCCGGTCGAGCTGTCGTGCCATGACCGCCGGCGTGCCGATTTCCCAGCGCAGGACGTGTTCACAGATCAGGAAGTGGAAGGAGTGGCCCGGTCTGTGCAGCGCGGCTTGGCGTTCCAGCCGGGCGGCGACGGTCTTGACCAGCGTCTCTTCAGGCAGCGCCGGGGCCAGACGAAAGACCGCCGACGCGTACTCCGGGGTCTGGAGCAACCCGGGGACGAGCTGCCCCTGGAACAGCCTGAGATTCCGTGTGCCGGCCTCGATGGCCCGAATGGTCCGCTGGTGCTTCCACGGCCCCATGCGTCGCAGGATGCGCCGTCCCGATGGAGCCGGTCAGTGATGACGCTCCCCATAGGAGGCGAACGGAACAGCGGCGGCCAACGCCCGGTCGCGGTACTCCCGGTACTCCGGGAGTACCTCCGGGGGCAGCGGCTCACCGCCGATGAACGCTCCGGTCGCGGTGTAGTGCATCCGAAAGACATCCCGGTCGTCGAAGATCCAGAAGTCGTGGTCGGGCAACCCGGTGACCTGCTGTTCCGACAGGTCGATGATCCCGATGTCCTCTCCGGCCGTGATGTTGCCGGGATACGCGGACAGCTCGTACCGGAGGTAGTCCGTGAGCGGTGACCTCAGCACATGAACGCGGGAGACCTGCTTGCCCCGGTCGGTCATCGACCGGACCCAGGGGTTGTCCGCCCACTCCGGGCCCATGTCCCCACCGGCCAGGAACCGCGCGATCTCCTCGCGCTCCGACTCGATGTCGTACTCGTCCAGCGTCTCCAGCCGGAACGCGGTCCGCTCGAAGTCCTCGAAGAGGCGCCCGAACTCCTCACCCACGAGCACGGAAGTACTCCTCCAGCACAGCGGCGGGAACGATCACTGCCGCCTCACCCTCGGGCAGATCCATCTGAGCCAGCCGTTCGGGGTCCGTCTCGATGTACCCCTGGACGACATAGTTCTCCTTGCCCTCCGTGCCCCACAAGGTCGGGCATGTGCCGTTCTTGCACTCCGGACTTCCGGAGAGCTTCCGCAGCGGTCCGCCCATGGCTTCCCCTCCTGTCACCGGCCAGGTGGTGCCGATGATTTCGGCCGCTCGAACCATGGTCAAGGTCCTGGCCTTTCCAGAACGGGAAAGGCGGAACCCGGCCCCCGGCGGCCCGGGTGTTCCCGCGCCCGCCGGGTCAGTCGCGGGGGACGCGGATCACCCCTTCCTGGATGACCGAGACCGCGAGGTGCCCGTCCCGGGTCCAGATGCGGCCCTGGCCGAGGCCGCGGCCGGCGGCGGAGGAGGGGGACTCCTGGTCGTAGAGGAGCCACTCGTCCGCGCGGAAGGGGCGGTGGAACCACATCGCGTGGTCCAGGGAGGCGCCCACCACGTCGCCGACCGTCCAGCCGCCCCGGCCGTGGGCCAGCAGGACCGAGTCCAGGAGGGTCATGTCGGAGACATAGGTGACCAGGCAGAGATGGAGCAGCGGATCGTCGGCGAGCGTGCCCCGGGTGCGGAACCAGACCTGGCTGCGGGGTTCCCGGGCGGTGCCGACGCGGCCGTACGGCGGGTCGGTCACGTACCGCAGATCGACCGCTTCCCGGGAGCGCAGCAGCCGTTCCAGCACCTCGGGGCCGGTGAAGGCCCCCGCGTACGAGGGGAGCAGCTCGGCGGCGGTCGGCAGGGACTCGGGGTCGGGCGCGGGGGGCATCCCCGTCTGGTGGGTGAGGCCCTCCTCCGCCGTCTGGAAGGAGGCGGAGAGATGGAAGACGGGCTGTCCGTGCTGGACGGCCACCACCCGCCGGGTGGTGAAGGAGCGGCCGTCGCGGATGCGGTCGACCGTGTAGACGATGGGGGCGCCCGGGTCGCCGGGGCGCAGGAAGTACGCGTGCAGGGAGTGCGCGGTCCGGTCGGCGGGCACGGTGCGCCCGGCCGCCACCAGCGCCTGGGCGGCGACCTGCCCGCCGAAGACCCGGGGGACGACGGAGACCCGTGAGTGCCCCCGGAAGATGTCCCGCTCGATCCGCTCCAGATCGAGCAGATCGAGCAGGCCGTCGAGTGCCGAACCCATCGTGCGGCCGCGCTACAGGCCCATGGACTTGGCGATGATCGTCTTCATGACCTCGCTGGTGCCGCCGTAGATGCGGTTGACGCGGTTGTCGGCGTAGAGCCGGGCGATGGGGTACTCGTTCATATAGCCGTAGCCGCCGTGCAGCTGGAGGCAGCGGTCGATGACCCGGTGGGCGACCTCGGTGCAGAAGAGCTTGGCGGAGGCGGCCTCGGCGGCCGTCAGCTCGCCCGCGTCATGGGCCTCCAGGGCGCGGTCCACGACCGCCTCGGCGGCGTCGACCTCGGCCTTGCAGGAGGCCAGTTCGAACTTGGTGTTCTGGAAGGAGGCCACGGACTGGCCGAAGACGGTGCGGTCCGTGACGTACGCCTGGGTGAACCGGATCGCGGCGGACGCCTGGGCGTAGGAGCCGACGGCGATGGCCAGCCGCTCCTGGGGGAGGTTCTGACCGAGGTAGGAGAAGCCCTTGTGCTCCTCGCCGAGCAGGTCCTCGGCCGGCACCTCGACGTCGGTGAAGGAGAGTTCGGCGGTGTCGGAGGTCTTCAGGCCCAGCTTGTCCAGCTTGCGGCCGATCGCGTACCCGTCCAGCTTGGTGTCGACCACGAAGAGGGAGATGCCGTGGCGGCGGTCCTCGGGGGTCGGCGCGGCGGTCCGGGCGCAGACGATCACCTTGTCGGCGTGGACACCGCCGGTGATGAAGGTCTTGGCGCCGTTGAGGACATAGTGGGTGCCGTCCTCGGAGAGCCGGGCGGTGGTCTTCATGCCCGCGAGGTCGGAGCCGGTGCCGGGCTCGGTCATGGCGATGGCGTACATCGCGGCGCCGCTGACGAAGTCGGGGAGCCAGCGCTTCTTCTGGTCCTCGGTGGCGTACTCCATGAGGTACGGGAGACAGAGCGCCACATGGACGCCGGAGCCGCCGAAGGAGACACCCGCGCGGGCGCACTCCTCGGTGAGGACCGCCTGGTACTTGAAGGAGCTCTCGCCCGCGCCGCCGTACTCCTCCGGCACCTCGATGCCGAAGACGCCCAGCTCGCCGAGTTTGTAGTAGAAGTCGCGGGGCGCCTGGCCCGCCGCCAACCACTCGTCGTGGACGGGGACGACCTCGGCCTCGATGAAGGCCCGGACGGTCTCCCGGAACGTCTCGTGGTCTTCCTGGTAAACGCTGCGGCGCACGAACGCCTCCCTTGGCTGCGGGAACGGTACGACGGTACGGACGGTACGAGGCCCGGACAGCACGCACGACAGAACTGTCCAAGCGCTTGCTCAGATCCGAAGTTACCGGCTGGTTGCGTAGCCTGTCCAGACATCACCGGGCCGGGTACCTCACAGTGGCATCCGCCGCTGAGGTCCCGGTTCAGCGGCGGGGTGGGGTGCGGCGGAGGCCCGGGGTCGGCGGGGCGGGGCGAGGCGGGTGCAGCGGTCCGGGGTGCGGCGGAGGCCCGGGGCCAGCGGGGCCCGGGGTTCAGCGGGGGCGCAGGGCGAACCACAGCTCCATCCGGGTGTCGGGGTCGTCCAGGTCCTCGCCGAGCAGCGCGGCGCAGCGGGCGATCCGCTGGCGGACGGTGTTGCGGTGCACCCCCAGGGTCTGGGCCGTACGGTCCCAGCCGCCGTGCGCCGCCAGCCAGGCGCGCAGGGTCTCCACCAGGGCGGGCGACCCGGCCAGCGGTGCCAGCCGGTGCCGGGCGTGGGCCTCGGTCTCCTCCTCGGTGAGCAGCGCGGTCAGCGAGCCCTCCCGGTGGTGGACCAGCTCCCGGCCGGTGGCCAGGGCCCGGCGCAGCGCCCGTGCCGCCCGCTGGTCGGCGGCGGCCAGTTCGCCGGGCTCCACCGGCCCGCTGACCCCGAGCACCCAGCCGGGCCGGGGCCCGGGTCCGGTGACGGGGCCGGCAGCAGGGGCATGGACCGTGCCGGTGTCGGTGGCCGGGTCGGGGCCGGCGGGCAGGAGGACCCGTACGGTGCCGTCGTCCAGCGGGTCCACCAGTCCGCTGCCGAGCGCCGCCCCCAGCGCGGAGGCGGCGAAGGGCGCCCGGCCGGTGCCCCGGGCGCGGACCACCGTCCAGGAGGTGCCGCCGAGCCGGGCGGCGGTCGCGGCGGGTTCGGCCCCGAGCAGCAGCCGGACCAGCGCGGAGGTCCGTTCGGCGCCGTCCAGCCGCTGGTGGGGAGCGGTGAGCAGGGTGAGCAGTACGACCGCCACCCCGGCGACGG
Organism: Streptomyces sp. NPDC000594; assembly: GCF_040299965.1. NCBI lineage: Bacteria > Bacillati > Actinomycetota > Actinomycetes > Kitasatosporales > Streptomycetaceae > Streptomyces > Streptomyces sp. NPDC000594. The sequence goes on along the minus strand of NZ_JBEPCY010000002.1, from coordinate 157,155 downwards.
TGTGGTCCCCGGGCTCCCGGCCGGGGGTGGCCACCAGCAGCACCAGCCCCCGGCCGCCGACGGCATAGGCGCTCAGCCGGTGCCCGTCGACCGTGTCACTCGCGGTGGAGGGAGGGGAGAGAGGGGACGGGGAGAGGGACGGAGGGGATGGGGAGGAGAGGGAAGAGGGGGAGGCGGAAGGAGTCGCGGGGGTGCCGGGATCCGGGATGAGCACCCGTACCAGCCGGTCCAGCGCCCTCCGCACCTCAGGACCGGGTGCCCGCCCGGCCGCCGCCAGCTCCGTACCGTCCGGGCCGCGCAGCTCCGCCCTGCCGCCCAGCCGTCCCGCGAGCTGTGCCACCACCGCCGGTACGGGGTCGGGGCGGGCCGCCGCCGTCGCCAGTCCCTGCTGGGCCTGGCTCACCCGGCGCAGCTCCCGGTGGCGGGCCTCGGCCATCAGCCGCCACACCGCCCGGGCCACCGCCGTGAAGGTGGTCGCGGGCGGCACCTCCAGGAGCGGCAGTCCCCGCCGGTCGCACGCCTCGATCAGCTCCGCCGGGACGGTGTCGTAGACCGGGGTCACCCCGAAGCCCAGCGCCGCCGCGCCCGCCGCCACGATCCGTTCCACATAGGTGTCGGGGTCCGTCAGCAGCACTCCGGCGCTGAGCAGCAGCTCACCGCCGAGGAGATAGGGGAACGGGTCGGCCATCTCCGAGGTGTGCACCCAGTGCACGGCGGGACCGCCACCGGGACTCCCGGCAGGGCCATCGGGGCCATCGGCGGGGCCCGCGATCTGCCGCAGCCCCAGCTCCTCCTGGGCCAGCAGTGCGGCCAGCGGGATGGCCGGGGTCGGTGGGGGAGCTGTGGTTTCCGGCATGGACCATCCATCCAGCTGTCAGGCCAACAATGGATGAAACGTACACTTCTGCGCCGCTTTCCGGCCACCTACCGTCAGGGGTCACAAGCAACAGGGGACCCCGGGGGACGGGATGGGAGGAGAGCCGATGGCAGTCGACTACGCGGTGATCGTCGTCTATCTGGCCGGCATGCTCGGCATGGGCTGGTGGGGCATGCGCCGCGCCAAGTCCAAGAGCGAGTTCCTGGTCGCGGGACGCCGTCTCGGCCCCTGGATGTACTCCGGCACCATGGCCGCCATCGTCCTCGGCGGCGCCTCCACCATCGGCGGCGTCGGCCTCGGCTACAAGTACGGGCTCTCCGGCGGCTGGATGGTCGTCACCATCGGCCTCGGACTGCTCGCCCTCTCCGTCCTCTTCTCCGCCCGGATCGCCCGGCTGAAGGTCTACACCGTCTCCGAGATGCTGGATCTGCGGTACGGCGGCCGGGCCGGGGTGATCTCCGGCCTGGTGATGTGGGCGTACACCCTGATGCTGGCGGTCACCTCCACCATCGCGTACGCCACCATCTTCGACGTCCTCTTCGATGTGAACCGGACCGTCTCGATCATCCTCGGCGGGGCGATCGTCGTCGCCTACTCCACCCTCGGCGGCATGTGGTCGATCACCCTCACCGACATGGTGCAGTTCGTCGTCAAGACCATCGGGGTGCTGCTGATCCTGCTGCCGGTCGCCGTGGTCAAGGCGGGCGGCTTCAGCGAGATGCGGGCGGAGCTGCCCACCGAGTACTTCGCCCCGCTCGGCATCGGCGGCGAGACGATCTTCACCTATGTGCTGATCTACACCTTCGGCATGCTCATCGGGCAGGACATCTGGCAGCGCGTCTTCACCGCCCGCAGCGACCGCACGGCCCGCTGGGGCGGCACCGCCGCCGGTGTCTACTGCCTGGTCTACGCCGTCGCCGGGGCGATGATCGGCACCGCCGCCAAGGTCCTCTACCCCAAGCTGGCCAGCCCCGACGACGCCTTCGCGCTGATCGTCAAGGACCATCTGCCCATGGGTGTCCGGGGGCTGGTGCTCGCCGCCGCCCTCGCCGCCGTGATGTCCACCTCCTCCGGGGCGCTGATCGCCTGCGCCACCGTCGCCAACCACGACATCTGGTCCCGGCTGCGGCGCGGACTGGCCCGGCGGGACGGCACCGGGGCCGGCACCGGGAACGAAGCCGGAACCGGGACCGCGAACGGCACCGACGAGCCGCACGACGAGGTCCGGGGCAACCGCCTCTTCATCCTCGCCATGGGCATCGCCACCATCGTCATCGCCATCGCCATCGACGACGTGGTCGAGGCGCTGACCGTGGCGTACAACCTCCTCGTCGGCGGACTGCTCGTACCGATCCTCGGCGGGCTGCTCTGGCGGCGCGGCACCGTCCAGGGCGCGCTCGCCGCCGTCGCCGTCGGCGGGACCGCCGTGATCGGCCTCATGGCCGCGTACGGGATCCTCGCCAGTGAACCCGTCTATTACGGGCTGATCGCCTCGCTCGCGGTCTATGTCGCCGTCAGCCTGCTGACCCGGCCCACCGACGCAGCCGTCCTCGCCCACTGGCAGGAGCGGCTCGCCGGGCGGGGCGCCGACGAGGACGAGCCCGGCGCCGAGGACGGGCGGAGCACCCGGGACGACCGAAGCACCCGGGACGACCGAAGCACCGGGGACGACCAGGGGCACCCCCCGGTCAGGACCCCCGCCACGGACGCCCACCCGGCGCCCTGACCCACCACCCCGCCGGACGGCTTACAGTCGGAAAGCATCACAGCGCAGCGAAGAAGCGCAGGAAAGAAGGCACCTATGAGCAGCAACGAGCAGCCGCGCGGCCCCGTCGACTCCTCCCGCGTCCCCCGGTACGCCGGACCCGCCACGTTCGCCCGGCTGCCCCGGCTCGACGAGGTCGGCACCGCCGATGTCGCCGTCGTCGGCGTGCCCTTCGACACCGGGGTCTCCTACCGGCCCGGCGCCCGCTTCGGCGGCAACGCCATCCGCGAGGCGTCCCGGCTGCTGCGCCCGTACAACCCGGCGCAGGACGCCTCCCCCTTCGCGCTGGCCCAGGTCGCCGACGCGGGCGACATCGCGGCCAACCCGTTCCACATCAACGAGGCCGTGGAGACCATCGAGGCCGCCGCCGACGACCTGCTCGCCACCGGCGCCCGGATGATGACCCTCGGCGGCGACCACACCATCGCCCTGCCGCTGCTGCGCTCCGTCGCCAAGAAGCACGGCCCGGTCGCCCTGCTCCACTTCGACGCCCACCTGGACACCTGGGACACCTACTTCGGCGCCGAGTACACCCATGGCACCCCCTTCCGGCGGGCCGTCGAGGAGGGCATCCTCGACACCTCCGCCCTCTCCCACGTCGGCATCCGGGGCCCCCTCTACGGCAAGCAGGACCTCACCGACGACGAGAAGCTGGGCTTCGGCATCGTCACCTCCGCCGATGTCTACCGGCGCGGCGCCGACGAGGTCGCCGACCAGCTCCGGCAGCGCATCGGCGACCGGCCGCTGTACATCTCCATCGACATCGACTGCCTCGACCCGGCCCACGCGCCCGGCACCGGCACCCCCGAGGCGGGCGGCATGACCTCCCGCGAGCTGCTGGAGATCCTGCGCGGCCTCGCCTCCTGCAACCTGGTCTCCGCCGATGTGGTCGAGGTCGCCCCGGCCTACGACCACGCCGAGATCACCGCCGTCGCCGCCTCGCACACCGCGTACGAGCTGACCACCATCATGAGCCGCCAGATCGCCGCCGCGAGGACCGCCCGATGACCCACGACCACGATCTCGTGCTGCGGCCCACCGCCGCGCAGACCGAGGCCGCCCTCCACCCCCCGGCCGGGCGCACCGGCGGCGACCTCGTCATCGAGACCCTCCAGGGCCTCGGCGCCACCACCGTCTTCGGCCTGCCCGGCCAGCACGCGCTCGGCATGTTCGACGCGCTGCGCCGCTCCTCGCTGCGGTACGTGGGGCTGCGGGTCGAGAACAACGCGGGCTTCGCCGCCGACGCCTACGGGAGGATCACCGGCGAGGCCGCCCCGCTGCTGCTCTCCACCGGGCCCGGCGCGCTGATGTCGCTCGCCGCGCTCCAGGAGGCCGCCGCCGGCTCCGCGCCCGTCCTCGCCATCGGCAGCCAGATCCCGGCCGCCGGACTCGGCGGCGGACGCCATGGCTATCTCCATGAACTCCGCGACCAGCAGGCGTCCTTCCGGGACATCGTCAAGTCGGTGCACACCGCCCGTACCGCCTCACAGATCCCCTCCGCCGTCGCCGACGCCTGGCGCTCCGCGCTCACCGCCCCGCACGGGCCGGTCTGGGTGGAGATCCCCCAGGACGTGCTGCTCGCCGAGACGGTGCTGCCCGTCGTCACGGCGGTCGACGCCACCCCGGAGGAGCTGGTGCCCCGGGTCGAGCTGACCGCGCTCGCCGCCCATCTGCTGGCGACCGCCGAACGCCCCGCGATCATCGCGGGCGGCGGGGTGGTCCGCTCCGACGCCACCGGCAAGCTGCGCGCCCTCGCCGAGCGGATCGACGCACCCGTGGTCACCACCTTCGGCGGGAAGGGCGCCTTCCCCTGGGAGCACCCGCTCTCGCTCCGCTCCTGGCTGGAGGACCGGCACACCACCGACTTCCTGGAGGACGCCGATGTCCTGCTGGTCGTCGGCTCGGGGCTCGGCGAACTCTCCTCGAACTACCACACCTTCGCCCCGCGCGGCCGGGTGATCCAGATCGAGGCGGACGCCGGGAAGCTGGAGTCCAACCACGCGGGGATCGGCATCCACGCCGACGCCCGGCTGGCGCTCTCCGCCCTGCTGGAGACCGTGCCCGAGCGGCGGGACCCGGAGGCGCCGAAGCGGGTACGGGCGGTACTCGACCGGGTCCACGAGCGGATCGACGCCCAGGATCGAGGGCTTGAGCAGTCGCTGCTCGCCGCCGTCCGGGAGGCGCTGCCCGATGACGCGCCCCACTTCTGGGACATGACGATCCTGGCGTACTGGGCGTGGTCCGCCCTCGACGCCCGCCGCCCCAACACCATGCACTCCGCCCAGGGCGCGGGCGGCCTCGGCTACGCCTTCCCGGCCGCCCTCGGCGCGGCGGTCGCCGACCCGGACCGCCCGGTCCTGGCGGTCTCCGGCGACGGCGGGGCGATGTACTCGATCGCCGAGCTGGCCACCGCCCGTCAGTACGACCTCCCGGTCACCTGGCTGATCGTGGACGACGGCGGGTACGGGATCCTCCGCGAGTACATGACGGACGCCTTCGGCGAGGCCACCGGCACCGAGCTGGCCCGCCCGGACTTCGTCGCCCTCGCCGGGGCCTTCGGCGTCCCGGCGCTGCGCACCACCCCGGAGACCCTGGCCACCGATCTGGCGGCGGCGCTGGCCTCCCCCGGCCCCTCGGTGGTGGTCCTCCCGGCGCTGCTGCGGATGTTCGCCCCCACCCACCTCTGACCGCCGGAAAACGCCTTGCCCCCGGCCGGGGCGCGCGGCAGGGTCCCCTCCATGGTGGAGGTACGCGCACTGGACCCGGACGACTGGCCGCTCTGGCGGGGGCTGCGGCTCGCCGCGCTCGCGGAGGCCCCCCGGGCGTTCGGCTCGACCCTGGGCGACTGGCAGGGCGAGGGCGACCGTGAGGAGCGCTGGCGGGCGCGGCTGGGGATCCCGGGCGCGCTCGATCTCGTCGCCCTGCTCGACGGCCGGCCCGTGGGCATGGCCAGCGGCGTCCCCGAGGGCCCGGAGCCCGGAGGGTCGGGCGCCGTGGAGCTGATCTCGGTCTGGGTCGACCCGGCGGCCCGGGGCCGGGGCGTCGGGGACCGGCTGATCCAGGAGATCGAGACCTGGGCGGCCGGGCGCGGCGCCCCGCTGCTCAAGCTCTCCGTACGGCACGGCAACGACACCGCCCTCGCCCTCTACACCCGCCATGGCTTCCGGGACACCGGCGAGCCGGGCGCCCTCCTCCCCGACGGCACCGGACAGACGGTGCTGGCGAAGACGCCCGTGATCGGGGGTCCTTCACCGCGCGGGCTGCGCCGTGCCGACCCGGCTGCGTAAGGTGCCGCGTAAGGTACCGACCGGACCACGGGCATCCGATGCCCGATGTGTGCGGGGGCAAAGCGGGGGAGGCGACGACACATGGCGCGGGATTACGACAGCCAGCTGCTGGAGTCGGTGGCGGTACGCCGCCGACGGCTGCGCGACGCCCTGCTGTTCGGCCCCCAGCGCGTCCGCCGCACCGCCGACGAACGGCTCGGCAAGCTCTTCGCGGGCATCGCCATCGCCGCCGTCCTCTGCGCGGGCTGCGTCGGCTGGTCCTTCCTCCAGCACACCCTGGACAAGCAGAAGGCCGAGAAGCAGAAGCAGGAACAGCGCTTCCAGCAGACCGTGCCGAGCCCGAAGCCATGACCCAGACCCGGACCCGGCCCATGAGCCGGACCCAGAACCGGACCGTGAGCCGGATCCGGAGGGCCGAGGAAAACGCGATGATAGGTTCCCGCACGTGGTAGCCGCAGCACCGACTTCCCGGACGCAACTGAGCAGGGTCACCCTGGTCGGTGAGCGGCGCCGGGCCGATATCGTCCTGCCCGCCGACACCCCGATCGGCCGGCTCCTCCCGGACATCCTCCAGCTGCTGGACGACCGGGCCGCGACCCGGCCGCTGACCCGTCAGCTGACCACCTCCGACGGCTCGGTGCTGCCCCATGACAGCACCCTCGCCTCGGCGGGGGTCGCCGACGGCGCGGTGCTCCGGCTGGTGCGCACCCACTCCGCGCCGCCCGCGCCGGTCGTCCACGATGTCACCGACCTCGTCGCCGACGACCTCGATCTGCGGGCCTGGCGCTGGCGGCCCGCCGCGCGCCGGGCGAGCGCCGGGGTCGCCACCGTCGGCTTCGCGGTCGCCGCCGCGCTGCTGGCCCGCCGTGAGTTCGCCCTCGACGCCCTGGCCGGGGTGCTCGGGGTGCTCACCCTGCTGCTGATGGCGGGGGGCGCGGTCGCCGCCCGGGTCGGCGCCGGGAACCGTGGCCTGGCCACCGCGCTGCTGCTGGCCTCCGGCGGCCTCGGGGTGCTGACCGCGTGGACCGCCGCCGACGCCCATCACTGGTCCGGCCCGGTACGGCTGGCCGCCGTCGCGGGCGCGCTGGTGCTGACGCTGCTGCTGCTCGGCCACTTCTCCCCGCTGGGCCGGGGCGGACTGCTGGGCGCCGCCGCGACCGCCGGGCTCACCGGGGCATGGGAGGGCGTCGCCGCCCTCCAGGACGACCCCGCGCGGCTGGGCACCGTACTGGCGCTGTTCTCGGTGGTGCTGCTGGGGCTGCTGCCCCGCTTCGCGCTGATGGCCTCGGGACTCACCGCGCTGGACGACCGCCGCTCCGGGGGCGCCTCCGTGAGCAGGCACCAGGTCGCCAACGCGCTCGCCGCGACCCATCGGGGCCTCGCGCTCGCCACCGTCGTCACGGCGGTGTCGGCGGCGGCCGGCGGCTGGCTGCTCACCCGGGCCGCTGACCCCACCGTGTGGACGACGGTCCTGCCGGTCGTGGTGACCGTGGTGCTGCTCTCCAGGGCCCGTGCCTTTCCACTGGTCGCGGAGGTGGTCGCACTGATCGCCGCCGCCTGTGTGCTGCTGGTACGGCTGGTGGTGGTCTGGCTGGAGGACACCGGCGGGGCGGTCCCCCTCCTGGTGCTCGCGGTCGCGGCGCTGCTGCCGCTGGCCGTGCTGGCGGTGGAGCCGCCGGAGCATGTACGGGTACGGCTGGGCCGGGCGGCCGATCTGGTCGAGTCCATCGGCATGGTGGCCCTGTTCCCGCTCGCGGTGGGGGTGTTCGGGGTGTACGGGCAGCTGCTCGACAAGTTCTGAGGCTCCGAAGCAACAGCATGACGGGCGCGACGGGCACAACAGGTGTGACGGCAGGGGACAGGGGAAGGGCGGACATGCCACACGGGGAGAACTGGCAGAGCGATGTGCTGCGGCAGCTGAGAAACGAGCCGCCGCGCCCGCCCGCGCCCGCCGACGGCCCGCAGGTACCTCCGGCGGCCGCACAGCCGCCCGTACCCGTACCGCCGCAGAGCGCACAGCCACCCGTACCCCCGCAGACCGGGCAGCCACCCGCACCCGCGCCACACCCGGCACAGGCCCCCCAGGCGGCCCCGACGCCCCCGCCGCCCCCTGCCTACACCTCCGCCGCCACCCGGGGCGTCCCCGAGTCCCTCCCCGTGATCGACCGGGACCTCGCCCGGGTCGGCCGCAAACCCCGGCACGGCGAGTCCGCCACCGCCCGCGCCGTCCGCGCGGTCCGGCGTACCGTCTCGTCCTCCGCCGCCCGCGAGGTCGCCGACTCCACCCGTACCGCCGAAACGCTCCAGCAGCCCGTCACCACCGGCCGCCAGATCGCCGTCACCTCCATCCGGGGCGGCGCCGGCAAGAGCACCGTCGCCGCCCTCCTCGGACTCACCTACGCCCACTACCGCCAGGACCCCGTCCTCTTCGTGGAGGCCGACCCCGCCCTCGGCTCCCTCCCGCTGCGGCTCGGCGCCGAGACCCTCCGCTGGACCACCGGCGACCTCGCCGGGATCATCGAGCCCCAGATGTCCCTCCTCGACATCACCGGCTATCTGGTCCAGCTCCCCGACAACGCCTGGCTGCTCCCCGGCAGCCAGGGCCAGATCGGCGCCATGCTCGATCTGCGCGCCTACGAACGGGTCATGGTCGCCCTCCGCCGCTACTTCGGGGTCACCGTCGTCGACTGCGAGACCCTGCCCGCCGAGGTCGCCCGGGTCGCGCTCACCGCCTCCCAGGCCCGGGTACTCGCCGCCCCCGCCACCCTGGAGGGCGTCGCCAGCACCTACGCCGTCCTCCAGTGGATGCGGGGCCTGCCGCCGCACATCATCGCCGGGACGGTCGTCACCCTCACCGAACTCTCCCCGCACGGCGGGATCGACCCCGACGAGGCCGCCGAACGGCTGCGCGCCACCGGCGCCCAGGTGCGGGTCCTCCCGTACGACCGCCATCTCGCGGCCGGGGGCGCCCTCCGCACCGAACGCCTCGCCCTGCCCACCCGCCGGGCCGTCACCGAACTCGCGGCGGACCTCCTGAGGCTCTCGCTGAACCACCACTGAACCAGCACCGGGCACCGACCGGCACCGCGCGGCCCCTCCCCCGAGGACGGCCCCGGCGCCCGCACACCCGCCGCACCGACGACCGGACACCACGATGAGCACCCGACTGATCCACCGCCCGGCCCGGACCACCCGCCCGCTGGCCGCGTCGACCGACCGCGTCATCGAGGCCCCGCCCAACCTCCCCGAGGGCAAGCCGGGCGGCATCGCCATGTCGCTGCTGCCCGTCGCCGGGGTGATGTCCTCGGTCGTGATGATGACCGTCGTCCGCAACAGCCAGTTCGCCGCCCTCGGCGCGCTGATCCTGCTGGTCACCGTCATCGGCTCACTCGCCCTGGTCTTCTCCCAGCGCGGGAAGGCCCAGCGCACCCGCCGCACCCAGCGCGAGGCCTACCTCGCCTATCTGGAGGAGCTGCGCGAGGAGCTGTCCACCGAGGAACGCGAACGCCGCGAGCGCGCCGATGTGCTCAACCCGCCCCCGTACGCCCTCTACGACATCGTCCGCGACCCCGCCCGGCTCTGGGAGCGCCGCCGCACCGACGACGACTTCCTGCGGGTCCGGATCGGCACCGGCGAGATGCCGGTACGGGACCTGAGGATCGCCGACCCCGGCTCCACCGTGCTCACCCCGCCCGACCGCTTCATGCTCAACGAGGCGTCCGCCCTCACCGACCGCTTCCGTACCGGCACCGAACTGCCGCTGACCGTCCCCCTGGACCGGGTCGGCGACATCAGCGTCATCGGCCCCCGCGAGGACTGTCTGCGGGTCGCCCGCGCCCTGCTGGCCCAGACCGCCGCCACCCATGCCCCCGACGATGTCGCCGTCGCCCTCGCCGTCCCCGGGGAGCGGATGACGGAGTGGGAGTGGGCCAAATGGCTGCCGCACCTCCTCGACCGGGACAGCTTCGACGGGCCGGTCGCCGCCCGCCGGATCGCCCCCTCGCTGCCGCAGCTCGCCCGCTCGCTCGGACCCGAGCTGCGCCGCAGGGCCTCGTACGCCGCCGAGGTCCGGCGCGGACTCTCCGGCCGGGGCGCCCTCGGGCTGACATCGCGGCTGCTGGTGGTCGCCGACGGCCATGGCGAGGACGCCGTGGAGCTGCCCCTCCCCGACGAGGCCGTCGGGCTGCGGGAGATGGGCGTCACCGTCCTCCATCTGCTGGAGCGCCGGGTGCAGGAACCCGGGCGGATCTCCGTCCGGATCACCGTCGACGGCGACCGGGTGGAGATCGAGGACCTGCGCGAGGACGAGCCGATCGGCGCCCATGGCACCGTGGACGAGGCCGGGCCCGCCTTCGCCGAGGGCCTCGCCCGGATGCTCGCCCCGCTGCGGCTCTCCGCCGAGTCCCTGGCCGACGCCCCGCTCTCCGGCCCGGTCGACTTCGCCGACCTCCTCGGCATCGACGACGTGGCCCGGCTCGACCTCGACCGGCTCTGGGCGCCCCGCGCCGAACGCGCCTTCCTCCGGGTCCCGATCGGTGTCAACGACCGCCATGAGCCGGTCCTGCTCGACCTCAAGGAATCCTCCGAGCTGGGCATGGGCCCCCATGGACTCTGCGTCGGCGCCACCGGCTCCGGCAAGTCCGAACTGCTGCGCACCCTGGTCCTGGCGCTGGCCGCCACCCATCCGCCGGAGGATCTGGCGCTGGTCCTGGTCGACTACAAGGGCGGTGCCACCTTCGCCCCGTTCGCCGGACTGCCGCATGTCGCGGGGGTCATCACCAATCTGGAGAACCAGGCGGGCCTGGTGGAACGCGTCCACGCCTCCCTCGCCGGGGAGGTCAAGCGCCGCCAGCAGGTGCTGAAGGACGCCGGGAACATCGCCGACATCGGCGACTACGCGGCCCTGCGGGACGGGCGCCGCCCCGATCTGGAGCCGCTGCCCCATCTCTTCGTCATCATCGACGAGTTCGGAGAGCTGCTCACCGCCAAGCCCGACTTCATCGACCTCTTCCTCTCCATCGGCCGGATCGGCCGCTCCATCGGCGTCCATCTCCTCCTCTCCAGCCAGCGCATCGAGGGCGGCCGGCTCAAGGGCCTGGACACCTATCTCTCGTACCGGCTGGGACTGCGGACCTTCTCCGCCGACGAGTCCCGTACCGTCCTGGACACCCCCGACGCCTTCCAGCTGCCACCGCTGCCCGGCTTCGGCTATCTCAAGGTCGACACCAGCCACTACGAGCGGTTCAAGGCGGGATATGTCTCCGGCGGCTACCGGGGCCCCGTCCGGCGCGGCGACGAGGAGGCCGACAGCGGGCCGCTCGCCCTCGCCTACCCGGCGTTCAACACCCTCGGCGGCCCCGAGCAGGGCCCGGCCGAGCCCGCGATGCGGCGCCGCGAGACCGGCCCCACCGAGCTGGGCGTCATGGTCGCCCAGCTGGAGGAAGCCCAGGTGGAGGGGGCGCCCGTCGACCCGGTCCGGCAGATCTGGCTGCCGCCGCTGCCCGCCGCCGTCACCCTGGACACCGTCGCCGGACCCCTGGAGGTCGGCCCGGCGGGGACCCGGCTCGCCGGGCGGCGCGGACCGCTCCAGGTGCCGCTGGGACTGCTGGACGACCCCACCCGGCAGTGGCAAGGGGAGTGGTATCTGGACCTCACCCTCGCGGGCGGGCACGCCGCCGTCATCGGCGGACCGCAGTCCGGGAAGACCACCCTGCTCCGTACCCTCGTCCTCGCCCTGGCGCTCACCCACACCCCGCAGGAGGTCGGGATCTACGGACTCGACCTGACCGGCGGCGGCCTCCAGGCCCTCGCCGGACTGCCCCATGTCGGCGGGGTCGCGGGCCGCGCCGACCGGGAGCGGGCGGCCCGGACCGTCGAGGAGGTCCGCACCATGCTGACCCGGCGCGAGGAACTCTTCCGGGAGCACGGCATCGACTCCGTCGACCAGCTGCGCGCCCGCCACGCCGCCGGCCGGCTGCCCGAACTGGCCTCCGCCGACATCGTGCTGGTCGTCGACGGCTTCGGCGCGCTCCGGGACGACTTCGAGGAGCTGGACGACGCCGTCGTGGACATCCTGCGGCGCGGCAGCGGCTACGGCATCCATGTGGTGGCGGCCATGTTCCGCTGGAACGACGTCCGGATCGCCACCCAGTCCAGCTTCGGCACCCGTGTCGAGCTGCGGCTCAACGACCCCTCCGAGTCCAGCGTCGACCGCAGGCTCGCCGAGACCCTGGCCCCCGGCGAACCCGGCCGGGTGCTCACCGACGGCAAGCTGTTCGCCCAGGCCGCGCTGCCCCGTACCGACGGGGTCGCGGAGACCGAGGAGCTGGGCGCGGTACTGGAGCACACCGCCCGTTCCGTCCGCGCCACCTGGGGCGGGGAGGTCGCCCAGCCGGTACGGGTGCTTCCGCAGCTGCTGGAGCCGCACCGGCTGCCCGGCCCCGCCGCCGAGCCGCACCGGGTCCCGATCGGCCTGGACCAGTCGGCGCTGGAGCCGGTGACGCTCGACCTCTTCGCCCATGACCAGCATCTGCTGATCCTCGGCGACAGCGAGTGCGGCAAGACCACCCTGCTGCGGACGATCGCGGCCGGACTGGTCGAGCGGTACGGGGAGGACGAGCTGGTGATCGCCGTCATGGACCCCCGGCGCGGGCTGCGCGGCACGGTCCCCGAGGAGTTCCTCGGCGGCTACGCGTACAACGGCAAACTGGCCGGGGGGCTCTCCACCGGGATCGCCACCGAGCTGGAGCGGAGACTGCCGGACGACAGCGCCGCGCTGGAGGCGCTGGAGCCGGGCAGCTGGGGCGGCGGCCCCAGGATCGTGGTCCTGGTGGACGACTACGACGTACTGGCCACGGCCGGCCAGTCGCCGCTGGCGCCGTTCCTCCCGTACATCCCCTCCGCCGTGGACATCGGACTGCACTTCGTGGTGGCCCGGCGGGTCGCGGGCGCGTCGCGGGGGATGTACGAGCCGCTGGTGCAGGGGCTGCGGGAGTCCGGGTCATCGGCGCTGGTGATGACCGGCGACCGGAGCGAGGGACAGCTGCTGCCGGGGGTGTACGCGGCGCCGCAGCCACCGGGCCGGGGAGTGCTGGTGCGGCGGGGACGGCCGAACCGGCTGATCCAGACCGTGCACACGACGACCACTGCCACCTGACCCGCCTGGCACCCTGGGACATTCCCCCTCTGTCTTGTGTTCCCGCTACTGCCTTATGTTCCCTCTCTGGACGAAGGACCGGTCCACTCCATGACCAAGGACATGATCGCGCTGACCCCCCGGATGCCGGACCCGGCCATCGTCCTCGCGGGGCTGCTCGCGGGCGGCCCGGACCGGCTGGTCGGCACCGAGGGCGAGGGCGCCGTGATCCAGCTCTGCGACGAGCAGGGCAGACCCCTGGTGTCGGTGGAGGCCCCGCTGCTGATCCAGGTCGAGGGCGAGGCGGAACGGCTGCTCGGGGCCGAGCCGCCGAGGGTGCCGTACTGGTGGACCGAGGCCCGCGCCACCACCGGGGTCCCGGAGGCCGAGCGGCTCGCGGGCGCCTTCGCGGGCCGGGTCGCCGAACTCGGCGGCGGGACCGGCTGGCCCAGGGCGGCCACCGCGTCGCTCGCCGTGGTGCCGGCCGAGGGGATCAGCGCCGCCCCGGCCCCGGCCGCCGCCGCGCCCGCCGTGGATGTCCTCACCGACAAGGTCGCGGTGGTGATCCAGGACCGCCCGGTGGTCGCCATGACCGCCTGGCTCGCCGACGCCTACCGGGCAGCGGCGGCGGCCGGGCTCGGACTCCAGATCGTCACCCCCGCCGGAACCACCCTCTCCCCCGCGGTCCGGGACTCCCTGTCGTCCTGGCCCAACCGCTGGATCGTGCAGGACCAGCGGGACGGCTACTACGACGGGCTGACCGGCGCCCTGGTCCGCTGGGAGCACGGCCTGTTCGTCCCCGCCCCGGCGGAGGCCGCCCCGCCCCCGGACCCCCGGGTGACCGACGCCCCGGGCACCGGAACCCCGGTGGCGAGGGCCTATCAGGAGGTACGGGGGGACACCGGCGAACGCCAGCTCGCGCTGACCTTCCGCGCCGTCCACCCCGCCGACGAACAGCTGGTGCTGGGCGGCGGCCTGGAGACGGCGTGGCGGGAGCTGACCGGCACCGCCCCGGCCGGCTGGGGCACCGCCGAACCCGCCAATCTGCCCTGGTCGCCCCGGCGGCTGACGGACCTCGCCCGGTCCCGGGCCCCCGAGCCGACCTGGTTCGTGGTGGTGGGCACCCCCCAGCGGCCCGGCCTCGCCACCATCCGCGTTCTGCGCACCACGGCCGGTGTGGAGGAGGAGACCACCCTCGCCTTCGGCTACGGACCCGACGAGGAACCCCCGCTGGAGCTGCTCCCCGGGGTGGCGGAGGCACTGGCGGTGCGGCACCGGCTCCAGTCGATGCTGGTGCAGCTGCGCCGGGCCCGGCGCGATCTCGCCGTACCGCCGCGCTTCGAAGGACCGGGCGTACCGCTGGCGTTCGTCCTCGGCGCCGAGGAGGTCCGCGCCCTGCCCGGCGACCGGGCCCGGCGCACCCCGCTGCCCACCGCCCCCCGGGAGCTGGGCCCGGCGAGCAGGCCCGCGCTCTACTACCCCTTCCCGGGAGATCCCTCGGATCTGTCGGTGTGGGCCGACTTCGAGCGGCTGACCCGGCATCTGAAGGGGACGGAACCGGAGGCGGGACAGGCGGAGAGGGTGTGAGGATTTGTCATATCCTCGCCACAGTTGCTCGGTAATGGATTGCCCTGGATGACCGGGGCTTGATAGGGATGACCGTACGTCACGCGTGGCCGCGTGTGCGCGCCGAGGCCCTGCGGGGGGAGTCCGATGAAGTTCGACATGGGTACACAGACGCTGTCGACCCTGATCTCGAAGTCACAGTCGTCCAGTGGTGACCTCGGGACCCTGATCCAGCAGCTGATCCAGGCCGCCCAGCCGCTGGAGGGGAAGTTCAACGGCGCGGGCAAGGCGGCGTTCGACTCCTTCAAGTCCCGCTCCGACGAGATCACCGCCGCGCTCAACGGCGCGCTGTCGGCGATCCTCGGCGGCCAGTCCGGGATGGAGACCGCCTTCGGTACGGGCGTCCAGGAGCAGAGCGACAACGCCCAGACGCAGATGTCGGCGGCGAACTTCGACGCGGCCCGGTTCTCCGGCCGCTGATGCAGGGGTGATGTGTGATGGCAGCGAACGCCGACCGCCGCTCGTACGACACGGGCGCGTCCGCCGAGGCGCAGACGAACATCCAGGCGGTCATCGGCCGTCTGGAGCAGGTGATCGCCGAGCGCGACGCGCAGGTCAAGGCGGCGATGAGCGACTTCACCGCGGATGGTGTCGCCGATGAGTACCACGGCAAGGAGATGCGCTGGAACAGCGCGTCCCAGGAGGTCCGCAACATCGTCCAGCTGTTGAAGACCACGCTGGAGAAGAACGACGTCACCGCGCAGCAGACCCTCTCCCGGGCCAAGGCCGCGGTCGACGGCATCGGCTGAGGCCCCGGGCGGGGCGGTGGCTATTACGGGGCGATACGGGGGGCGTTGATGGCGAGCTGGGACATCCGGCCGCAGGGAGTGCAGGGACAGCTGAAGGTCGTCGGCGGGCACGCGGGCGAGTTGCAGCAGGCACTCCAGGGGCTGGTGACAACGGTGACCGGGGCCGGGAGCGCGGCGGGCACGGCCGTCCCCGGCTCGATGGCGGGCCCCCGGCTCCACGGCCCGGTCGCCCCGGGGAACGCACCGCTGCGCGGCGGCACCACCATGGGCCCGGTCGCGGGCGCGCTCGGCCAGTATCTGGAGAACCGCCAGAAGGACTTCAACGCCATGGCGGAACGCATCGAGGCCTGTGTCCTGGGCGCGGTGAAGGCCACCACCGAGTATGTCGAGGGTGACCTCGAAGCGGCGAAGCAGGCCCAGGACGCGGCCCGCGCGGTCGATCTGGAGGCGCTGCGCCGCGAGATGCCGGGGGGTGGCGGGCGATGAGCAACGCACCCGTCAATCCGGCGGAGATCCCTGTCTTCACGGGCGATCTGACGGCGCTGGACGGCCATGTGAAGACGCTCGCCGCCGACGGTGCCCGGGTGATGACGGCGGCGGGCGATGTCCACAGCTCCTTCGGGGGACTCTCGGCGTTCTACCGGGCGCCGGAGGCCGAGCAGCTGTTCGCCACGACGAAGCCGGTCACCGAGACCGCCTCCGCGATCAGCTCCGACACCTGTGTGATCGCGGGTGCGCTGGGGACGTACGCGAGTGAGGTACGTCCGCTGATCGACCGTTTCGAGTCCTTGCGCGCGGACGCCGTCGCCTTCCGGGAGAAGGTCAGCGACGACGACAAGTGGCGCGAGGACGGCGATCTGATCGAGGAGAACCTGAACCGCCGCAACGAGGTCGCCGAGGTCTGGGCCCAGTTCCAGGAGGCCGAGCGGAACTGCCACAACACGATCGTGGCGATCTTCTGCGGAAGCCGGCTGACTGTCCAGGACGGTTCGGGCGGCGCCAACCAGTACGGGTACGACGCGGAGGCCCTGAAGGGCGCGAAGTCCCTGCCGTGGGGCGACGCGGTGGAGGAGTCCGTTCCGGCGTGGCAGGTGTGGGAGCACGCCTGGGACTTCGGCAAGGGTGTCATCGTGGACGGCGCCTGGGGCACCATCAAGGGCCTCGGCACGCTGGTCGGCTTCTCCGGCTGGGAGGCGGCCGGTCAGGCGTGGACGGGTCTGGGAAAGCTGGTGACCGGTCTGGCGATCACGGCGGTACCGGTCGTCGGACTGGCCTACTGGGCCGCCGATGACAAGGATCTCCCGGCGTGGCTGCGGGACTCGCGGACCGCGATGAAGGAGACCGGCAAGGCGCTGGTGGCCTGGGACCAGTGGGGCTCCAACCCCTCCCGGGCGGCGGGCGCGGTCACCTTCAACGTGGTCACCACCGTCTTCACCGGCGGTACGGGCGGCGCGGTCTCCGGCGCGGGCAAGGCCGGCGCGGCCGGGAAGGTCCTCTCGGCGCTGGGGAAGACGGGCCGGGCGATCGACCCGACGACCTATGTCTTCAAGGGCGCCGGGGCGGGCCTGGCGAAGGCCGGCGACATGATGGCGGGGCTGAAGAACCTCGGCAATCTCAAGATCCCCGCGATCCCGGACGGCGCGCTGAGCGTCCCGCCGGGCACGACCCTGCTCCCCGACGGCACCCTCCGCCTCCCCGCGGGCGCCGACCTCCCCCCGGGCGCGACCCGCACCCCCGAGGGCACCGTCCGCCTCCCCGAAGGCACGGTGGTCCTGCCCCCGGGCACGGCGAAGCTCCCCTTCGAGGACGGCCCCGCCCGCTATATCGACGAGTCCGGCAACCTCTACCGCGCGGACGGCACCCTCCTCCAGCACGGCGACGCCGCCCCCCGCGAGACTCCCCCTGCGGGCGCGGACCAGCCCCGCGTGGACACCCCGTCCCCAACCCGCGAACCCGCCCTCGCGACCGTCGGCGCCCGCCCCCCGGAGACCCCGCTCCACCTGGGCTCCGACCTCACGGACCCGCGTGTCCCCGCCTTCCCGAACACAGCGGACAACCTCCCGGGCCCGGGCGGTACGGCGAACAACCTCCCCGGCGGTACGGCGAACAACCCGCCCATGGCCTCGGTCGGCGACAACACGCCGGCGGGCGGCGCGGCCAACAACCTGCCCTCGAACTCCCTCGACAACACGGGCCCGAACGGTGGCACCGGCTCGACCCCGGACACCACCCCGGGCCGGGGCTCCTCCGACAACGGACCGGGCGGTGGCGGCGTGTCGTCCGCCGACAACATCGCCTCCGGCGCCGGCCGGGGCGACGACGGCGGCGGCGGTTCACCTGGCGGGGGCGCGGTCGGCGACGCCGCGAGGCCCGGCAGCGGCAGCGGCAGCGGCGAACTGGTCCAGCGAACGGCCGAAGAGGCCAAACGGATCCAGGACGAGCATGTTCGTCTGGCCAATGAGGACCCACAGTGGCGCACTGAGCATTACGACAAGCGGTGGCACCGCAGGGAAGCGGAAAGGATTGTCGACGGGCAGTACCTGCCCAAGCTCACCGAGGTGGAGAACGGCCGGGTGATAGCTACGAACGAGCTTCCCTACGGCCCCGCCGAGAAGTTCCGGCCTGGCCCGCCGGCACCGCCTGTGTCCGCACTGGGCCGCAGTGAGCTCGCCTCCCTTGACGGCCTTGCGAGCAAGCACCAGGCGTATAAGGATCTCGGCACAGCGCAGCGGGACTTCGACGAGACCCCGACCCCCGAGGCGCAGGCCACTCTGGACGCGGCCAAGGAGGCCATGGGCGATACCCCGAACAACACCAAGGTCGGTGAGAACCTGGGTGAGGGTGCTGCCAGGATTCATGTCGTACCCGGGGCATTTGACAATGCCAAGGAGATCGACCTGATGGACACGGGAAATGGGGCCCGCCGATTCGATCAGCTGTACCGATTGGACCATGGCAGGGGTGACTACCTGATCGTCGAGGCCAAGGCTCCCGACGGCAAGCTGGACTGGCGAAAGGGCGCGGGGGACGAAAAGCACAGGCTGGTGAAGCAAGGGAGCCTTGAGTACATCAACACCATCCTGCACGAGATGACCAAGCGTGGCGGTAGTGACGAGGTGGCTGCCGAAGGCCTCGAAATCGCACTTCGCGAGGGCAAGGTGCATTACGTCATGGTCAAGGCAAACCCGCACACGGGGACCTATGCTGGAGCTGAACTCCAGTACTTCAAGATCTTCGAGAGCGAGAGTCAGTGACCGCCGTCGTCCTTCGTCACGCGTTCCCCACGGAGAACCTCCCCGGACGGGAGCCCGCCATCAGCACGCGGATCCTGCGTGCTCTGGACGATCTCCAGAAGTCTCCTCTCGCTCTGCCGCACGCGATGTCCAACTCGCTGATCCTCGCCTACCGCAGGACGGGTCCCGACCCCGAAGCGACCTGGCTGGAGAGCTGGGAGGCATGGGTCTGCGCGATGCAGTCCGCCTCCGCGATCTTCGAGGCGGCCACCACGGCCGAGGACAGTGTGGACTGCCTCATTCACCATGAGATCCGCACAGTGCCCGCATTCGACAAGCCGCAATCGTTTGTGGACGCGGGCAAATGGATCACGGCCTTCTGGCTGGCGGTCGTGTGCCGCAACCCCGAGCGGATCACCGCGCTCTGTCGGGTTCCGGTGGCCAAGCTCCGCGAATCGGGCGCGGTTTACGACGACGGCGTCTACCCATGGATCGAGACGCTCCAGGCGTACTGGCTGGGGCGCCCCGAGTTCGCTCAGAAGCTTGTCGAAGCCGCCCAGGGGACCGCCCCCGAGGCCGCACCGATCGCGGGCCAGGAATTCACGTCGTTGATCACATGGCCGCCGATGGATCTGCTCCGTCACCTGGCGACCGGTGAGCACGAGAAGTTCAACCGCTCCCTCGTGGAGGCTCTGGACGCCCACAAGCTCTACTGGACCGCCGATGACGAGCGGGCCGAGGACTGCGACGGATGGGTCGCACTGGCCCCCCTGGCGTTGGCGGTCCTCGCGCAGGACGCCGGATTCCCGGTCGAGGTCGAGTCCGGGTATCTGCCGAAGCACCTTCTGAAGGGGACCTGGGTCGGAGAGTTCCCGACCTGAGCCGGTCCACCGCCGGTCACCAGGTGACCCGCAGGGCCGCCAGGCCCGAGATCAGGCGGTCGGCGCGCCAGGGCAGGGCCGTGAGGTCGGGGTCCACGGGGCGCAGCGCGGGGAAGCGGCGGTTGAGGGTGCCGATCGCCGACTCCAGCTCGATCCGGGCGAGCGCGGCGCCGAGGCAGGAGTGCGGGCCGTGGCCGAAGCCGAGGTGGCCGCCGGGGGCGCGGCGGATGTCGAAGCGGTCCGGGTCGGGGAAGCGGCCGGGGTCCCGGTTGGCCGCCTGGGGCAGGGGCATCACCGCCTCGCCCGCGCGGATGGTCACCCCGCCCAGCTCCAGGTCTTCGAGGGCCACCATGATCAGGAAGAAGACGCCCTGGGGCTGGTGGCGCAGGATCTCCTCGATGGTCCCGCGCAGCAGTCCGGGGTCCGCGCGGAGCGCCGCCAGTTGGTCCGGGTTGCGAAAGAGCCGCCACATCCCGGCGCCGATCGAGTTCACCGTGGTCTCGTACCCGGCGATGAGCACCGCCTGGGCGAGCAGGTTCACCTCGGCGTCGTTGAGTCGGTCCATGCCCTCGTGCGCGGTGAGCCAGCCACTGACCAGATCGTCGCCGGGGGATGCCCGCCGGGCGGTGATCAGACGGTGGAGACAGCCTTCGAGCCCGGTGCGGGCCTCGTCCACCTCCTCCTCGGTGACGCCCATGACCGTGACGACCCGGTCGGACCAGCGGGCGAAGTCGGCCCGGTCCGCCTCCGGGATCGCGAACAGCTCGGTGATCACGGTGATCGGCAGCGGATACGCCAGCGCCCCGATCAGATCGGCGGGCGGCCCCGCGGACTCCATGGCGTCGAGGAATCCGTCCGTCAGCTCCTGTACCCGCCGCCGCAGCGACTCGATTCTGCGCGAGGTGAAGGGGCGGGCCGCCAGCCTCCGCAGCTCGGCGTGGGCGGCACCCTGGCTGTGAATGTTGCGGATGTCATCACGGGCGGCACCGAAGGCACCGCCCGTGCCCGCGCGGGGGCCGTGCCGGCCCAGGTCCCGGGTGAGCAGGGGATGGCCCAGCGCGACGCGTACCTCCTCGTACCCGCTGATCAGCCAGACGACATCGCCGCTGGGGAGCCGTACCCGGGCGACGGGCTCCGCCGGTAAGGGGACCGGCTCCCCCGCGAAGGCGGCGGTGGGATAGACGGGCAGGGCGGTCCGCTCCATGGGATCTCCTTCTCTCGCCCGCGAGCACGGGCCCCGGCGGTGTTCCGGTTCACCCGTTCGGACCACATGGCCGGTACGGGCGGGAGAGAAGGGGGGTACGGGTCAGAGCAGGCCCGCCGCGTCCAGCAGATACGCCGTCATCGGCTCGTAGAAGCGGGGGTCCGTCACATGGTCGTCCAGCGGGACCGTCACCTGTACGGTCCCCTCCGCCTCGCCGATGAACAGCGCGGGGTCGTTGCAGTCCGCGTAGCCCACCGCGTCCAGACCGCGCTGTCCGGCGCACCCCGCCCAGCCGTGGTCGGCCACGACCAGATCGGGCAGGGCGCCGCCCTCGCGCTCCAGGGTGTCCAGGATCGCGGCCATCGGGGCGGGCGAGTGCGTGTGCCAGAGGGTCGCGCCCCGCTCCAGCACCGCCACATCGCCGAACTGGAAGACCATCGCCTCGTCGGCGGTGATCCCGCCGGGGATCCGCACGATCTCGCAGCCCGCCGCGCGCAGGGCCTCTCCGGTCGCCCGGTGCACATCGAGCAGCCCGCCGGGGTGGCCGGTCGCCAGCAGCACCCGTTCCCGCCCGGCGGCGGCCTTCCGGAGCCGTGCGGCCATCCGGTCGAGGGCGTCCACCGTCAGCTCGGGGTCGATCGTGTCCTGCCCGGCCCGGTGCCCGGGGTCGTCGATGACCCCGCACCGCTCGGCCATCACGGCCA
Organism: Streptomyces sp. NPDC000594; assembly: GCF_040299965.1. NCBI lineage: Bacteria > Bacillati > Actinomycetota > Actinomycetes > Kitasatosporales > Streptomycetaceae > Streptomyces > Streptomyces sp. NPDC000594. The sequence continues at coordinate 135,694 of NZ_JBEPCY010000002.1, read as the reverse complement.
GGACGTCCTGCTCGTCGGTCCAACGATCGCCCAGCTCCAGGCCGAGCCAGTAGTGGCGGTTGCCGTTGGCCAGCTCGCGGTAGTGGGCGAGGTTGTTGTCACGCGGAGTGGCGACGTTTCCGGCGATACGGGTGCGGACGAGATGGTCGATCAGGGCGGCACGGCTCGGTATCGGCATGGGGTTATTGTGCCCCGCCGGTCCGGTGCGGGCCGGGTGGGCTTCTTCACGCTCCGGGCCCCCGGCCCCGTGTGGCCCGGGGGGCGGTCCTGTGGCCGGAAGGGTTCGCCCGTCCGCTGGCTATCCTGCGGCGATGGACATAGTGATCCCGCTCTTCGACAACTTCGAGCCGCTCGACGCGATCGGGCCCTACGAGATCCTCGCGTATGTGCCCGGCGCCACCGTACGGTTCGTCACCGCCGAACCGGGTCTCGTACGGGACGTACTGGGCTCCCTGCCGGTGCAGGTCCCGACCGGGTACGCCGAGGTGGAACGCTGTGACGTCCTGCTGATACCCGGCGGCGGCAGCTTCCTGACCATGTCGGCCGACCCCGCGTTCCTCGACTGGGTCCGCCGGATGCACGCGGGCACCCGCTTCACCACCTCCGTCTGTACGGGGTCCCTGGTCCTCGGCGCGGCCGGTCTGCTGAACGGTCTGACCGCGACCACGCACTGGGACGCGGTCGCGGACCTGGAGTCGTACGGGGCCGTCTACACCCCGGAGCGGGTGGTCCGCCAGGACCGGGTGATCACCTCGGCCGGGGTCTCCTCCGGCATCGACATGGCGGTCCGCCTGGCGGCGCTCCTCACGGACGAGGTGACCGCGCAGGCGATCCAGCTCTATACGGAGTACGATCCGCAGCCGCCGTTCGACACGGGGTCGGTGGCCAAGGCGTCGCCGGAGATCCTCGCGCGGGCCCGCGCGCTGGGCTAGGGGCCTCAAAAATCAGCCCCTTGGGGTCCCCCAAACCTAGCCTCGCCGGCGTTTGAGGCGCGGGGGCCTCAAATTAAGCCCCTCCGGCGTTTGAGGAGCGGGGTTCGGGGCTGGCCTCGACAGGTGCCTTAATCCCAGCCCCTCCGGCGTTTGAGGAGCGGGGTTCGGGGCTGGCCCCCGACGTGTGCCCGAGGCTGCTCGGGCCTCGGGTCCGTCCTCAAACGCCGGACGGGCTTGAATGGTGCGGGCAGCCCGTACCCAGGGGCTTGGAGCGAGGTGACTCGCAAGCGCGGGGGCGGGGGCCTCCGGGCTCACCTCCTCGGGGCCGGCAGACTGAGGTGCCGTGTCCAGTGCGAGGGGCCGTCCGCCGGTCCCCTGCGGGGGCGACCCTGCACCCCCCGACCTCGTGTCACGAGGAACGGGCCCCTTGTGGTGCGGGCAGACCGCGACGGGGAGGGGTCAGAGGAGGTCCGGCTCGGCCGTCTCGTGGGACCAGCGCGCGACCTTTCGTGCCTCGGCCATCTCCGCCTCCGTGGCCAGGAGGTGGTCCAGCCGTCCGGCACGGGCCTCCGCGACGAACACGGTGAGGGCGACCCGGGACACGATCAGCGAGGGCTGAGGGCTGTCGCAGTCCCGCAGCCGGATCATCCGGAGGCCGAACGGTCCGTCGGGGGACGGTGTGGCGTTGAGGGACATGGCTGTCTCCCTTGAGGGTGAGGGGGGTGGGTTCTACGGGTGGACCCCGGCCGCCCGTGCGGGGGTGAACGGCCGGGGCCCGGGGGCCCGCCCAGGGCAGGGGTGAGGGCGGACCCCGCTTGGGGAACCGCCCTCCGTGGCGCCGGTGAGAGGAACACCGCTGAACCTGCCGGTGCCACGGAGGACGGGGTCTCTAGAGCCGGTCGGCGAGGCCCAAGGTGTGCAGTCCGACGGAGAACGACCAGGCCGCGAGCATCGCGACCGTGCCGGCTATCGACCTGCCTCGTCGCTCTCGCACGAATGTGCCCTTCTGACGATCTGATGGAACGGACCGAACCGCAGCCGCAGTTCGTGCTCCTCCCGTATCCGCAGGCGAAGCGCTTGCAGGAGTGGGCTGTCCTCTTGCGGTACGTCCGGTTCCGGGACGGAATGCCAACCCATGGCGCTCCCCTCCGTAATGGAACGGCTACTGGGTGACTTCAGATTGCCGTAGCGTTATGAGCCCTTCAACCGGGCAGCCAGGCAGAAAGGGTTGGCCACGCCATGGTGAATCGCAAGGAATTGGACCCCACATCGGGACCCGTCGCCGCCTTCGGAGCGCGTCTGCGCAGTTCCAGAGAGGCGCGCGGATGGACACAGGACGAGCTGGCCGTGTACATGAAGTACTCCAGCCAGCACATTTCGGCCATGGAAACTGGTCGCAAGCCTCCAACCCTTCGAAGTTCGCTGAGTGCCGACGCGGTCTTTGGCCTCGCAGGAACGACCGATTCCTTCGAACGCGCGTACCGCGAGTACAAGAACGGCGCGTTACTCGAAGGCTTTCCGGAGTACCTGAGCCACGAGGGTCAGGCAGCCGAGATCCGGCTCTTTGAGTCGGGCGTCATCCCCGGGCTGCTCCAGACGCGGGAGTACGTGCAGGTAATGGCGGACAGCGCCGTCCGGCGAGGTGACATCACCGCCGAACAGGCCGTCGATCGGGTCGAGTACTTGATACAGCGCCAAGCCGCGCTGGTACGGACGCCGCCCCCGCTGATCTTCGTGGTGCTGGACGAGAGCTGCCTCCAACACCCCATCGGCGGACCGGATGTCATGGACGCGCAGTTGGCTCGGCTGATCGAGTTCGCCGCAGAGTCGACCACTGCGCTCCAAATCGCTCCGTACTCCATGGGGGAGCGGAACCCATTCATCCGAATGGTCAATCTCCTGACACTGCCGGACCGCTCTGTGGTGTCTTACGTCGAGTCACAGACCCAGGGCTACCTGGACCGCGAACCGACCTCCGTACTGCCACTGGTGAGGAACTACCATCAGTTGCAGATCGAAGCAGTCTCCCAGGCGGAATCTGTCGCCATGATCGAACAGCTACGAAAGGGCATTTCGTGACTGCCACGGCCACCCCTCCCCCGCTCCGCTGGGTCAAGTCCTCCTACAGCACGCAAAACGGCGGGTCCTGCGTCGAATGGGCCCCCGCCCACGCCACCACCACCGGCACCGTCCCCCTCCGGGACAGCAAGCGCCCCCACGGCCCCGTCCTGCTGGTCTCCACCACCGCCTTCGCGGGCCTCGTGACACTGGCCCGGACGGCCGAGTCATGACCGGACCCCACACCTGGGTCAAGTCCAGCTACAGCGTCGCGAACGGCGGGTCCTGCGTCGAATGGGCGCCCGCCCACGCCGCCACCACCGGCACCGTCCCCCTCCGGGACAGCAAGCGACCCGGCGGCCCCGTGCTCACGGTCTCCAAGACCGCCTTCGCGGGCCTCGTCGCACTCGCCCGTACCACCACCCCGTAACACCGCAACCGCACCGGCCCCGCACCCCCCGAACAGGGAGTGCGGGGCCGCTCGGTCTAGAACCATTCGAGAGAGCTGATCCGGTCGTTCATCGCGTCCCCCACCCAGCGCGTGCTGGTCGTGTAGTACTGGCTCGCACCGGCGAATTCACCGTGCTCCCAGGCCCGGATGTGGCAGTTGCCCGCAGTCTGGAGAGAGCTGATGGCATCGTTCCACCCTCCGGCCAGTCCGCCCATGTAGTAGTTCACCTTCCCGTCGTCGGCGCACGGTAGGGGTCCCCTGGGTATCCAGGTCGAACCCTTGTAGTCGCCCTTCGAGTAGAAGATGGCCAGCACATGCGGCAGCTCGGCGGCGGCCCGTGGACCACCGGCCCTCGCGGACGCGTTGAGCGTGTCCACGAACCTCTTGTCCTGGGCGGCCCTCGCCTGTGTCGCGTCGGTGACCCGGCCGCCCGTCGCGGCCGTGACGCTCTCGCGGAATGTGTCGTAGCACGTGGTCTTCCGCGTATCGAGATCCGTGACGCAGTGGGTCCCGGCCTTGCCCTGAAGGGCCTTGTCCCGAGGGGCCTCGGCAGCGGTGGCCGAGGACGGCGCCAGGAAGACGCCCGCGCACGCGACCGCCACCAGACCGGCCGTAGTCGTTCTCGCTCTCATTGCTTCGCTCTCTCTCCGTGGGGGAGCACCGGTCGCACCGGACCGGGGCTGCGGTTCGCCCGATGGCGTACCCGGAAGAGGAGAGGCGGAAGAGGACCCGGGGGTTGCCCGGTCGGGGGACCCCCGGGAGGGGCCGGCGGTCAGGCGTCGCCCAGGGCCGCGAACGCGCCGTTCGCCAGGCGGCGCAGCAGCGCCTCCGTCGCCGCGCGGGCGCACTCGCCGTCCTCCCCCGTCGCCAGGTGCGGCGTCGAGTTCAGCAGGCCGAAGACCGCGTGCACGGCCGCGCGGGCCTCCGCCTCGGGGACCCCGGGGTGGAGGGCGCGGACCGCCGTCACCCACAGCTCCGCGTACTGGCGCTGGAGCTGGCGCACCAGCTTGCGGTCGCTGTCGCGGAGGCGGTCCAGCTCACGGTCGTGGAGGGTGATCAGCGGGCGGTCGTCGAGGGCGAAGTCGATATGGCCGTCGATCAGTGAGGAGAGCAGCCGCGCGGGGTCGGCGGCGGACTCCTCGACGCGGAGCCGGCCGCCGCTGAGGAGGCGCTCGCTGATGCCGACGAGCAGCTCGGCGAGCATCGCGTCCTTGCCGGGGAAGTGGCGGTAGAGCCCGGGGCCGCTGATTCCGACGGCGGCTCCTATCTCGTCGACGCCGACGCCGTGGAAACCGCGCTCCGCGAAGAGCTGCGCGGCGGCCTTGAGGATCTGCTCGCGGCGCGTGGGGGCGTCCGTCCTGGTGCTCATGGAAGGCAATTCTAGACAACGCTGTTAGCGATCGTTAACCTGAAGGGAAGCGTTAACGCTCATTAACAGGAGTGACACGATGCAGCAGGCACCCGTGCTCACCAGCGCGGCGGACCCCGCCTCCCCGTCCTGGCGGACGAATCAGGCCGCCCACCGGGACCTGGCGGAAACGCTGCGCCGCAAGCTCGCACGCGCCCGGCTGGGCGGTGGGGAGCGGGCCCGTGCCCGCCATACCGACCGGGGCAAGCTTCTGCCACGGGACCGGATCGACACCCTGCTGGACCCCGGCTCGCCCTTTCTGGAGCTGGCCCCGCTCGCCGCCGAGGGGATGTACGAGGACCAGGCCCCGGCCGCCGGGGTGATCGCGGGGATCGGCCGGGTCGCCGGGCGGGAGATCGTGATCGTCGCCAATGACGCCACCGTCAAGGGCGGCACGTACTACCCGATGACCGTGAAGAAGCATCTGCGTGCGCAGGAGATCGCGCTGGAGAACCGGCTGCCCTGTGTCTATCTGGTGGACTCCGGCGGCGCCTTCCTGCCGATGCAGGACGAGGTGTTCCCGGACCGGGAGCACTTCGGGCGGATCTTCTACAACCAGGCCCGGCTCTCCGCCGCCCGGATCCCGCAGATCGCGGCCGTGCTCGGCTCCTGCACGGCGGGCGGTGCCTATGTCCCCGCCATGAGCGACGAGGCGGTGATCGTCCGCAACCAGGGGACGATCTTCCTCGGCGGTCCGCCGCTGGTGAAGGCCGCCACCGGCGAGATCGTCACCGCCGAGGAGCTGGGCGGCGGCGAGGTCCACTCCAAGGTCTCCGGGGTCACCGACCATCTCGCCGAGAACGACGCCCACGCGCTGCGGATCGTCCGGGACATCGTCGCCACCCTCCCCGCGCGCGGCCCCCTGCCCTGGACGGTGACCCCCGCCGAGGAGCCGGTGGTGGACCCCGCCGGGCTGCACGGCGCCGTGCCGGTTGATCCCCGTACCCCCTATGACGTACGGGAGGTCATCGCGCGGATCACCGACGGCTCCCGGTTCGCCGAGTTCAAGGCGGAGTTCGGACAGACCCTGGTGACCGGCTTCGCCCGGATCCACGGTCACCCCGTCGGGATCGTCGCCAACAACGGCATCCTCTTCTCGGAGTCCGCCCAGAAGGGCGCGCACTTCATCGAGGTCTGCGACCAGCGCGGTATCCCGCTGCTCTTCCTCCAGAACATCTCCGGCTTCATGGTCGGCCGGGCGTACGAGGCGGGCGGCATCGCCAAGCACGGCGCCAAGATGGTCACCGCCGTCGCCTGCGCCCGGGTCCCCAAGCTGACCGTGGTCGTCGGCGGCTCCTACGGCGCGGGCAACTACTCGATGTGCGGCCGGGCCTATTCGCCCCGCTTCCTGTGGATGTGGCCCAACGCCAAGATCTCCGTCATGGGCGGCGAGCAGGCCGCCTCCGTGCTCGCCACCGTCAAGCGCGACCAGCTGGAGGGGCGCGGCGAGGAGTGGTCCGCCGAGGACGAGGAGGCGTTCCGCGCCCCGATCCGGGAGCGGTACGAGGAGCAGGGCAGCGCCTACTACGCCACCGCCCGGCTCTGGGACGACGGGGTGATCGACCCGCTGGACACCCGCCAGGTCCTCGGGCTCGCCCTGACCGCCTGCGCCAACGCCCCCCTGGACGACGGCGGCTTCGGCGTCTTCCGGATGTGAGAGGGAACCGCTCGATGACCTCGATGAATACGACGTCGATGAATACGACGCTGTTCGACACGGTCCTGGTGGCCAACCGGGGCGAGATCGCCGTCCGGGTGATCCGGACCCTGCGCGCGCTGGGGATCCGCTCGGTCGCCGTCTTCTCCGACGCGGACGCGGACGCCCGGCATGTCCGGGAGGCGGACACGGCGGTACGGATCGGTCCGCCGCCCGCCGCCGAGAGCTATCTGCGGATCGACCGGCTGCTGGAGGCCGCCGCCCGTACCGGCGCGCGGGCCGTCCACCCGGGCTATGGCTTCCTCGCCGAGAACGCCGGGTTCGCCCGGGCCTGCGCGGACGCCGGGCTGGTCTTCGTCGGCCCGCCCGCCGACGCCATCGCGCTGATGGGCGACAAGATCCGGGCCAAGGAGACGGTGGCCGCCGCCGGGGTCCCGGTGGTCCCCGGCTCGTCGGGCAGCGGACTGACCGATGCCGAACTCGGCCGCGCGGCCCGGGAGATCGGGATGCCGGTGCTGCTCAAGCCCTCGGCGGGCGGCGGCGGCAAGGGCATGCGGCTGGTCCGGGAGGAGTCCGCGCTCCCCGAGGAGATCGCCGCCGCCCGGCGGGAGGCCCGGGCCTCCTTCGGCGACGACACCCTGCTGGTGGAGCGGTGGATCGACCGGCCCCGGCATATCGAGATCCAGATCCTCGCCGACGGCCACGGCAATGTGGTCCACCTCGGGGAGCGGGAGTGCTCGCTCCAGCGCCGCCATCAGAAGATCATCGAGGAGGCGCCCTCCGTCCTGCTCACCCCCGCGCTGCGGGAGCGGATGGGCGCGGCGGCGGTGGAGGCGGCCCGCTCCTGCGGGTACACCGGCGCCGGGACCGTGGAGTTCATCGTCCCCGGCGGCGACCCGGGCGGGTACTGCTTCATGGAGATGAACACCCGGCTCCAGGTGGAGCACCCGGTCACCGAACTGATCACCGGGATCGACCTGGTGGAGTGGCAGCTGCGGGTCGCGGCGGGCGAGCCGCTGCCCTTCGGTCAGAAGGACATCGAGCTGACCGGCCATGCCGTCGAGGCCCGGATCTGCGCCGAGGACCCCGCGCGCGGCTTCCTGCCCTCCGGTGGCACCGTGCTCTCCCTGCGTGAACCGGACGGGCCGGGGGTACGGGTGGACTCCGGGCTGAGCGAGGGCACCGAGGTCTCCAGTCTGTACGACCCGATGCTGGCCAAGGTCATCGCGTACGGCCCCGACCGGCCCACCGCACTGCGGCGGCTGCGGGCCGCCCTCGCGGACACCGTCACCCTCGGCGTCCCCACCAACGCGGGCTTTCTGCGGCGGCTCCTCGACCATCCGGCGGTGGTCTCGGGGGCGATGGACACCGGGCTGGTGGAGCGGGAGGGCGCCGGGCCGGCCCCCGGGGGCGTCCCGGAGGAGGTGTACGCGGCGGCCGCCGCCCTGCGGCGGGCGGCGCTGGCCCCCGTACCGGACCCGGCGGGGTGGACGGATCCCTTCTCGGTGCCCTCGGGGTGGCGGCTCGGCTCCGCCCCCGCGCCCCTGTCGTTCGCGCTGCGGGTCCCGGGGCACGATCCCGTGGTCCGGAGCGCGCCCGGGAGCGCCTCGGTCATCGGGGGCGTGGTCACCGTGGAGCTGGACGGTGTCCGGCACACCTTCCGCCATGCCGGGGCCTGGCTGGCCCGGGACGGCGACTCCTGGCAGGTCCTGGAGCACGACCCGGTCGCGGCGGCGCTCGGTGGCGCGGCCCGCTCCGGCGCCGACACCCTCGCCGCGCCCATGCCGGGGACGGTGACCGTGGTCAAGGCGGCCGTCGGCGACGAGGTCGAGGCGGGCCAGGGGCTGCTGGTGGTGGAGGCGATGAAGATGGAGCACGTCATCTCCGCACCGCACGCCGGGACCGTCACCGCACTCGATGTCACCGCCGGGAGCACGGTCGTCATGGACCAGATCCTGGCCGTGGTCGCGCCCCGGGAGGCACACGATGACTGAACGGGACACCCGGGGGGACGGTACGGGAGCAGACACCCGGGGGGACGGGACAGAAGCCGACACCCGGGGCGCCGGTACGGGACCGGTCGCGCGCGGGTCCGGTACGGGGCTGCCGATGCGGGTTCCCGCGCCGGGGCTGCCCACCCGGGTCACCATCCATGAGGTCGGCCCCCGCGACGGCCTCCAGAACGAGAAGGCGGTCGTCCCCACCGAGGTGAAGGCCGAGTTCGTGCACCGGCTCGCCGACGCCGGGCTCACCACCGTCGAGGCGACCAGTCTGGTCCGCCCCGAGTGGGTGCCCCAGCTCGCCGACGCGGAGCGGCTCTACCCCCTGCTCGGCGATCTCACCGGCGTGGAGCTGCCGGTGCTGGTCCCCAATGAGCGCGGGCTCGACCGGGCGCTCGCCCTCGGGGTCCGCCGGATCGCGGTCTTCGGCTCGGTCACCGAGAGCTTCGCCCGCCGCAATCTCAACCGCACGGTGGACGAGTCGCTGGCCATGTTCGCCCCGGTGGTGGCGCGGGCGCGGGCCGAGGGGATCGCCGTGCGCGGCTATCTCTCGATGTGCTTCGGCGACCCCTGGGAGGGCCCGGTGCCCATCGCCGGGGTCGTCTCCGTCGCCCAGCGGCTCTACGCGATGGGCTGTGACCAGCTCTCCCTCGGCGACACCATCGGGGTCGCGACCCCGGGCCAGGTGCACGCCCTGCTCACCGAGATCAATGAGGCGGGCGTCCCCACGGCGGCGCTCGCCGTCCACTTCCATGACACCTACGGCCAGGCGCTGGCCAACACCCTGGCCGCGCTGGAACACGGCGTAACCACGGTCGACGCCTCGGCGGGCGGCCTCGGCGGCTGCCCGTACGCGAAGAGCGCCACCGGCAATCTCGCCACCGAGGACCTGGTGTGGATGCTCCAGGGCCTCGGCATCGAGACCGGGGTCGATCTGGGCCGGCTCGCCGCGACCAGCGTCTGGCTGGCCCGGCAGCTGGGCCGCCCCAGCCCCTCCCGCACCGTTCGCGCACTGAACCCTCCAGAGCCAGAACCAGCACCAGAACCCGAGGACTGAGCCACATGCCCCTGGACCACCGGCTGACCCCGGAACACGAGGAACTGCGGCGTACCGTCGAACGGTTCGCCCATGAGGTGGTCGCCCCCGCCATCGGCGACCTCTACGAACGGCATGAGTTCCCCTATGAGATCGTCGCCGAGATGGGCCGGATGGGCCTGTTCGGACTGCCCTTCCCGGAGGAGTACGGGGGGATGGGCGGCGACTATCTCGCCCTCGGCATCGCGCTGGAGGAGCTGGCGCGGGTGGACTCCTCCGTCGCGATCACCCTGGAGGCGGGGGTCTCGCTGGGCGCCATGCCGATCTACCGCTTCGGCACCGAGGAGCAGAAGCGGGAGTGGCTGCCGAGGCTCTGCTCGGGCGAGGTGCTGGGCGCCTTCGGGCTGACCGAGCCGGAGGGCGGCTCCGACGCGGGCGGCACCCGGACCACCGCCGTCCGTGACGAGGCGGCGGGCGAGTGGGTGATCAATGGCTCCAAGTGCTTCATCACCAACGCCGGGACGGAGATCACCGGGCTGGTCACGGTCACCGCCGTCACCGGCCACGGGCCCGGGGGGAAGCCGCTGATCTCCACGATCATCGTGCCGACCGGGACGCCCGGCTTCACCGTCGCCGCCCCGTACTCCAAGGTCGGCTGGAACTCCTCGGACACCCGTGAGCTGGCCTTCGACGAGGTCCGGGTGCCGCTCTCCCATCTGGTGGGCGAGGAGGGGCGGGGGTACGCCCAGTTCCTCCGCATCCTGGACGAGGGCCGGGTCGCGATCTCCGCGCTGGCGACCGGGCTGGCGCAGGGGTGTGTGGACGAGTCGGTGAAGTACGCCAAGCAGCGCCATGCCTTCGGGCGGCCGATCGGCGACAACCAGTCCATCCAGTTCAAGATCGCCGATATGGAGATGCGGGCACACATGGCCCGGGTGGGCTGGCGGGACGCCGCGTCCCGGCTGGTCCAGGGGGAATCCTTCAAGAAGCAGGCGGCGCTGGCGAAGCTCTACTCCTCGTCGGTGGCGGTGGACAACGCCCGGGACGCCACCCAGATCCATGGCGGCTACGGCTTCATGAACGAGTACCCGGTGGCCCGGATGTGGCGGGACTCCAAGATCCTGGAGATCGGCGAGGGGACGAGTGAGGTCCAGCGCATGCTGATCGCCCGGGAGTTGGGGCTCACGGGCTGACAGCGCACCGGCGGCACCGCGCGGGACCGGCCCCGGCCGCTTCCGCCCGCCCGCCACCACCGGGGCCGGGCCGTCTCAGGGGGACGCCCGGCCCCGGTCTGTGACAACTCGCACACCGGGGACGCGGCCTTTTCGGGACCCCAGGGGATGAGATCGAACTGAGGTTAGGCTAACCTGCTCTCCGTCCTGCCCACGGGTCATCCCCGCATGACAGAAGAAGGTCGCCCCCGTATGTCCACGACGACCGAGCCCGAGATACCGTTCCGCTACTTCTCGCTCCAGGTGGCACGGACCCGCCGACTCTCCCCCTCGATGATCCGGGTCACCTTCCACGGACATCCGGACGGCGGCGAGCTGAAGGACTTCCACGCCGGCGGCCGCGACCAGTCGCTCTCGCTCTTCCTGCCGCACCCGGGCCAGGACGCCCCGGTGGTCCCGGTGGACCCGGCCGGCTACCGCGCCACCTTCGCCGCCTGGCGGGCGCTCCCGGCGGACGTCCGGGCGGTCATGCGCTCGTACACGGTACGGGAGCAGCGCCGCCCCGAGGTCGGCGCGACCGAGGTGGACATCGACTTCGCCGTGCACCAGGACGGCGGCCCGGCCTGCCGCTGGGCGCTCGGCGCGGCCCCGGGCGACCGGGTGATGGTGCTCGGCCCGACCTCGGCCGACAACGGCTCGGTGCGCTGTCAGCCGCCCGCCGACACCGACTGGATGCTGCTCTGGGGCGACGAGACGGCGCTGCCCGCCGTCGGCGGGATCCTGGACTGGCTGCCCGCCGGGACCCGTGCGCGGATCTTCCTGGAGGTCCCGCACACGGAGGACCGGATCGAGCTGCCCACCGCCGGGGATGTCGAGATCACCTGGCTGGTACGGGAGGAGGGTGCGCCGTCCGCCCTGGCGGCGGTGGCCGCGTACCCGTTCCCGGAGGGCACTCCGTATGTCTGGCTCGCGGGCGAGTCCGGCGCGCTCAAGGCGCTCCGCCGCCATGTGGTGGGCGAGCGCGGGGTCGACCGGCGCCGGGTCACCTTTGTCGGCTACTGGCGGCGCGGGGTGAGCGAGGACGGGCTGCGCGAGGAGCCCGTCACCGACGACGAGGGGTAACCACCCTCGGTACCGGCGCTCCCCGGGGGTGCCGGTCACGCACCATCCCGTACCACCCCGGATCATCCGGCCGACGCCTGCGCTCCAGTTCAGCTCCGCCCCGCCCCGCGACGCTCATCCGTGGAGCACCGACGTACCCCCGCCCCGGGACGCGCGTCGGTGAACCGCGTGTGACATCTGGTGCAGGGGGGCGGAAGGGGAATGGAATTTAGGTTAGGCTAACCTCACTTGCGGTCGTCCCGCCCCCTCACCTGTCCTCTGAGGGCGACCGGTTCCCCACACCCAGAAGGGCATCGCATGCGCTCGCAGCTGCTCAACGACGGGACGGCGGACGCCTACCGGCGCGCTGTGACCGAAGGAGTCGAGCGGGTGGCGAATCGTTTCGCCACAACCCGGCAGCCGTTCACCGGCGTCACCCCCGAGGAACTCGCACCGCAGATCTCGGCCGTCGACCTCGACCGGCCCCTCGGTGACTCCTCCGCCGCCCTGGACGAGCTGGAACAGCTCTACCTGCGCGACGCGGTCTACTTCCACCACCCGCGCTACCTCGCCCACCTCAACTGCCCGGTGGTCATCCCCGCCGTGGTCGGCGAGGCCGTGCTCTCGGCCGTCAACTCCTCCCTGGACACCTGGGACCAGAGCGCCGGCGGCACCCTGATCGAGCGCAAACTGATCGAGTGGACCACCGGCCGCATCGGCTACGGCCCCGCCGGCGACGGCGTCTTCACCAGCGGCGGCAGCCAGTCCAACCTCCAGGCACTGCTGCTCGCCCGTGAGGAGGCCCCCACGGACGACCTCCGCAAGCTCCGTATCTTCGCCTCCGAGTGCAGCCACTTCAGCGTCCAGAAGTCCGCGACCCTCCTCGGTCTCGGCCCCGACGCGGTCGTCTCCGTCCCCGTCGACCGGGACAAGCGGATGCAGAGCGTCCTGCTCGCCGCCGAGCTGGAGATGTGCGTCCGCGACGGTCTGGTCCCGATGGCGATCGTCGCCACCGCGGGCACCACCGACTTCGGCTCCATCGACCCGCTGCACGAGATCGCCGCCCTCGCCCGCGAGCACGGCGCCTGGATGCATGTCGACGCCGCCTACGGCTGCGGACTGCTGGCCTCGCCCACCCGCCGCCACCTCCTCGACGGCATCGAGCAGGCCGACTCGGTCACCGTGGACTACCACAAGTCCTTCTTCCAGCCGGTCAGCTCCTCCGCGCTGCTCGTCCGCCACCGGGTCACCCTGCGCCACGCCACGTACCACGCGGACTACCTCAACCCCAAGCGGACGGTCGAGGAGCGCATCCCCAACCAGGTCGACAAGTCCCTCCAGACCACCCGTCGCTTCGACGCCCTGAAACTGTGGATGACCCTGCGCGTCATGGGCGCCGACGGCATCGGACAGCTCTTCGACGAGGTCTGCGCGCTCGCCCGCGAGGGCTGGGACCTGCTGGCCGCCGACCCCCGCTTCGATGTGGTGGTCAACCCCCAGCTCTCCACCCTGGTCTACCGGTACATCCCCGAGGCCGTCACCGACCCCGCCGAGATCGACCGCGCCAACCTCTACGCCCGCAAGGCGCTCTTCGCCTCGGGTGAGGCCGTGGTCGCCGGGACCAAGGTCGGCAACCGCCAGTACCTCAAGTTCACCCTCCTCAACCCCGAGACCACGACGGCCGACATCGCCGCCGTCCTCGATCTGATCGCCGGCCACGCCGAGCAGTACCTGGGAGAGAATCGCCTTGTCAGCGCGTAACGAGCCCCTCGACTTCATCGGTATCGGGCTCGGGCCCTTCAACCTCGGGCTCGCCTGCCTCACCGAGCCGATCGGCGAACTGAACGGTCTCTTCCTGGAGTCCAAGCCGGACTTCGAGTGGCACTCGGGGATGTTCCTCGACGGCGCCCACCTCCAGACGCCGTTCATGTCGGACCTGGTGACCCTCGCCGACCCGACCTCGCCGTACTCCTTCCTGAACTACCTCAAGGAGCGCGGCCGGCTCTACTCGTTCTACATCCGGGAGAACTTCTACCCGCTGCGGACCGAGTACAACGACTACTGCCGCTGGGCCGCCGGCAAGCTCACCTCCATCCGCTTCGACACCACCGTCACCCAGGTGGAGTTCGACGCCACGAGCGAGCTGTACACCGTCCGCACCGAGACCGGCGAGACCCACCTCACCCGCCGGATCGTGCTGGGCACCGGCACCCCGCCGTACATCCCCGAGACCTGCGAGGGCCTCGGCGGCGACTTCATCCACAACTCCCGCTACCTCGGCAACAAGCAGGAGCTCCAGAAGAAGAAGTCGATCACCCTGGTCGGCAGCGGCCAGAGCGCGGCCGAGATCTACTACGACCTGCTCTCCGAGATCGACGTCCACGGCTACCGGCTCAACTGGGTCACCCGCTCCCCGCGGTTCTTCCCGCTGGAGTACACCAAGCTCACGCTGGAGATGACCTCCCCGGAGTACATCGACTACTTCCACGCGCTGCCCGAGGAGACCCGCTACCGCCTGGAGACCCAGCAGAAGGGCCTCTTCAAGGGCATCGACGGCGATCTGATCGACGCGATCTTCGATCTGCTCTACCAGAAGAACCTGGACGGCCCGGTCCCCACCCGGCTGCTCACCAACTCGGCGCTGCTCGACGCCCGGTACGCCGACGGCTCGTACACCCTCTCCCTCCGCCAGGAGGAGCAGCAGAAGGAGTTCGAGCTGGAGACCGAGGGTCTGATCCTCGCCACCGGCTACCGCTACGCGCCGCCCGCCTTCCTGGAGCCGGTCCGCGACCGGATCCGCTGGGACGGCCGGGGCCGCTTCGACGTCGCCCGGAACTACTCCATCGATGTCACCGGGCGCGGTGTCTTCCTCCAGAACGCCGGGGTGCACACCCACTCGATCACCTCGCCGGACCTGGGGATGGGCCCCTACCGGAACGCCTACATCATCGCCGAGATGCTGGGCTCCGAGTACTACTCCGTCGAAAAGTCCATCGCGTTCCAGGAGTTCGCCGTATGACCTCCCTCGCCTCCCGGCTCACCGTCCGGCCGCTCGACCCGGTCGCCGACGCCACCCTGCTGCACGGCTGGGTCACCGACCCCAAGGCCGCGTTCTGGATGATGCAGGACGCCCGTGTCGAGGACGTCCGGCGCGAGTACGCCGCGATCACCGCCCATGAGCACCACCACGCCGCCATCGGGCTCCTCGACGGGAAGCCCGTCTTCCTCATGGAGTGGTACGACCCCCGCCATGTGGAGCTGGTCGGCCTGTACGAGCCGGAGCCCGGCGACGTCGGCATGCACTTCCTGGTGGCGCCGACCGACACCCCGGTGCACGGCTTCACCCGCGCGGTGATCACCGCCGTGATGCGGGAGCTGTTCGCCGACCCCGCCAACCACCGCGTCGTGGTCGAGCCGGACATCCGCAACGACGCCGTCCACGCGCTCAACGAATATGTCGGCTTCGAGGTCGTCGACAAGATAGAGAAGCCCGAGAAGGACGCCTACCTCAGCGTCTGCACCCGCGAGCGGTTCGAGCAGAGCGCGGCTGTCCAGGAGGCGGGCCGATGATCGCCTCCGAGTCGGTCCCCCACCTCACGCCCGAACTGTGGGAGCGCGCCACCCGGCAGCTCATCCGCAAGGCACTCGCCGAGTTCACCCATGAGCGGCTGCTCGTACCGGAGTCCACCGGCGACGGCACCTACCGCGTCGCCAGCGACGACGGGGCCACCGAGTACCGGTTCGCCGCCCGCCGTCTCGCCCTGGAGCACTGGCAGGTCGAGGCCGGGTCGATCACCCGCCACCGCGACGGCGCCGAGCTGCCCCTGGACGCGCTGGAGTTCTTCATCGAGCTGAAGGGCTCCCTCGGCCTCGGCGACAAGATCCTCCCGGTCTATCTGGAGGAGATCTCCTCCACCGTCGCCGGGACCGCCTACAAGCTCACCAAGAAGCCGGTGACCTCCGCCGAGCTGGCCCGCGCCGGCTTCCAGGAGATCGAGACCGGGATGACCGAGGGCCACCCCTGCTTCGTCGCCAACAACGGCCGGCTGGGCTTCGGGGTGCACGAGTACCACCGGTACGCCCCCGAGACCGCCAACCCGGTCCGGCTGATCTGGCTGGCGGCCCGGCGCGACCACGCCACCTTCACCTGTGGCGAGGGCCTGGACTACGACAGCCTGGTCCGCGCCGAGCTGAGCGAGGGGACCCGGGCCCGGTTCGACGCCCGGCTCACCGCCCTGGAGCTGGACCCGGCGGAGTACCTCCTCTTCCCGGTCCACCCCTGGCAGTGGTGGAACAAGCTCTCGGTGACCTTCTCCGCCGAGATCGCCCAGCAGCGGCTGGTCCCGCTCGGCGAGAGCGACGACGAGTACCTCGCCCAGCAGTCGATCCGGACCTTCTTCAACATCAGCGCGCCCGAGAAGCACTACGTCAAAACCGCGATGTCGGTGCTGAACATGGGCTTCATGCGGGGTCTGTCGGCGGCGTACATGAAGGCCACCCCGGCGATCAACGACTGGCTGCACCAGCTGATCGAGCGGGACGACATCCTCAAGGAGGCCCGCTTCTCGATCATCCGCGAGCGGGCCGCCATCGGCTACCACCACCGCGCGTACGAGGCGGCCACCGACCGCTACTCCCCGTACCGCAAAATGCTCGCCGCGCTCTGGCGGGAGAGCCCCGTGGCCTCCCTGGAGCCGGGCGAGACCGTGGCCACCATGGCCTCGCTGCTCCATGTCGACGAGGAGGGCGCGTCCTTCGCGGGAGCGCTCATCGACCGGTCCGGACTCACCCCGGCCGAGTGGCTCCGCTCCTATCTGCACGCCTACCTCACCCCGGTGCTGCACTGCTTCTACGCCTACGACCTGGTCTTCATGCCCCACGGGGAGAATGTGATCCTGGTCCTCGACGGGAACGGGACGGTCCAGCGGGCGATCTTCAAGGACATCGCCGAGGAGATCGCGGTCATGGACGCGGACGCGGTGCTGCCGCCCACCGTGGACCGGGTCCGGGTCGAGGTCCCCGAGGACATGAAGCTGCTGTCGATCTTCACCGATGTCTTCGACTGCTTCTTCCGCTTCCTCTCCGCCGCCCTGGTCACCGAAGGACGGCTCACCGAGGACGAGTTCTGGGGAGCGGTGGCCGACTGCGCCCGCGCCTACCAGAAGTCGGTGCCGCATCTCGCGGACCGGTTCGCCGAGTACGACCTCTTCGCCGAGGAGTTCGCGCTCTCCTGCCTCAACCGGCTCCAGCTGCGGGACAACGCCCAGATGGTCGACCTCACCGACCCCTCCGGGGCGCTCCAGCTGGTCGGCACCCTGAGGAACCCCCTCGCGGGGAACGCCTCCTGAGAACCGGCGGGCGCGCGTGACACGGTCCCTCACGCGCGCCCGTCCCCGCCGTCTCCGCGGAGACGACCCCGCCCGGGTGCCCGTGCCCGGACGGCCGTGCCCGTGCCCGATGCTTCGGGCACGGGCACCCGCACATCATCCGAAGGGGTGAAAGAATCCCTTCATGGCAGAAATCATCCAGAAGGACGGCACCTGGACCTTCGACGGAGAGACGGTGCGGATCGTGCCCGGCTCCGACAAGGGTGTGAGCCCGCTGCGCAGGACGCTCGGCGAGCTGGCCGTACCACTGGAGGCCCTCGCCGGGGTGTCCTTCGAGCCGGGGAAGAAGAGCGGACGGCTGCGGCTGCGGCTGCGCAACGGCGCCGACCCGCTGCTCCAGATCACCGGCGGCGGACTCGCCGACGGCTCCGACCCGTATCTGCTGACCGTCGAGCCCGACCGCACCGGCACCGCCGAGTACTTCGTGGACGCGGTACGGAACGCCCTGCTGCTGGAGCAGATCCCCGCCGGACCGGCCGACCGCTATCTGCTGCCCGGCCCCGCGCTGCCGCTCACCGTGGGCGCGGGCGACGGCACCGTCGCCTTCGACGGTGAGCACATCAAGCTCTCCTGGAACTGGAAGACCACGGAGTCCAAGGCGTCCGGCGGACCCCGCACCATCCTGATCGAGGATGTGGAGGCCGTCGAGTGGCTGCCCTCCTCCGGCCTGGAGAGCGGCTACCTCCGCTTCACCGTCACCCGCTCCGCCACCACCGCCCCGCCCAAGTACGACCCGCACGCGGTGGAGCTGTGGGGCTTCCGCAAGGACCCGCTGATGGCCCTGGTCGCCGCCGCCGTGGTGGCCCGGCTGCCGCACCCGTACGCCACCGGGGGCGCGGAGACCGCACCCGTACTGCCCCCCGCCCAGGAGGGCCGCGACGGCGAGGACGGGGCACCCGACCATGACGCCCTGCTGCGCCGGCTGCGGGAGCTGGGTGAGCTGCATCGCACCGGAATCCTCACCGACGACGAGTTCACCGCCGCCAAACAGGCGATTCTCGCCCGCCTCTGACCATGATCCTGCCCGGAATCGGGCAGGATTGTTGCATAACCCCGATCCGGACCGCAGTATCGACGAGTGCTCGAACAACACCGGCCCGGTCGTCCGCCGCTCCCGCCTCCCTCGGCGGTCGCGGCACCCTCGCACGACGACCTCATAGACCATCTGGTCCGCAGCACCGCGCTCCGGCGCGGCGAGGCGGCCCGGGTGGTGCTGGATGTGCTGGCGTACTTCGACGAGCGCACCGAGGACTACGTCCGCCGGCGCCACCGGGAGCTCCAGTCCGGCGGCCTGGCCAACGCGGAGATCTTCGAGCGGATCGCGGCCGAGCTGCCGCACCGCGCCGTGGCGCCTCCGGAGCTGTCGCTCCGGCAGCTGCGCCGCATCGTCTACGGCTGAGCCGGACGGCCGTGCGGGCCGTCCGGACGATCTACGGAGGGGCACCACCTGATGTGCGGAATCGTCGGATACATCGGCAGGCGTGATGTGGCACCGCTGCTGCTGGAAGGGCTCCAGCGGCTGGAGTACCGGGGGTACGACTCCGCCGGTCTGGTGATCACCGGCCCCAAGGCCAAGGGGCTGCGGATGGTCAAGGCCAAGGGCCGGGTCCGTGAGCTGGAGGCCCGCGTCCCCAAGCGCTTCGCCGGGAACACCGGAATCGCCCACACCCGCTGGGCCACCCATGGCGCCCCCAGCGACGAGAACGCCCACCCCCATCTCTCCGCCGACGGCGAGGTCGCCGTCGTCCACAACGGGATCATCGACAACGCCTCCGAGCTGCGCGCCCGGCTGGAGGCCGAGGGCGTCGTCTTCGCCTCCGAGACCGACACCGAGGTCCTCACCCATCTGGTCGCCCGCTCCGCCGCCGCGACCCTGGAGGAGAAGGTCCGCCACGCCCTCAAGGTGGTCGAGGGCACCTATGGCATCGCCGTGATGCACGCCGGCTTCCCCGACCGGATCGTCGTCGCCCGCAACGGCTCCCCGGTCGTCCTCGGCATCGGCGAGAAGGAGATGTTCGTCGCCTCCGACGTGGCGGCGCTGATCACCCACACCCGCCAGATCGTCACCCTCGACGACGGCGAGATGGCCACCCTCAAGGCCGACGACTTCCGTACGTACACCACGGAGGGGTCCACCACCACCGCCACGCCGACCACCGTGGACTGGGAGGCCGAGTCGTACGACATGGGCGGCCACGACACCTATATGCACAAGGAGATCTCCGAGCAGCCCGAGGCGGTCGACCGGGTGCTGCGCGGCCGGATCGACGACCGGTTCTCCACGGTGCACCTCGGCGGGCTCAACCTGGACGCCCGGGAGGCCCGCTCCATCCGCCGGGTGAAGATCCTCGGCTGCGGCACCTCGTACCACGCCGGAATGATCGGCGCCGGGCTGATCGAGTCGCTCGCCCGGATCCCGGCCGACGCCGAGCCCGCCTCCGAGTTCCGCTACCGCAACCCGGTGGTCGACCCGGACACCCTCTATGTGGCGGTCTCCCAGTCGGGTGAGACCTACGATGTGCTCGCCGCCGTCCAGGAGCTGAAGCGCAAGGGGGCCAGGGTCCTCGGCGTGGTCAATGTGGTGGGCTCGGCCATCGCCCGCGCGGCCGACGGCGGCACCTATGTGCACGCCGGGCCCGAGGTCTGTGTGGTCTCCACCAAGTGCTTCACCAACACCGTCGTCGCCTTCGCGCTGCTCGCGCTGCACCTGGGCCGCATCCGCGATCTGTCGGTCTCCGAGGGACGGCGGATCATCGAGGGGCTGCGCCGGCTGCCCGAGCAGATCGGCGAGATCCTCAGCGCCGAGGACGACATCAAGAAGCTGGCGGAGGAGTACGCCGGGGCCCAGTCGATGATGTTCATCGGGCGGGTACGGGGCTATCCGGTGGCCCTGGAGGCGTCGCTGAAGCTCAAGGAGATCTCGTACATCCACGCCGAGGCGTATCCGGCCTCGGAGCTGAAGCACGGCCCGCTGGCGCTGATCGAGCCCGCGCTGCCGACGGTGGCGATCGTCCCCGACGACGAGCTGCTGGAGAAGAACCGGGCGGCGCTGGAGGAGATCAAGGCCCGCAGCGGACGGATCCTGGCCGTGGCCCACCAGGAGCAGGAGAAGGCGGACCACACCATCGTGGTGCCGAAGAACGAGAACGAGCTGGACCCGATCCTGATGGGGATTCCGCTCCAGCTCTTCGCGTACCACACGGCGCTGGCGATGGGCCGGGACATCGACAAGCCGAGGAACCTCGCCAAGTCGGTGACGGTCGAGTAGCCGGACACGGCCGGGACGATCCCGTCCCGGCCACCACCGGCCCTCGTGGCGGCGCTGTGCCCGCCGGGGGCCGGGGAGTTGGGCGCGGGTGACACCGGGTGCCGCGAAGCACTCAGGGGTACGGGGATCTCGGAGCGGAGGGGTACGGGCCGAGGGGCACGGACTCAGCGGCGCAAGCTCAGGGGTACGGGCTCAGCGGTACGGGATCAGGGGATGACGACGACCGGGCGCTGGGCGCGGCGGGCGAGCCGGCCGGCGACCGAGCCGAAGATCCGGCCCACGATGCCATGGGTGGAGCCGACCACGATGGCGTCGGCCGAGTACTCCCGCCCGACCTCCTCCAGTTCATGGCAGATGTCGCCACCGCGCTCGACCAGGATCCAGGGGACCTCGGCGAGATAGTCGGCGCAGGCGAGTTCCAGGCCCAGTACCTCGGTGCGGTGGTCGGGCACATCCACGAAGACGGGGGGTTCGCACCCGGCCCAGACCGTGGTGGGCAGCCGGTTGGCGACATGGACGATGATCAGACCGGAGCCGGAGCGCCGGGCCATGCCGATCGCATAGGCGAGTGCCCGCTCACTGGAGGTGGAGCCGTCGAAGCCGACCACGACGCCATGCCGGAAGGCGGGGTCGCAGGAGGGGCGTGTCTCTTCCGCCGCCCGCAGTTCCGCCGTGGGATCGGCGATCTGCTTGCGGTCCGCGGGTTCGGGGATCTCGTGACCTGCCATCGGTGTCTCGGCGAAGAAAGTCCTCGGTAGAGGGATCGACATGGCGACGGATGCTGTGTCCGGGAAACATCTTCCCTGGCCCTTACCCGTAAGGGTACGGCGACACTCCTCTCCTGCCCAGGGCCGGTCGGCCCAATCCAGCATTCCAGGGAGCATGCCTGAGGTCGTGCCGGATGGCAATGCCGCATGGTGCCTACAGCCGTCCCCGGGCCGCTGGAGCGCCGCTGGAGCCTCCGGACCCGGGGGCGGGGTCCGGCCACCCGGGGAGGGCTCCATACGCCCCAGGGGCCCCTCCCGCCCCCGGGCGGGCCGAGGGGAGGCCGCCGGACCGTCCGGCGGCGGGAGCGGGGAGCCCGGGGTCCCGCCGGGGAGCCCCGGCGGGAGCGGCGGGTACCGAGGGAGCAGCGGGGACAGCGGGAGCAGTGGGGGTATCGGGAAAAGAGAGGACAGAGGGGGCGGCAGGGTCGGTGGGGGCGGGTGGTTCCCCGAGGGGGCCGGTCGGCGTCCGTCGCGGGGAGGGCCGCATCCGGCCGGACAAAGGATCACGGTGGCAAAGCCGCACACGCCCCGGAGCCCCTCGCGGCCCCCGCCGGACGGAGCCCCGGCGGACGGCGGCTGCCTGCGGAGGGGCGTCCGGGACCGGCCGTATCCGGCGGGTCCCCGCACCCCCTCAAAGGCACTCCGTGCCGCAGTGACCGGAAGGCTCTATTCCTCGTTGGCACCTCGGTCACCCCACAACCGCGAGGAACCCGCCGTGTCCGCACCCCTGTCACCCCGTCACCGGAGCCGGGCCCGCCGGCCCGCCCGGGGCGCCGCCCGTCCGGCCGGAACTCCCCCTGTCGGCCGCGCCGCCCGCTCCGGCCGCACCGCCCACGCCGACCCGGTGGGCGAGATCGTGCGCTGGGCCGCCCTCTGTGTCCTGCTGGTCCCCGTGGTCCTCGTCGTCTCCGGCCTCCCGGTGCGGAGCGCGGTGGTGACGGGGATCGCCCTGGCCCTCCTCACCGTGGTGTGCCGCGCCGTACTGCGGTACGCACAGCGCGGGGAGGCCGCGGCGCGGGCGGGCCGACGGACGGCCGCACGGGCGGCGATTCCCGGGCAAAGACGTCCGGGTGCCACCGGCGGGGGCCACCACCGCAGGACCGGACCGGCCCCCGGTACCCGCCGTACGGGCCGCCACAGCGGTGGACGCACCCCCCGCGACTGACCCATTCGCACGCACGCACCCGTATAATTTCAGCCAACTTCACGCCGGTACCCGTCCCTTGGGGAAATGGCCTGGGCACCCCCTTGTCACCTGGAAAGAAAGGGGTCACCGCCGCCCCCGCACCCTATGGGGACGGGCCATGCGCGAGAGGCGGACTTCCCTGCGGGGCCCACGAGTGGAACGCTTCGTGATCGAATGCTTCGCGCCAAGTTCGCATGCAGACATAGCGGGGCATGCCGAACTTGTCACGGCGGCGTCACGGGACGCAGTAGATTCGATCTTGAGTATCGAAGGCTCGTAACTCGTGCAAAACCGAGGGGAAACGTGCAGGAGCGAAAGGCCCGAAACGAACGGGGAGACGCGAATACCGAGGGGGGCTTAGCGTCATGAGTCAGGACTCCGCCGCACCGGAGGCAGCACGAAAGCTCTCGGGGCGCCGGCGCCGGGAAGTCGTCGCCGTGCTGCTCTTCAGTGGCGGCCCCATCTTTGAGAGTTCCATCCCGCTCTCGGTGTTCGGAATCGACCGTCAGGACGCCGGAGTTCCTCGCTACCGACTGCTCGTCTGCGCGGGCGAGGAGGGACCGCTGCGGACCACCGGCGGTCTCGAACTGACCGCACCGTACGGCCTGGAGGCCATCGGGAGAGCGGGCACGGTCGTCGTGCCGGCATGGCGGTCGATCACATCACCGCCACCGCCGGAGGCGCTCGACGCACTGCGCCGCGCGCACGAGGAGGGAGCGCGGATAGTCGGACTGTGCACCGGGGCGTTCGTCCTCGCCGCCGCCGGACTGCTGGACGGCCGGCCCGCGACGACGCACTGGATGTACGCACCGACACTGGCGAAGCGGTATCCGTCCGTCCATGTGGATCCGCGGGAGCTGTTCGTCGACGACGGCGATGTGCTCACCTCCGCGGGCACGGCGGCCGGTATCGACCTCTGCCTCCATATCGTCCGGACCGACCACGGCACCGAGGCGGCCGGGGCACTCGCCCGCAGGCTGGTCGTGCCGCCCCGGCGCAGCGGCGGTCAGGAGCGCTATCTGGACAGGTCTTTACCCGAGGAAATCGGGTCGGACCCGTTGGCCGAGGTCGTCTCCTGGGCGCTGGAGCATCTTCACGAGCAGTTCGACGTGGAGACGCTGGCGGCCAGGGCGTACATGAGCCGACGGACGTTCGACCGGCGATTCCGCTCACTCACCGGGAGCGCTCCGCTCCAGTGGCTGATCACCCAGCGGGTGCTCCAGGCCCAGCGGCTGCTGGAGACCTCGGACTACTCGGTGGACGAGGTCGCCGGGCGGTGCGGCTTCCGCTCGCCGGTGGCCCTGCGGGGTCACTTCCGCAGGCAGCTGGGGTCCTCCCCGGCGGCCTACCGGGCGGCCTACCGGGTGCGCAGACCCCAGGGCGACTCCGCCCCGGCGTCGATGGTGGACTCGGTCGTACCGGTACAGGCGAGACGTACCGCCGGGGCCACCGCCGGACCGGGAGGTCCCTCCGGACCGCCCGAGCTGGGGAAGCCGCCGTCCGGCGCCTATGTGACGGGCCACGGCCGTCCCAGCCTGCCCGGACAGCGGAGCGCGCCATAAGGTAGTCGCATGAACGACCGCATGGTGTGGATCGACTGCGAGATGACCGGGCTCTCGCTGGCGGACGACGCACTCATCGAGGTGGCCGCCCTGGTCACCGACTCGGAACTGAATGTGCTCGGCGACGGGGTGGACATCGTGATCCGCCCCCCGGACGAGGCCCTGGCGACCATGCCCGAGGTGGTGCGGCAGATGCACACCGCCTCGGGCCTGCTCGACGAGCTGGCGGGCGGCACCACGCTCGCCGCCGCCGAGGAGCAGGTGCTGGCGTACATCCGCGAGCATGTGAAGGAGCCCGGGAAGGCACCGCTGTGCGGGAACTCGGTGGGCACGGACCGGGGCTTCCTCCTCCGTGACATGCCCACCCTGGAAAGCTGGCTCCACTACCGGATCGTGGATGTCTCCTCGGTCAAGGAGCTGGCCCGCCGCTGGTACCCCAGGGCGTACTTCAACAGTCCCGAGAAGAGCGGCAACCACCGGGCGCTGGCCGATATCCGTGAGTCCATCGCGGAGCTGCGCTACTACCGGGAGGCCGTCTTCGTGCCGGCCCCCGGGCCCGACTCGGAGACGGCCCGGACGATCGCGGCGAGGCACGTCCTCCCCGCGGAGTGAGCCCGGCGGGACCGGGAGAGGTGCCCGCGCGAGCGTCCCAGAGAAAAGTGGCGCGAGCACCCTCCCGGACCCTGTAGACTTTCTCTCGGCCGGTCAGAAAAAGACCGGACATGGTGGGTGTAGCTCAGCTGGTAGAGCACCTGGTTGTGGTCCAGGATGCCGCGGGTTCAAGTCCCGTCACTCACCCTGATGGATCAAGGGCCCCGGTCGGAAGACCGGGGCCCTTGGTGTTTCCCGAGCATCCCTGAGCGTTTCCCGACCACCCCTGACGGACACCCGGGGCCGGACACGGACCTCGCGATGACCGCCCCCCAAGAGTGTGACGTCAGCCACTCGCCCCAGGAAAGCCCGGACGGCCCGGAAGGGCCCCCGACCGGAAAACAGCGCGTCCCGGTCGGATTGGGGGGCCGACCGGGACGCGCGGGTGGGGGGCGGAAGAAGTTCAGGGCCCGCTCCGGATCCGGGTGGGGATCCGAGGAGCGGGCGTGTTCATCACTCTATCCACCCAGAATCCGGCATACCGGATATCACGGACGGGATGGGTAGTTCTTAGGGTGCGCTTAAGGCCAGCATCGGAGCCACTTAACTCTGACCGCCGTCCCCGGCCGCAGATCGCGCGGGGATGGGGTCCGACAGCTCGCGGCGATCCGTACCGGGGGACGCTGTGGTCCCGTACGGGGGGCACGGCGGCCGGCACCCGGGCTCGTGGCGGCCCGTTCCGAAGGGCCCGTGGTGACCCCGAGGGCCCGTGGTGGTCCGTACCGGAGTGCTCAGGCACCGCCCCGGGAGGAGCGGACCGGCACCCGGGAGCGGCGGCGCTCACCGCCGCGATGGCCCCGGCGGCGCTCGGCCGGCTCACCGCCGGTGTACGGGGCCAGACCCAGCCAGACCCGTACCTCCGTACCGCCCAGCACCGAGCTGCCGATCCGCACATCCCCGCCGGTGGACTCCGCGACCCGGCGCACGATGTCCAGACCGAGTCCGGTGGAGCCGTCCCGGCCATTGCTGTTGCCCCGGGCCATCGCCGCCGCCGGGTCGGCTATCCCCGACCCCGCGTCGGAGACCAGGATGATCACCGCGTCCTCGCCGTTGTGGACATCGACCGAGAAGGCCGTCCCCTCCGCCGTGTGCCGGAACACATTGCCGAGCAGCGCGTCGAGCGCGGTCACCAGCTCGGAGCGGGCCACCGGGATACGGACGGGCCGCTCCACCCCGGCCACCCTGACCTTGCGGCCCTCGTCCTCCGCCAGCGCCGACCAGAAGTCCATCCGCTCCCGGACCACCTCGGAGGCGTCACAGCCCGCCCCCGGGCCCACCGCGGTGGTCTGCGGCTTGGCCTCCCTGGCGGTCCGGATGATCGTGTCGACCTCGCGTTCCAGCTGCTCCACGGCGGCCCGGGTCTGGTCGGCCGCCGGGCCCTCGCCCAGCGAGGCGGCGTTCAGCCGCAGCACGGTGAGCGGGGTACGGAGCCGGTGGGAGAGATCGGCGGCCAGCTCACGCTCATTGGCGAGGAGTTGCACCACCTGGTCGGCCATCGCGTTGAAGGCGATGGCCGCCGAGCGCAGCTCCGCCGGGCCCTCCTCCGGGACCCTGGCGCCCAGTCGGCCCTCGCCCAGCTCATGGGCGGCGCCCGCGAGCCGCTGCGCGGGCTGGACCATCCGTACCCCCAGCCGGTCGGCGACCGCGACCGAGCCCACGATCAGCGCCAGCCCCACCCCGGCCAGGACCAGCCAGGCGGTGACCACACCCCGGGAGACCTCGTCGTCCGGGATGAAGACCTCCACCATGGCGATCTCGCCGCTGCTGATGCCATTGGGCTGCACCAGCACCCAGCCGTCGTCCACCTCCATGGTGGCGCCGGTGCTGCCGCCGACGGCGGCCATCGCCTCGGGGGTGGAGCGGGGGGTGCCGATCTCGATGGGCACCCCGTCCGGCACGGGCGAGGGGATGTGCACCGCGAGCCGGCCCATCGACCACGCCTGGGTGGACTTGATCGCCGTGGCCAGTTTGTCCCGGTCCTGGGTGATGGAGAGGGCCGGGCCCACGGTGGCCGCGTGCCGCTCGGCGTTGGTGAACGCCCGGTCCCGGGCCATTTCCTTGATGACCAGACCCAGCGGTACGGCGAAGGCCACCACGACCATCACCGTGACCGCCAGGCAGACCTTGACCAGCGCCCATCTCATCTGTGCTGTCCTCGGGGGTGTCCGCTCGGGGAACCGCTGGGCGGTTCGAGTTTCACTCCGACACCGCGGAGCGTGTGCAGATAGCGCGGCCGGGCCGCCGTCTCGCCGAGCTTCCGCCGCAGCCAGCTCAGATGGACGTCGATGGTCTGGTCGTCCCCGTAACTCTGCTGCCAGACCTCGGCGAGCAGCTCCCTGCGGGCGACCACCACACCGGGGCGGCCCGCCAGGAAGGTCAGCAGATCGAACTCCCGCCGGGTCAGATCCAGCGAGACACCGTCGAGTTCGGCCTGGCGGCGCAGCGGGTCGATGGCGAGGCCGCCGACCCGGATCACCCTGGACGGCGGCGGCTGGTCCCCGGCGGCGCGGGAACGGCGCAGCACCGCCGCCATCCGGGCGGAGAGATGCTCCACGGAGAAAGGTTTCGTGAGGTAGTCGTCGGCCCCGTCGTTGAGCAGCCGGACGATCTCGGCCTCGTCGTCCCGCGCGGTGGCGATGATCACAGGGACATCGGTGATGCCCCGGAGCATCTTCAGCGCCTCGGAACCGTCCAGATCGGGCAGCCCCAGGTCGAGGATGACCACATCGAAACGGAAATGGGCCACCTCCCGCAGCGCTTCCAGAGCCGTTCCGACGCTGCGCACGGTGTGCGAGGCCTCGGTCAGATGCCGGATGAGGGCGGAACGTACGAACTGGTCGTCCTCGACGACAAGCACTCGTGCCATGGGCCGCACCGTACGCCATTCGGAGTATCCGGGTCGCCTTCCGGCGGCGGGTGCTCACAATCCGGAACAGCCCCTGTCACGCCGGGGACAGGAACGGGGCACGTGGTGCAGTATGGGGCCGATGCGTAGAGGACTTGTACATGCCATGGCGTGGACGATGGCCACCGGAGCCGCGGTGACACTGTCCTGGTGGGGCGTCCACTCGGTGATGTCCGGGACCGCGTACGACCGTCCTCGGGCCATTCCGATCAGTGGGGACGACGAGGACGACGACGATCGCGAGGAGCGTTCCGAGCCCCGGGTGTCGTCCACCAAGCGGCCCGCCCAAGGGGAGACGACCCGGCGGACCACGGTCGCGCTGCCGCCGGCGGCGCCGTCCACGGGGACCTCGTCCGTCGATCGCCCGGCCTCCCACCCGGAGAAGGGCCTGACGGGCGATCAGGGTCCCAACGACCAGAAGCCGATGGCTTCGGCGAGCACGGGCCCCACCGTGCTGGAGGGGCTGACCGGGGTGCAGCCGTTCACGGTGGACGGGGGCCGGGTGGTCTTCGACATCGGACCGGACAAGGGCGAGTTGTCCTTCTCGACGCCCAACGCGGGCTGGAAGATGGATGTCTGGAAGCACGAGTGGGGGATCCGGGTGGCCTTCACCCAGGGCGACCGCGAGGAATCGGTCTTCTGCACCTGGCACGGGGGCAAGCCGCGGGTGGAGTTCTACAGCAAGTGAGCCCGGGGCCCGCGTGCGTCGCCGGGCACCGAGCCCGGCCGGGCACCGAGCCCGGCCGGGTGCCGGGTCCGCGCCGGGTGCCGGGTCCGTTCCGGGTGCCGGGTCCGCCGTCAGGAGCGGTCGAAGGCGGCGGGCGGCGGGGCGGGCGAGGGGCGGGCCGCGGCGTCGGTGACCACCGCCGCGCCACCGGTGAAGTCGAGGAGTTCCCGGCCGTGTTCGACCCGGCCGGGGTGCGGGTCGCCCGCCACCCGCCGGGTCAGCTCGGCGAGCGGCAGCGGGGCGTCCGAGGCGAGCAGGACCGCGTTGCCGAAGAGGCGTCCGCGCAGGACGGCGGGGTCGGCGGCGAGCGCCAGCTCGGGGAAGACGGAGGCGGCGGTGGCGATCTGGCCCCGCAGATGGGCCAGCGGGGGGCCGTCGGTGAGATTGGCCGCGTACCGGCCACCGGGGGCGAGCGCCCGGCGGACCTCGGCGAGGAACTCGGCGCTGGTGAGATGGGCGGGGGTACGGGCCCCACTGAACGCGTCGGCGATGATCAGGTCGGCCCAGCCGTCGGGGATCCGGGCGAGCCCGGCGCGGGCGTCGAGGGAACGCACCCGTATCCGGGCA
The DNA here is from genome assembly GCF_040299965.1 of Streptomyces sp. NPDC000594. Taxonomy (NCBI): domain Bacteria; kingdom Bacillati; phylum Actinomycetota; class Actinomycetes; order Kitasatosporales; family Streptomycetaceae; genus Streptomyces; species Streptomyces sp. NPDC000594. The sequence goes on along the minus strand of NZ_JBEPCY010000002.1, from coordinate 106,859 downwards.
CCGGGGTCGAGCGGCAGCCGCTCCCGGACCAGCCCCACCAGGGCGGCGTCGATCTCCACGATCTGCTGGGTGGAGCGGGGCCGGGTCGCGGCTATGTAGCGGGCCAGGGTGAAGGCGCCGCCGCCGAGGTGCACCACGCGCAGGGGGGTCCGCTCGGGAGCGGTGAGATCGGCGACATGGCCGAGGCGGCGCTGGTAGGCGAAGGTCAGCCGGGCGGGGTCGTCCAGGTCCACATGGGACTGCGGCGCGGAATCGATCAGCAGGGTCCAGCCCCGGGGGCGGTCGGGGTCGGGTATCAGCTCCGCCGTGCCGCCGTCCACGGCGGCGACCACTCCCCCGTCCTCGCCGCCACGCCGTCGTCTGCTCTTCGCCATGGATCCATTATCGCCGGGCCGGGCGACGGCGGGCCCCGGCGGGCGGCGGGAGGCCGGGGGAGGGCGGTCAGCGGCGGCTGTCGGCGGCGGCGATCAGGCGGGCGGCCTCGCCGAGGGCGCGGCGGAGCACGGCGGGGTCGGTGACCGTGCCGGTGTCGCCGGTGTCGCCGGGGACCGGGGGCAGCAGCCAGCGGCTGCCGGGCACCGGGGAGCCCGGGGCGGGGCGGGGGCCGCGGCCCCAGGGGTGGCCGCAGGCGCTGCCCGGCAGGTCCCAGCCGTCGGCGGTGCCGGGGGGCACCAGAAAGCCGAGGGTGTCCCGGCTGTCGTCGTGGAGGACCGGGCCGACGGCGCGGCCGGTGGTCCGCCGCAGGATGTCCACGGCCTCCAGGCCCTGCCGGGTGGGGACGGTCACCAGGTCGCAGCGGACCGGGAGGAAGGCACCGGGCGCGGGGCTGCTGTCCGGGGTGGGCCGGTGGTGGGCGGTGGTGGCCTGGGTGGTGTCCCGTTCCCGGGCGTCCCGCTCCTGGGTTTCCCGTCCCTGGATTTCCCGCTCCCGGGTGGTGGCCTGTGCCGCCGCCCAGGCGAGCCGCCACGGTGGAGGTGCGGCGAGCCCGGTGGTCGCGGTGCGGGCCGGAGGGTGCGGTGCCGTGGTCATGGTGGGTGCCTCGGGCGTCCGGACGCCACCGGCGCTGGTCTCCATGCCGACCTCCATCACGGGATCCTCTCGTCACTCGACCGGGAACACGGCTGGTGTCCCCCTGGGGGTTCAACGGTCCGAGCGCGTCAAGGGCTACGGCGCCACGCCGCCCAAACGATGGCAGTTCATGGCGGATCGCAGCGGAGACGTCCCTTTCGCCGTCACACTCCGTTGCAACAGGTCAGTGCGAGGCGTCCCAGGGAGGACCCGGCCATGATGTCGTCACCCCGGCCACGACCGGCGGATACCCCGGAAGTCCCCGGCGCCGGCCCGAGCCCCGGGCCGCCTCCCGGGCCGCCTCCCGGTCCGGTGCGGCGGCCGGTGCCGAACCCGGCGTTCCGGCGGCTGCGCGGTCCGCGGTCACCCGGCGAGTTCGCGACGGCGGTGCGCCGGGCCGCCCGGGAGATCGGTGAGCAGGTGTCCTGCGACGCACGGTACATCGGGCGGGTGGAGTCGGGTGAGATCCGCTGCCCCAACTACGCCTACGAGCGGGTGTTCCGTCATATGTACCCGGGTCTGACCCTGACGGACCTGGGGTTCGCGGCGCGGGAGACGGTACGCGGCGGTGGGCGCCGCCGCCGGGGCGCGCCGCCGTCCGGGGCGGCCGGGAGCCGGGCCGGTGGCGGCACCGGCGGTGAGGAGGGCGAAGTGTTACGTCGGGAGTTCATCACCAGCGGCCCCGCCACGGCGGCGGCCGCCTCGCTCGGGGCACACCCCGGGCTGGGCTCCGTCCTGCTCGGCGGCGCGGAGCCGGGCCGGCGGGCGGGCGAGCCGGAGGTGGCGGCGGTCGAGGAAGCGGTACGGCGGATCCGGCTGCTGGACGACCGGCACGGCGCCGAGGGGCTGCACCGGCGGGCGGCCAGGCCGCTGCGGGCGGCGTACGCCCTGCTCGACTCGGGGATCTCGGCGCGGCCCCCGGTCCTGGCGCGGCTGCACTCGGCGACCGGGGCGCTGGCGCTGTCGGTGGGATGGCTGGCGCATGACTCGGGCCGCCCGGAGGAGGCCCGCTCCCACTACGGCGAGGCGCTGGCCATCGCACGGGCGGCGGGCGATCCGGGCCTGGAGGCGCACGCCTTCGCCAATATCTCGATGCTCGCCCGGAGCCTGGGCCGGCACCGGGAGGCGGTCCGGGCCGCCGAGGCGGGCGCGCGGGCCGCCCCGGAGTCGGAAGGGCCGCTGCTGCCGGCGCTGCTGGCGCTGCGCGAGGCGGGCGGCCGGGCGGGCCTCGGTGACCGGGGCGGCTGCGAGCGGGCGCTGAGCCGGGCCCATCACCACTTCGAGCGGGGCGGTACGGAGGCGTGCCCGGAGTGGATGTCCTTCTTCGGCCGCCCCGAGCTGGAGGCGCTCCAGGCGCGGTGTCTGGCCATGCTCGGGGAGTGGCACCGGGCGGCCGGGCATCTGCGGACGGCCGTACGGCTCCAGAATCCCCACTTCGCCCGCAATCTCGCGATGTACGGGGCCGATCAGGCGCTGACACTGACCCGCTGCGCGGCCCCGGACGAGTCGGCGGCGGCGGCGCACCGGGTGCTCGATCTGGTGGAGGGCGGGGTCCGGTCGGCCCGGGTGGACGCGCTCCTCGCCTCGACGGCGACGGCCCTCCGCCCGCACCGACGCGTCCCCGAGGTCGCCGCCCTCCTGACCCGCCGCACCGCCTTCGGCGGGACCTGACGCCTGCCCGTGCCCCGGAGGGGTCCACGGCCACCCGACCGCCCCCGATGCCACCGTCCCGGAGCGTGGGCCGGGTACACCCCCCGGCCCGGTCATGGCGGGCGGCCGCGACCGGCCACCCCGCGCGCGGCGACCCGTACAGGCGCTGCGGCGGCCGTCACGATCGCGGCGGCACCGCTCCACCGGGGGAACCCGGAAGGCGCCGATCGCCGGACCGCTGGGCACGCTCGGCCGGCGACGACACCGGCCCGCGGAGTCGTGCTCGGCGAGCCATGGACCCGCCCGGACCCGGAGGCGCTCACCCCGGTGCCCCCGACCCCGCACGGACGACGGCGGCCCGGTAACAGCGGGCGGTTGCGACGGGCCACGCGGTGCGACGTGCGGTGACCCGCATGTGCCCGGGTGGGTGCCGGGGTGCGGCCCCGGTGGGGGGTCAGGGGGTGTACGGGACCCGGTGGCCGGACCAGCGGTCCCAGGTGGACATCATCGCCTCCCAGCCGTCGGGGAACTTGACGGTGACGCCGAGCTGGACCGGTTCGGTGGAGGGGTGGTCGTCGAGGAGGTCGGCGACGCCCGCGCGGCAGACGACGACGCAGGCGTTGCGGTGGCGGGAGGTCAGCACGCAGAGGCGGCCGGTCTCCAGATGGAAGGCGGTGGCGTCGGGGCGGCCCGAGAGGGGGTGGAGGACGACGGTGACATCGAACTCGCGGCCCTGGAGGCGGTTGGCGGTGTCCACGGTCACCCCGGTGACCCCGGTCTCCGCGAGGGCCGCGCGGACCGCGGCGGCCTGGTCGCGGTGGGCGGTGCCGACGGCGACCCGGTCGGCGGTGACCGGGGTGGGCGCCGTGTCGGCGGTCGCGGTCGCGGCGGCCCCCCGGTCGAGGAGGCGGCGGACGACCAGGGCCACGGCGCGCACCGCCTCCGGGTCGGTGCGCGGGGTGTGCCGGGCGGGCAGTTCGAGCAGGCCCCACCCCGACTCGGCGGCCTCATCGAGCACCCGGTCGGGGGCGGAGCCGTCCGATGCCACCCCGAAGGTCAGCTTCCGGTCCGCCGGGCCGGTGCCGCTGCGGAAGGGCGCGTACGGGTAGAAGGCGTCGGAGACCAGGCCCGCAGCGGAGGCGGGCAGCCGCCAGGAGACCGGCAGCCGCAGCTGGGGCAGTTCCGGATTGTGGGCCAGCAGGGTGGAGACCGCGCTGCTGGCCGGATCGTAGGAGAGCCCCGCCCACTGCTCCGCGCCCACGATGGAGAACGGGTCCAGCTGACCCGGGTCGCCCACGAACAGCGCCCGCTCGAAGAGACCCGCCACCGCGAGGAGCGCGTCCGAACGCATCTGGTACGCCTCGTCCACGATCGCGTGCCGCCAGGGCTCGACCCCCTGGACATGCGCCCACTTCGCCGCGGTGGAGACCACCACATCCAGCGGCGCCAACTCGGCCGCCTTCGCGGAGGTCCGTACCTGGGGCAGCGCGTCCAGCGCCCGGTCGTACGGGTCGGGGTCGCTGCTGTGCAGCCGCCCCACCGGCAGCTCGGGCTCCGCGCGGGCGAGCCGGAGCACCAGATCGTCCACCTGGGCGTTGGTCTGCGCGATGATCATCAGCCGCCGGCCGCCCGCGGCCAGCTCCCGGGCGGCGCGGACCACCAGCGTGGACTTGCCCGCGCCGGGCGGGGAGTCCACCACCACACCCCGGTGGTCCCCGTCCAGGGTGGCCGCGAGGATGGCGTCGGTGGCCTCCTTCGCCGCGGCGGCGGGGTCGAAAGCGGTCGCGGTCACAGCAGATCCTCCGGGGTCACCGGGTCGGGGGCCTCCGCGTCGGCGCCGGGCGGGCCGCCGTGGGTCCACGGTGTCTCCTCCGGCTCCGGCAGCTTCGGCCCGCCCCGGGGGGCGTGTTCGAACAGGGTCCAGGCGATCCGGTCGCCCTTCTCGGGGACGGTGCCCGGGGCCGGCTCCTTCGACCGGCCCATCCGGTCCAGGATCCGCAGGACCAGCACCCCGTCGGCCTCCCGGCGCACCAGCTCCGCCGCCTGGGGTTTGCCGTCCAGATCGCGGTAGACCTTCAGCCGCTCGGCGAGGTGCGGGGTGTCGTCGGTGCGCAGGCTCACCAGCGGGCGCGGCGCGGGCCGCTTCGACTCGGACCAGGCCATCACCACCTCGGTGACCTCGGCGGTGAACGCCTCCCCGGCGAGCCGGCGGCCCGCGAGCACCAGGGGGTCGTCCAGCGCCTCCTGGGCCTCCAGCTGGGCCTGGGCGGTCTCCCGGGTGGCCAGTTTGCGGGCGGCGGTGACCGCGTCGTCCCGGCGGGGCTGGGGCGGCTCCCCGGCCCGTACCCGGTCCCGGTGGGCGGTGAAGGACCAGCGGTCACGGGTCCAGCGGTCCTCGGCCCTGGCCCCCTCGGGCAGCTCCCGCAGCAGGTCGAGGGCGTGCCAGACCGCCGCCCAGGTGGGCTCCAGCTGGGTCCGGAGGGCGTCCCGGATGTCCCGCTCGGCCACGGTGAGCTGGCCGAACCAGCCGTCCGCCGCCACGCCGTCCTGGGCCTCGCCCAGCTTCAGACGGACCCGGTCGTACGCCTCCACCGCCGGGGCGAGGATCTGGTTGTCGAAGGCGGGGTCGGTGGCGGGCCCGGCGGGCGGGCAGAGCAGCTGCCCCCGCTCGTCCCGCCCGGTCTCGGCGCGCAGTGCCGCCGCCGCGCCCGGGGTGCCGGGGGGCGGGTCGATCCAGGCGAGCAGCGCGCCCAGGTGCTGGTCCTCCACGGAGGACTGGCCGGTGGCCCAGTGCCGGTTCAGCAGATCGGTGGCGGCGAGCAGCAGCGAGGAGCCGGGGACCCGGGCGCGCTCGCCGTAGTGGGTGAGCCAGCGGCCGAGGAGCGGGACATACGGCGGGGCGGGGTACGGGGTGTCCGGGTCCTGCTCGGTGGTGCGGCGGAACCGCATGGAGCGCCCGAGGAGGCGGACGAAGTCGACGGCGGCCCGGCCGGGGACGATCAGCTGGGGGGCGTCCCGGCACAGCTCGGCGGTGACCCGGGCGCGGCTGCCGGTGGCGGGGTCGGTCTCCAGGCGCTCCACGGGCTCGATGTCGTCGGCGTACCCCTCGATATGGGGCAGGACGGCGTCGGCCAGCTCGGCGAGGAAGGCGAAGCGGAGGTCGCGGTCGCGGGGCTGGGCGACGGTGAGCAGGGTGGGCCGGTCCCGGTCGGTGCCGACGAGCGCGCCGAGGGGGGCGCCCGCCTCTCCGGCGGTGGTGAGCGGGACCAGGACCAGCGGGCGGTCGCCGAGGTGGCGGTGGCGGACGGTGGTCAGCGGCTGGGCGCGGCCCGACTCCACGGCCTCCAGCCGGGCCAGGGTGGTCATCAGCGGCATTCTCCGGCCTCCTCCCCCGCGTACTGGTGCCCGCCGGCGGGGTCGTCATGTCCCCGGGCGGCGGGGACGTCGGCCACCGGGGCTCCCGGGGGCGCGACGACGGACGCGGCGGACGGGGAGGGCACAGCGGACACCCCGGGTGCTCCGGAAGCCCCGGGTGCCCTGGAAGCCGCCCCGGGTGCTCCGGGTGGTGCTGCGGGGCCGGTGCGCCCCAGGGCCTCGGCGCGCAGGGCGGCGGCCCGGCGCAGGGTCGCCACGGCGGGGTCGGCCGGGTCGCCCGAGGCGCCCCGGGCCGCGTCGAGCACCTCGCCGATGGTGGTGAGGCCGCCCAGCTCGCCCCGGACGGAGCGGCCGAGGGTGGTCACCCCGCCGTCGGCACGGGCCCGGTCGCGGCAGTGGAAGGCCAGCTCGCAGGCGGCGAGGCAGTCGGGGGCATAGGCGGCCTCGACGGCCTCAACGGCCTCGGTCAGCTGATCGGCGGGGCACTCCGGGTCGAAGGTGCGGCCCTCGGGGACCAGGGCCGCGATCTCCTCGATCCGGGTCAGCCGGCGGAGCTGGCGGAGGGTGACCGCGCGCTGTTTGCGGATGTCCACCCAGGAGCCGGTGGGGAGGTTGGAGAAGTCCTTGGGGCAGACCAGCAGCACCCGGTCGCGGACGGTCGCGCCGGGGACATGGGCGGCGACCCGCTCCAGGGCCAGGGCGTAGACGGCGGCCTGCCGGGCGGCGGCGCCGACCTTGGCGGCGTCGGCGGAGCCGTCGATCATCGGGAAGGACTTGATCTCGACCACGGTCCAGTGGCCGTCGGGGTGGACGACGACCGCGTCGGGCTCCAGATAGACGGGGGTGCCCGCGACCTCCAGCATCAGCATGGGGTGGTCCAGCAGGCTCCACCCCCCGGCGGCGGTGGTCTGCCGCAGGGCGAGCGAGGTGCGCGCCGCCCGCCCCTCGGGGCCGGCGGCGGCGAGGTCGGGCCGGTCGACCCCGGCTCCCTCGGCACCGAGCAGCCGCATCAGCTCGGCGCCGCCGTCGGACTTCACCCGGGCCTCGAAGGCGTTCCCCCGCATGAAGGCGAACTGGGACTGGCCGAAGGAGGCGGGTGAGCCGAGGGCGAGGGCCAGTCTCGCCTTGTCCACTCCGGCGCCGTCCAGCAGCGCCCGCCGGGAGCAGCCGGGGTTGGCCGCGAGCGCGGCCAGCGACCGGGCGTCCAGCGGGCGCGGGCGGACGGCGGGACCGCGCAGCTCAGCGAGCCGCTGCCGGAGTGGTGTCGTCGGCCGCCGGGGAGGTGTCGTCGGCGCCTGCGGAGGTGGTCCGCTGCCCAGGGATTCGCTCACCCGGGGCAGTCTGGCACCCGGTACCGACAATCGGGGCCCGTCCGGCGGAGTTGTCCTGGCCGGAGCGGTCCGTACGGTCAGCGCGATCGGTGCGCTCGGTGCGCTCGGTGCGGTCCATACGGCCCGTACGGTCGGTGCGGTCCTCGGTGGCGGCCCGTGCGACGGCGACGGCCGCGGCGGGGGCGAGCCGGGCCCGTACCCGGTCGGCCAGCCGCATCGCGGGGGCGGTCAGCAGCAGTCCGAGCCCCATCACCGCGGCGCCCGCCACGGCGTCGAGGAAGTAGTGGTTGGCGGTGCCCATCACCACGATCACGGTGACCAGCGGATAGGCGACGGCGCAGGACCGCATCAGCGGGCCGCGGCCGAACCGCCACATGATCACGCCGCACCAGATCGCCCAGCCGACATGGAGGCTCGGCATCGCCGCGTACTGGTTGGTGAATCCCCCCATGCCGCGCGGGGCGCTCGCCTCGGTGCCCCACCAGCCGTAGGAGCTGTACTGCGCCATGGTGTCCACGAAGCCGTGGTGCGCTTCGAGGAGCCGGGGCGGACAGGTCGGCATCAGGGTGAATCCCACCAGGCCCAGCAGGGTGGAGAGCATCAGCCAGGTGCGGGCGGCGCGGTAGCGGACGGCGTGGCTGCGGAAGAGCCAGACCAGGACGAGGGGGGTGACGAGATAGTGCAGGGACGCGTAGAGGAAGTCGGCGGGGACGCCGATCGCCGGGGTCGAGGTGAAGAGGTCGTTGAGCGGGGTCTCGAAATCCAGGTGGAGGGCCCTTTCGGCCCTGAGTATCGCGAGTCCGTGGTCGACCGCGGTGTCCACATCGCCGCGCGCGAGCAGCCGCCCCGCCGAGTAGGCGACATAGACGACGGCTATGAGTATGAGTTCGGTCCACCAGCGGGGCCGAGGACCGGGTGCGTGGTAAGGCATCCGAGCGTTTTTCCCCCTGTTTGCTCTCCGGTGGCGCGGTGTTCCTCGGGTCGGCGGCCACCGGTCAACCGTACGGTGCTATGCGTGCCGCTCCGCGGCAGGGTCCCGACTCAGGGTGGGACGCGGAGATCGTCCCATGGGTTGCCTGTGAGTCGCCCGGGTGTCGGCTGAGCGATGATGAACGGTCACCACCTGCACTTATCACCTACGGAGGCCGTGATATGGCACCGCGGATCCTGCTCGTCCGGCATGGTCAGACCGAATGGTCGCTGTCGGGCAGGCACACCGGCCGGACGGACATCCCGCTGCTGAAGGAGGGGCGGCGCGGGGCCGAGCTGCTGGGCGAGCGCCTGCGGCGGGCCCCCTGGTCGGGTCTGCCGGATGTGGAGGTCAGGACGAGTCCGCTGGCCCGCGCGGCCGAGACCTGCGAGCTGGCGGGGTTCGGCGGGCGGGCGACGCCGTGGGACGCGCTGATGGAGTGGGACTACGGCGCGTACGAGGGGCTGACCCCGGCGGAGATCAAGGACCGGGCGGGTCCGGAGTGGCTGATCTGGCGGGACGGGGTACTCGGGGGTGAGGAGCTGGCCCAGGTCGCCGCGCGGGCGGACGAGGTGGTCGGCTGGGCCCGTGAGGCCGACCGGGATGTGCTGGTCTTCGCGCACGGCCACATCCTGCGGGTGCTGGTCGCGCGCTGGCTGGGCTTCGAGCCGTCGTTCGCGGCCCGGGTGAAGCTGGACCCGGCCTCGCTCTCGGTCCTGGGCTGGGCGTACGGGGCTCCCTCGGTGGACCACTGGAACGATGTGGCCCATCTGGAGAGCGAGAAGGGCTGAGCCGACGCCCCGCGCGGAGGGGGCGGGAACCGGCGCCCGGAAGGGGCGGCCGGGGTGTGTCCCGCGCCCTCTTGCGGGGCCCTGGAGAATGGAGGGCGGTCCGGATGAGCCGGTGGACCCGTGCGAGGAGGAAGCAGCACATGGCGGAACCCCAGCAGCCCGCGCCCAGGATGCGGCCCGCGCCCCTGCTCTTCGAGCCGTCGGAGGCGGTCTCCGACCCGGAGCACTTCTTCGATCTGGAGTCGATGGACGACCCCCGGGAGCTGTTGTCCCGGTCGACGGAGCTGACGCTGGCCTTCCGGGCCGCCGCCGACCGCGCCTCCGAGTTCCAGGCGCTCGCGGCGGCCCAGCTGGCCGATCCCCGGCGGTTCGACCGGCTCACCGCGCGGGACATCGCCGACCGGGCGGGATGGACCGAGGACTACGCCCGGAAGATGATCGAGTTCGGGCGGGGGCTGATCCGGGACGGCGGCGTCCCGCAGTAGGCCCGGTGCCGGAGCCGGCGGGCCCGGGCCACCCGGGTCAGGCCCACCCGGGTCAGGTCCGCCCGGGTCGGCCTCCGGCATATGCGGAGTGGGCGGGCACGATACGCGCTTCCGCAGCCCTGTGTCCCGGTTTTCCCCAACACTGGGCTGCCGTCCGGTCACTCCGGGTACATCTGGACCCATGAGCGCACCGCGATCCATGAGCACCCGGGCCACCCCGACGGGCGGCCCGTACGGACCCGGCGGATCCCCGGATCAGGGCGGTCGGCGCGGCCGACGCGGGCCGGGCACCCAGCGCGGTCAGGGCAGCCAGAGCGGTCAGGGCAGCGGCGGGGCGGCCGGCTCCCCGCGCCCCGGGGGCGGCCGGAGCGCCGAGGTCACCCCCGCCGGGCTGGAGTGGCTGGCCTCGGCAGGAACGTATCCGCGTGCCCTGCGCGCCCACTGGGAGGCCGAGCCCGCCGCCCCCGCCGTACTGCCCTGCGGTTCCGTTTTCGATGTGGTCAGCGTGGACACGGTCTTCGGCCGCCAGATGCTGGACCGGCTCTGGGACGAGGGACCCGGCTCCGGGCCGGTCGCCGCCCACCGGGCCCGGACGCTGCTCTTCACCGCCCCCGGGACCGCCGCCCGGCTGCCCGCCCTGCTCGCCTGGGAGGAGTGGGGCGACTCGGTGCCACCGCCGCTCTGCCACGGCACCGGGGACGCGATCACCGTACCGCCGGTGACCCCGGGGGACGGCGGCGCTCCGGGCTACCGCTGGCTGGTCGCGCCCGATGCCCGGCATCCCTGGCTCCCCGGGCCCGAGGTGCTGCTGTGGGCCTGCGTCCGGGCCGCCCGGGGCGCGGTGGCCGCCCCCAGGGCGCGGCGATCGATTTTTCTCCCCGGCGACCAGGATGCTAATGTCTTCGATGTCAGCAGGCGCCGCTAGCTCAGTTGGTTAGAGCAGCTGACTCTTAATCAGCGGGTCCGGGGTTCGAGTCCCTGGCGGCGCACCGACGGAAGAGACCCTCTCGCTCAGCGAGGGGGTCTTTTCGCTGCTCACGGACGTTTCCGGCGCTCCCGGGTGCTCCGCCGCGCCTCCGGGTCCCTCCGGTGCTCCCGGGTGCTCCCGACGGGCCGTGGACGGGGGTACGGGGCTCAGCGCTGCGGGCGGGCCGTGTCGATCTCGACGGTCCAGGCGCCGGAGTCCGTACGGTCGGCCACGCTCACCCGTACCCGCTCCCCGGGCAGGGTGAAGGTCTCCCCCACCCCCAGCGGCGCGTCGGCCAGCTCCGGATAGACCGAGCGGTCCCAGCACGCCTCGCTGTCCGGATGGGTGTCCACCACCTCGATGGGCCCACCGCCCGACGCGGTGTCCGCGTGGACCCGGTAGAGCAGCACCCCCTCCGTGCAGAGCCCGTCGTCGTTGCCGACGGAGCCGCGCGCCTCGATGGCGAGCGCGGTGCCCGGACCGGTGCGCACCACGGCCAGCCGGGTGCCGAGCCCGCCCCCGGGCGCGGGCGCCCCGATCGGCTCCAGGGTGATCCGCGCCGGGCCGGTCAGACACCGCACGGCCCGCGCGTCCAGCCACCCCAGCTTCCACTTGTGCCAGCCGAAGAGGTCCGGGGCCATCCCGAACTGGCTGCCCATGACGTCCCAGTCCCCCACATGGGTGTCCCAGTCGCCCTTGCCGTCGACCGGCCGGTGGTAGAGGTCGGGGAGGTCGAAGACATGCCCGGTCTCATGGGCCAGGACATTGCGGTCGGGCGGATGGCGTTCGAAGACGGTCACCACCCGCTTGATCCCGGTGCCGTCGACCCGTAGCGGCCGGTCGAAGTTGACGACCTTGGTGGCGTCGGAGTCGACACCGGGGGCGTCCGGGTCTGCGACCAGATAGACGATGTCGTACCGGGAGAAGTCGACCTCGCGGTCGGCGGCGGCGAAGGCGTCCCGCAGATAGGCGCCCCGGTGCCGGGCGTCCCAGTCGCGGCTTATCCCGTACGCGGTGGACTCCCTCGGCATGCTCACCCAGTGGCCCAGCGCGTGCGGGCGGAGCGAGAACCGTCCGTACGAGGAGCGCTCGAAGAACCCGCTGGTGGCGGGGAAGTGGTCGGCGGCCAGCAACCCGGGGTCGTGGCGGGGTTCGGCGTCGGGGAAGGAGAGGAAGACCATCACCGCGTCGAGGGCGCGGACGGGGCGGGGATAGGCGGAGTTCCAGCTGTCCAGGCCGAGGGAGTGATGGGCGGGGGTACGGGGCAGGGCGCAGGGGGAGAGCGCGGTGGCGGCGGCGGCCGGGCCGGCCACCAGGGAGGTGGCGACCATCGCCGTCAGCGAGGTGAGGGCCGCCGCGACCCTGCGGAGCCGACCCCGCTCACCACCCTCGTCCGTACCCCGTCCACCGCCGTCCGGGTCCCATCCGTCGCCGCCCGTACCCCGTCCGCCGTCGTCCGGGGTCGCGCCGTCCACTCCCCCGGGTGTTCCCGAGGGTGACTGCTGACCCGCCACGTGGACCTCCGGCTCAGGATGGGACGACTCCACAACCACTTTGTCGTGGTTTGGTGTTATACGCCCCGTTCCGGTGCCCCACTCGGGTGACCGATCGGACCCTGTCCCTCGATACGCCGACACTCCGAAGGGTCACGGAATGTCACAACCGTTCATCTCGGAAACGACCTCGGCAAAGACCCGCGCAGAAACGATCGGCCGGTGCCCCCGGACGGACCGCACCCAAGTGGTGGAGCTGGAACGCCTCTGGGGCAGCCCCTATGATCGGCACACTTTCCCGACCTCTTTGCCCTAGTCCCCGACCCTTCGCGACCACATCTGTACGCGCCTGTACGAGCTGTACGACCCTGTACGAGACCACTGCACTCGGGAGTGAGCGGTGAGAGCAAGCACCGATGGAGCAGGGCCCACGGAGATCGCGGCCCCCGGCGGGAACCGGCTGCGGATAGCGGAGCGTGACAACGGCTCCCCCGTCGAGCCGCGTGACTACCGGTCCGTCTTCACCTCGGCACCCGCCGCCCTGGCACTTCTCGACCACGAGGGTCTGATCGTCCACGCCAACGCCGCCTTCGCCGCCCTGATCGGCGACGACCCCGAGGCGCTGCGCCGCAGACCCGCCGCCGACCTCCTCGATCTGACCGCCGACCGCCGCGCCGGGGACGCCTACCGCGAGGTGCTGCGCGGACGGCGCTCCCGCTTCCGCTGCACCCGGCGGCTCAAGCACACGGACGGCGGCGTCCTGTGGGCCGAGGTGAGCGTCGCCCCGCTGCCCGGGGCACCCGGGGTCGTCCTCTCGGTCACCGATGTCGGCGAACGCCGCGAACTGCGGGCCCGGCTGCGCCACCTCCAGATGCACGACACCGTCACCCGGCTGCCCAACCGCGCGCTCTTCTTCGAACGGCTGACGGCGGCGCTGGACTCCTCCGCGTACGACCACGGCGCCACCGGCCGGATCGGGCTCTGCTATCTCGACCTGGACGGCTTCAAGGCCATCAACGACACCCTCGGCCACCGGGTCGGCGACCGGCTGCTGGCGGCCGTGGCCGTACGGCTCACCGAGTGCACCGGCGCCGAGGGCCATCTGGTGGCCCGGCTCGGCGGCGACGAGTTCGCCGTCCTGGTGGAGGAGTCCACCGGCACGGACCAGGTCGCCGAGGTCGCCCGGACCGTCCTCGACGCGCTCCAGCGCCCCTTCGACCTCGACGGACAGCGGCTCTCGGTCTCCGCCTCCATCGGGGTGGTGGAACGGGCCGCGGCGGGCACCACCGCCACCGGGCTGATGCAGGCGGCCGACACCACGCTCTACTGGGCCAAGGAGGACGGCAAGGCCCGCTGGACCCTCTTCGACCCGGAGCGCAACGCCCACCGGGTGACCCGGCAGGCCCTCGCCTCCACCCTGCGGCCCGCCGTCGAACGGGGCGAGTTCGCCCTGGAGTACCAGCCGCTGGTGGGGCTCGCCGACGGGGTGACCCGGGGCGTGGAGGCCCTGGTGCGCTGGAACCACCCCGAGTTCGGCACCCTCACGCCGAATCGGTTCGTCGGGATCGCCGAGGAGGACGGCTCCATCGTCCAGCTGGGCCGCTGGGTGCTGCGGACCGCCTGCCGCCAGGCCCGGCAGTGGCAGCGCGACCACCCGGGTGCGCCACCGCTCTTCGTCAGCGTGAATGTCGCCGTCCGGCAGGTCTGGGACTCCGACCTGGTGGCGGATGTGGCGGAGATCCTGGCCGAGACCGGGCTCGCCCCCCGGCTGCTCCAGCTGGAGCTGACCGAGTCGGCGGTGATGGGCTCGGCGGGCCGGCCGCTCCAGGCGCTCCAGGCGCTCAGCGACATGGGGGTGCAGATCGCGATCGACGACTTCGGCACCGGCTACTCGAACCTCGCCTATCTGAGCCGGCTGCCGGTGTCGGTACTGAAGCTGGACGGGTCCTTCGTCCGGGGCTTCCAGGACGAGGCCCATCCGAACCCGGCGGACGAGACGATCGTCGAGGCGATGGTCCAACTGGCGCACCGGCTGGGGCTCACGGTCACGGCCGAGTGCGTGGAGACCTCCGGCCAGGCCGCCCGGCTGCGCCGGATCGGCTGTGACACGGGCCAGGGCTGGCTCTACTCCCGCGCGGTGCCCCCGGACCGGATCGGAGAGCTGATCAGCGCCCCCCTCTCGGCCTGACGCTCCGCTCCGGGGCACACATGGATACCGCCCCCGGGCGGAAGGGGTGGCTTCCGGCCGGGGGCGGCGGTGTGGGGGGTTTCACCGGCCCCCGCCGACCGTGTGGGGCCGGGCGGCGGGGGACCGATGCGGTGGGGGTGGGGGGTTCAGCAGGGGCCCTGGTCGCGCCAGACGCCCCACTGGCCGGTGGTCCCGGGCTCTTCGCCCTGCGTCCACCATCCGGCCTTCCACACGCGGCCCTTGTGAGCGACCAGCGTGTTGGTGTTGTACGTACCGCTCGCCGCCCAGGCCGTCGCGGTGCACCCGGGGCCCGGCTGCGAAGGCGACGGGTTCGGGTTGGACGGCGTGGGGTTCGGCGTCGTCGGGTTGGGGTTCGGGTCCACCGGGGAGGGGCCGACCGCCGCGACGATGTCGTTGAGCAGCGTGGTCTGCTCGTCCAGACCGATCAGCGAGTAGAGCATCGCGCCGCCGAGACCGCGCTGGTGGGCGTAGTCGGCACGGGCCTTGATCGCCCGCTTGTCGAGGCCGGTGAAGAACTCGCCGTCCTTGTAGAAGTACGCGGCCTTGGCCTCGTCGTCCCAGAAGGTGGTCGCCGGGTTGTCGACGATCCCGGGCAGTTCCTTGTAGTTGGCGATGCCCGCCTGCTGGCTCAGCGGACGCGCGGCGCTGCCACCGTTCGCCGACTGGCCCAGACCGTTCTTGGCACCGGCCGGGACGCTCTTCCAGCCCCGGTAGTACATCTCGTACCCGAGGGTGAGCTTCTTCGCCGGGAAGCCGCCCGCGATGCCGTAGGCCGGGCTGCCGTCGAGCCACGCCTTGACGGCGTTGTCGATGGAGTACTTCTCGGTGCCCGGCGCGATCGGGTCGGTCGGGTCGGAGGCCGGGGAGTACAGCGGCGACTGGTGGTACGTCGGGCCGTTGGTCCGCCAGGAGCCGTGCATGTCGTAGGTCATGATGTTCGCGTAGTCGAGGTACGCGCCCACCTTGTCCGTCTCGATGTACTTGATCTTGTCCTGGCCGGCCGGCATGGCGGCGGTCAGCAGGTACTTCTTGCCGCCGTTGGCCGCGCCGTACTCATCGAGCTGCTTGCGGAACTCGGCCAGCAGCAGGGTGAAGTTGGCCTTGTCCTCGGGGCCGACATGGTTGCCGAGGTGACCGCCGCTGGAGCCGGGGTACTCCCAGTCGATGTCGATGCCGTCGAAGATCCCGGCCGCCGAGCCGACACCGCCGTAGCCGTCGGCGACGGGCAGGTCGCCCTTGAGGTACTGCTTGATACAGGAGGCGACGAGCTTCTTGCGGCTGGCGTCGGTCTTGGCCGCGTCATGGAAGTACTTGGAGAACGTCCAGCCGCCCAGCGAGATGTTGATCTTCAGCTTGGGGTACTTGACCTTCAGCTTCTTGAACTGGTTGAAGACGCCCGCGATCGGCTGGTCCCAGCGGTCCGCGACGCCGTCGACGCTGGTCGCGGCGTTGAAGGTCCGCTGGTAGTCGGCGTAGGAGTCGCCCGCGCCGTCACCCGCGTTGGGGTTGTTGTCGTCCCCCGCCGCCTTGTTCGCCTGGAAGCAGGTGAGATCGGTCGGGTGGATGTTCCCGAACGAGTAGTTGATGATGTCCAGCTTCCCCGCGATACCCCGGGTGTCCAGGTGCTTGGGGTAGAAGGCGTTGCCGTACACGCTCCACTGGTCGTAGTACGCGATCTTCACTCCGCCGGTGGTGGGGGCAGCGGCGGCGGTGTTCTGGGGGGACGTCGCGCTGGCCGTACCGGTGGCGGCGAAGCCGGCCAGGCCGCCGGCGGCTATCGCCGCCGTCGTCAGGGCCGCGATCAGGGGTCTGCGGGAGCTCACGAACAGCCTCCGTGTGGGGGGAAACGGGGCTCCTGGAACAGGAGTTGACAAGGAAACAGATAGCGATTCAGCCATCGCCCGTCAATGGTCCCGACCAAATAAGGACTAGACCAATCGGAGCGAGAAACCGCTCGTCACGGGGGTGTGGACACAAGTAAGCCGCCTGTACACCGTGGTGACAAGCGGCTTAAGGAGCGGTTAAGGGTATGTTGAACAAGCCATAGGAACGGTTCACTCATAAACCACTGCGGAAGCCTCTTCCCGGGGCAAGTCGTAGGCGTCGGCGATCAGCTCGTACGAACGGAGCCGCGCCCCCGCACCGTGGACATTGCTGGTGATCATCAACTCGTCCGCCCCGGTCCGCGCGCGCAGCCCGTCGAGACCCGCCCGGACCGCGTCCGGGGTGCCCTGGACGACATTTCCCAGCCAGTCGTCGATGAACTCCCGCTCCGCGCCGGTGTACGGGTATCCCCGCGCCTCCTCGGGGGTCGGGATCAGGCCGGGGCGGCCGGTGCGCAGCCGGAGCATGGAGAGCGCGCCGGTCAGCACCTGGTCCCGGGCCTCCCGCTCGTCGTCGGCGGCGAGGGCGGAGACCCCGATCAGGGCGTACGGGGTGTCCAGTACCGCCGACGGGCGGAAGGACTCGCGGTAGAGGTCGAGCGCGGGCACGGTGCCCCGGGCCGAGAAGTGGTGGGCGTAGGCGAAGGGCAGCCCGAGCGCCCCGGCGAGCCGTGCGCTGAAGCCGGAGGAGCCCAGCAGCCAGACGGGGGGCCGCGAGGCGGCGCCCTGGACCGGGCCGGGGACGGCGCGCACCCGGGCGAGGGGGTGGCCTTCGGGGAGGTCGTCGTCGAGGAAGCGGATCAGCTCGGCGAGCTGCCGGGGGAAGTCCTCGGCACCCTCCCGGAGGCGGTCGGTCCGGCGCAGCGCGGCGGCGGTCGCGCCGTCGGTGCCGGGGGCGCGGCCGAGTCCGAGGTCGATCCGGCCCGGGGCCAGCGCCTCCAGGGTGCCGAACTGTTCGGCGACGACCAGGGGGGCGTGGTTGGGGAGCATCACTCCGCCGGAGCCGAGCCGGATGGTCCGGGTGTGGGCGGTGAGACGGGCGAGGATCACGGCGGGCGAGGAGGAGGCGACACCGGGCATGGAGTGGTGCTCGGCGACCCAGAAGCGGTGGAAGCCCCGGGACTCGGCGAGGCGGGCGATCCGTACCCCGGTGAGCAGGGCGTCCCGGGCGGTGGTGCCCTCGCCGACGGTGGCCAGGTCGAGGACGGAGAGGGGGACGGGGGCGCGGCCCCGGGCGGTGCCCCTGATGCCGTGGGGGGCTTCGCCGGTGGCCGTTCCGCCGGGGTTCGGGTCCCCGTCCGCCGTCCGCTCTGTCCGGTCACCGCCCGGGGCCGTCTCCGTCACCTTCGCCGCCCTCCTCGTCCGCCCATGTCCGTGTCAGCCGTGTCAGCCGTGTCCGGCCGTGTCCGGCCGTACTCAAGGGCCAACGGGAGGCCATCTCCGTTTTGTTCCCGGACCCGGGCTCCGGTGCGCGGGTGCTCGGGTGCTCGGATGCTCGGTCAGAGGCCCGGTTTGGCGAAGAGCCGGCCCAGATGGAAGGCCCAGGCCCGGCGGTCCGCCAGCCGCAGTCCCTCCCAGACGGTGACCTGGCTGGCGGTCAGCACCGGCTTGCGCAGCTCCGCCTCCAGATCCTCCAGGTGGGCGACGGTGTGCAGGGCGGTGTCCGGCAGCAGTACCGCCGCCGCCTCCGGATGGTCGGCCGAACGGGCCAGCTCCAGCACCTCGTCCCGGCCCCAGCCGGCCGCGCGCGCCGCCGGGACCGACCCGTCGCCGCCGGCCGCCGCCACCACCTCCACCCCCTCCGAGGCCAGGAACGCCGTACAGCGCGCCATGATCTCCGCCGGCCAGATCGCCGCGACGCCGACCTTCGCGGCGCCCAGCCTCCGTACCGCGTGGGCGAAGCCGAAGGAGGTGCTGGACGCGGGCACCCCCGCCGACCGGGCCAGCTCCCGGATCTGCCGCTGGGCGCCCTCCGGGCCACGGATGAACCCGCCGACCGCCGAGGCCCAGACCACCGACGCGGCACCCGCCAGCCGCAGCTCCTCCACGCCCGCCGCGAGCCGCTCGGGGGCGCCCAGGGCGAGCAGCTCCGGCTCGCCATAGGTGTCCTCGGCGAGATCGGTATGGACCAGGGGCAGTCTGATGTCGCTGTCGAGAAGCACCTCCAGCCGGGGGTAGTCGTCCTCGGCCAGGTGTCCGGGGTAGAGCAGTCCGACCGTGGTCATCGTCCAGTCCGGCCTTTCTGTCGACGCGGGGCGCTGTGCGCGCCCCGGGGTCATCAGGTACCACCGACCGCCCCCGCCCAAGCGTCCTTGGCGCCGTCCGTGCGTCCCGGCTCCCCGTACACCCTGCCCGTCCCGTCCGCCCCGCCCGCGCGGCCCGGCACCCCGTACACCCCCGTACACCTCCGTACTCATGCCGGACACCGGGCCGGGGAGCACGACCGGCGTACGGGGGCAGTGCGGGGGCAGGGTCAGGGGCCCGGAGGTGAGCGGTCCGCCCTCTGGGTACCTCCCGGGTATGACTGCTGACCGCACCGACCTCCCGGGAGCGGACCGGGTCGCCGCCGCCTCCGCCGCGCCGCCCGCCCCGGACTCCCTCGCCGATATGACCGCCTGTCAGCTGCTCGACGGCTATCGCCGGGGGGAGTTCTCCCCGGTCGAGGCGGTGGGCTCGGTGCTGGAGCGGGCCGAGCGGATCCAGCCGCTGGTCAACGCGTTCGTCCGGGTCGACTCCGAAGCCGCCCTGGTCCAGGCGCGGGCCTCGGCCGAGCGGTGGGCCCGGGGCGCGCCGTGCGGGCCCCTCGACGGTGTCCCGGCGACCGTGAAGGATCTTCTGCTCCAGCGCGATGTCGCCGCCCTGCGCGGCTCGCTGACCGTGGGCGCGGGCACGGTATCGGCGGAGGACGCCCCCTCGGTGGGGCGGCTGCGCGCGGCGGGGGCGGTGCTGATGGGCCGGACGACGACCCCGGAGTTCGGTTGGAAGGGGGTGACCGACTCGCCCCGGCACGGGGTGACCCGCAACCCGTACGACGTCACCCGGACGGCCGGTGGCTCCAGCGGCGGCAGCGCGGCGGCGGTGGCGCTGGGCGCGGGCCCGCTCTCGCTGGGCACCGACGGCGGCGGCTCGGTCCGTATCCCGGCCGCGTTCTGCGGGATCTTCGGGCTGAAACCCACCTACGGCCGGGTGCCGATCCATCCGCCGAGCCCCTTCGGCACCCTCTCCCATGTCGGCCCGATGACCCGGGACGCGGCCGACGCGGCGCTGCTGCTCGATGTGATCAGCGGTGCCGACTGGCGCGACTGGTCGCATCTGGGCCCCGCCGAGACCGTCCGCGACCGCCTCGGCGAGGGGGTGCGCGGGCTGCGGGTGGGGTACTCGGCCTCCTTCGGCGGGCAGGTCGCGGTGGATCCGCCGGTGGCGGCGGCGGTACGCGGGGCGGTGGCCGCGCTCGCCGCGCTGGGGGCGTATGTGGAGGAGGCCGACCCCGATGTCGCCGACCCGGTGGAGGCGTTCCATGTGCTGTGGGCGGCGGGGGCGGCCCGGATGATCCAGCCGCTGGGGCCGGCGCAGCGCCGTCAGCTGGACCCGGGGCTGCGGGAGCTGGCGGCGGCCGGGGCGCGGATCAGCGCGGTGGAGTATCTGGCGGCGGTGGACGTCCGGATGGAGCTGGGGCGGCGGATGGGCCGCTTCCACACCTCGTACGACCTGCTGGTCACGCCGACGCTGCCGATCACCGCCTTCGAGGCGGGGACCCAGGTGCCGCTCTCCTCCCGGCATCGCCGCTGGGCCGGCTGGACGCCCTTCACCTACCCGTTCAACCTGACCCAGCAGCCCGCCGCGACCGTGCCGTGCGGGCTCGGGCGGGACGGGCTGCCGATCGGGGTGCAGCTGGTCGCGGCCCGGCACCGGGACGCGCTGGTGCTGCGGGCGGCGCACGCGCTGTACGGGGCGGGGGTCGCGGACCTCCCCCGGCCGGGGCTGCCCGCCACGGTCTGAGCCCCCGGCGGCCCGGCCCCCGGCCTCCCGGCACCCGTACCGCCGTCGGGAAGGCCCGTCCACCGGGGGCCCGTCCGCCGGGGAGGGCCCGTACGCCGGAACCAGGCAACCGGAACCCGGGCCGCCGGAACCGGGCCGCATACCCCCGGGCCGCCGGGGTAGCCGCTGCGCCATGGCTCGACCACGGCAGAGAACCACGCAAGGAACGGCGCCGAACCGCCCCGGCCCCCGCCGGCGCGCCCTGCTGACCGGGGCCGCCGCCCTCGGCACGGCGGCGACCCTGGGGCTCACCAGCGCGTGCAGCAGGGTGGACACCTCCGACGACGGCGACGGCGGACGGCTGCTGGAGCGGCTGCGCGCGCAGGGCACCGTACGCCTCGGTCTCGCCGGTGAGCAGCCCTTCGGCTATATCGGCAAGGACGGCCGGATGACCGGCTCCGCGCCCGTCGTCGCCCGCCGGATCTTCCGGGAGCTGGGCGTGGCGAAGGTGGAGCCCTTCCCCACCGAGTTCGGCTCGCTGATCGCGGGGCTGAACTCGCTCCAGTTCGATGTGGTCGCCGCCGGGATGTACATCACCCCCGCCCGCTGCGAGCAGGTGATCTTCGCCGATCCCGAGTACCAGATGCGCAGCGCCTTCGTGGTGCCGAAGGGCAACCCGCGCAAGCTGCGCTCGTACCGGGACATCGCCGAGTCCGGCGCCCGGATGACCACCGGCGTCGGCTATGCGGAGATCGCCTACGCCGAGGAGGCCGGGGTACGGAATCTCCGCACCCTCCCCGATCAGCTCGCCGGGCTGCTCGCCGTGGAGCAGGGCCGGGCCGATGTCTTCGTCAGCACCGCCGTCGCCGTGCGCAACGCCGTACGGAACTCGGGGTCGTCGCGGATCGAGGCGACCGAGGAGGTCACCCCGTACCTCGACGGGAAGCCGGTGGTGGACACCGGCGCGTTCGCCTTCCGCAGCCCCGAGACCGCGCTGCGCGACGCCTTCAACCGGGAGCTGCGCACGTTGAAGCGGAGCGGTGAACTCCTGGAGCTGATGCGGCCCTTCGGCTACACGAAGGACGAGATGACGACCCTGACCGCCGAGGAGAAGTGCCGCTCATGAGCGATATCACCCCGGGGTTGTGGCAGCTCCTGCTGCACGGGTTGTGGATCACCGTCCAGCTCACCGTCTACAGCACCCTGCTCGGCGCCGCCGTCGCCCTGGCCACCGGACTGGCGCGGACCCATCGCCGGTGGATCGTCCGCTTTCTCGCCGGGGTCTACTTCGAGGTCTTCCGGGGGACATCGGCCCTGATCCTGATGTTCTGGATCTTCTTCGTGCTGCCGCTGGGCTTCGGCTGGCAGCTGGTGCCGATGTGGGCGGCGGTGCTGTCGCTCGGACTCACCTATGGCGCCTACGGCTCCGAGGTGGTCCGGGGCGCCGTCGCCGCCGTACCGGAGGGACAGCGGGAGGCGGGGGTGGCACTCGGCTTCACCCCCGCCCAGCGGCTCCGCCGGATCGTGCTGCCGCAGGCATGGCCCGAGATGATCCGCCCGTTCAACAATCTGCTGATCGAGCTGCTCAAGGGCACCTCACTGGTGTCGATCATGGGCGTCTCCGATATCGCGTTCGGCGCCGCGCTGGTCCGCAACGCCACCGGGCAGAGCGCGCCGGTCTACACGGTGATCCTGGTGGCCTACTTCGTCCTCGCCTTCACCCTCACCCGGGGGATGCGGGCGCTGGAGCGGCGGGCCCGGGACGAGGGCGGCACGGCCGCCCCCACGGCCACCGGCGGCCAGGACGGCGGCGACCGTACCCCCCGGGCGGCGAAACTCCCCGCGACGGTCGGGGGTGAGCGCCGATGACCTGGGACTGGTCGGCGGTCGACGCCTTCATGCCCCGCTTCTGGGACGGTCTGTGGGTCACCCTCCAGGCCCTGGTGCTGGGGGCGCTGCTCGCCTTCGGCCTCGGCCTGGTCTGGGCGGTCGCCCAGCGCTCGGGACCCGCCGTGGTGCGCTGGCCGGTGACGGCGGTGACGGAGTTCATCCGCAACACCCCGCTCCTGGTCCAGCTCTTCTTCCTCTACTACGTCCTGCCGGAGTGGGGGCTGACCCTGTCGGCGACGGTCACCGGGATCGTCGGCCTCGGACTGCACTACTCCACGTACACCGCCGAGGTCTATCGCGCCGGGATCGACGGTGTACCCGCCGGGCAGTGGGAGGCGGCCACCGCGCTGAACCTCTCCCGCCCGAGGACCTGGTTCGGGGTGATCCTCCCGCAGGCGCTGCGCCGGGTCGCCCCCGCGCTGGGCAACTACGTCATCGCGATGCTGAAGGACACGCCGATGCTCTTTGTCATCGGGGTGGTGGAAATGCTCGGCGCGGCACGGCAGTTCTCGGCCGAGACCTTCCTGACCGTGGAGGCGTTCACCGTCGTCGGGGTCGCCTTCATCGTCCTCTCCTATCCGGCATCCCTTCTTCTGCGAGCACTGGAGCGTCGTTTTGTCCGCTGACACCGCCGGACCGGCCGATACCGCCACGACCACCGATCCGGCCCCGGGAACCACCCCGGGGACGGACACCAGCCCGGGTACGGACAGCAGCGAGGGCGCGGGCACCCCCGGCGGCGCCCGGGAGCTGATCCGCTTCGACCGGGTCACCAAGAGGTTCGGCGACCAGACCGTCCTGGACGCGCTCGACCTCTCCGTGCACCCCCGTAAACACGTGACGCTGATCGGCCCGTCCGGCTCCGGCAAGACCACCATCCTGCGGCTGCTGATGACCCTGCTGCGCCCGGAGGAGGGAACGATCAGGGTCGGTGACTCCTATCTGACCCATGAGGAGCGGAACGGCGGACTGGTGCCCGCCGGGGAGAAGCACATCCGCGCGGTGCGCCGGAACATCGGCATGGTCTTCCAGCACTTCCATCTCTTCCCGCACATGAGCGTGGAGCGAAATCTCACCGAGGCGCCCGTGCATGTCCTCGGCCTCTCCCGGGACGAGGCCCGCGAGCGCGCCCGGGAGCTGCTGGAGCTGGTGGGGCTCGGGGACCGCGCCGACGCCCGGCCGGGGCAGCTCTCCGGCGGGCAGCAGCAACGGGTGGCCATCGCCCGCGCGCTGGCCATGCGGCCGAAGGTGCTGCTGCTCGACGAGGTCACATCGGCGCTCGACCCGGAGCTGGTCGCCGGGGTGCTGGACCTGCTGCGGGACATCGCCCGTTCCACCGATGTCACCCTGGTCTGCGTCACCCACGAGATGGGGTTCGCCCGGGACATCTCCGACTGCGTGATGATGTTCGACGAGGGCAAGGTGATCGAGTACGGACCGCCGGACAAGATCTTCGGCGCGCCGGAGCACGACCGTACCCGGGAGTTCCTGAGCGCGGTGCGCTGACCGGTCCGGGACCCTCCCTCGCCGGTACTTCTCGTCAACAGTCGCCCATTCGCTCGCCCTTGGCCGCTATCGTGATACGGATGCTGCTGTGCGGTGACCGACCTGCTAGGGGGAGACCGTGGCGCTGAAGCCGGAGCCGACCGCGCCGTTCCACTCGGTGCAGTACGTCCTGCGCGTGCTGGAGACGGTCTCACGGCACCCGGGCGGGGTCACCGACGCCCAGATCGCCCGGGAGACCGGACTGCCGACCGGGCATCTCGCCCCGCTCCTCGCGATGCTGCTCCGCGAGGGATATGTGGAACGGGTGTCGGACGGCGCGTATGTGATCGGTGACTCCCTG
The DNA here is from genome assembly GCF_040299965.1 of Streptomyces sp. NPDC000594. NCBI lineage: Bacteria > Bacillati > Actinomycetota > Actinomycetes > Kitasatosporales > Streptomycetaceae > Streptomyces > Streptomyces sp. NPDC000594. The sequence continues at coordinate 82,923 of NZ_JBEPCY010000002.1, read as the reverse complement.
GTGCTGCTGGGCTCCGGCGCCAGCAGACAGCAGGCCCTGGAGACCAAGCTCCAGGACACCCTGGCGGAGATCAGGGACTCGGTGGGCGCCGCCGTCTATCTCAGCCGCTATGTCGACGGCGAGGTGCGGATCACCCAGTACGCGGACGGCCCGCACGCCCCCAAGGTCTACGAGTACGTGGACTTCCGCTCGGCCGCCCACGCCAGCGCCCTCGGCAAATGCCTGCTCACCCAGCTCGACCCGAACGGGCGCCGGGACCATCTGGCCCGCCACAAGATCACCCGCTTCACCTCGCGGACGATCACCAGCGAGAAGCTGCTCTTCTCCAAGCTGGACAGCCAGCCGCCGACCGTCCCGGTGCTCGACCTCCAGGAGTACGCGGTGGGTACGGTCTGCGCGGCCGTGCCGCTGACGGCGGGTGCGGCGGTGGGCTGTCTGGCGCTCTCGCTGCCGGTCGAACACGCGCACCGGCTGCGCGCGGCGGCCGACAAGCTGAACCGCAAGGCGGCACCGGTGGTGCTCTCGCTGGTCCTCTAGGTACCGCAGGGGTCCCGGGGCCGCCTTCCGCAGGGCGCGGGGGCCCCTTCCCGGGCCCTGGGCCGGTCCTGACGGGCTTCGGGCCCCATACGGAGGGCTCCAGGGCGGGTGGTCACGAGCACCCCCGGGGACCAGGTAGTATTTATCCCGTCAAGCGCCGCTAGCTCAGTTGGTTAGAGCAGCTGACTCTTAATCAGCGGGTCCGGGGTTCGAGTCCCTGGCGGCGCACAGACGATCTTCGGGCGTCCTGGTCATCCAGGGCGCCCGAAGGCGTTTCCCCCGCCCCCGCCCCCGTACCCGGGCCCAGGCCTGAAGGCGCTCTCCCGGCCGTGCTCCCGGTAGCGGGCCTCCAGCGCGGCCCGGTCCGCCCCGGTGAGCGGCCGGTACTCCGGCCCGGCGCCGGGGCGCCACCACAGCTCCGCGCAGTCGAGACCGGTACGGCGCAGCTCCGCCCGGTGGATCTTGTGCGTTGCGGTGACGGGCAGCCCGGCCATGATCCGGACGAACCGGGGCACCGCCTTGGCCCCCAGATCGGACTGTGCGGCGAGGAAGCCGGCGAAGCCCACCGGATCGAAGCCCTGCCCCTCCGCCTCTCCCGGGCCCGCCGCCGCCGGTACCAGCGCCACCATCACCTGGTCACCGGAGACCGGATCCGGTACGGGGTAGACGGCCACCGCCCCGGCCCCGGCCCAGCGGGCCAGGATCGCCTCGATCAGCGCGGTGGCGAGATTCTCGCCGTCCACCCGTATCCGGTCGTCGGCGCGCCCGGCGAAGTGGAGATAGCCGTCCGTGTCCCGGAAGAAGAGATCGCCGGTCCAGAACCAGCCGTCCCGGGTCCGGGCCGCCTCGGCTTCGGGGTGGTGCCAGTACCCCTCGAAGGGGCTCGGGGAGCGGTTCACCAGCTCCCCGATGGCGGCGTCGCCGTTGAGCAGCCGGCCCTCGGGGGAGAGCACGGCGGGCTCCCGTTCACGGCCGGTCGCCGGGTCGACCACGGCGAGATCGTCGCCGGGTGCCGCGCGCCCGATCGCGCCGGGCGGGGCACCGGGGGTCCGGCGCAGCGAGACCCCGCCCTCGGAGGAGCCGTACCCCTCCACCAGCGGCACGCCGAAACGGGCGGTGAAGCGGGCCGCGTCCACCGCGCCCGCCTCGGTGCCGAAACCCGTCCGCAACCGGTGGTCGCGGTCGTCGGGGCGCTCCTCGGTGGCCAGCAGATACTGCACGGACCGGCCGACATAGGTGAAGTAGGTGGCGCCGAACTCCCGTACGTCGGAGAGGAATCCGGAGGCGGAGAAGCGGTCCCGCAGGGCCACCGAGGCCCCGGCCGCGAGCGCGGGCGCCCAGCCGCCGATCACCGCGTTCCCGTGGAACAGCGGCATACAGAGATAGTGGACGTCGTCCGGGCCGGTGCGGAACATGTCCCGCAGCGCATGGCCCGCTTTCGCCACCCGGCCCTGGGTGCGGATCGCCGCCTTGGGCGCGCCGGTGGAGCCGGAGGTGAAGCAGAGCAGCAGCCGGGTGCGGGGCCCGACGGGCCCGAGGGTGTGCGCTCCGGGCTCGGCGCCCGCATAGGGGGCGAGCAGCTCCGCGTACTCCTCGGAGTCGGTGACCAGCACCCGGGTCCCCGGCAGGTCGAGCCCGTCGAGGAGGGGCAGCAGGGTGCGCCGGGTGAGCAGCACCCGGCACTCGGTATGGGTGATGTCCCGGGCCAGCTCGGCGCCGCGCCGAGTGGGGTTGATCCCTACGACGGCGGCCCCGGCCAGGGCCGCCGCGCCGAGCCACAGGGGGAACTCGGGGGTGTTGTCGAGCAGCACCCCGACATGCGGCGGTGCTCCACGTGGCAGCAGATCCACGAGGAGCGCCGCACGTGCGGCGGCGCCGGAGGCCACCCGGTGGTGGCTGAGGACCCGGCTCCGGTCCCTCAGCCCCACCCGGTGATCACCCCACTGGCGCTGTACGAGTTCCGCGATCGTCGAGACTTCCGCGATTCCCATGGCACCGCACGGTAACTGACGAGGCGTCAGTCATGAATGCCCTGCCGGGCACGGAACGGTCAGAACTTGACGTCCGAGCAGGCGTAGAAGGCGTTCGGGGTGTCGTGGACCGTCCAGACGGCGAGGACCACGTGCTTGCCGCTGCGGCTGGGCAGGTTGCCGGTGTGCGACAGGGTCGCCGGCGGCTGCTGGCCGTTGAACGGGACGGTCAGGAAGGGCTGGGCCTCCAGAGCCGAACGGGTCAGCTTCTGGTTGGGGTTCCACCCCTGCTTGGTGATGTAGTACTTGAAGTCGGTGGTGCGGTGACGGGCGGTGAAGCGCCAGGTGAAGGTCTGGTTCTGGCCGGAGGAGACCTGGGTGGCGGGCCAGTTGCCGCCACGCGGGTCGTCCAGCTGCGAGAACTGGCCGTTGCCGCCGGCGCAGATCGTGCCGTCGGCGGGGCCCTGGGCCGGGAAGCCCTTGAGGCCCTCGACGCTCTGGGGCTCCCACTGGATGTTGCCGCAGCCGCTCAGCGTGCCATTGGCACAGACCTTCTGACGGCTGGGCAGGGGGGAGTCGGTGTAGCCGTGGCTGCTGGCGCTGCCGGTGGCGACGACGGACGCGCCGGCGACGAGCAGGCCGACGGTGGCGGCGGTGAGTTTGTTGCGCATGCTTCGCTCCAGGGAAACGTGGGGGAGTCCGGTGAGCCGTGCTGCACGTACGTGTGGGGGTAATGCCGTGGGGATACGAGAAGCGCCCCTAGCGGCGCCCTTCAGGTCTAGACCAAGCACCAATGTAGGGAGGGAGGTTCACCATGTCCAGACCAATCTGAAACCTGTCGTTGGTCCGAACGGCCCTTCCCCTTTACGCGGATGTCAATCCTCCATATGGCCGCGCACGGCCGGTGGCACCCCTACGGGCCCTTTCGGGCGGCTCTGATCCATCGCTTCCGCTTGTGTCCGGGAAGCCCCGGTCGCCCCGCCCGAGCAGGGTCCGGGCGGCTTCGGTGACGCTTTGGTTCCAGCGCCGTCCGGCGGTGGCGGAAGGGAGCGGTTTCGGACCCGCGCCGGCCGGCTCACGGGCCCGTCCGAGGAGCGCCCCGGGCCCGCCCGGCGCCCTCGCGAGGGCCGGGCCCCGGGGCATCGCACGGTGATCCCGGCCCGGCGCCCGACCTCCCGCACGACCTCCCGCACGGCCTCGCGCACGACCCCTCGGCGGACCCTTCGCCCAGTCCGCCGGCGCGTCCGCCGCCCAGTCCGTCGCCCAGTCCGCCGCTCAGTCCTCGGAGAGCGTGGCCCGGCCCGAGTAGAACGCCACCGTCAGATCCTTGACCAGCGCCTTGCGCTCATAGTCGTCCAGCTCCACCAGCCCGCGCGCGGTCAGCCGGGTCACCGTGTCGTCCACCGCGTCCACCACCGAGGTCAGCACGGCCTCCCGGTGCCGGGCGTCGATCGCCGCGATCCGGCGCCGCCGCATCGCCACCGCCACCTCGGGCGCGTACTCGATCGTCACCGGCTGGGCCGAGAAGACCTCGACCCCCACCGCCGCGCACTCCCCCGCGAGCGTCCTGGTCAGCGCTCCCCCGACGGCCTCCGCATCGCGCAGGGTCGGGGCCCCGCCGAGCCCGGGGGGCGCCGAGCCCGGGTCCGGGGGGTCGACGGGCAGCCGGGAGAGGACCCGGCTCAGCGCGGCCTCGACCTGCTCGCTCAGATAGTCCTCGTGGTCCTCGATCCCCAGGACCGCCCGCGCCGTGTCCCGTACCCGCCAGACCACCAGGACCACGACCCGCAGCGCCGTCCCGTCCGCGTCCACGGCGGACATCGGCTCACTGCGCCAGTGCCGCAGCCGGACATCGACCCGGCGCCGCAGCAGCAGCGGATTGACCCAGAAGAGACCCGGCCGGCGCACACTCCCCCGGTACTCGCCGAAGAGGGTGAGCACCCAGGCGTGGGCGACCTGGGCGCGGCCGATGCCGCCGAGGGCGAAGAGCGCGCTGAGCACCCCCAGCGCCACGAGGCACCACAGACCGAGACCGAGTCCCTGGTACGGGTAGGAGGGCAGCCCGAGGGCCCGGGTGATCATCCCCGGGAGCGCGCCCGCGCCCCACAGGACCGTACCCACCCCGGCGAGCGCGCAGAGCGCGGCGACCATCCCGGTCCAGCCGGGGAGCGCGGCGGCCGGGCGCTCGACGAGACCGGGGTCGGCCGCCGGGCCGGGCCGCTGCGGCACGGGGACCCGGTCGGTGCGCACCGGCAGCGGGTCCCGGGCGATCCGGGGCTGCTCACCGGTGCCCCGGCGGCGGGCGACCACAGCCGGGCGGAGCGCCAGCGGCGGGGAGTCATGGTCGCGGAAGAGCAGATGGACCGGGATCTCGGTGGTCGCCTCCTGGGAGATGACCGGGGTGTGGCGGGGGGCTCCCGGGGGGCCGTGGGGGGCGGGAGGCGCGTCGGGGAGCGTGTCGCCGCCCTCGGGCTCCGATGTCGTCGTCGTCATGACCGTGTCCGCCTTCGCTGTTCGTTCCCTGTCCCCTGGGCCCCCGCCGGTCCGGTGGCCGTACGGGTCCGCACCCGCGCGGCGGCGCCCGCCCCGGTCCCCGGCTCGCCGGGGAAGAGCAGCCGCCAGGTGTGCGGGCCGGGATAGCCGTCGGCCTCCGCGCCCCGCCATCCCTGGGCCCGCTGGAAGGCCTCGACATTGCGCCGGTCCGCCTCGCCCCAGCGGGGGCCGGGGCCCGAGGTGTAGTACCGGTCGAAGCCGAGCAGGCGCAGCCGTTCCCCGAGCCGGGTGACCTGCGGGCTCTCCGATCCGGGCCGGAAGACACCGGGCCCGGGGTACGCGAGGGGTGTCCCGGCGGTGTCCGAAGCCCCCGGCGCACCCGGCAGGGCGGCGGCGTCAGGAGCGGTGGCCGGGGCATCCGGCGCACCCGGGGCGTCCGGAGCACCCGGGGTGCCCGGCGGGATGTCCCGGCCCCGGCCGGTCAGCAGCAGCTTCCAGGTGTCGGCGCCGGGGACCCCGTCGGCCTCCCGGCCCCGCCACCCCTGCGCCCGCTGGAAGGCGGCGGTGGCCCGGCGGTCCGCCTCGCCCCAGCGCGGCCCGGGGCCGGTGGCGTAGTAGCGCGCTCCCCCACGGCGGACCAGCATCCGGCCGAGGTGGGTGACGTACTCGTTCACCGCGCCGGGCCCGAAGAGCGACGGGCCGGGGAAGATCACGGCCCCCGCCGGGCCCGCGCCGCCCGTACGGTCCTCCAGCACCCCGAGGTAGCGGTAGGCGAGGTAACGGTCGGAGTTGTTCCAGTACGCCAGGGGTGTGGTCTTCCGCCGGGCATGCGGTTTGGCCTGCTCATAGGCGGTGTAGCGGGTACGGGCACGGTCGGCCCAGCCGCCGAAGAGGGTGACATGGGAGCCGGTGGTGGGGTCGGCCGGGTTGTGGAAGAGCAGGATGTCGCCGGGGCGCAGCTCGTCGCGGGTGATCCGTACGGCGTAGCGGTCGAGGCTGCCGGTCCAGGCGTTGCCGGGGAGGTGCCAGGCCATGGAGACAAAGCCGGAGCAGTCCTGGCGGTAGCCGTCGGTCCAGTACCGCTGGGTGCTGTAGGGGACCTGGGCGGTCACCCAGGTCCGGGCGCGTTCGATGATCTCGGCCCGGGTGAGGGGGACGCCGGGGACCGGGACCACCGGGACGGCGGGTACGGGAGGCATCGGGGGGAGGCCGGGTACGGGGGGTACGGAGGTGTCGGAGGGGGCCGACCGCCCGCTCGGGGCGCCGACGCCGCCGGGGCTGCCGGGGGCCCTGGGGCTCCGGGGGCCCTTGGGGGCGGGGGCAGGGGCGGTGACGGCCGGCGGGAGCGCGGGGCCGCCGTGCAGGGCCGCACTGCCGCCCTGCTCCTGCCCGGCCCGGTCCCGTCCCGCCCGCTCCTGCCCTCTCCGCTCCGGGGCCGCCGTGGCGGCGTTGTCGAGCGCCTGCGCCGGGGCACCGCCCAGCACCACTCCCGCCGCCGTGACCAGCACCAGCGCCCGGCGGCAGCCCTGGGCGGCCGGATGCCCCCCGGCCGCCAGCGCCCGGCGGCGCTCGACACACCCCGGACAGCCGCAGTCGGCCGGTGGCTCGTACTCCTCGAAGACCGGCACCGCCATGGCTCTCCTCTCCGCACCTCTCCGTACCGCTCCGCCGGGGGCCGCGCCGGGCGCCCCGCGCTGTCTTTGGGGCCCATTTTGGGGGACCTAAGGGACAAAACGACCATCCGACAGGCCGTACGCGGTCGGATAATGGTCAGGACCACCCCTCGGGGTCCGGTAGAGTTACGCCTGTCAGCAGGCGCCGCTAGCTCAGTTGGTTAGAGCAGCTGACTCTTAATCAGCGGGTCCGGGGTTCGAGTCCCTGGCGGCGCACGCGTCACGAAGGCCCTCCACCACGGTGGAGGGCCTTCGTCGTGCCCGGCCGCCTCCACCGCGCAGGCACCCCCGAGCGCTCAAGCCCCCGACGCTCCGCAGACACCCCCGCACCCAAGCCCTCGGCGCCCAAGCCCCCGGCACCCCGCAGGTGCCCCCGCGAGTGGCGCCGGGCGAAAGATTCCGGCCACTCCACCCCATGCTTTCGGCATTTTCGCAGGATCGCTGCGGATCGTACGCATGACCGATCTCCGGTACTTCGTCCACCCGCCCCACCGGAGCGGCCGAGGACCCTATCCTGAATTCGGTTCAATGACCAGGGGCCTTGTCCCAGCGCAGTTGAGGGGAGCTGGAACGCCAAATTCCGGTTCTGTCGCGAGGGGAGGGGGCCCCTTGCGCGAACTGATCGTGGACCCGGCATCATGCAACCGGCGAGTGACTGTCCTCCGTCAGAGCGGACAGTGGTTCGCCACCTATCAGTTCAGGCCAGCGGGTCGAGGGGGCTCGCGGTCGGGACGCACCGAACTCGACACCGCACGCGCTCACCCCGCGTGTTGGGGGGATGACTCATGATGACGCCCAGCTCAGCTGGGGAGTCCGGCGACCCCAGCCGGACGACCCAGCTCAGAGTGCTCGCCCACCTCAGACCCGGCGGCAACCGCCAGCAGCCGGCGAAAACCCTGCCGAAATACGACTACGAGCACTACAGCCGGCTGGCCGGACCCCTCACCCAACCGGACCCGGACACGCCGTACCGGGTCCAGTACCGCTCCCTGATATCCCAGGAGACCCGCCGTATCCGCGCGGCACTGCTCCTCGGCGCGGCCCCGCTGGTCTCCCTCGGGCTCTTCCTCTGGCTGATGCAGCCCTCCCACTGGACCGAGCGCGACCCCAACCTCAACGACGACACCCTGGTCGCCCTCGATGTCGTCATGCTGGTCTCGATCGGTCTGATCGAGCTGTTCCGTACCCTGAACGTCCTCTCCAACGCCCATGCCACCCTGGTGGCGCGCGACCCCGTGCCCGTGGTCCCCGAGTCCGGCACCCGGGTCGCCTTCCTCACCTCCTTCGTCCCGGGCAAAGAGCCCCTGGAGATGGTCACCAAGACCCTGGAGGCGGCGGTCCGTATCCGCCACCGCGGGGTGATGCATGTCTGGCTGCTCGACGAGGGCAACGACCCCGCCGTCAAGGAGGTCTGCGCCAAGCTCGGCGTCCACCACTTCTCCCGCAAGGGCGTGGCCGAGTGGAACACCGAGAAGGGCCCGCACCGCGCCAAGACCAAGCACGGCAACTACAACGCCTGGCTCCAGGCCCATGGCGACGACTACGACTACTTCGCCTCCGTCGACACCGACCATGTCCCGCTCCCCAACTATCTGGAGCGGATGCTCGGCTACTTCCGCGACCCCGATGTGGGCTTTGTCATCGGCCCCCAGGTCTACGGGAACTACGACACCTTCGTCACCAAGGCCGCCGAGTCCCAGCAGTTCCTCTTCCACGCCCTGATCCAGCGGGCCGGGAACCACTACGGCGCCCCCATGTTCGTCGGCACCTCCAACGCCGTCCGGATCTCGGCGCTCAAGCAGATCGGCGGTCTCTACGACTCCATCACCGAGGACATGGCGACCGGCTTCGAGATCCACCGGGCCAAGAACCCGGCGACCGGCAAGAAGTGGCGCTCCGTCTACACCCCGGACGTCCTCGCCGTCGGTGAGGGCCCCACGGCCTGGACCGACTTCTTCACCCAGCAGCTGCGCTGGTCCCGGGGCACCTACGAGACGATCCTCAAGCAGTACTGGAAGGGCTACGGCAGCCTCCCCGCCGGCAAGCTCTTCAACTACACCATGATGATCATCTTCTATCCAATGTCGGCGCTGAACTGGATCCTCGCCGCCCTCAGCTGCGCCCTCTTCCTGGGCATGGGCGCCTCGGGTGTCCAGATCGACCCGCTGATCTGGATGATGCTGTACGGGAACGCCTCGGCGCTCCAGATCGGCCTCTACATCTGGAACCGCCGCCACAATGTCTCGCCGCACGAGCCCGAGGGCTCCGGCGGTCTCGCGGGCATGATGATGTCGGCGCTCTCCGCCCCGATCTACGCCCGTTCGCTGCTGGACGCCGCCCTGCGGCGCAAGAGCAAGTTCGTGGTGACCCCCAAGGGCGACTCCTCCAGCCCGGACACCCTCTTCGGGACGTTCCGCATTCACCTCTTCTTCATCGCGGTCTTCGGGGCGTCACTCGTCTCGTCCTTCTTCCTCGGCCATGATCACCCAGCCATGATCACGTGGGCCACGCTGGCGATGCTGATCACGGCGTCGCCGATCCTCATCTGGTGGCACGAGCTGCGCGAGGAGAAGAAGGAGAAGAAGCGGGGACGGCGCCGGCGGCGCTCGGGGCCCGCTTCCCAGGCCACCGCCGCCGGTACCGCCACCTCCGACCCGGCCCCGCCCGGCTCCCCGGCCGCGCGGGACCCCGAACAGACCATGCAGATCGCCCTGGGGGGACGTAAGAAATGAGCAGGCAGGCCGCCCGGGCCCAGCGCACGGCCCGGATCAACCACCGCAGGAGGCGGGCCCGCCGGATAGCCATCGGAGTGGTGGTCGTCGCCGCCATCGCCGGGATGAACGGACCGGCGCTCTGGCGCTACGGCAACGCCAAGTACCACGCGTACAAGATCGACCAGCCGGAGTACAAGGCCGCCAACGGCAAGTGGACCTTCCTGGACATCCCCTCCGAGTACCGCGTCAACGGCATCCACGCCGCCCTGCTGCACACCGGCAAGGTGCTGCTGATCGCGGGCTCCGGCAACAACCAGAAGAACTTCGACGCCAAGAAGTTCGAGTCCGTGCTGTGGGACCCGGAGACCGGCGCCTTCAAGAAGATCCCCACCCCCAATGACATGTTCTGCGCCGGACACACCCAGCTGCCGGACGGAAAGCTGCTGGTCGCGGGCGGTACCAAGCGGTACGAGAAGCTGGAGGGCGATGTCACCAAGGCCGGCGGCCTGATGATCGTCCACAATGAGGACCCGGACGCGCCCAAGACGATCCCCGCCGGGACCGAGTTCACCGGCCAAAAGAACGGCAAGACCTTTGTCTCCAAGGACCCCGTCCTGGTGGAGAAGGCGAAGAAGGTCTTCGACCCGAAGACCGGACGGTTCCTGCGGACCGAGGCCGGGCTCGGCCGGATCTATGTGGAGGCCGAGCGGAGCGGCAAGAAGTACGAGACCGGCACCGAGGACAACTACCGCGTCCAGGGGCTCAAGGGCGACGACCGGCGCAATGTCTATGGCATCGCCCAGAAGCTGGCCCTCGACAAGAAGGACTTCCAGGGCATCAGGGACGCCTATGAGTTCGACCCGGTGGCGGAGAAGTACATCCCCGTCGACCCCATGAACGAGGCCCGCTGGTACCCCACCCTCACCACCCTGGAGGACGGGCGGGTCCTCTCCGCCTCCGGCCTGGACGAGATCGGCGCCATCGTCCCCGGCAAGGACGAGATCTACGACCCCGAGACCAAGAAGTGGGAGTACACCGGGAAGATCCGCCGCTTCCCCACCTACCCCGCGCTCTTCCTCATGGAGAACGGCAAGCTCTTCTACTCCGGCTCCAACGCCGGGTACGGGCCCGCCGATGTCGGCCGTGACCCCGGTGTCTGGGATCTGGAGACCAACAAGTTCGACAAGATCCCCGGGCTGAGCGACGCCGACCAGATGGAGACCTCCGCCACGGTGATGCTGCCGCCCGCCCAGGACCAGCGGTTCATGGTCATCGGCGGCGGCGGGGTCGGCGAGTCGGAGAACTCCAGCGAGAAGTCCCGGCTGGTGGACCTGAAGGAGAAGAAGCCCCGCTTCCGCGACGGCGCGTCACTGGAGAAGGGCACCCGCTACCCCAGCGCCTCGCTGCTGCCCGACGACACCGTGCTGGTCACCGGCGGCTCCGAGGACTACCGGGGGCGCGGCGGCTCCAACGTCCTCCAGGCCCGGACGTACGACGCGAAGACCGGGAAGTACCAGCGGGTCGCCGACCCCCGGGTGGGACGGAACTACCACTCCGGCTCGGTGCTGCTCCCCGACGGCCGAGTGATGATCTTCGGCTCGGACTCCCTCTTCTCCGACAAGGCCAACACCCGGCCCGGCGTCTTCGAGCAGCGGGTCGAGATCTATGAGCCGCCCTATCTCTACCGGGACAGCAGGCCCGAGGTGAGCGGCGGCCCGAAGACCATCGAGCGCGGCGGGTCCGGGACCTTCAAGGTCGGTGGCGGGAAGCCGGTCACCGGCGCCAAGCTGATCCGGCCCAGCGCCGTCACCCATGTCACCGATGTGGACCAGCGCTCCATCGCGCTGGAGATGAAGAAGACGGCGGACGGGATCACCGTGACGGTCCCGGAGAACCGCGCCCTCGTCCCGTCCGGGCGGTACATGCTCTTTGTCACCGACGCGGAGGGCACCCCGTCGGAGGCGGTGTGGGTGGAGGTCCCGTGAGCGGGTACGGTCACCCGGCCTGAGGTGACACGGAGGGGGCGGGACCACCGGGTCCCGCCCCCTCCGTCTGTCCGTACGGGGTCTGTCCGTACGGGCGGTCAGGCGCTTTTACGGGCGAGTTCCAGGGCGTACTCCGGCCACCAGTCGCCCGCCTTGGGGCCGCCCTTGCAGTCGCCGTCCGACTCACCCGGGCGCTTGATCCACAGATAGGCGTCGATCAGCGGGTCCCCGGTCCCGGTCGTCGGCACCTCGCCGAGCGCCCGCCCCGGCGGATTGCACCACTTCTCCTTCGGGTCGCCCCCGGTGTACGGGCCGTTGCCGTTGCGGCTGGTGTCGATGACAAAGGGCTTGCCGCCGACCTTGGCGGAGAGGCGCTTGCCGAACTCCGCGCTGTCGGCGGTCGAGTAGAAGTTGGAGACATTGACCGCGAAGCCGTCGGCCCGGTCGATCCCGGCCCGGCGCAGCGGCTCGTGGAGGACGTCCGGCTGGGACCAGCCCGCGTTGCCCGCGTCCAGATAGACGGTGGTCCCGGGCTGCCGCTTCAGCCGCTCCACCGCCTCCCGCATCAGGGTGTACCGCTCCTCGTGGAACTCCTTGGGGGTGCAGCTGTCCACGAGATGGAGCACGGCGTCCGGCTCCAGGATCACGGTGGCCCGGCGGTCGCCGATGCCCTGGGCGACCCCGTCGATCCAGGCGCGATAGGCACCGGCGTCGGCGGCACCGCCCTTGGAGAACTGGCCGCAGTCGCGGTGCGGGATGTTGTAGAGCACCAGCAGGGCGTCCCGGTCGGCCTCGGTGGCCCGCTCGGTGATCCGCCGGGTCTGGCCCTCGGGGTCCTCGGTGCCGATCCAGTCGGCGGACGGCTGGCTCGCTATCCGGTGGATCAGATCGGCCTTGTCGTCCTCGCCGCTCTCGCGGTACTCGGCGACCTGGCGGGCCGCACTGCCCTCCGGGTTGACCCAGTACGGGTCGGTCGCCTTGGGCTGCTGGCCGACGCCCTTCTCCTGGGACTTCTTCTCGTCGGAGGAGCACCCGGAGAGCAGCAGAACCGCCACCCCGGCCCCCGTCATGGCGCGCCCGGTGCGCGTCCTGTACATCCGCTCCCCCTCGTGCCGGCCGGCCGGCCGTCGCGGCGATGATCGGTCCTGGTCATCCTGGCACACGGGGTCGGCGGGCCACGAGGCCCGGCACCGCCCCGCACCGCCGGGGTGTCCGGAGCACCCGGGGCGTCGGGAGCACCCGGGGCGTCCGGCACCGTCCAGGGCACCCGGGGCGTCCGGGGCGGGCGAGGCGCGCGACGGGAGCCGGACCGCCGCGACGAGTTCACGACAAGGCGTCACCGGGCCCTGGGCCGGGAAGGCTCCCGGCCCTACAGTGGCGGCATCGGCCCGGACCTGCCGTCACCGTGGTGGCATCGGCCCGGACACGCCGTCCCCGCAGAACCATCACGGGCCCTCCCGTACCGGTGCCGGGTTCCTCCCGCGGCCCGTGCACCGTGCGGTCGAGGACCGGCCCGGCCGGCGGCTCCGGGGGGAGCGGGCCACCGGCCGGGCCCGGTCGTGACCGGCACGGTGCCCGCCACGGTGGCCGTCCGTCAGGAGGGCTTGAGCCCCGTGAGATACGCGGAGACGACGACATTCGAGGTGTAGCTGCCGCTCGCCCGGTCGAAGGTCCCGCCACAGGTGATCAGCCGCAGCTCGGCCCGTCCGTCGCGGCGCGGCCCGTACACCTTCCGCGCGTCGAACCGGTCCCGTTCGAAGACCTGGACGTCGTCGACGACGAACCGGGCCACCGAGCCGTCCGCGCGGACCACCCGGACCTCCGCACCGGGGCGGGCGGCGCTCAGCCCGTAGAAGACGGCCGGCCGGGTCTCGGTGTCCACATGCCCGACGAGCAGGGAGGCCCCGCGGGCGCCCGGCTGCGTACCCGCCCCGTACCAGCCCACGGACTGTGCCATGGCGTACGGCGGCGGGTCGATCGCACCCGCCGCGTCAAGGCCGCGCGCGACGACGGCGGCGCTGATCCCGAGCGAGGGCACCTCGACCCGCTGCGGGCGGGCGGGGGCGACCGGGTCATGGGCGGGCGGCAGCGGCACCCGCGGGGGCCGTCCGACGGCGGCAACATCGCCGGTGGTGGGCGCCGGGCCGGTGGCGCCGTCGCCGGAGGCGTCCCGCCCCCAGAGCCAGAGCCCCAGCAGCAGCACCGCCCAGAGGACCCCGGTGAGCAGCCGCCCGTGTCCGGGGGCCGGGTCCGGGGCGGCCCGGTCGCCGGGACGTTCCTCGGCGGACATCTCAGTCCGAGCCGGTACGGCGCCGACGGGAGGAGCGGAGGGCGACCGCCACGGCGGCGACGCCCGCGAGGACCAGGCCGATCACGGTGTGCGGGGTGCTGGGGCCGCCGGTGGTCTCGTCGTCGTGGCGCTGCTCCTGGCCGGCGGCGAGCGGTGCGGCCCCGCCGCCGCCCGCGCGGACGGGGGCGACGGGCGACGGCTCGCCCCGGTGCGCTCCGCCGCCGGTGACCCGCAGGGCCCCGGCGGCACGGTGCTCATGGCCGTCGCAGCGGACGGTGACGGTGTGGCCGCCGGGGGCGGCGTGGGAGCGGACGGTGGTGCTCCCGGAGAGGGAGTGCCCGGCGGAGCCCCCGTCGTTGCCCGAGCCCCCGTCGTGGCCCCCGTCACCGTCGTTGCCGGAGCCGCCGTCGTTGCCGGAGCCACGGCCGTTGCCGGAGCCGCCCGAGTCATGGGAGTCGCCGGATCCGCCGTCGGAGCGTTCCGTGTCGTACGAGGTACGGCCCCGGCTCCCCCCGCCCAGCTCCGCGTCGGTCGTGAAGACCGGGGACACGGCCGTCCCGGTGGTCCCCCGGCACCCCTGCACCCGGATCTCCACCTCGTCCCCGGCCCGCACCTCGGAGGGGTGGGTCGTGACGGTGACCGAGTCCCGGGCGTGGGCGGCCCCGGCGGTCGAGGGGCCGATGGCGAGCGCGGCGACCACGGCCGCGGCACGGAGAGCGATGGAAGTGGGACGCATCGTGAACCTCCTGGTACCGCAAGATTCACGCGTGTGGCGCGTTTTCGCATCCGCAGCCGCCGCCAGTCGTCCCATTCACCCGTCCGAGCTGCCTGGATACGGGAACGGGAGCACGCAAGCGGGTGGTGGGGCGTCACCCGTACGACCTAACGGGCCCCGCACCCGTACCGCCCACCGGGCAGTTCCGGCCCCCGGGCCCTTCCGGGCGCCGGGGTGCCGTGTCATGTCATGCCGTGCTGTGTCATGCCGTGCCGTGTCGTGCCGGGATCAGATCCGGTCCACCAGGTCGGCGATCGAGTCCACGATGCTGGACGGGCGGAACGGGTAGCGGTCTATGTCCGCGGGCGTTGTGACCCCGGTCAGCACCAGGAAGGTCTCCATGCCCGCCTCCAGACCGGCGAGCACATCCGTGTCCATCCGGTCGCCGATCATCGCGCTGGTCTCGGAGTGGGCGCCGATGGCGTTCAGACCGGTGCGCATCATCAGCGGGTTCGGCTTGCCCGCGAAGTACGGGTCCTTGCCGGTGGCCTTGGTGATCAGCGCGGCGACCGACCCGGCGGCGGGCAGCGGGCCCTCGGTGGACGGCCCGGTCTCGTCCGGGTTGGTGCAGATGAAGCGGGCACCGCCGTTGATCAGCCGGATCGCCTTGGTGAGCGCCTCGAAGCTGTAGGTCCGGGTCTCACCGAGCACCACATAGTCGGGGTCGTGGTCGGTGAGGACATAGCCGATGTCGTGGAGGGCGGTGGTCAGCCCCGCCTCGCCGATGACATAGGCGGTGCCGCCGGGGCGCTGGTCGTCCAGGAAGCGGGCGGTGGCCAGGGCGGAGGTCCAGATGTTCTCCACCGGCACATCCAGGCCCATCCGGGCGAGGCGGGCATGGAGGTCCCGCGCGGTGTAGATGGAGTTGTTGGTCAGGACCAGGAACGGCTTGCCGGTCTCCCGGAGCTTGGTGATGAACGCGTCGGCGCCCGGGATCGGCACACCTTCGTGGATCAGGACACCGTCCATATCGGTGAGCCAGGACTCGACGGGCTTGCGTTCTGCCATCAACGGGACTCCTGCCGTGCTGCGGCCTACGGGACGCGGGGTTCTGGTGTGCCGGAGGCACGGCACTGTGTCACCCCGACACCGACAGCCTAATGGCGTCACTCCACCGGGCGCCTGGTCAGCCGGGGGTTTCCGGTGCGGAAGGTGATCAGCGGCCCCCCGTGCGCAGCCGCCGGGAGACCAGGGCCAGGGCGCAGCCGCCGAGCAGGACGGTCAGCAGGGCGGCCCCCAGCCGCAGCGGCGACCCGGCTCCGGTGCTGGCGAGTTCGTCGCGGGGGGCGGTGGCCCCGGCGGGGAGGACGGTGAAGCGGTAGTCCGGGGACTCCCCGACCCAGTCGCCGTCGTCGCCGTGGCGCTGGATGACGGCGGCGTTCACGGTCACCTCGTTGGGCGGGGTGTCCGGGGCGAGGGCGAGGCGCACCCCGACCTCGACGGTCCGATGGCCGGGCACCGCGAATCCGCTGGTGGCGTCGGCGTCCAGGACGGCGACCACCTCGTCCTCGCCGCTGGTCTCCAGCTCGGCGGGGCGCCAGCGGGCGGCGGCGGTGTCATAGAAGTCCAGACTGATCCGCTCCCGGGTCAGCCCTGGGTCCCGGGCGGTGAGGACCAGGACGGGGTGGATGTTGCGGCAGGAACGGTCGGTGCGGTTGGCGAGTTCCACGGTCCACCGCTCGAATCCGCCGCCGGGGCGGTGGAGCTCGGGGCCGCCGCGCATCCGGGTGTCGATGGGGAAGTCCCGGACGGAGGGCGCGGCACAGCGGGGGGCGCGGACGCCGTTCCCCACGATGTCGCGGTGGGGGTCGGCGGCGACGGGGGGCGGGAGGAGGGCTGCGGCGGTGGCCGCCGCGATGACACCGGCGGCGAGGGAGGTGCGGGTGCGCGGTCGCATGGGTGGGTGACCTTCGCTGATCGTGCGGTGATCCGGTGGGGGATCGTGCGGTGATCCGACGGAGCGGGTCGCCGCGAGCCTTCCCCGCCCCCGGCCGGTGGTGGTGCGCAGCGCGCCCGTACCGCCCCGAACAGCCGTGCAACTCCGCCCCATCAGCGTAGGGCGGGAAGGGCGGGAGCGCTTGTTGTGGCGCGGCCGGGGGTGGCCCGCGCGGCCGGGATCGGCCCCGTGCTCGCGGGAGCGGCCTCGTAACCTCCCGGGAGCGGGGCCCGGCGCTCCCACGAGCGGGGCCCGGCGCTCCCCCGGCGCCCAGGGGTGCTCCGTGACCCCCTGCGCTCCCGGTACTCCCTGCACTCCTGGCGCCCCGGGGTGTCCGGTACCCCCGGGGCGCCCGGTGCCGGCGGTCCCCCTACCCCCCTGGCCCTCCCGATACCCCTGGTCACAGCGGCGCTCGCCGGGCTGCTTGCACCCGGGCAACAGCGTTGCTTGAGTGGCCCCATGACTGGTACGGGTGACCGCGCGCTGCGCGTCGGGCTCGTCGGCTACGGCACGGCGGGCTCCTTCTTCCACGCCCCGCTGATCGCCGCCTCCCCCGATCTGGTGCTGGACACCGTGGTGACGGCCAACCCGGAGCGCCGGGAGCGGGCGGGCGCACAGCTCCCCGGGGTGCGGTTCGCGGAGCGGCCCGAGGAGCTGTGGGAGCGGCGGGACGGTCTCGACCTGGTGGTCCTCGCCTCCCCCAACCGGACCCATGTCCCGCTCGCCACCGCCGCGCTGCGCGCCGGTCTGCCGGTCGTGGTCGACAAGCCGATCGCGGCGACCGCCGCCGAGGCCCGGGGGCTCGACGCCCTCGCCACCGAGCGCGGACTGTTGCTCTCCGTCTTCCAGAACCGCCGCTGGGACGGTGATTTCCTCACCCTCCGCAAGATCCTGGCGGAGGGGACGCTCGGCTCCGTCCGGCGGTTCGAGTCCCGGTTCGAACGGTGGCGGCCCCAGCTCAAGGGCGGCTGGCGGGAGTCCGGGGACCCGCAGGAGATCGGTGGACTCCTCTACGACCTGGGCAGTCATCTGGTCGATCAGGCGCTGACCCTGTTCGGTCCGGCGGTACGGGTCTACGCGGAGGCGGATGTCCGGCGGGCGGGCGCGGAGGCGGACGACGACACCTTCATCGCCGTCACCCATGCCGGCGGTGTCCGCTCCCATCTCTTCATGAGCGCCACCGCCGCCCAGCTGGGACCGCGCTTCCGGGTGCTCGGCGACAGCGCGGGCTTTGTGAAGTACGGGCTCGACCCCCAGGAGGCGGCGCTGCGCGCGGGGGCGCGGCCGGCGGCGGGCGAGCCCTGGGGGGTGGAGGAGGAGTCCTACTGGGGCCGGCTGGGCGCGGGCGAGTCACCGCTCACCGGGGGCGGGGGCCCGGTGGAGACGGTGCCGGGGGACTATCCGGCGTACTACACGGCCGTCGCACGGTCGCTGCGGGAGGGGACACCGCCGCCGGTGACGGCGGGGGAGGCGGCGGCGGCCCTGGATGTGCTGGAGGCGGCACGGCGGTCGGCGGAGCGGGGCGTGACGGTGTCGCTGTAGGGCGTCGGTCAGGCGTCGCGGAACCGCTGGCGCTGGCGTCCCAGCCCGTCCACCTCCACCTCCACCACATCCCCGGCCCGCAGATAGGGCTTGGGCTCGGGCTGTCCGAGGGCGACCCCCGCCGGGGTGCCGGTGTTGATCACGTCCCCGGGGTAGAGGGTCATGAACCGGCTCACATAGCGCACCAGCTCGGCGACGGGGGCGATCTGGTCGGCGGTGGTGCCGTTCTGGCGCAGCTCACCGTTGACCCAGAGGCGCAGCCGGAGCGCCTGGGGGTCCGGCACCTCGTCCCGGGTCACCAGCCAGGGTCCCAGCGGGTTGAAGGTCTCGCAGTTCTTGCCCTTGTCCCAGGTGCCACCGCGCTCGATCTGGAAGGCGCGCTCGGAGACATCGTGCGAGATCGCGTAGCCGGCGACATAGGCCAGCGGATCCTCGTCGTCGCCGACATAGCGGGCCGTACCTCCGATGACCACGGCGAGTTCGACCTCCCAGTCGGTCTTCTCGCTGCCCCGGGGGACCAGGACGGTGTCATAGGGGCCGACCACCGTATCGGCGGCCTTGAGGAAGATCACCGGCTCGGTGGGGAGTTCGGCGCCGGTCTCGACGGCGTGGTCGTGGTAGTTGAGGCCGATGCAGACGACCTTGCCGACCCGGGCCAGCGGCGGACCGACCCGTACCCCTTCGGAGGGGAGTACGGGCAGGTCACCCGCGGATTCGGCGGCGCGGATACGGTCCAGGGCGGCGGGGTCGGCGAGCAGTGCGCCGTCGATGTCGGTGACCAGACCGGAGAGGTCGCGCCATCGCGTACCGTCCCGGTCGAGCAGGGCCGGGCGCTCCTCGCCCGCCGCACCGACACGCATGAGCTTCATGTCCGCCTCCTTCGGGCCCGTCTCGACGATCGGGGAGTCCGGCCGATCGGCCGGTGGATCGCCCGGCCGATCGTTCCAAGAGATCCGATGACCGCGCAAGAGCGGGCCGGTTTCCCGTACCGTCTCCGCTCCCCTACCGTCTCCGCTCTCCGCCGCTGTCCTCTGTCCTCTGTCCTCAGAGCGGGTTCGCCAGGGCACCGGCGGCGGGCATGTCCCGGTAGAGGAAGGCCCGTTCCACCGATGCCCAGGTGGTGCTGGTGACGATGTACAGCGCGGCGGCGAGCGGGACGACCGCGACCGTCACCAGGGTGGCGAACGAGAGCAGCGGCATGAACCGCATCAGCGCGGCCGTGCCGGGAGGGGCGTCGGGGAGCTGCGGACCGGCCGCGGACTGCCGCCGGGCGCGACGGTAGTTGACGACGGCGACCGCGGTGACGATCGCGAAGAGCACCAGATAGACCGCGCCCGCGCCGTCGGCGATCTCGCCCCGGCCGAGCGCGTCGGTCCAGCGCTCGCCGAGCGGCGCGGCGAGCAGGGTGTGGGTCAGCAGCTCATTGGGCTCGCCGCCGATCCGGGAGCTGGAGAAGAGGTGGTACAGCACAAAGAAGGCGGGCAGCTGGAGCAGGCTCGGGAGGCAGCCGGCGAGCGGCGAGGTCTTCTCCTTGGCGTACAGCTCCATCGTCGCCCGCTGGAGCCGCTCGGGGTTCTTGGCGTGCTTGCGGCGCAGCTCGGCCACGCGGGGCGCGAGGGCGGCGCTCGCCTTCTGCCCGCGGGCGGCGGCGCGGGAGAGGGGATGGACGGCGAGCCGTACCAGCGCCGTGAAGACGATGATGGCGGCGGCGGTGGCGGAGCCGAGGAAGAGCGGCTGGAGCAGCTCGGCGAGCCGTTCCACAAGGGTGGCGAAAACGGACATGGCGGGTGAACCCTCCGAGGGGTCGTCGTGCCTGAAAGGGAGAGGCGGCATGACGTTGCCCACGTGGAGCGTTGGTGGGAGCGGGGCTCCCGGCGGTTCGCGCTCCTACGCGGCCGTCGGAAGGGCGTACCCGGGTGCCCTGGGGCGACTGCGGCCCGCGGCGTCGGGATCGCGCTGCGGCAGGAAGGCGGTGCGCCGTTCCCGGTCGCGGATGGCGGTACGGACCCGGCCGCGCGGCACCACGGGGGTGCACCGGGCGGCGATGACCGCGCAGAAGATCAGCGCGGAGGCGACGGCGGAGGTGGCGGTCGCGGTCAGCGCGACGGCGGCGGAGAGAGTGCTGCCGTCGAAGAGCAGCAGGTCGACGGCGATGAGCAGGGCGAGGACGGCGGGACGGAGGGCGGCGGCGAACCGCTTCAGCTCGGCCGGCCACCACGCGGCGGCGGACCGGCTCGTCCCGGCGGGGCGGGGCACGTCGGCGAGCCGCTTGAGCTCCATGTCCCCTCCCCCTCTTCCCCTGTACCGGCCTTTGCGCCGGCCTTCGTACCGACCTTTGTGTGCCGGCCTTTGTGCCGGCCTTCGTACTGACCTTTGTGTACTGGCCTTTGTGTACTGGCCTTTGTACCGGCCTTCGGCACCTGCCGGGCCGGATCCCCTCCGTTATACCCGATGCCCCGCCCCCGACGCCTTGTGCATCCGCATCCCCGTGACCACCCCCTCCTTCCCCGCATGCCGTCGACACCCCCTTGATGGCCCCTTGACGCGTCCTTGACGAGCCCTTGATGGACGCTTGATCGGTCGGCCCGGCGCGGTGGGGCGGAGCACGCTCCCGCCCTGTTCCCCCGACCCCGGTGGCCGATCATCCGGTGCCGTCACCGCAGTACGGTGTCCCCCATGCGCCCCGACACCCCTCCCGATCACATCGCCGAAGCCGAGCGTCTGCTGCGCACCGCGACGCAGTACCCGGAGGACTCGGAGCCCCTGCTGCTCCAGGCCGCGGCCCACCTGGAACTGGCCGGGGACCGCGAACGCGCCTCCACCCTCTACGACCGGCTGCTGACCTCCGGCCCCGACCGTCCGCATCTGGTGAAGGCCCTCCAGGCGGCCAATCTCTGGGAGTACGGCCATGAGGCCGAGGCCCGCGCCCTGATCGCCGGCATCCGCGCGGCGGGCCCGGCGGACCCGGCGCCCTGGGAGATCGTCGCGGAGACCCTGGAGGCCCATGACGAGCTGGACGCCTCCCACGCGTGCTTCACCGAGGCGGTGACCCTGCTGCTGCCGTCGGGCGAGGACGAGGTCCCGTACGAGACCCAGACCCTCCTCACCGGCCGCCACCGGGTCCGCCGACTCCTCGGCCACCCGCACGACGGCTGGGACCTCCGCGCCGACAAGGTCCACGGCGGCCAGTCGGACATCCCCCTGGACGAACTCCACGACCCCAACCGCCTGTGGGCCCTGGGCTCGGACAACCCCGCCGAACTCCGCGCCGAGATCGCCCGCCTCCGCTCCGAACTGGGCTCATACCGCTCGGCGCTCTCCCGCCCCTTCCCGGTCGCGGTCCTCCACTGGCCCGCGCCCGAGCTGACCGAACTCCTGGCCGCGTACCCCGAACTCGAGGCGGAGTACCCGACCCACGCGGCCCACCTCACCGACATCGAGGCCTCCCTGCGCGACCTGGCCTCCACCGGCACCGCCAACCTCGGCATCGTCACCGCGACCGTCCCCGCCTACGAGGCCTTCGCCGCCTCCGAACAGTCCTCCCCCGCCCTCGCCGACCTCCTCCCCCAATTCACCACCACCCTGGCCGCCCGCGGCCGCGCCACCCCTTGGCCCCCTCCCCGCAACGGCCCCTGCTGGTGCGGTTCGGAGAGGGCGTACCGGGACTGCCACGGCGGGGACAGCTTCTGATCACAGCTCGACCACCCCCGATCAGGCTGTCAGCAGCTCCTGATATCACTGAGAGGTCGAAACGGGGAGAGGTGCGCGATGGCAGACTCCGCTCAGGGTTCTCAGCCGGTAGCTGGACTTTACGAGCAGCTGATCACACTCCGGCTGGAGAACCAGCTCAAGGTCCTCAACTCGCGGGAGGGTTGGCGCGCGATTGATGGCGATGTGGGGCCTGAGTCGTCGGCTCAGGTCATCGCACGCCATGTCGCCCAGACGGCCAAGCAGGTGTTGGAGCGGCTTCCCGTGGCTGAGCGGGTCCACGCGGCGAACCACATCTTGGAGTCCATCAGCACCCTCCAAGGAGCCCAGGAATGGGTTGATCTCATCGCCGAGGGGCCTCGCCAGCTTCTCTCGATCGCTCAGCAGGAGGAGCCGGGCGTCTACTCCTTGCGGCCTGCTACCCCGCTCTCGGAGACCGCGCTCATCACCAACTCACCCGAAGACCCCAGCCTTGGCTTTGAGCTCCGCACCGAGCTCGCGACTGCTGACCGAGTCGATCTCCTCTGTGCCTTCGTCAAGTGGCATGGCATCCGTGTACTAGAGCAGGCCCTTGCGTCGGCACACGCCCGCGGTATCCCGATTCGCGTCATTACTACGACCTATATCGGGGCTACCGAACGGCGTGCATTGGACGCACTGGTTCGACGGTTCGGGGCCCAGGTACGCATCAACTATGAGCTTCGCTCCACCAGGCTCCATGCCAAGGCATGGCTTTTCCGCCGCGAGAGCGGCTATGACACCGCTTACGTCGGAAGCTCCAATCTGTCCAAGGCAGCGCTCCTGGACGGACTGGAGTGGAATGTCCGTCTCTCCTCCGTGGCCACCCCCGACGTGCTCCGCAAGTTCGAGGCTACGTTCGACTCCTACTGGAGCGATGCAGCGTTTGAGCCATACGACCCCGATCGGGATGGCGATCGTCTCACCGAGGCGCTCTACGTCGCCGGTCGAGGCAGTGGCCCATCACGGGAGCGCGGTGTGGCCCTGTCGGGGCTTGAGGTTCGGGCCTACCCTCATCAGCGGGACATGCTGGAGCGCCTTGAGGTGGAACGCACGGTGCACCATCGCCATCAGAACCTTCTGGTGGCCGCAACCGGCACGGGCAAGACGGTCATGGCCGCTCTTGACTACAAAGCATTGCGCCAGAAGCACGGCCGCGATCTCACCCTGCTCTTCGTCGCCCATCGGCAAGAGATCCTGAGCCAGTCGCTGAGGACCTACCAAGATGTGCTCATCGACGCAAATTTCGGCGAAGAGCTCCACAGTGGGCTTCGCCCCAAAGGCTGGAATCATGTCTTTGCTAGCGTTCAGAGTCTCAACACTCAGCGCCTACAGGAACTGCCGCCTGATCAATTTGACGTCATTGTCATCGACGAGTTTCACCATGGGACCTCGCGCACCTATCGGAACATCCTAGATCACTTCAAGCCTCAAGAACTGCTAGGACTGACGGCCACCCCGGAACGCATGGATGGCGAAAACATCCAAGATGCGTTCTTCGATGGCCGTATTGCCGCTGAACTGCGGCTGTGGGAGGCATTGGAGAACGAGCTCCTCAGCCCTTTCCACTATTTTGGCGTCACCGACAGCACCGACATGAGCTCGATCACTTGGAAACGGGGCAGCTACGAACCAGCAGAGCTGGATAATTTGTTCACCGGAAATAAGGCTCGTGCTCGACTCATCATAAAAGCAGTCAAGGACAAGGTAACCGACCCCGGATCCATGCGCGCTCTGGGCTTCTGCGTCTCCGTTCAACATGCCCATTACATGGCAGACTCCTTCCGCCAAGCCGGTCTCCATGCTCAAGCTCTCTCCGGGGAAACACCCAAGGAAGACCGCAAGGCAGCATTGAATGCACTCAAAGCAGGTGAGCTCCAGGTAATCTTCTCTGTCGATCTCTTCAATGAAGGTCTGGACATACCCGATGTCGACACCCTGCTGCTGCTCCGACCGACATCCAGCGCCACGGTCTTCCTTCAGCAACTAGGGCGTGGGCTCCGGCGAAGCGAAGGTAAGTCGGTGCTCACCGTCTTGGACTTCATTGGCCAGCACCGAAAAGAGTTCCGTTTCGAGGAGCAGTATCGCGCCCTAACAAACCTTACACGCAATCGACTCCTCGACAGGATTGAGAAAGACTTCCCCCAGCTCCCTTCTGGCTGTCAGATCATCCTTGAACCTAAAGCCAAGGAGCGGATCATCGAGAATATCCGCAGCCAGATCAATGTAAACGTCACACAGCTCGCACGGGAAGTAGCCCACTACGGCGAACCCAGGCTGGCGAATTATCTAGCAGAGAGCCAGAGGCAGCTCAAAGAGGTATATCGTGGAAACGGAAACTCCTGGACAGGATTGCTGCGCCGGAGCAAGCTACTGGCGACTCCTATCCCGGAAGGCGAATCCAGCCTTCTCAAGAGAGCCCCTGCCTTCCTTCACGTTGATGACCCTCAGCGCATCGACGCCTATCAGGGCATCCTCGCAGACGACGCACCGGACTATGAAGCACTCAGCGAGCTGAATCAAGCGTATGCCCGCATGCTTATCTTCTCGCTCTGGCCCCTTGGCGGATTCGCCACCTATCAAGAAGCCCTCGATCGGCTCCGCCCACAGCAGGCGTTTCGCGATGAGATCTGCCAGGTACTGGAGTACGCTCGGAGCAATATCGAGCATGTCCCTGTTTCATTGCCTGATGCGCTCTCGACTCTTCCGCTCACCGTCCATGCCTCCTACAGTCGCGAAGAGATCTTGCCGGCATTGGGGCAGTCCACCATCGGCGGACTGATGCCAGGACACTTCCGCGAAGGCGTGCGCTGGTGCTCAAATATCCAGACGGACGCACTGTTGATCACTCTGGAGAAGGACGAGAAAGATTTCTCGCCGCAGACTCGGTACCGCGACTACGCCTTGAGTGAATTCCAGTTCCACTGGGAGTCACAGAATCAAACCTCAGAGACATCACAGACAGGGGTGCGATACCGCGAGCACCAGGCTCTCGGGTCCCATGTTCTTCTTTTTGTCCGCCGCTATCGAAAGACCGATATTGGCGGCCCGCAGCCATGGTTGCTACTGGGGCCTGCCCGCTATGTCACCCATGAGGGAAGTAAGCCCATGGCCATCACCTGGGAACTTCAGCAGGAAATCCCCGCGGATGTTTGCTCCTACTCACGGATCGCCAGCTAGCAGACCATCAGCCCACCATGCTCCATGCAACGGCAAGCGGCGTCCCGCGCCAGCCGTTCTCCGTTTGCCAGATAGCCGCTATTCCTTGATCTTCAAGGTAGGTGGCATAGACGCCGATATTTGCGGTAAAGAGAGCCAAGAGGTGAGGCTCCGGCTTGCCGCGCTCTCGGTAGAGGAAGTAGCTGTACTCCTTCAGTTGGCCCACTGCCTCACGTACCGCGGCAGTTGAGTTATCTGACCGTACAACCTTCGCCTCAACCAACCACTCTGGTCCTGCATCTGGCTTCTCCCCTGCCAGATGCAGGACCAGGTCCTTGGGGTGGACTCGCACGGTGCTCGGCTTATATCCACGACTGGCTATGTACGGCCCAAATTCAGCAATCAGGCGCTCGTGATGACGATTCTTGATTTGCTGTTTAGCTGCAATGTGAGCGACATAGGCGCGACTATCCTTCGGGTGGAAGGCGCTCAAAGGGTCTACCATCCCGTGGCCACCTCCCTCATAGCTAACGTCGAGCAGACTGCTCTCTTCGTCATGCCAAGAGAGTTGCGCTAGCTGAGCAGCCGCTGCCGCCTGAAGGAGGTGCATGGCATGCTCAAGATCTACCTGCAACACCGCCTCGCTCGGCAGCTGGGCTATCTCATAGCGGCGGGAGGCTAGGCTCGCGGCCTGATAGGCCCGCGGTTTCACGGCAGTAGAGCCAAAGTGAGGGCGGTCTGCCCACCCCTGCATCAAGGCCGCCGGAAGCTTCTGACGCAGCTGGTCTGCCGTGCGCTCAAGATGCTGCCGCAGCGCTTCGCCCTCACCCAGGCGGTCCTCTAGCCGTGAGACGCCCTGCTGGAGAGTGAGGGTGACCGACGCAAGGTCCGCACTGAAAATGTAGGCAAGGTACAAGCCTTCCTTCGGGTCCTGCGTGATGTCCTGATGGAACACCCCAACCCATGGAGTCGAAGCGGCGGAGCCTTGCCCTCCTCGCCCCTTCGCAACGTATCCCTGCGGCAGCGAGAGTCCCGCATGCTTCTCGATTCGCCTGAGCAGCCGCTGACCCGGTACATGCGCCTTGGTCCCGGCGGATTGCTGGTATGTGGCTGCCACTCGCAGCAGAAGATCGCGCATGTCCATGACGAGACGCTAGGACAGGTTTTCGATTCCTTCAAGATCAAGCACACCCCGGCGCGCGCCCCGACCCGAGAGGGGCTAGAGCACCACCCAGGCTGAGGGCCGGCGGCGTACCGCATTCCCGGTAACCCCCCGCCGGCGGGGGACGTTCGGCGTTGGGTCACCGGGAATGGGTGGGCCGCGGCGGGCGGGGGGACAGTTCCGGCCGCCGCGGGTCTGGGGTGGGGTGGGGGTCAGGCGGGGGTGCGGATGAGGGTGGCGTCGGGGGCGAGGGCGAACCATTCGCCGTCGAGGCCCTGGCCGTTGGTGTCGCCGGGGAGGGTGTCGCCCACGTAGTAGTAGAGGGGCCGGTCGCCGTAGACGGCCTGTTCCGTGCCGGGGGTGTGCTCGGTGCGGGTCAGCAGGGCGGGGCGGGTGCCGGGGCCGGCGGTCAGGGGGCCGGTGGAGGTCAGGGCCGGCCAGCGGGTGACGCAGTCGGCCGAGCAGCGGGTGGTGGAGGCGTAGAGGGTACGGCCCGCGCCGTCGACGAGGATCCGGCCGAGTACGGAGTCGGCGACCCGGACCGAGGCGGCCGGGCGGGGAGCCGGGGAGGCCGAGGAGGCCGGCGAGGAAGCGGCGGGCGGGTCTCCGGAGGAGTCGGCGCACGCGCCCAGCGCCAGCAGCGAGAAGGTGGCCGCCGCGGCGGTCAGGAGCGGGGCGGCTCGGTTCCTGGGCATCGTGGGTCCCCCGGAGTGATGACGTTGCTCGGTCTGCCCCTAGAAACGGAGACAACTGACCGACGGTTCAACCCATGAGAAAGAAAAGTTTCGTTGAACACTTCGCCGCCGCCGCCCGTATTTGTTGGCGACCGACCCAGACCAGTCGGCTTCAAGGGGAGGACCCAACCATGCAGAAGCGAGTGATCGCCGCGATGGCGGGCGCGCTGGTGCTCGGCGCCACCGGCGCCGTGCCCGCCACCGCACACGGGGGACACAGCGAGCACGGGGGACAGGGCGGCCACGGCGGACACGGCGGCAGCACCGGGCACGGCGCCCACCAGGGGCACGGGACCCAGGGCACCCAGGGCGGGAGCGCCTTCGGCGCGCCCGCCAAGGGCCCCGTCACCACCTTCGCCATCTCGCTGTCCGGCGCCCAGGAGGTCCCCACCCCCGGCGGGCCCGCCGTGAACGACCCCGACGGCAAGGCCTCCGGCTATCTCACCCTCCGGGGCGACCGCCTCACCTACTCGCTCCAGTGGAAGGGCCTGGTGCCCAGCCTCGGCCATATCCACGAGGGGGCCAAGGGCAAGAACGGCGCGCTGAAGGTCACCCTGTTCGGTGCCGCGATGCCCGACTCCGTGGACCGCGCCGCCGGCCATGTCTCCCTCACCGACGCCAAGCTCGCCGCCGCCCTCCGCAAGGATCCGGCCGGGTTCTACGTAAACCTCCACAGCGCCGAGTTCCCCGGCGGCGCCGTCCGGGGCCAGCTCAAGAAGCAGACCCACCCCGTCAACCCGCTCGACGTACTGCGCCCCGGCAGCCTCACCGCGCTCTCCAACGGGGAGCAGGAGGTGCCCAAGACCGACACCTCCAAGGTCAACGACCCCGACGGACAGGCGCTGACCACCCTCGCCCCCAAGGGCACCGGCGTCGGCTACTCGCTCGCCTGGGTGAACATCCAGAGCCCGTCCCTCGGCCATATCCACCGGGGTGTCTTCGGCAAGAACGGCGATGTCGTCTTCAACCTCTTCAACCGGCCTGTCCCCACCGGCGTCTTCGCCGTCTCCGGGAAGCTGAACGGCCAGAGCGCGGCGGCCGTGAAGCGGGTACGGGCGTACCCGGCGGAGTACTACTCCAACATCCACAACCTGGAGTACCCCGACGGGGCCGTCCGCGGTCAGCTCTTCGGCTGACCCCTCGTACGGAGGTGTGGCGCCGCGGACCGCGGTGGGCGTACGGACGGGTCGCTGAGGGGGCCGTCCTACGCACCGGTGCCGCCGCGGGACCGGGCGCCACACCTCCTTCTCCTCCCCGGTGCGCCGATGCCCGCCGGGGGATCAGCCGCCCAGACCGTGCACCACGGTATAGATCAGCAGCCCCGCCAGCGCCCCCACCACCGTGCCGTTGATCCGGATGAACTGGAGATCCCGGCCGATATGCGCCTCGATCTTCCGCGAGGTCTGCTCCGCGTCCCAGCTCGCGATGGTCTCCGAGATCAGCGAGGTGATCTCGGAGCGATAGGTGGTGACGACATAGACCGCCGCGCCCGCCACCCAGCCGTCCACCTTGGACCGCAGCCGCTGGTCCGAGGCGAGCCGGGCGCCCAGCGACATCAGCGACGCACGGGCCCGCAGCCGCAGCTCGCTGCGGTCGTCCTCCGCCGCCGAGATGATCATGGCGCGGACCGAGGACCAGGCCGAGGAGATCACATCCTGGACCTCCTCCCTGGCGACCAGCTCCGACTTCATCCGCTCCACCCGCGCCCTGGTCTCCGTGTCCGACTGGAGATCGGCGGCGAAGTCGGTGAGGAAACGGTCGATCGCCCCGCGCGCCGGATGGGCCGGCATGTCCCGCATCTCCACCACGAAGCGCAGCAGCTCGCGATAGACCCGCTCGCCCACCTTGCGGTCCACGAACCGGGGGGTCCACCCGGGGGCCCCGCCCTCCACCGCGTCCATCACCGACACGGAGTGCGTGACCAGCCAGTCATGGGCACGGGCGCAGATCAGATCGACCGCGCGGTGATGGGCACCGTCCGCCACCACCTTCTCCAGGGTCTTGCCGATCCCCGGAGCGATCTCCGCGCTCTCCGCCCGGCGCACGATCGCCTCACCGACGACCGCCTGGACATCGGAGTCCCGCAGCACCGTGAGCGCACCGCGCAGCGCCGTCGACAGCTCCGCCGTCACCCGGTCGGCATGGGCGGGCTCCGCGAGCCAGGAGCCGAGCCGGCCGCCGATGTCCAGCGCCCCCAGCCGGGCCCGCACCACGTCCTCGGAGAGGAAGTTCTCCCCGACGAAGGTGCCGAGCGAGGCGCCGAGCTGGTCCTTCTTGTTCGGGATGATCGCCGTGTGCGGGATCGGCAGGCCCAGGGGGTGCCGGAAGAGCGCCGTCACCGCGAACCAGTCGGCGAGCGC
Organism: Streptomyces sp. NPDC000594; assembly: GCF_040299965.1. Taxonomy (NCBI): domain Bacteria; kingdom Bacillati; phylum Actinomycetota; class Actinomycetes; order Kitasatosporales; family Streptomycetaceae; genus Streptomyces; species Streptomyces sp. NPDC000594. Next base: position 53,867 of record NZ_JBEPCY010000002.1, on the reverse strand, counting down.
GCCGACCATGCCCGCCTCCGCCGCCGCGGCGACATAGCCCGCCCAGGGCCCGGCGCCCGCGTTCTTCGCCCAGGTGGCGAGGGCGAAGACGACGGCCACACCGATCAGCAGCCCGGTGGCGAACATCTTCATCCGGCGCACACCGCGCTGTTTGACGGCATCCGCCTCGGTGTACGCGAAAGACGGCAGGCCCGCCCGGCGCTCGCCCGTGCGATCCGTCTGGTCTGTGCGATTCATCCGCTCCACCCGTCCACGCGCACCCCGTACGCATTGTCCCTACCTGACCTACTCCCGGCGCGCACCCTGAGTTCCCGGGAGCGCTCACCGGGGCGCGGGGCACAGGAGGCAACAGGGGAGTACGGGGTGGTGGGCCGATCAGTCCGAGCCTTGGGAGAGGTCCCCGGCGTCGGGGAGCGCGGGCCCGGAGTTCCGCTTGTGCTCCTGCCGGGGCTTGGGCCTGGGCTTGGGCTTGTTCTTCCGCTCGGGCTCCCGGTCCGGATCGGGTCCCGAGCCGGCCTCCAGGGCCTCCCGCTCGCGCCGGGCCGCCAGCCGGGCCTGTTCCCGCTCCGCCTTCAGCCGCTGCTTCTCCGCCTTGGACCGCTTACGGATCACGCCCACCGCGCCCATCAGCGCGAATCCGGTGATCCGCACCCGGGGTGCCGCCGGGTCGGGGGCCGGGTCCGTGCCGCTCTCGCCGAAGCCGCCCAGGAAGCCGACGCCGGTCACCTCCACCGTGGTGTCCGGTGTCACGATCACATTCATCCCGCCCATGAGCGTGAAGCAGCGGATCACCACCTCGCGCTCCTCGAAGAGCGCCTCGCGCAGATCCAGCTCCCCGCCGGCCATCACCGTCAGGGCGAGAAAGCGGCGGGGTACGGTCCAGGTCCCCCGGCGGCCGAACCCGCCCCAGAAGGCGAAGGCCATCCGTGAGGTCACCCGGCCGCCGAACCTGCCCTCCCAGCCGACGCCCGCCACCGGAGCACCCGGGGCGATCGAACCACCCGGGGCAACCGGAGCACCCGGGGTGCCGGGCGGGTCCACGAGACCGGGGAGACCGGGCGCGACGCCGGGCGCCGGAAGGTCCCGTACCAGCGGCTCCAGATCGCTGTGGGTCCGCGCGCCCAGGGCGGCCTCCAGCCGTTCCTCGAACTCCTCCATGGTGAGCCGGCCCTCGGCGACCGCCTCGCGCAGCCGCTCCGCCACCCTCTCGCGCTCACTGTCGGAAGCCCGCATATCAGGGAGTTCGCTCATACGGTCAGAATAGTCAGCGGAACGGTTCCGGACGCCCGACGGGACCGGGCGAGAGGCCGGCCGACGGCACCAGAACGAGGGCACCAGGACGACGGCACCGGCCGCCGTGCGGCCATGGCGCTCAGCCGCCCGCCCGTTCCGCGTACATCGTCGCGATCACCGCCTCGATGTCCGGCTCCCGGACCGACAGATCCACCACCGGATACCGCTCCGCCACCTCCGCCACCAGCGGCGCCGCCGACTGCGACGCCGGAAAGGCCAGCCACTGGCGCGGCCCCTCCACCCGTACCGTCCGTGCCGACTCCAGTACCAGCGGCGGCAGTTCCCGGGCCAGGTCCACCACCAGGGTGCGCTCGCTCTCCGCCACCCCGTGCAGCCCGGCGAGTTCACCGTCGTACATCAGCCGACCGTGGTCGATCACCATCACCCGGCGGCACAGCTGCTCGATATCGGTCAGATCATGGGTGGTCAGCAGCACCGTCGTGCCGGATTCGGCGTTCAGATCGCGCAGAAAGCCCCGCACCTTCGCCTTGGAGACCACATCCAGACCGATCGTCGGCTCGTCGAGATAGAGCACCTCCGGGTCGTGCAGCAGCGCCGCCGCGATGTCGCCGCGCATCCGCTGGCCGAGCGAGAGCTGGCGTACCGGCACCTCCAGCAGCTCGGCCAGATCCAGCAGCTCGACACAGCGGTCCAGGTTCTCCCGGAACCGCCGGTCCGGGATCCGGTACATCCGGTGCATCAGCCGGTACGAGTCCCGCAGCGGCAGATCCCACCACAGGGTGGTCCGCTGGCCGAAGACCACCCCGATCCGCCGGGCCAGCCGGGTGCGCTCCCGGGACGGGTCGATGCCCGCGACCCGCAGCCGTCCCGCACTCGGGGTGAGGATTCCGGTCAGCATCTTGATGGTGGTCGACTTACCCGCGCCATTGGGCCCGATATAGCCGACCATCTCCCCGCGCGCGACCCGGAAGCTGATCCCGTCCACCGCCCGGACCTGCCGCTTCTCCCGGCGCAGCAGACCCGCCCGACGCCGGACATCGAAGACCTTCTCCACCCCGTCCAGTTCGACGATATGCGTCGAGTCCATCCCAGCGCTCCCTGATCAGCTTCCGGTACTGCGGTACGAACGGAGTCCCGCGCGCCAGGCGAGGGCGGCGGGCCAGCAGAGCGCCGCCGCCACCAGGGGCGGGGCGAAGGCCAGCCACTGCGGCAGCTCCAGCGGGTACGGGCGGCCCAGGACATACAGCGCGGGCAGCCAGTTGACGAAGGCGAGCGGGACCACGAAGGTCACCCCGCGCACCAGGTCCTGGGCGAAGACGGTGGGCGGATACTGGAGCAGGGTGCTGCCCCCGTAGGTGAACGCGCTCTGCACCTCGGCGGCGTCCTGCGCCCAGAACTGGAACGCGGCCCCCGCGACAAAGACCGTCCCGAAGATCACCGCGCCGGTCAGCACCATCAGCGGGACCATCGCCACCTTCAGCGGGGTCCAGTCGACCTCCACCGTCAGCACCCCGTAACCGAGAACCAGCAGCCCCTGGGTGATCCGTCCGATACGGCGCAGCGCGAACCGGTCGGCGGCGACCTGCGCAAGCACCGGGGCCGGGCGCAGCAGCAGGACGTCCAGGGTGCCGTCGCGCACCCGGCGGCCCAGCCGGTCGACCGAGCCCAGGAGGAGATCGGTGAGGCCGAAGGCGGTGCCGACCGTTCCGTACAGCACCGCGATCTCGGGCAGGGAGTAACCGCCGAGCGCGTCGATATGGGAGAACATCAGCAGGATCGCCACGAAGTCGAAGGCGGTCACCGCGAAGGCCGCGAAGGTCATCAGGACGAAGGAGAGCCGGTAGGTCATCGTGGAGCGGATCCACATCGCGGCGATGAGGCCGTAGGCGCGTATCCCGTCCAGGAGGAGGGACCGGCGGTCCGGCGCCTCGGTCGCCCAGGAACCGCCGCTCCGGGCCGGGGGGACCGTTGCCCGCGGGGCCACTGGAACTTCCGGGACCTCGGGGACTCCCAGAACCTCCGGAACCTCCGGGACCGGTATCCGTCGCTCAGCCACCCTGCACCACCACCCTCCGGGTCGCCGCCCTCTGAAGCATCCGCCCGGCGCCCAGCAGCACCACCGCCCACCCCGCCTGGAAGGCGTACGCCCCCGCCAGCTCGGCGCCGCTCCGGGTCCCCAGCAGCACATCCGCCGGGATCTGGAGCAGCGCCGACCACGGCAGCGCCCGCGCCACCTCGCCCAGCGCCCCCGGGAAGACGTTCAGCGGCAGCATCAGCCCCGAGAAGAACAGCCCGAGCAGCCAGCTGACCTGGCTCACCCCGGCACCGTCGAGCAGCCAGAACGCCGACAGCGCCACGATGAACCGCAGCGCGAACGAGACCAGCACCCCGAGCGCCACCGCCAGCAGGAAGGCCAGCCAGGTCAGCGCCGATCCGGGCAGCGCCAGATCGAAGGCGAACGCGCCGAACGCCATCGGCAGCACACCCCGGCCGATCAGATGGAAGGCGGCCCGGCCGAGATCGCCCGCGAGCCAGAACAGCTGGAGGTCGGCGGGGCGGTAGAGGTCGACGGCGATGTCACCCGTACGGATACGGTCCATCAGCTCGTCCTCGAAGCCGCCGCCCATCAGCGCACAGGCCATCAGCAGCGCCTGTCCCACCCAGACATAGGTGACGGCCTGGCTGACGTCGTAGCCGCCGAGCCGGGGCCGCTCGTCCCACAGGGCGATATAGGTGTACGCCATGATGAAGCCGAAGACGGTGTTGGTGAACACCCCCGCCGCCGTGGCCACGCGGTACGCCGCGAACCGGCGGAACCCGCCCGCCAACACGACACCGTAGAGCCGCACGCGCCCACCCTCTCGATCCTCGACCAGCCGCGCGCCCCCAAAGGCGCCCAAAGTGCAGCAGCCTAATGTCAGCGGCCGGTCACCGCGACGCATTTTCGTGTCACGGTACGGGGGATATCAGCGCCTAAAGTGCAGTATGGGCGCATGAACGAGGAGTCACGGAACGAGGAGTCGGGGAACGAGAGCTGGCCGGTCAGGGACGCGACCGCCGCCGGGCCAGCGCGGAACGGACGCCACAGCCCGGCGGGGAACGGCGGCCCTGCGGGGAAGGACGGCCGGCCCGGGAACGGCGGCGCGGCGAAGCGGACGGGCGGCGACGGCGCGGCGAAGGACGCGGAGCCACCCGGCGGGGCCGGCACAGCAGGCCCTACGGACGCCCCGGCCACCCCGGCCGCCCCGGGCCCTGGGGACACCGAAGCCACCGCGACCGCCGGGACCACCGGGGGCACCAAGAACACCCCAGGCACCCGCCGCCGCTTCCGCCTCACCTGGCGCGGCGCCCTCGGCGCCCTCGTCCTCCTCGCTCTGCTCCTCCTCGGCGGCTTCATCGCCGGCTACACCCTCGTCGGCATCCCACCCGCCAACGCCGCCGCCATCGCCCAGTCCAACCTCTACCTCTACGCCGACGGCAGCCATCTCGCCCGCGACGGCGAGGTCAACCGGGAGAACGTCCGGCTCGCCCAGATCCCGCCCCCGGTACGGCGCGCCGTCCTCGCCGCCGAGGACCGCGACTTCTACTCCGAACGGGCCGTCGACCCCCAGGGCATGGTCCGCGCCGCCTGGAACACCCTCATCGGCAAGGGCAAACAATCCGGCTCCACCATCACCCAGCAGTACGTCAAGAACTACTACCTCGGCCAGGAACAGACCCTGAAGCGGAAGTGGAAGGAGTTCTTCATCTCGGTGAAGCTCAGCCGGGAACAGAGCAAGGACGACATCCTCCTCGGCTACCTCAACACCAGCTACTTCGGACGCAACGCCTACGGCGTCCAGGCCGCCGCCCACGCCTACTACGGCAAGGACATCGAGGACATCGACACCGCCGAGGGCGCCTACCTCGCCTCCGTCCTCAACGCCCCCAGCGCCTTCGACGTCTCCCTCCACCCCGAGAACACCGAGGCCGCCAAGGCCCGCTGGAACTACACCCTCGACGGCATGGTCGGCCAGAAATGGCTCACCCCCGCCGAACGCGCCGCGCTCACCTTCCCCGTACCGCTGCGCGCCCGGCCCGCGACCGGCCTCTCCGGGCAGCGCGGCTATGTCGTCCAGGCGGTGGAGGAGTATCTGACCGGCCATAACGTCCTCGACGAGGGCACCCTCGCGGCGGGCGGCTACCGGATCACCACCACCCTGGAACGGGCCAAACAGGACGCCTTCGTCCGGGCCGTGGACGACCAGGTGACCTCCCAGCTCGACCCGGAGCGGACCACCGACCGCGCGGTACGGGTCGGCGGCGCCTCCATCGAACCGGCCACCGGACATGTCGTCGCCCTCTACGGCGGCGTCGACTACACCCGGCAGTACGTCAACAACGCCACCCGCCGCGACTACCAGCCCGGCTCCACCTTCAAACCCTTCGTCCTCGCCGCCGCCGTCGAACACCGCTCCCGTACCCAGGACGGGCGGCCCATCACCCCCGGCACCGTCTACGACGGCACCGACCAGCGGCCGGTCCAGGGCTGGGGCGGCAAGACGTACGCCCCCGAGAACGACGACGGGATCTCCCACGGCCAGCTCACCGTCACCGAGGCCACCAACAAGTCCGTGAACGCCGTCTACGCCCAGATGGCCATGGACGTGGGCCCGGTCAGGGTCCGGCGGACCGCGCTCGACCTCGGCATCCCCGCGAGCACCCCCGACCTCAGCACCTCCCCCTCGATCGCGCTCGGGACCGCGACCCCCAGCGTGCTGGACATGGCCCAGGCGTACGCCACCCTCGCCGACCACGGACGGCACCGCGCCGCCACCCTGGTCGCCCGGGTCACCAAGGACGGCCGGGAGGTACCGCTGCCGCAGCGCCGCGCCCGGCAGACGGTGAGCCGGCTCGCCGCCGACACCACCACGGCCGTCCTCGAGGGCGTCGTCACCGGGGGCACCGGCACCGCGGCGCTGTCGGCGGGCCGCCCGGCGGCGGGCAAGACCGGCACCGCCGAGGAGGACCGGGCCGCCTGGTTCGCCGGATACACCCCCGAGCTGGCGACGGTGGTCGCCCTGATGGGGCAGGACCCCGAGTCGGGGGCGCAGCGGTCGCTGTACGGGGCGCTGGGACTGGCCCGGATCACCGGCGGCGGGGTGCCCGCGCGGATCTGGGGTCAGTACACCGGGGTCGCGCTGGGCAACGCCGAGATCACCGAGTTCGATCTGTGGCTTCAGCCGGGGGCCTGGCGGGAGCGGCCCGCGCCCCAGCCGAGCGGCAAGGGGACGGCGCCCGGGGTGGCACCGGGCTCCGCCGGGCCCAGCCGGAGCCCCGGCGGGCGCGACGGGGCCGGGGTGAGCCGGGCACCGGGCGACGGGGACGGGCCGGGGACCGACGGCGGCGGCCCGGCCGAACCGCCCGGCGCGCTCACCGGGACCGGACTGCCGGCCGGCGCCGGTCCCCCGCCGGGACCGGCCGGGGCGGGGCACGACCCGCTCGGCCTCCTCGACGGCGGTACGGGCCCGGGACACCCCGGCGTCGACGGCCTCACCGGCGGCGGTACGGGGCAGGGGCCCGGCGGCACCCTCGGCGGCGGGCCCGGGACGGACGGTCCGCCCGGCATCGGCGCGGCCGGGACCCTGGGCGGACCGGTCGGCACCGGGCCGCGCTGAGACACGCCGAGACACGCCGAGACACGAGCGTGCGGGCCCGTGCGGGAGTGTGCGGGACGGGAACGGAACGGGTACGGGAGCGGGTACGGAAACGGCCCGCCGGGCGCGAAGCCGGGCGGGCCGTTCCAAGTGATACGGGGAGCTGCGGGAAGCTACGGGCAGCTACGGGCTCAGTGACCCGAGGTGGCCTTCAGACCCACCACCGCGACCAGCAGCAGCGAGACAAAGAAGATCCGTGCCGCGGTCACCGGCTCGTTCAGCGCCACCATGCCCACGATCGCCGCACCGGCGGCGCCGATGCCCACCCAGACGCCGTACGCGGTACCGATCGGCAGCGTCTTCGCGGCCTGGGCCAGCAGGAACATACTGGCGACGATCCCGGCGCCGGTGAACACACTGGGCCAGAGCTTGGTGAATCCTTCGGTGAACTTCATACCGATCGACCAGCCCACTTCGAGCAGACCGGCGATGAGCAGCAGAACCCAGGCCATGACGGCACCTCCGAGACGCGAAACTTCAACGGGGTGCGTCGTCTTTGCGAAGCCCGGTACGGCGCGTCTCGTCGGGGTGTCCCCACCGTAGCAAAAGGGGGACGCCGAGGTGGTGAGCCGGATCACCACCGGGTCCCGCTACAGATCCCCGCTACAAATCCCCGCTACAGATAGAGGCCCGTGGAGTCCTCGGAGCCCTGGAAACGGTCGGCGGCCACCGCGTGCAGATCCCGCTCCCGCATCAGGACGTACGCCACCCCGCGCACCTCGACCTCGGCGCGGTCCTCGGGGTCGTACAGCACCCGGTCACCCGGCTCGACGGTCCGGACGCTCTGCCCCACCGCGACCACCCCGGCCCAGGCGAGCCGACGGCCCACCGCCGCGGTGGCCGGAATCACGATGCCCCCGCTGGAACGCCGCTCGCCCTCCGGAATGTCGGTCCGTACCAGCACCCGGTCGTGCAGCATCCGGATGGGCAGCTTGTCGTGGTGGGTGTTCCGCTCATGGCTGTTGGCGCTCACGCGTCGAACCTACCTGTCCGGGGCCCGGTCACTTCCCGTGCCGGTCCGCGGAACGGGTGGAGAGCGCGATCAGGCCCACCAGCACCACCGCGGCGGCCACCGGGACCACCCGGTCCATCCGGGGGGAGCCGTCCTCGCCGACGAACCGGCCCCGGACGCCGTCCACCGTGCGGTGCACCGCCGCGAAGGCGCGCCCCGCCGTACGGTCGACCTTCTCGGCGACCCTGGCCTTCGCGTCACCGACGATGGTCTTCGGGTGCACCCGCACCCCGATCTCGTCCAGCGTCTGGGCCAGCTGGTCGCGCCGGCGGACGATGTCCGCCTCGATCTGCGCAGGGGTCCTCGCGTCCGACACCGCGCTGCCTCCGTCTCGGTCATGGTCAGGGCTTTCCCATCGACAGTCTGTCAGCTCGGCCGCGCCCACACCCCACGGCACCCCTATTACGCTCGACGGCGTACACCCGCCCGGCGCGGCGCCCCACCACGTGCCGTGACCGGCGGTACCGACCGCACAAGGAGAACCGAGAACATGAGCGAGCGGCTCCAGCCCGGCGACACCGCCCCCGACTTCACCCTGCCCGACGCGGACGGCAACGAGGTCTCGCTCGCGTCCCACCGGGGCCGGAAGGTGATCGTCTACTTCTACCCCGCCGCCCTGACCCCCGGCTGCACCAAGCAGGCGTGCGACTTCACGGACAACCTCGCACTGCTGGCGGAGGCGGGGTACGACGTGATCGGCGTCTCCCCGGACAAGCCGGAGAAGCTGGCGAAGTTCCGCGAGCAGGAGAGCCTGAAGGTCACGCTGGTGGGTGACCCCTCGAAGGAGACGCTGGCGGCGTACGGCGCCTTCGGCGAGAAGAAGCTGTACGGGAAGACGGTGACCGGGGTCATCCGTTCCACGGTGGTCGTGGACGAGGAGGGCAAGGTCGAGCGGGCCTTCTACAACGTCAAGGCGACCGGCCATGTCGCCAAGATCATCAAGGACCTGGGCATCTGAGACCCCTCCCGGCCCCCTAAGCGGGGCCCCGCGTTCCGCATATCGGACGTAACCGTCCGGGGAGCGGTTCGTTGGTCCGTTCGGGTCGCGAGACACGCGATCCGGACGGAGGGGGAGCATGGGCGTCAGATACACCCGTGAACTGCTGGAGGAGGCCGCCCGGCACACCACCACCTGGGACCAGGCCGTCCGCTGGTGCGGTGGCACCCCCACCCCGGGAAGCAGGCGGTACCTCCGCGGACGGATGGCAGCAGCCGGGATAGACGTCTCGCACTTCCCCGACGGGCGGGTCCGGCACACCGAGAAGACCCTGCGCGAGCTCGCCGCGTCGGCAGATTCGATCAGGGATGTGGTGCGGGGCCTGGGCATAGCCCAGGTCGGCGGCAACCACACCCACATCAGCCGGCGCATGGCCGAGCTGGGCATCGACACCTCCCATTTCACCCGGCCGCCCGGCCGAAGGCCCCGGGGCGCACCGGCCGGGCCGCTGACCCTCCGCGACCCGGAGAGCGGCAGGATCCCGGGCCGACGTCTCCACCGCGCACTGCTCCGTTCGGGTGTCGAGGATGTCTGCGCCCTGTGCGGCACCGGTGACCGGTGGAACGGAAAGCCGTTACGGCTGGAGGTCGACCATGTCAACGGCGACTGGTGGGACAACCGTGTGGAGAACCTCCGGCTGCTCTGCCCCAACTGCCACGCCGTGACGGACACCTACCGGGGCCGCAAGCGGCGGACGGAACGATGAGCACCCCGAAGTACCCCCGCGACCTGCTGGCCCGTACCGCCCGGGTGTCCACGAGTCTCGTGGATCTGATGCGCAGGGTCGGCGCTCCCCTCGGAAGTGCCGACCGCCGCTATCTGCGCGCGCGGCTGGCCCACTACGCCATCGACACCACGCACTTCGTCGAGGAGCCGCCGCCGCCCCGCCCCGTCCACCGGTACACGGAGGAAGACCTCAGGGAGGCGGCGGCGCACACCGACAGCATCCGGGGCATGCTCTCCCGTCTGGGCGTCCCGCCCTACCCGAGTGCCTACACCCATCTCCGCGCGAGGCTGCGCGCCTTCTCCATCGACACGTCGCACTTCACCCGGGGGCGTGGAGCCGATCCGGCGCTCCACCCGCCCCGCGACGAGCTGGCCGAGGCCGTCGCCGGGTCGACCAGCCTGGCCGGGGTGCTGCGGGCGCTGGGGCACCCGAAACCGACTGGGGCCCTGAGGATCAGGGTGCGCCGGGCCATCGAGGAGCATTCCCTCTCGACCGAGCACTTCACCGGACAGCGGCACAACGCGGGCCGCCCGGCCCGGAACCGCCGTACGGCGGACAGTGTCCTGCGTCGGCTGGACCCCCCGGCACGCCGCACCCGGACCGCCCTGTTGCGAAGAGCACTCGACGAGTCGGGGGTCACCCGGATCTGCGCCGCATGCGGACTGGGTGACCGATGGCGGGGCCGGCGACTCGTGCTGGAGATCGATCACATCAATGGGGACAGGCTGGACAACCGCGTCCAGAACCTGCGGTATCTCTGCCCGTCCTGTCACAGCCAGACCGCCACGTACGCAAACCGATCTCCCCGTACGCCGCGTTCACCGGGCCCAGTAGAGTAGCCGGGACGGGTCCGTACCCCAGCTGGCCAAGAGGGCGCCGGTTTAGGTCCGGTGTGTCGTGGGTTCGAGTCCCACCGGGCCCACGGAAGGGCGCGCCCCCCTTGGGGGCCGCGCCCTGTTCCCTTGTGGCGCGGGGGCGAGGGCTCAGCCCACCAGCTCCCTGATCACCGGCACCAGCCCCCGGAACGCCTTCCCCCGGTGGCTGATCGCGTTCTTCTCCGCCGGGGTCAGCTCCGCCGCCGTGCGGGTACCGCCCTCCGGCTGGAGGATCGGGTCGTAGCCGAAGCCGCCCGTGCCGGCGGGGGTTTCGCGGAGGGTGCCGGGCATGCGGCCCTCGACGACGCGTTCGGTGCCGTCGGGGAGGGCGAGGGCGGCGGCGCAGAAGAAGTGGGCGCCGCGGTGTTCGGGGGCGATGTCGGAGAGCTGGGCGAGCAGCAGCGCGAGGTTGGCGGCGTCGTCGCCGTGGGTGCCGGCCCAGCGGGCGGAGAAGATGCCGGGGGCGCCGTTGAGGACGTCGACGCAGAGGCCGGAGTCGTCGGCGACGGCGGGCAGTCCGGTGGCGCGGGCGAGGGCGTGGGCCTTGAGGAGGGCGTTCTCGGCGAAGGTGACGCCGGTCTCCTTCACATCGGGGATCTCGGGGTAGGCCTCGGTGCCGACCAGCTCATAGGGCAGGCCGGCGGCGGCGAGGATCTCCCGGAGCTCGGTGATCTTTCCGGCGTTACGGGTGGCGAGAACGATTCGGGTCATGGCCCGATTATCCGTATCGGCCGGTCAGGGCAGGTACGGGGCCGACCGGCTCAGGTCGGCCCGGTACGTGTCCCGGGTGTCAGGGGCTGCAGACCTTGCCGATCTCGGAGGCCGCGTCCTTGAGGGGGTTGAGGTCGGGCGTCGGGTCGCCGTCCTCGACGGCCTTGCGGACGCTGTCGACCCCGGCGTTGAGGTCCTCGACGGCCTTCTTCAGGTCGGCGTCGTCGGTCTTGTCGCCGAGGTTCTCCAGCTCCTTCTCGATGTCGTCGAGGGCCTGGCGGGCCTGGGTGGGGTCCTCGGCGGCGTTGGCGGCGGCCTCGGTGAGCTTCTCCACGCTGGTGGTGATGGCCTCGGCGGCCTCCACGCAGTCGAGCGCCTTGTCGATGGCGCCGCATCCGGCGGTGATCGGCACCACCAGGGCTGCGGTGGCGAGCGTGAGTGCGATACGGCGGCGCGCGGCCATGCGGGGGTCCCCTCCCTGAGGTGGCCGGGCACACGGTTCGGCCCGTGCGCCCGTGCCAGGAACGACGCGGGATGCGGCGTTCCTGGTTGCTTCTTTACCGGCTGGTTGCTTCTTTACCGGGTGATCGGCGCGGAGGTCCCGGCTTTGGCGTGATCCTTACGCGGTGCCGAGGGTGCGGGCCAGGGCGTCGTTCTGGAGGGCGGCGAGGTCGGCGCAGCCGCCGGCGGCGAGGTCGAGGAGGGCGTTCAGCTCGGCGCGGTCGAAGGGCTCGGCCTCGGCGGTGCCCTGGACCTCGACGAAGCGGCCGTCGCCGGTGCAGACGACGTTCATGTCGGTGTCGGCGCGGACGTCCTCCTCGTAGCAGAGGTCGAGGAGGGGGGCGCCGTCGACGATGCCGACGGAGACGGCGGCGACGGTGCCGGTGAGGGGCTTGCGGCCGGCCCGGACGAGCTTGTTCTGCTGGGCCCAGGTGATGGCGTCGGCGAGGGCGACATAGGCGCCGGTGATGGCGGCGGTGCGGGTGCCGCCGTCGGCCTGGAGGACATCGCAGTCGAGGACGACGGTGTTCTCGCCGAGGGCCTTGCCGTCGATGACGGCGCGCAGGGAGCGGCCGATGAGCCGGCTGATCTCGTGGGTGCGTCCGCCGATCTTGCCCCGGACGGATTCGCGGTCGCCGCGGGTGTTGGTGGAGCGGGGGAGCATCGAGTACTCGGCGGTGACCCAGCCCTCGCCGCTGCCCTTGCGCCAGCGCGGGACGCCTTCGGTGACGGAGGCGGTGCAGAACACCTTGGTGTCGCCGAAGGAGACGAGGACGGACCCCTCGGCGTGCTTGCTCCATCCGCGCTCGATGGTGACCGGGCGGAGCTGTTCGGCGGTGCGGCCGTCGATTCGAGACATGGCACTGAGCCTAATGGCTGTGGCGAAGGGTCCCGTTCCCCTGGGTCACGGGACCCTCTTGCCGGTACGGGACCCTCTGTCCGGTACGGGACTCCGTGCCGGTACGGGACTCTGTGCCCTCGGCGCTTCGGCGGTCCCGGCGGTCTCCGGCTCAGCCGGTCACATCATGTCCTCGATGTCGGCGGCGATCGGGTCCGCGTCGGTGCCGATGACGACCTGGACGGCGGTCCCCATCTTGACGACGCCATGGGCGCCGGCCGCCTTGAGCGCGGCCTCGTCGACCAGATCGGCGTTCTCGACCTCGGTGCGGAGCCGGGTGATGCAGCCCTCGACCTCGACGATGTTGTCGATGCCGCCGAGCCCGGCGACGATCTTCTCAGCCTTGGTGGCCATGTTGTCTCCCTGTGTTGAGAACGGTGCCCGCGCCGGGCGTCGCGTGCCGCACCGGCCCACCGTTGGTCCGCTTTGCCACGGTAACCCACGGTTGGCCCAACTTCACGGGCGGGTGACCGCTTCCTCACCCATGATGTCGATCACCGGTGCTCCCGGTCGCGGTCGGCCGGAGAGCGCCGAACCCGTGGTGCACCACTGGTCTACACCCATCACGGACGCCTGCCCAAACCGGTCCGGTACCGGTCCCGACTAAGGACGCCGATGACCTCCGAGAGCGCCGCCGCCACCCGGCCGTCTCCCTGGAACGCGCTGTTCCAGGGGCTCCAGAAGATGGGCCGCAGCCTTCAGCTCCCCATCGCGGTGCTGCCCGCCGCCGGGATCCTCAACCGCCTCGGCCAGGACGATGTCTTCGGCAAGAACGGGCTGGGCTGGAACGATGTCGCCAAGGTCATGGCCGGGGCGGGCGGGGCGCTGCTGGACCCGAACATCGGGCTGCCGCTGCTGTTCTGTATCGGTGTCGCCATCGGTATGGCGAAGAAGTCCGACGGCTCCACGGCGCTCGCCGCCGTGGCCGGATTCCTTGTCTACTACAACGTGATCCGCCAGTTCCCGGAGGTCTGTGTGCCGGGGACCAAGCCCGTCGGCGCGGGCTGCCAGGCGACCGACGGCACGGTGACCGTTTTCACGTACCAGAATCCGGGGGTGTTCGGCGGGATCGTGATGGGGCTGCTCGCCGCCTTCTTCTGGCAGCGCTACCACCGCACCCGGCTGGTGGACTGGCTGGGCTTCTTCAACGGCCGCCGGCTGGTGCCGATCATCATGTCGTTCGTGGCCATCGCCTTCGCCGTGATCTGTCTGTGGATCTGGCCGCCGATCGGCCGGGGACTGGAATCCTTCAGCGACTGGCTGGTGAGCCTGGGCGCCTGGGGATCGGGAATCTTCGGGGTGGCGAACCGGGCGCTGCTGGTGATCGGGTTGCACCAGTTCCTCAATGTGCCGATCTGGTTCCAGCTCGGGAGTTACACCAAGCCCGACGGCCAGGTGGTGCACGGCGACATCACGATGTTCCTCTCCGGGGACCCGAATGCCGGGCAGTTCACCACGGGCTTCTTCCCGATCATGATGTTCGCGCTGCCCGCCGCCGCGCTGGCGATCACCCACAGCGCCTATCCGCACCGCCGCAAGGAGGTCGGCGGGCTGATGCTCTCGGTCGGTCTGACCTCGTTCGTGACCGGGATCACCGAGCCGATCGAGTACTCGTTCCTCTTTGTGGCACCGGTGCTCTACGCGGTGCACGCCCTGCTCACCGGGGTCTCGATGGCGGTGAGCTGGGAGCTGGGGGTCAAGGACGGATTCAGCTTCTCGGCCGGACTGATCGACTATGTGATCAATTGGAGTCTCGCCACCAAACCCTGGCTGATCATTCCGATCGGGCTCTGTTTCGCGGCCCTCTATTATGTGATCTTCCGTTTCGCGATCACCCGCTTCAATATCCCGGTTCCCGGGCGGGAACCGGAGGAGATCGGGGACGCGCTGGAGCGCGACAACATCAAGTAGCGCACCGGGATCAGCACCCGGATCGGTACGGGATCAGCACGGGGGATCGGCGCCGGGATACGGCCCCGAAGATCCCTTCCCCAAGGGCACCGCGCATTACTCAGGGAACCTGCGAATCTCACGCTATTCGCAGGTTCCTTATCTATGTCTCACGTGTTACAAAGGTCTACACCACTCTCAGTGGTATAGACCACGCGGCGCGCGCCGCGGGCCTCCCCCCTCCCCCTGTGTGCTCCCTGGAGATACGGATGTCCCAGACGGCTGGCGCCGCCCCCGCGGCAGAGAAGAAGAAGGGCGCGGGTGCGATGGCTGTGATGCAGCGCATCGGCCGCAGCCTGATGCTGCCGGTGGCGGTGCTGCCGGCCGCCGCGCTCCTGGTCCGCCTCGGCAACGAGGACATGCTCGGCCGGGACTCGTTCCCCGCGTTCATCACCCGGATAGCCGGCTATATGCACGCGGGCGGCAACGCCCTGCTGGACAATATGCCGCTGCTCTTCGCGGTGGGCATCGCGATCGGCTTCGCGAAGAAGTCCGACGGCTCCACCGCGCTGGCCGCCGTCGCCGGCTATCTGGTCTTCAAGAGCGTGCTGGGCACCTTCACCGACAAGAATCTCCCGCAGATCGCCGAGGTGGTCGACGGGAAGATCGTGATGCAGGACGCCCCGGTGGACGCCAAGGTCCTCGGCGGTGTGGTGATGGGCATCGTGGTCGCCCTGCTCTACCAGCGGTTCTACCGCACCAAGCTGCCCGACTGGGCGGGCTTCTTCGGCGGCCGCCGGCTGGTGCCGATCCTCTCCGCCTTCGCCGGTCTGGTCATCGGTGTGCTCTTCGGTCTGATCTGGCCGGTGCTGGGCACCGGGCTGCACAACTTCGGTGAGTGGCTGGTGGGCTCCGGCGCGGTGGGCGCGGGCATCTTCGGTGTCGCCAACCGGGCGCTGATCGCGGTCGGCATGCACCATCTGCTGAACTCGTTCCCCTGGCTCCAGGCCGGTGAGTTCGAGGGCAAGAGCGGCGACATCGCCCGCTTCCTGGCCGGCGACCCGACCGCCGGACAGTTCATGACCGGCTTCTTCCCGATCATGATGTTCGCGCTGCCCGCCGCCTGTCTGGCGATCGTGCACTGCGCCCGGCCGGAGCGCCGCAAGGTCGTCGGCGGCATGATGTTCTCGCTCGCCCTGACCTCCTTCGTCACCGGGATCACCGAGCCGATCGAGTTCACCTTCATGTTCGTCGCCCCGGTGCTGTACGCGGTGCACGCCCTGCTCACCGGTGTCTCGATGGCGCTGACCTGGTCGCTCGGGATGAAGGACGGATTCGGGTTCTCGGCGGGTGCGCTGGACTACGTACTGAACTTCGGGATCGCCTCCAAGCCCCTGGGCCTGCTGCTGGTCGGGGCCTGCTTCGCGGTCGTCTACTACGTGGTCTTCCGCTTCGCGATCACCCGCTTCAATCTGCCGACGCCGGGCCGGGAGTCCGACGAGGAGCTGGCGGAGATCCTCAAGGCCGAGGCCAAGTAGGACCGGGCCGCACACGACGGAGCCCCCGGTGGTCATGACGACCACCGGGGGCTCCGCCGTACAGGTCGGGCCGCCGCCCTCGGTCAGATGTCGTACACCGTGCCGGTGACGGCCAGCTCGGCCGGGCCCCGGTAGACGGACCGGGCGTCGGCGAGATTGCGCTCGCCGTCGGTCCACGGCGGTACATGGGTGAGCACCAGCCGCCCGGCCCCGGCCCGCTCCGCGTGCTGCCCGGCCTCCCGGCCGTTGAGGTGCAGACCGGGGATGTCCTCCTTGCCGTAGGTGAAGGAGGCTTCGCAGAGGAAGAGATCGGCACCGTCGGCCAGCTCGTGCAGGGCCTCGCAGACCCCCGTGTCCCCCGAGTACGTCAGCGTCCGGCCCGCGTGCTCCAGCCGGATGCCGTACGCCTCCACCGGGTGGGCGACCCGCTCGGTGCGCACCGAGAACGGGCCGATGTCGAAGCTGCCGGACTTCAGGGTGTGGAAGTCGAAGACCTCGCTCATGGAGGTGGGCGAGGGCGTGTCGGCGTACGCGGTGGTCAGCCGCTGCTCGGTGCCCTCGGGCCCGTACACCGGCAGGGGTGCGCAGCGGCCCCCCTCGTGACGGTAGTAGCGGGCCACGAAGTAGCCGCACATGTCGATGCAGTGGTCGGCGTGGAGATGGCTGAGGAAGACGGCGTCGAGGTCGTAGAGACCGATATGGCGCTGCAGCTCGCCGAGGGCGCCGTTGCCCATGTCGAGGAGCAGCCGGAAGCCGTCGGCCTCGACGAGGTAGCTCGAACAAGCCGATTCCGCGGACGGGAACGACCCCGAGCAGCCGACGACGGTGAGCTTCATGGAGCTGGGACCTCCATTGGGGGGCGAGGAGGGCTGGGGGGTGGGTCTGGGTCGTGCGGTCCGTTGAGCGTAAAGCGCAAAAGGGGGTGCCGCCCCTTGGGGGTGGGGCGTTGTGGGGGAACTCACCTGGGCTGTCACCGATTCGGAGGCGGTGGGGCCGGTCCGGGGTGGCCCGAGGGTGGTGACGGTGGGGTGACGGGTCGGCCCCGGCGGTGGTGACGGAAGGGGCTTCGGGGGGTACGGGCCCGGGGACGGCCGCGCCGGGCGGCCCGGCCCGGGGTGTACGGGGCGGGCCGCCCGGCGCGGGCGGCGATGCGGGGTGGAGCGGTGGTACGGGGTGGAGCGGTGGTACGGGTGGTGGTGCGGCGGCGGGGGTCAGGCCCAGAGCTGGCCCTGGAGGGCCTCGATCGCCGCCTCGGTGGTGGGGGCGGTGTAGACCCCGGTGGAGAGGTACTTCCAGCCGCCGTCGGCGACGACGAAGACGATGTCCGCGCGCTCCTGGGCCTTGACCGCCTTGCGGCCGACGCCGATGGCGGCGTGCAGCGCGGCGCCGGTGGAGACCCCGGCGAAGATGCCCTCCTGCTGGAGCAGCTCGCGGGTACGGGTGACGGCGTCCGCGGAGCCGACGGAGAAGCGGGTGGTGAGGACGGAGGCGTCGTACAGCTCCGGGACGAAGCCCTCGTCCAGATTGCGCAGCCCGTACACGAGGTCGTCGTAGCGGGGCTCGGCGGCGACGACGGTGATGCCGGGGACCCGCTCGCGCAGATAGCGGCCGACGCCCATGAGGGTGCCGGTGGTGCCGAGGCCCGCCACGAAGTGGGTGATGGTGGGGAGGTCGGCGAGGATCTCCGGGCCGGTGGTGGCGTAGTGGGCGCCCGCGTTGTCGGGGTTGCCGTACTGGTAGAGCATGACCCAGTCGGGGTGGTCCGCGGCGAGTTCCTTGGCGACGCGGACCGCCGTGTTGGATCCGCCCGCCGCGGGTGAGGAGACGATCTCGGCGCCCCACATGGCGAGCAGTTGCCTGCGCTCCTCGCTGGTGTTCTCCGGCATGACGCAGACGATGCGGTAGCCCTTGAGCCGGGCCGCCATCGCCAGGGAGATGCCCGTATTGCCGGAGGTGGGCTCCAGGATCGTGCAGCCGGGGGTGAGCCGTCCGGCCTTCTCCGCCTGCTCGATCATATGGAGCGCCGGGCGGTCCTTGACCGAGCCGGTCGGGTTGCGGTCCTCCAGCTTGGCCCAGATCCGGACGTCGTCCGAGGGGGAGAGCCGGGGGAGCCGGACCAGCGGGGTGTTGCCGACCGCCGCGAGCGGGGAGTCATAGCGCATCCGGATCAGCGCATTCCGCCGGCGACGGCCGGCAGGATGGTGACGCTGTCGCCGTCGCCGAGTTCGGTGGAGATGCCCTTGAGGAAGCGGACGTCCTCGTCGTTGAGATAGACATTGACGAAACGGCGCAGGTCACCACTGTCGTCCACGATGCGGGCCTGGATGCCGGCATGGCGGGTCTCCAGGTCGGCGAAGAGTTCGGCGAGGGTGGCTCCCGTGCCCTCGACGGCCTTCTCGCCGTCGGTGTAGGTGCGCAGGATGGTCGGGATACGAACCTCGATGGCCATGACGTGGACTCCCGTGGGGAACGGTGGAGAGGCGGCGGTGCGCGGTTTCTTCCCCCGCGCGAGGGGGGTGGTGCTCGGGTGCTGCCCGGTTCGGGCGTCAGCTCCCGGCCCCGGGGGCGGGCCCGCCGGTGGGCCCGCGGCCGGGGTCAGGGACACATCGCGCTGGCGAGCCGGCAGAGGTCGACATGGAGCCGCGCCACGAGCAGCACGGAGCCGCCCGGCGTCTTCTCGCTCATGTCGTGGTCAACCATGCGGTCATCGTATCGATTCCCGGTCCGGATCCCGGAAGGCCGTCTCATATCCCGGATGTGTGGTGCTCACCATGCGGGCGGGAGGTAGGTGATGACGGGCGAGCCGGTGGCCGGGTGGAGGGTGATCTCGGCGTCGACGCGGTAGACATCGGCGAGGAGTTCGGGGGTGAGCACCTCGGCCGGGGGGCCGACGGCGGCGACCCGGCCCGAGCGCAGGACCACGATCCGGTCGCAGTAGTGGGCGGCGAGGTTGAGGTCGTGCAGGGCGAGGACGGCGGTGGTGCCCAGCGCCCGGACCAGCCCCAGGATCTCCAGCTGGTAGCGGATGTCGAGATGGTTGGTGGGCTCGTCCAGGACCATCAGCGTGGGCCGCTGGACCAGGGCGCGGGCGACCAGGACCCGCTGGCGTTCGCCGCCGGAGAGGGAGGGGAAGGGGCGGTCGGCGAGGGCGTCGGCGCCGATCCGGGTGAGCGCCTCGTCGACGCGGGCGCCGTCGGCGGCCGAGTCGGGTTCCCAGAACCGCTTGTGCGGGGCGCGGCCCATGGCGACGATCTCGCGTACGGTCAGCTCGAACTCGGCGGGGGCCTCCTGGGGGACGCTCGCCACCCGGCGGGCGCGCTCCTTGGTGCCGAGGGCGAGCAGATCGTCCCCGTCCAGCAGAATCGTTCCGGCGGTGGGGCGGAGGGCTCCGTACACACAGCGCAGCAGGGTGGTCTTGCCGCTGCCGTTGGGGCCGACGAGGCCGACGGTCTCGCCGGGGCGGGCGTCGAGGTCGACCCCGTCGAGGAGGAGCCGGCCGCCGGTGGCGTAGCGGATCCCGCGCACGGTGAGGTCGGCCCGGCCGGTGGGGGTCTCCTGGTCCCGGGCGGTACCGGGCGGCGGGGTGCTCACAGGGTGGCTCCTTGGGCGGTACGGGTGCGCATCAGCCAGAGGAAGAGCGGCCCGCCGATCAGCGCGGTGAGCACACCGACGGGGATGTCCTGCGGCGATGCGACGGTCCGGGCGGCGAGATCGGCGGTGATCAGGGCGGCCGCCCCGCCGAGCGCGGCGACCGGCAGCAGGGCCCGGTGGGTGGCGCCCACCAGTAGCCGGGCGGCGTGCGGCACCATCAGCCCGATGAAGCCGACGGCGCCGCTCGCGGCCACCAGGACCGCGGTGACCAGCGAGACCAGGACGAAGACGGCGGCCCGGAAGCGGGCCACGTCCAGCCCGAGGACGGTGGCGCTCTCCTCCCCCACCAGCAGCAGATCCAGCGGCCGGGCCAGCGTGAGCAGCAGCGGCAGGACCGCGCAGAAGACGACGGTGGGCAGCCAGACGGTGTCCCAGCGGGCGCTGCCGAGTCCGCCGAGGGACCAGTACAGGGCCTCCCGGAAGTGCTCGGGCCGGGCGGAGGCGACCAGGACGAGGGTGGTGAGGGCGGTGAGGATGTACGAGACGGTGACCCCGGCGAGGACCAGCCGGGTGCCGGTCATGGCTCCTCCCCGGGCGGCCAGGAGATAGACGAGGACCAGCGCGGCGAGGGCCCCGGCGAAGGCCCCCAGCGGCATGGCGACGGCGGTGGTGGCGCCGATGCCCAGGGTGAGGACGACGACGGCGCCGGTGGAGGCCCCGGAGGAGATCCCGAGGAGGAAGGGGTCGGCGAGCCGGTTGCGGACCAGGGCCTGGAGGACGGTGCCGACGACCGCGAGCCCGGCGCCGACGACGGCGCCGAGGAGCACCCGGGGCAGCCGTACCTCGATGACGATGGTGCGGAAGGGGCTGGGCGCGGCGCCGGGGAGCAGGGCCCGCACCACCTCGCCGGGCGGGATGCGGACGGATCCGATGGCGAGTCCGGCGATGACGGCGGCGGCCAGGGCGGCGAGCAGGGCGGCGACCACGGCTCCGTAGCGGAGCCGGGCCCGGGTCCGGGTCCGGCCGGCGGGCCGGTCACCGTCCTCGGCACCCCTGGCAACCGCCGCACCCGTCACGTCGTTGGCGTCCTGGGCCACGGCCCCGGCCGGGTTCACGGTCCCGGCCGGGTTCACCGGCTTCACGGGCTTCACCGTGGTCACCGGTCGAACTGGGTGGCCAGCTTGGCGATGGCGGCGGGCGCCCGTACCCCGAGCACCGCGTCGGAGAGCGGCAGCACCGCGAAGCTCTTGTTCCGCACGGCGGGCACATCCCGCAGCGCCGGGTCGTCCAGCAGCCGCTTCTTCTTCTGGGCGACGCTGACCGAGCCGTATTCGAGGATCAGGATGGTCTCGGGCTTACGGGCCACGACCTGCTCCCAGGTGGCGTCGCCGAACGACTTGTCGATATCGGCGAAGACGTTCTTCCCGCCCGCGCGCGTGATCAGCTCCTGGCCGATGCCCTTGCCGCCGATGGTGGTGGCGGTCTTGTCGCCGCCGTCGTACACGAAGACCGGCACGGGCTTCTCCCCGGCCCGCCGCTTCTCGGTCCCGGCGACCGTCCTCTTCGCCCCGGCGATCCACCGCTCGGCCCGCTCCTGGACGCCGAAGGTGCGGCCGACCTCCTCGACCTCCCGGTAGAGGTCGTCCAGGGTGGTCCGCTTCTCGGTGCAGTACTCGATGTTGAGCCTGCTCTCGATGCCGGAGTCCTTCAGCCCGTCCCGGGTGCGCCCGTCCTTGGCCTCGAAGGCGCTGGCGTAACCGCCGTAGACGAAGTCGGGGTTGACGGAGAGCAGCTTCTCGCGGGAGGGGTACTCCTTGGCGACGACGGGGACGGAGTCGTAGGCCTTCTTGTAGCGGGGCAGCACGGCGTCGTCGAGATAGGCGGTGCCGACGAGGGACTTCTCCAGGCCGAGTTCCAGCATCACCTCGGTGACATGCTGGTTCATGGTGACGACCCGCTGGGGCGCGCGCTGGAAGGTGGTCTTCACACCGCAGTTGTCGACGGTGTACGGGAAGGCTCCGCCGGAGCCCGCGGTGTCGCTCTTCCCCGCGTCACCGGAGGTACCGGAGGCGGACCCCCCGGAGTAGGAGCCGCAGGCGGTGAGGGTGACGAGCAGGGCGGTGGACATCAGAACGGCTGCGGGTATGGAACGGCGCCTGGACATGACGGGGTACGGCCTCCTTGAGGGGATTTCCACGTCCCCTGGGTGGTGGGAGGGCGGCGGATCAGTTCCTGGCTGCCGAGCCGGGGGCTCGGTTCACAGTGGCGGGACCGCGCCGGATTCGCACCGGTTTCCTGGGGCCCGCCGCCCTGTCTGTGCAGTTGTGTTGTTGATACGTGTAAGCGCTCTGGTACGGGTACTGCTGCGGCACGGGTACTGCCGTGATGGTGCCGGTACTGCCGTGGTGGTGCCGGTACTGCCGTGGTGCCGGTACTGCCCGGTCTCACGGGGCCCCGAGGCCCCGCCGACACGGTCCGCCGCCGGCCCGGCCCTCAGTATGCCTCCACGATCTCCACGTCCTCCTCGGTGACCTCACCGTCCACGATCCGGAACGAGCGGAACTGGAACGGTCCGGCGTCATCGCCGTCGGCGGTCGAGACCAGGACATAGTGGGCGCCGGGCTCATTGGCGTAGGTGATGTCGGTACGGGAGGGATAGGCCTCGGTGGCCGTGTGGGAGTGGTAGATGATCACCGGCTCCTCGTCACGGTCGTCCATCTCCCGGTAGAGCTTGAGGAGATCGCCGGAGTCGAACTCGTAGAACGTGGGCGAGCGGGCCGCGTTCAGCATGGGGATGAACCGCTCGGGGCGGCCGGTGCCCGCCGGGCCCGCCACGACTCCGCATGCCTCGTCGGGGTGGTCGGCGCGGGCATGCGCCACGATCCGGTCGAAGAGGGCCTTCGTCAGCGTCAGCATGCGGTCAGGATAAGCAGGGCGAACGCGGAAACGTTCCTCTGTACCGACCACCGGAACGCCCTGCTCCGTACCGGCCCCCCGGGTGCTCCGTACAACGACGGGGGCGGGGCCGTACCGCTCTCCGGTACGGCCCCGCCCTTCTGTCCACGGCCTGCCGGCCGGTCAGCGCTTGGTGAACGCCGCTCCCTGCGGATCGCGCCGCTTCAGCAGCAGATAGGCGACGCCGAGCAGCAGCCCCCAGACCGGGGCGACATAGAGGGAGATCCTGGCGTCCTTGTCGACACCCATCAGCACGATCACCAGACCGATGAAGGCCAGGGCGAACCAGCTGGTGTACGGGGCGCCGGGGGCCCGGAAGGTGGACTGGGGCAGCTCGCCCCGGTCCGCCTTGGCGCGGTAGCGGATCTGGCAGACCAGGATCATGATCCAGGCCCACATACCGGAGATGGTGGCAAAGGAGACGATCTTGTGGAACGCCTCGCCGGGCCACTGGTAGTTGATCCAGACACCGATGAGCATCAGCCCGGCGGAGAAGGTGGTGCCCAGGAGCGGGGTGCCGTTCTTGGTGAGCCGGGTGAAGATCCTCGGGCCCTGGTTGTTGAGGGCCAGGTCGCGCAGCATCCGGCCGGTGGAGTACATGCCGGAGTTGCAGGAGGAGAGCGCGGCGGTCAGCACGACGAAGTTGACGATGGCGGCGCCGACCTGGAGCCCCATCTCGTCGAAGGCGGCCACGAACGGCGAGACCCCGGGCTGGAAGGTGGTCCAGGAGACCACCGACAGGATCATGATCAGGGCGCCGATGTAGAAGATCGCGATACGGATCGGAACGGTGTTGATCGCCTTGGGGAGGTTCTTCTCGGGGTCCTTGGACTCACCGGCGGTGACGCCGACGAGTTCGACGGCGAGGAAGGCGAACATCACGATCTGGAGGGTCATCAGGGTGCCGCCGATGCCCTTGGGGAAGAATCCGCCGTCGTCCCAGAGCAGGGTCACCGAGGCGGTGTCACCGGCGTCCGAGAAGCCGAGGGTGAGAATGCCCGCACAGATCAGGATCATGCCGACGATCGCGGTGACCTTGATCATCGAGAACCAGAACTCCAGCTCGCCGAAGATCTTCACCGAGATCAGATTGGCGGCGTAGAGAATGAAGGTGAAGACCAGGGCCGAGATCCACTGGGGAATGTCCCACCAGTACGTCATATAGCTGGCGGCGGCGGTGACCTCGGTCATTCCGGTGACCACCCAGAAGAGCCAGTAGGTCCAGCCGGTGACAAAGCCCGCGAAGGGGCCCACGAACTCCCGCGCGTAGTCCGAGAAGGACCCCGCGACCGGGCGGTACATCAGCAGCTCGCCGAGGGCCCGCATGATGAAGAAGATGACCACACCGGCGACGGCGTAGGCCAGGATCAGGCTGGGGCCCGCCTTGGAGATGCCCCGGCCGGCGCCGAGGAAGAGCCCGGTACCGATCGCGCCGCCAATGGCGATCATCTGTATCTGCCGGGCATTCAGTGCCCGGTGGTAACCCTGATTGTCATCGGCCCCGCCGGGGGAGCCAGGGGCCGCCGGGGACCCGTCGAGTCCCGCCGCACCCTTGCCGTCGTGCCCGTCATCCTTGCCGACCTGCACTGAGGTCATGGTGATGCGCCCTTTCTCCATGCGGATCCGCTCCCGCTTGCGCGCGGAATGCGGATCAGGTCCTGATCCCCCCGGATACGGATGGAGTGCCACCGGCGATCCGCCGGCCAAAGCGCCTCCAGAGGCATGGGTGGCGCCCCTGGCGGAAGTGCAGGTTTATCACGGGCGAGGTGACCGGGCGCGACGACGCGTGTGACTCAAGCCACCAGAGAAATGGGAAAAAAGACGCATCAAATGACAATCGCCTTCGATGCGGTGACGGGATCGTTATTCGGATTTGAGCGTCCGCTGAGTCTTCACCGGTGATCGCTGTCCGAATATCGGACAGATTCCCCCGCTCAGCGGCCCCCGGTGCATCCTGGGCATCGCACGGGAAAACACCCGGCGGATATCAGGCAGGCGCCCGGCAGACGCCGGACAGGTGCCGGGCACACACTCACCGGGCACACACCGGACGGGCGCCGGACAGAACAGGCGCCGGTCGGGCGTCAGGGCATCAGGGCATCAGCGTCTCGACCAGCGTCTCCTGGAGCACGCCCAGCCAGAGATAGGCCATCACCATCGGCTTGCGCGGATCGGAGTCGGGCAGCCGGTAGAGGCCGCTCGACTCGTCCTCGTCGCTGACCTCCAGCCGGGTGCCGATGGTCAGTCGCAGGTCGTTGAGGGAGCGCAGCCAGTTCACGCACTCCCCGGGGGAGAGCGCGAGCACCGCGCCGCCGTCGGCGCCCGGGGTGAGCGAGTCCAGCGCGCGCACCACGGCGAGGGCGTCCTCGCGCTTGTGGGCGCGGAGGTCGTTCTCGGTGAAGCGGCGGAACTCGGCGGACGCCTCCGCCAGCTTCTCGTCCGGCTTCCCGCCCTGCTTCTCGTCCGGCTTCGCGTCCGGTTTGCCGGCTGCCGGCCCCCGGTAGGCGTCCGGGAAGAGCCGGGCCACCGCCGGGTCGGACGGCGGCTCGCTGGGGCCCTCGGCGAAGAGCGCGGCCAGCGGGTCCTCGCCCTCGACCGGCTCGGTGCCGGGTCCGATCAGCTCCAGGAGCTGTACGGCCAGCGAGCGCAGGATGGAGATCTCGACATCGTCCAGCGCCACCGAGGCGCCGCCGCCGGGGACCGGCTCGAAGTGTCCCGGCATCAGCCGCGGTCCTGCGAGAGGGTGGCCCACAGGCCGTAGCCGTGCATCGCCTGCACGTCGCGTTCCATCTCCTCGCGGCTGCCGCTGGAGACCACCGCGCGCCCCTTGTGGTGCACGTCGAGCATCAGCTTTCGCGCCTTGTCCTTGGAGTAGCCGAAATACGCCTGGAAGACGTAGGTGACATAGCTCATCAGATTGACCGGGTCGTTGTGGACGAGCGTCACCCACGGGACGTCGGGTTCGGGGACGGCGAAGGTCTCCTCCGCCGGCGCGGGGCGTTCGATCTCGGTGGGGGCAACACTCACCTGATCCATGCTGCCACCCAGGAGGGCTCGACGCATAAACGGGGACCACATCTCGTCAGTTTGACGAGATGTGGGGTAGCATCCGGGCCATGGCTGGATCGCCCGTGGTCGGAGGGCGGCCGTGACGAAAGCATGAGGTGGAGTGTCGTGAACACCGCTGACCTGGGGCTGCCGGTGGACGTCCCCTCCACCGCCCTCTTCACCGATCAGTACGAGTTCACGATGGTCCAGGCGGCCCTGCGCGCGGGCACCGCCGACCGCCCCTCGGTCTTCGAGGTCTTCACCCGCAGACTCCCCGAGGGCCGCCGGTACGGGGTGATCGCGGGCACCGGCCGGGTACTGGACGCCGTGGAGAACTTCCGCTTCGACGCCGGGGTGCTGCGCTTCCTGCGCGAGCGGAACATCGTGGACGGGCCCACCCTCGACTGGCTGGCCTCCTACCGCTTCCGCGGCGACATCTGGGGCTACCCCGAGGGCGAGGTCTACTTCCCCGGCTCCCCCGTCCTGCGGGTCGAGGGCTCCTTCGCCGAGTGCGTGCTGCTGGAGACGGTGATCCTCTCCATCCTCAACCACGACTCGGCCATCGCCGCCGCGGCCTCCCGGATGTCCTCGGCGGCCGGCGGCCGGCGGCTGATCGAGATGGGCGCCCGGCGCACCCATGAGCTGGCGGCGGTGGCCTCGGCGCGCGCCGCGTATGTCGGCGGCTTCGACTCCACCTCCGATCTGGCTGCGGGCTTCCGCTACGGCATCCCCACCGTGGGGACGAGCGCGCACGCCTTCACCCTGCTGCACGACAGCGAGCGGGACGCCTTCCGGGCCCAGGTGGAGTCGCTGGGCCGGGGCACCACCCTGCTGGTCGACACCTATGACGTGGCCGAGGCGGTCCGTACCGCGGTCGAGGTGGCCGGGCCCGGTCTCGGCGCGGTCCGGATCGACTCCGGCGATCTGCTGCTGGTGGCCCACCGGGTGCGCCAGCAGCTGGACGAGCTGGGCGCCCGGGACACCCGGATCACGGTCACCTCCGATCTGGACGAGTACGCCATCGCCTCGCTGGCCGCCGCGCCGGTGGACGCGTACGGCGTCGGCACCCAGCTGGTCACCGGCAGCGGGCACCCCACCTGCTCGATGGTCTACAAGCTGGTCGCCCGCGCCGCGACGCCCGGCGGGCCGCTGGAGCCGGTGGCGAAGAAGTCCCTCGGGTCGAAGTCCTCCCGGGGCGGCCGCAAGTGGGCCCTCCGGCGGACCGACGCCGAGGGGATCGCGGAGGCGGAGATCGTGGGCACCGGCCCGGTCCCCACCGGGCCGGCCGGGAGGCAGCTCCAGATCCCGCTGGTCACGGGCGGCGAGGTGGTGGCCCGTGAGCCGCTGGACACCGCGCGCGAACGGCACATCACGGCGCGGGCCGCGCTCCCGATGTCGGCCGTTCAGCTCTCCAGGGGCGAGCCCGTTCTGCCGACGGAGTACGTATAGACGGCGTACGGGCGGGGGTGGGCGGGAAGGGGGCGACCGCGGCGCTCCCGGCGGCCACCGGCCCACAAGCGGGTACGGACGGGGGCGCACGACCGGTGCGCCGGACTGCCGGGCCCGGGGCACGACCGCGTACCCTGCCATGCACATGAAGAGCCCACCGGCCGTCCGCCGGACTCCCCGCTCCGGGGATATTCCCCCTGAACCGGGGCATCCGCAGACAGCCGTACCCATCCCCCCTCACCGAAGGACAGCCGCCATGCACCGCGCGTTGATCGTCGTCGACGTTCAGAACGACTTCTGCGAGGGCGGCAGCCTCGCGGTGGCGGGAGGTGCCGAGGTCGCCGCCGCCGTCACCGAGCTGATCGGCGACTCCGCGCGGGACACCTACCGCCATGTCGTCGCCACCCGTGACTGCCATGTCGACCCGGGTGACCACTTCTCGGACACGCCCGACTACGAGAACAGCTGGCCGGTGCATTGTGTGGCGGGCACCGAGGGGGTGGGCTTCCATCCGAACTTCGCCCCCGCCGTGGCCTCCGGCGCGATCGACGCCGTGTTCGACAAGGGCGCCTACGCCGCCGCGTACAGCGGTTTCGAGGGCAGCAACGAGAACGGGCACACCCTCGCCGAGTGGCTGCGCGACCATGAGGTGACCGAGGTCGACGTGGTCGGCATCGCCACCGACCACTGTGTACGGGCCACCGCGCTGGACGCGGTCCGGGAGGGCTTCACCACCCGGGTGCTGCTCGATCTGACGGCGGGGGTCTCCCGGGAGCGCACCGAGTGGGTCTTGAAGGAGCTGCGGACGGCGGGCGTGGCGCTGACCGGGACGCCGGCCGTCTGACCCGTACCCGCATACCCGTATGCGGTATCCGGATCCGGTACCCGTACGGTCAGCCCCGTACCGCCGGGTCCGATAAGCCGGTGCGCTCCCGCAGCAGCGCGCGGAAGGGGCGCCAGAGCCCGGCGCCCGTCTCCGGCTGGGTCCGCCAGACCAGCCCGTCCGGGTGGTGCAGCACGGCGGTGATCTCGTCCGGCGTGGGCGGCTCCGCGTTCCCCCGCAGATAGACGGCGCGCAGCCCCAGATTCCGCAGCCGGGTCAGGGCGCGGGCCCGGTTCGCCGCATGGACGAGGAAGCGGGCGGGGCGGCCGTCCCCGAGCGGGCTGGGCAGGCTGAGCGCGACCACCACACTGCCGCTCGGCAATCTGCTGAATCCTCCACCGGGCATATGGATCGACTCCCCGTTGAGATCGTGTGTCAATAAGAGTCTGGCACCCCGCACCTAAACACGATCGGCCGTCGCCCGCCAGGGGGCAACGGCCGATCATGTTC
The DNA here is from genome assembly GCF_040299965.1 of Streptomyces sp. NPDC000594. Classification (NCBI taxonomy): domain Bacteria; kingdom Bacillati; phylum Actinomycetota; class Actinomycetes; order Kitasatosporales; family Streptomycetaceae; genus Streptomyces; species Streptomyces sp. NPDC000594. The sequence goes on along the minus strand of NZ_JBEPCY010000002.1, from coordinate 25,392 downwards.
TGACCTGCTCATTCACCAATTACTTGGTGGAAGGACCAACCTTTACGGTGATCGTCTCGCCGCTCTTCGGCTCCTTGACGATCGAGATCTTGGTGTTGGTGTCAGCAACCTTGACCCCCTGGGTGGGGTTCTCGGCCGACCAGTAGACGCCCTTGCGGTCGTCGAAGACACCCTGGCCCTTCTTGGCCGGGATCCGGGTCGGGACGCCCGCCCTGTGGAGGGTGAACCCGTCGTACGGGCGGGTCGAGAAGGTCGAGTCGAACGCCTGGATCCGGTTGCGGATCAGGGTGCCGTCCGCCCACTTCAGCGGCTTGGCGTTGGCGTCGATCGGGAGGATCTGGCCCTCACCGGGGTGCAGACCGACGTTGTTGTCCATCTGGAAGGTGTCCCAGTACCAGATCAGCAGGCCGTTCTGGTACGGGTAGCGCTCCACCCACTGGTTCCTCGGCGCCGGGAAGCCGAAGTTGTACGGGCCGGTCCGCAGGGTCTCGTCGTACGAGACGTACTGGCGGTTCTCGGCGATGTAGTACTTCTCGTAGTCCTTGGTGTACGAGTCACCGATGCGGGAGAAGCCGTTCACGGTCCAGCCCGCGTTGTCGCCCTCGGCTCCGTCGCTGACCAGAGTGGCGCCGTCGGCCTTGATCGTCAGGGCGTCGGCGGTGAAGCCGCGCTCCGCGGTGGCGCCGTCCGTCCGGTACTGGAAGCGGACGTCGATCTTCTTGCCCGCGTAGGCGTTCAGCGGGTAGACGAGCTTCTTGTGGGGGCCCGAACGGCCCGTCAGCGCGGGCTTGCCGCCCGGGTCACGGGTGATCGGCTGACCGTCGGCGGTGCCGTCGAGGGGGGTCCAGGTGGTGCCCCCGTCGGTGGAGACCTCGGTGTAGAGGAAGTCGTAGTCGCGCTCGATCTGCCACCAGCCGGACAGCTCCAGCGAGGCGGACGACTTGCCGGTCAGGTCGACCGGGCGGCTCAGGGTGTTCCTGAGGTCGTCGCCCATGTCGCTCCACCACTGCTTGGCGCCCTCGGCGGGCGTGACCACCGGGCGGGTGCCGGGCCGCTTCGGCAGCTCCACCACGAGCGCCTGGGGGCGCTTGGTGTTGTACGCGGAGACCCCGAGGGTGTGGCTGGAGGCGGTGGCCGCCTTCGCCTTGGTGTAGTTGAGCCAGCCCAGCTGGAGCTTGTCCCAGGCGGTCATGTCGCCGGGCCGCTCACCGATGGTGTCCCGGCCCCGGTTGAGCCAGGAGCCGGAGGACATCAGGCTCCAGAAGCCGGTGGAGTTCTCGCCCCGGCCGGAGTAGTCGTAGAGGTCCGGCAGGCCCAGGTCGTGGGCGTACTCATGGGCGAAGACGCCGAGTCCGCCGTTCTCGGGCTGGACGGTGTAGTCGCCGACCCACACCCCGGTGTCGCCGACCTGGGTGCCGCCCGCCTTGTTGCCGTCGGGTCCGGTGCGCCCGTTGTCGGTGCCGTAGGCGTACCAGCGGTGGGCCCACAGGGCGTCCGTGCCCTGGACGCCGCCGCCCGCGGACTCGTCCTCGCCGGCGTGGACGAACTGGAAGTGGTCGATGTAGCCGTCGCGCTCGTTGAAGTTGCCGTCACTGTCGAAGTCGTAACGGTCCCAGGTGTCGTACTCGGCGAGCGCCGCCTTGATCTGCTCCAGGGTCCTGCCCTGGGCCTTCTGGTCCGCCACCCAGGCGTTGACGCCGTCACGGACCGCGTCCCAGGCGTTGTTGCAGGTGTTCTCGCCGCACCAGTTGGAGCCGTAACGGGCCTCGTTGTACTCGACCTTGACCCAGTCGGAGACGGTGCCGTCGACCGAGTAGCGGCCCGAGGACGCCCGCTCGAAGTAGGTCTTCACCGACTCCTTGGGCTTGCCCTGGGCGTCCTTGCCGGTGCCGAAGTACAGGTCCTCGAAGTGGGCGCGGTTGTAATCCGCCTGCCAGATCGTGGTGTTGTTGACCGCGCGGTTGGGCTCGGCGATCACATTGTGCAGCGGGCCGGGGGTGCCGCCGTACTTCACGGCGGGGGCCTCGGGACCCTCGGGGCCGTCCGGGTCGTGCAGGGTGGTGTTGTCGACCTTGTCGCCGAACTCCAGCAGGATGGTGAAGATCTTGTCGGTCTTCTCCCGGCCCAGCTCGACGTACTTGCCCTTGTCCAGCTTCACGACCTGGGAGGCACCGCGCTTCTGCACGGTCGACTCCCCGGATATGACCTGTTCGAGCGCGGTCTGACGCTGCTGCTTCTGCTGCTTGCTGAAAGGACCGTCGAGGTCGTGATCGACATGGTCCTTCCCCGGTGCCGGGTCCACGCGCTGGATCGGCGCGGACGCGCGGTCCGCCCGATCCCCCGCCTGGGCGGTGCTGAGCGTCGCGGCCGCCGCGGTGGTGGCGGCGAGCGCGACGATGACGGCGGACGCTCTGGTCGTCCGTCTCCTGGTGGTCACTTGACGGTGTCCTCCCCCGCGCCGTCGCCACGGATCCGGGGTGGGAGGGTCCGGGCGGGTCGAGCGCGTCACAAGTGACGGCATTCGACCCCAGGCGGTGAAGAAAAGACAACCCTTGACTCAGACATTCCTACTGCACTATGCAGAAGGGAAGTTCCGATAACCGGACAGTTCTCGGGAGAATACGGAGAACAAACCGGGAATGCGACAAACAGGAAAAGAAATGGGCCAGATGAATGGCTCAATGACTCCATGCGCCCCTGATGCGCCGGGTATCAAAAGAGCCGGAAAGACCCCATCGTTCCCCGGTGGAGCGTGCGGGTGCCATGCGGCCGGATGTCATATGGCCGGATGTCATGCATCGGGTGTCACGCGGGCGGATGCCACGCGGTCGGGCGTCATGAGGGTGGGTGCCACACGGCCGGGTGTCACGCGGTCGGGCGTCACGCGGTCGGGTGGGCGGGACCCTCGGGAACGGTGACCACCACGGTACGGCCCGCCTTGTCGTGGAGGCCCTGCCGATAGGGCTTGTCCACCAGGATCGAGATGATGAGGATCAGCCACCACACACAGAGGCAGCAGAGCAGCGCGGGCACCCAGAGCACGACCGCGCGGAGCAGCGCGGCACGGGTGTCCGGGACACTGCCGTCGTTGAGCGCCGCCACCCGCAGCCGGAGCAGCTTCTTGCCGAAGGTCTGGCCGTGCCGCTTCACGGTGAACCAGGTGTCGTAGCCGACATAGGCCACCATGGCGATCAGCGACCAGGCCCACTGGCGGCCGGTGTTCACATCGCTGGCGATGTCGTCCCAGCTGTCGCCGTTCTCGGCGCCGACGCTCCAGCCGCCGAAGATCAGCGACAGCAGGAAGAGCGGGATGAAGACGAGCACGGCGTCGATGGCCCGGGCGGCGAGGCGCTTGCCGAAGTCGGCGAGCGGGGGCATGCCGGCGAGCGGGTCGGGGCCGCCGCTGTGGGGGCCGCCGGAGCCGCTGGAGTCGTACGGGGGCATGCCGCCGGGGGAGCCGGCGCCATAGGGGCCGCCGGTGCCGTACGGGTCGCCGCCGCCGGTGCCGTAGGGGCCACCGCCGCCGGAGCCCGAGCCGTAGGGGCCGCCGGGTCCGGGCCCGCCGGGTCCGCCCTGGCCGGGACCGCTTCCCTGGCCGGGACCCCAGCCGTCGCCCTGGCCGCCGGGCGGGCCCGGGTCCTGGGGTCGCTTGCGGAAGGGGTCGTCATCGGCACCGCCCGGTCCGGGCGGCGGCGGCTGATCGTTGCTCATGAGGGCAGTGCACCGTGGGGCCGGGGCACCCGCAATCCCGGGTGCGCCGTTCGGAGCACGGCGGTCCCCCGTGCGCGGCCCGGCGGGGGTCGCCTCCCGGGTGGCGGTACGGGTCGCCGCGCGGTGGAGGGCCCGGGGCGCGGTACGGGTCGCCGCGCGGCCGAGGCGTCAGGGCGCGGCACGGCGGAGGACCACAAAGGTATGGGCGGCCTTGTCGTGCCAGCACTGGCGCCAGGGCCGGTCGACCAGGGCCCAGCTCACATTGAGCACCCCGATGATCGCGGGCCCCAGCAGGACGTAGACCAGCCAGCGGCGGAGCGCGGCGCCGAACGACGGGGGCCGGTGGGTCCCCAGGTCGAGCACGGCGATCCCGCAGAGCCGCTTGCCGAGGGTGGCGCCCCAGCGGGCGGTGGGCAGGGCCTCGTACACCAGACCGAGCAGGATCAGCGCGCCGAGGACCACACCGATGTTCAGGGCGGTGGTGGTGTCCAGCAGCCAGACGGTGACGGTACGGCCGGTGCGCCGGGCGGCCTCGATCTTGTGGTCGACGTGGTCGAGGGTGCGCAGGGTCATGGGGACGGCGACGGCGCCGGTCAGCGCGGCGAGGACGACGGTGTCGACGAGCCGGGCGGTGAGCCGGCGGCCGAGTCCGGCGGGCCGGGGGGTGGCGCGCTCGCGCGCGGCGGGCCGCGGGGCTTCGGGCGGCGCTTCGGCACCCGCGCCCCGGGCCAGTTGGTGGACCTGCTGGGACCAGGAGGCGACGGCCTTTCCGGCCTCCTCGACGGCGGGCGGCCGGGTGGACCGGGGCCGGGCCGGGGGCAGCGGAAGGGCCGGCGGCAGCGCCGGGGAGACCCGGGGCGGGCGCGGCACGGGAGCGGCGGGGACCGGGACGGGCGGCCCTGCGGTCGCCCCGGGTGTGCCGGTCGCCCCGGGTGTGCCGGGCATGCCGGGCGCGTCGTGGCCGGAGGGTCCGACGATCCGGGGGTCGGCGGTGTGCCCGGCCCGTTCGCCTTCGGTACGGGCCCGCTGGGCCTGCTCCCGCTCGACCCGCTCGCGCTCGGCCCGCTGGGCGCGGGCGCGGCGCAGGGCACGGATCGTCAGGGTGCTGTCGGTGGGCGGTTCCACGCCGCTGCGGGGCCGTACCGGACGGATGGGGAGGGTTCCCTCCGGGCGGGTGGCCTCACCCACCGGGCCGGGCCCCGGGGCTGCCGAGGGGCCCGGCCCCGTACCCGTACCCGTCCCGGTCATGGAGCCGGTCATCGCCCCGGGCGCACGGGCGGCGGGCCGGGCCCGTTCGCGGACGGGCGGGGCGGGCAGCCGGGGGTCGGCGGGCCGGGGGCGCTCCCCGGGCGGGCTCTGCGGCCGGAGCGCGGGGAAGGGGGCACCGGATCCGCCGCCCCGGTCCGCGTCGACGGGGGCGTGGGCCGTGCCGGCCACGGCGGCCCCGGGGCCCGGAGCGCGGCCCCCCTGCCAGGAGACCCGGTGGTCGTGGTCGCCGCCGAAGCCGGTCTGGCGGGCGGCGTCGGCCCGCCAGGCGGTGGCCGGTTCCGGTCGGGAGAACGGTTCCGGCACCGGCTCCGGGGGGTCCTCGTCGAGGAAGACGGGGCCGGTCTCCTCCACCCGTCCCGGGCCGCTCTGCCCCGCCACCCCCGCCGGCCGGTGCTCCGCGCGGGCCGCCGGGGCCCGTCCGGGCTGCTGCCGGGTCACCCGTCCGGGCAGCGGTGGCATCGCCTCGCCCGCGCCGGGCGCGGGGCGGCTGCTGCCGGGGACCCAGGCGGCGCCGTTCCAGTAGCGGATGTAGTGCGGGATGGAAGGGTCCGGGTAGTAGCCGGGGCTGGGGCTCTCGCTGTCACCGGCCGGGGTTGGGGCGCTCATCACCGTGGTCCCGTATCTCCTCGGAGAGCCACTCATGACTCCTCTGCTTTCGGACACTCGCGGCCGACTGGGCCCCGTCAGGCTGTAACGACCGCGGCCCGATGAGGTTCCGTTCCCGGCGGGCGCGGACTCCCCGTGCCCAACGATCCGACCCCGTGCGACGGCACTTTCCCGCCCCCTCCGGTGCCGCCACCCGGGTGCGGCGTTCCACCCGGACGGCGTACCCGGAGGGCGCCTGGGGTGACGGTTCCGGGGGTCGGGGGGACCCGGAAGAGTGGTGACTCTCCGCAGTGGAATGTCACGGAAAGTTTTTCCCAGAAGTCGCGTCATCGCGGAGGGGGAGCCCGCTCTCACCGTACGAGGGCCTGTTCCAGGTCCGGTACGGACAACGAAAGCGAGCTGTCATGCACTCCGTGGTCGAGCGTGAGCTGGAACTGAGGCTGGTGCTGTCGCCCGAGCGCAGCATCCCCGTCCCCGCCCGGCTGGTGTACCGCACCGACGACCCCTTTGCCGTGCACATCACCTTTCACATCGGCTCGGCCTCCCCGGTGACCTGGACCTTTGCCCGGGAGTTGCTGGTGGAGGGGGTCTTTCGCCCGTGCGGACAGGGGGATGTCCGGATCTGGCCGTCCCGGGCCGAGGGCAGAAGCGTGGTGCTGATGGCGCTGACCTCGCCGGACGGGGAGGCGCTGATGGAGGCGCCGTCGGTGGCGGTGTCGGCCTGGCTGGAGCGCACCCTGCGGGTGGTGCCCCCGGGCACGGAGCGCGACCGGCTCGATGTGGACGGCGGCCTGGAGGAGTTGCTGTCGCCGGGCCGGGCGCACCGGCTCCGGGCCCGGGGGCACTCCCCCGCCCGGGGCGAGGCCCCCGGCCCGGCGGACGAGATCGCGGACCCGGACGAGCCCTAGAACCTCACGGTGGGCCTCGGCGGCCGGAGCCGGGCTAGTCGATCACATAGGTGTGGGTCAGGAACTCCAGCCAGTGGCCGTCGGGGTCGGCGACATAGAAGCCCCGGCCGCCGAAGTGGTGGTTGACCTGCTGGGGCTGCTGGGCGTGCGGGTCGGCGAAGTAGGGCAGCTCCCGGTCGACGACCTTCCGGAGGATGGTGTCGAACTCGTCCTCGGTGACCAGGAAGGCGAGGTGCTGGGAGGGGAAGCCGTCCTCGGAGTCGAGGTAGTCGAGGCTCACCCCGTTGGCCAGGGGAACGACGGCGAAGGGGCCGAACTCCTTGGGTTCGGGCTCGTCGATCAGTTCGGCCAGGAAGCGGGCCCCGGCGAAGCGGTCATGGCTGTGGACGACGGTGTGGTCGAGACGGGCCGGCACGGCTCCTCCTTCAGAGGTGGGACCGGGCACCGGTACGAGCGGTGGGCCCGGTCTCCTCACCCTAGGAAGGCGGGCCGTGCCCCGGCCATCGGACCTTGGTCCCACCCGGTGATACCCCTCAAGGACCAGCGGGATCCGGCCATCCGGCGCGGCATCGGAAGGGGCTGGAGCGGCAGAAGTGACGGGAGTGACAGAAGAGGGGAGAGGGGGCCGTGGCTGCCCGGGAGCCTCACGGGCCCACGGGCTCAGAAGAGCTTGCCCGGGTTGAGGATGTTCAGCGGATCGAAGGTCGCCTTGATCCCCCGCTGCAACTCCAGCCCCACCGGCCCCAACTCCCGGGCCAGCCACTCCTTCTTCAGCACCCCGACACCGTGCTCCCCGGTGATCGTGCCGCCCAGCTCCAGACCGAGCGCCATGATCGCGTCGAAGGACTCCCGCGCCCGCCGGGACTCGTCCGGGTCCCGCTGGTCGAAGCAGACCACCGGATGGGTGTTGCCGTCGCCCGCGTGGGCGCAGACCCCGATGGTCAGCCCCTGGGCCTCGGCGATCCGGGCGGTGCCCTCGATCATCGCGCCGAGCCGGGAGCGCGGCACACAGACATCGTCGATCATCGTCGCGGTGCTGATCCGCTCCAGCGCGGGCAGCGCCGACCGCCGGGCCTGGAGGAGGAGTTCGGACTCGGCCGCGGTCTCCGCCGGGACGACCTCGCTCGCGCCCGCCGCCCGGCACAGCTCCCCCACCGCCGCGAGATCGGCGGCCGGGTCGGAGGTGTCGAAGGCGCAGAGCAGCAGCGCCTCGGTGGACTCCGGCAGCCCCATCCGGGTCAGCGCGTTGACCGCCCGTACCGTCGTACGGTCCATCAGCTCCAGGAGCGAAGGGGTGTGTCCGCGCTCCATGATCGCGCAGATCGCCTCGCAGGCCGCCGCGGCCGAGGGGAACTCCGCCCCCAGCACCAGCTGCGCGGGCGGCTTGGGCCGCAGCGCCAGGACCGCCCCGACCACGATGCCGAGGGTGCCCTCGGAGCCCACGAAGAGCCGGGTGAGGTCATAGCCGGCGACCCCCTTGGCGGTGCGGCGGCCGGTGGTCAGCAGCCGACCGTCGGCGAGGACCACCTCAAGGCCGAGGACATACTCGGCGGTCACCCCGTACTTCACACAGCAGAGCCCGCCCGACGCGGTGCCGATGTTCCCGCCGATGGTGCAGCTCTCCCAGCTGGAGGGGTCCGGCGGATAGGTGAGGCCGTGCGCGCCGACCGCGCGGGACAGATCCGCGTTGACCACCCCGGGCTCGACCACCGCGATCCGGTCCACCGGGCTGATCTCCAGGATCCGGTCCATCCGGGTCAGCGAGAGCACCACACAGCCGTCGGTGGCGTTGGCCGCGCCGGAGAGCCCCGTACGGGCGCCCTGGGGGACGACCGGGACCCGCAGCTCCGTCGCCGTCCGCATCACATGCTGGACCTGTTCGACGGTCCGGGGCAGCACCACCACGGCGGGGGTGCCCGCGTCGCAGAAGCTCGCCATGTCCCGTCCGTACGCCACGGTGACATCCGGATCGGTGAGCAGCGCGTCGTCGGGGAGGCCCGCGCGCAGCCGTACGAGGAGATCGTCCATGGGCCCAGCGTGGCACCCGGGGCCATCGGTGTGAACCCGTCCGCCGTCCGTGTCACGGGTGCGGGTGCCATTCCTCGTATGGGCTGATGATGGGCGCACAGTGGCGTCATGGGCACCGAACGGATGAAGAACGCCGCCGTGGCGGCGCTGGTCGTCGCCACCCTGGTCGGCGGGGTGTTCATGCTCGTACCCGACGGCGGGGGCGGTCCGCCGCCCGCGCCCGGTCCGGCCGCGCGGGCCCTGACGGCCGCCGCCACCGGGGCGCCCGCCTCGCGTGCCGAGCTGACCGCGCTGATCGGGGAGCGGTCGGGGTGGCTGCGGGAGCATCCGGACGACAGCGAGTCCTGGGCGGTGCTGGGGACGGCCTACGCCGAGCGGGGCGCCCGCTATGCCGTCTGGGCCGATCTGCCCCGGGCCCAGCGGGCGCTGGACAGCTCGCTGGGGGTCCACCCGGCGGCCGAGGGGAACACGGAGGCGCTGCTGGGTCTGGCGGCGCTGGCCGGGGCGCGGGAGGACTTCACGGCCGCCCGGGAGCACGCGGTGGCGGCGCAGAAGCAGCGGCCCCGGCGGTGGACGGTCTACCGGGCGCTGATCGACGCCCAGGGCGGGGTCGGCGCGCACAAGGCGGTCCACTCGGCGCTGGACCGGCTGACGGAGCTGTACCAGGGGCCGCAGGCACGGGCGTTGGCGGCGCAGGTCTACCGGGACCGGGGGTGGCGCGAGGACGCCTTGGCCACCGCCCATGACGCGGTCGCGGACGCCGCCGGGGCGGCGGAGCGGGCGGTGGCGCTGCGGCGGCTCGGTGATCTGGCGTGGGAGCGCGGCGAACCCGGGGAGGCGGTGGCGGCGTACGAGGGGGCGCTGCGGCTCGACCCCGAGCTGCACCCCGCGCGGGCGGGCCGGGCCCGTTCGCTGGCGGCGCTGGGCCGCTTCGAGGCGGCGCTGCGCGAGTACCGGGCGGCGCGGGCGCGGTTCCCGCTGGCGGAGTACGCGCTGGAGGCGGGTGAGCTGCTGGAGTCGCTGGGGCGGCGGCCGGAGGCCGAGGAGGAGTACGCGGCGGTCCTGACGGCGGCGGAGCGGGCGGAGCGGTACGGGGTGGGCCAGGAGCTGGTACGGGGGCGGTACGAGGCGGACCACGGCGATCCGGAGGAGGCCGTGCGGCGGCTCACGGAGGTGTGGGAGGCGGGCCGGCGCTCCCTGGGGGTCGCGGACGCGCTGGGGTGGGCGCTGTACCGGGCGGGGCGGCCCCGGGAGGCGCTGCCGTACGCCAAGCGGGCGACCAAGGAGGGGCTGCGGAGTCCGCTGTTCTCGTACCACCGGGGGCAGATCGAGCGGGCGCTGGGGCTGTACGGGCCGTCGCGCCGCAGCATCGGCACGGCGCTGCGGGTGAACCCGTACTTCTCGCCGCTGCTGGCCCCGGCGGCGCGGAGCGCGCTGACCTCCCTGGGTGAGCCCCCGGCGCGCGGGCCCCGGCGGATGACCGGCCGGGAGAGCCTGAACGTGCCGGGCGCGGCGGGCTCCCGGAGCACCCGGGGCGCCGCTTCGGGCTGACGCCCCGGGTGCTCCCTCCAGAGGAACGGCGGTCAGGTGCGCGTGGCGTAGACGATCAGGTTGTCGACGGGGTGGCCCTCGGGGTCGAAGGCGCCGTCGCAGGTGATCAGGCGCAGCTCGCGGCCGTTGGTGGGGCCGTACACCCGCTGGGTGGGGAACGCCTTCTTGGAGACGGCCTCCCGGTGGGTGACGGTGAAGGTGGTGGTGGTCCCCGCGGTGTTCCGTACGGTGATCTCCGCCCCCTTGGCGATCTTCTTCAGATCGTGGAAGACGGCCTTGCCGTGGACGGTGCTGTTGTGTCCGATGATCACGGCGGGGCCGCGCTCGCCCGGGACCGGGCCGCCGGTGTACCAGCCCGCCGTCATGCCCCGCTCGGGGGGCGGGACCTGGACCGTGCCGTCCCGGTTGAGGCCGAGGGGCATCAGGGAGCTGTCGATGCCCAGGGAGGGGACGGTCACCCGGGTGGGCCGGGCGCTCTTCCGCTCCTCCGCCTCCCGCTGTTCCCGCTTCCCCTTCGCGCCGTCGCCGCCGGAGGCCGAGGCGGCGGCCCGGTCGGCGGCGGGCGGTGCGGTGGCGGAGGTGGCCGGGCCATGGTCGACCGTGGCCGCGTTCTCCGGCCCGGTGGCGCACCCGGCTCCCGTGACCAGCACGAACGCGAGGAGCAAGGGCGCGGCGAGAGCGGGGCGAACACGACGGGAGCGCCGCCGGGACAGCTGCATCGGGACTCCAGGTCTGCTGGTCGGGCGGGTTCGGTCGGGCGGGTCCCGGCCGGGCGGAAGCGGAGGCGCGGCCACCACGCCGGTCGGGCGGGTGGCCGCGCGGGCCCGTACGGAGATCAGGCGTACGGGACCCGTACCGAGGTCGTACGACGGGTGCGCACCGGCCCGTACGAAGAGACATGCACGACGGGGTGAGTACGAGGGGGTCGGCCGCGAGGCCGCGGCGGTCAGACGCCGGTCGACCGGCGGCGGAGCATCAGGCCGCCCGCGCCCGCGAGCACCCCGAAGGCGACGGCGGTGGCGCCGGTGACGGCCCAGCCGCTCGCGCTGCCCGCCTCGGCGGGACGCTCACCGGCGGCCACCGAGCCCTTGGGCACGACGACGGGCGCCCCCTTCTCCGAGGAGACCTTGTCCAGGAAGACCCGCTTCGGCTCAGGCGAGGGCTTGTCGCCCGCGGCGACCGAGCCGCGCGGCACGACCTGCACCTTCACCGGGGCGGACTTGCCACCGCCGTCGGCGGAGACGGCGGCCGGGGTGAGCCGCAGCGGGGCGGGCTTGTCGCCCGCCGCCACCGAACCGCGCGGCACGACCCGCACCTCCACCGGCTTGACGGCGCCGGCGGGGGCGGCCACCGGGCGGCCCAGATCCACCTTGACACCATCGGGGGTTTCGGACAGGTCGACCACCCGGGGCTTGGTCGGCGAGGAGTCGGCGACGGCGGCGCCCGCCGGCGCCAGGACGGCGACTCCCCCGATCAGGGAGACGGCGATGGCGCGCAGGGACATTCGTGAGGTCATGGGACAGGTTCCCTTTCCTTCGGTGGCCGGGTCCGGGGCGGTGTCGCGACCACCGCCCCGGTCTGCCGCCAGGCTGTCCCGGAGATATGTGGAAACTGTCAGACCGTCGTTGTCCCCGCGTCAGCCCTTCGCCGACCCCGCCGCCCCCGGCCCTGTCCGTATCCCTCGATCGGCCCCGCCGCCGGCCCCGCCTTCACGCCTCAAGGGCAGCAGCACCGCGAAGACCGAGCCCCGGCCCGGTTCGCTGGTCGCGGTCACCTCGCCGCCGTGCGCCTCCATCAGCTTGCGGACGATCGCGAGGCCGAGCCCGCTGCCCCCGGTGCGGCGGCTGCGGGAGCGGTCCGCCCGCCAGAACCGGTCGAAGACATGGGCCAGATCCTCCGCCGCGATCCCCTGCCCGGTGTCGGCGACCTCGACGGCGAGCCGCTCCCCGCGCACGCTCGCGCGCAGCGTGACCGTACCCCCCGAAGGGGTGTGCCGGACCGCGTTGGAGACCAGGTTGCCCACGGCCTGCCGCAGCCGGACCGGGTCGGCGTCCACCGTCGGCAGCACGTCCAGTCCGTCCGGTCCGTCCGGTCCGTCCGGTGCAGCCAGTCCGTCCAGCGCGTCCAATCCGTCCGATCCATCTGGTCCATCCGGTACGTCGACCCGCAGGGCGACACCCGCCGCGTCGGCACGGGCCTGGTGCGCCCCGGCGACCTGGGCCAGCAGCTCGGGGACGCGTACCGGCTCCGGGGCGATCCGCAGCGCCCCCGCGTCCGCCTCGGCGAGATCGCGCAGATCGTCGATGATGTGCTGGAGCTGGATCGCCTCCTCCAGGAGCGAGTCGACAAAGGCGGCGTCCGGTTCGGCGACCCCGTCCTGGGCCCCCTCCAGCCACCCCCGGATATTGCTGAGCGGGGTCCGCAGCTCATGGGCGACATCGCTGACCATGTCCCGGCGCTGGGCCTCCAGCCGGGCCCGGTGCGCGGCCATGTCGTTGAACGCGGCGGCCAGCCGCCCGACCTCGTTGTCCCCGCCGACCGGGACGGGTTCGGTCCGCTCCCCGTCCTTCATCCGCTGGGCGGCCCCGGTGAGCGCCCGCAGCGGCCGGACCAGCCGGCCCGCCGTGAGCAGGGTCGCCCCGATGGTCAGGGCGAGCACCCCGGCCGCCACCCAGGCGATCCGCGCGGTGTTCGCCGGGGAGAGGTCGAAGCCGGGGACGGTGGCGCCGTCGGTGTCCCCGATGAAGAGCAGCGCGGGGGGCGAGACATGGGAGGCGAGCTGCTCCCGGCGGGCGGTCTCCACACAGGAGGCGATGGCCCGGTCGCGGGCCCGGTCCTCGCGGGCGAACTCCGCCGGGAGCCGGTAGTCGAAGACGCCGATCTCGACCCGGGAGCGGGCGTCCACCACGGGGTCCTGGGGCGCGGAGGTGGGCGCGGCGGCCCTCGGGGTGAGCATCCGGCTCTTCTCGGGGGCTCCGTCGCCCAGGTCGACCGGGTTGGTGGGGGACTTCCAGGTCATGCCGAGGCCGAGCCGCACCCCGTCCTCGCCCCGGCGCCGCAGACAGGCGTCGGAGAGCTTGGTGAGGGCGGCGAGCGCCTTGGCCTCGGTCCTGGTGGGCCGGTCGAGCGCGTCGAAGGCGCAGGGGAAGCCGTCGACCGCCGCCTGTTCGGTGCCGACGAGCTGGAGCCGGGGCCGTCCGCTGGGGGTCGCCACGATGTCGGAGGCGATGCCCCGGTCGCCGAGACAGGTGGTGATCCGCCGGGCGATAACCCGCAGTTCGGCCCGTTCCTTCTCGGGCAGGGCGAACGGGCCGACGGCCCGGGGGTCGATCCGGTCGGTGGCCGCCGGGGCGCCGTCGAGTCCGCCGGGGAGGAAGGCGGAGTCGGAGGTGAGGGGGTCGACCTCGGCCGACGCGGTGCCGGGCAGCCCGGGCGGCGGCCCGCCGGTCCCCTTTCCGTCGCCGCCCTCGGCGGTACCGGGGGTCCCGGTCGCGGCGGAGTCGGCGATGAGCCGTCCGTCGCGGGTGGTGAGGGCGATCCGGCGGTCATGGGTACGGGCCAGCTCGCGCACGGTCCGCTGGACACCGTCCCACTGCGGGCGGGTGGCGGCGTGCCCGCGCAGGGCGTGGTAGATCGCGGTGTCGTCGGTGAGGTTCTGGCCCTGCTGTTCGCGGATGGCGCCGGAGGTGGTCTGCACGGCGAGCCAGGCGGTGGCGGCGACCGAGCAGGCGGCGACCAGGGCGGAGACGGCGAGCAGCCGGATGAGCAGGCTCTTGCGGAACGGGACCCCGGTCCGGGCGGCGCCCCGCTCCCCCCGGGCGCCCCGGTCACGCCTGCGCACGGTCGCCCCGGGTACGGGTGCGGTCGGCCAGCTTGTACCCCACGCCGAAGACGGTGAGCAGCAGTTCGGGCCGCCGGGGCACCGGTTCGATCTTCTTCCGCAGATTCATGATGTGCACATCGACGGTGCGGTCGCCGATATAGCGGGCGAAGCCGTGCAACTCTTCAAGGAGTCGCTGCCGGGTGAAGACCCGCCCCGGTTCGGCGGCCATCGCCACCAGGATGCGGAACTCCCCGGGGGTGCACTCCACCCGTACCCCGTCCACGCTGACCTCGTGCCGCTCCGGGTCGACGGCGAGGGCGCCGACCCGCAGCACCGGATCGTCGGGTACGGGGACGGGGGCCACGGCGGCGGCATGGGCGCCGCGCCGCAGCAGGGTGCGGACCCGGGCCATCAGCTCGCGCGGGCTGTACGGCTTGGTCATGTAGTCGTCGGCGCCCAGGTCGAGCCCGAGCAGCAGATCGTCCTCGCCGGCGCGGGCGGTGAGCATCAGCACCGGCAGCTCGTACCGCTCGGCGCGCAGGACCCGGAGCACGTCCAGACCGTCGGCCTTCGGCATCATCCCGTCGAGGACCAGCAGGTCCGGGGTGTGGTGGCGGACGGCCTCGATGGCGGCGCGGCCGTCCCGGACCAGGGTGACGCTGTGGCCCTCCCGTTCCAGATAGCGGCGGACCAGTTCGGCCTGCTTCTCGTCGTCCTCGGCGATCATCACTTGTGCGCACACAGGTCCGATCGTAAGCAGGCCGGACGGGCGTACGGTCCGACAGGTCAGGCGGGTCAGGCGGGTCCGGCAGGGCTCAGAGGTTGCCGCGCCGGTCCTGCTCGCGCTCGATGGCCTGGAAGAGGGCCTTGAAGTTGCCCTTGCCGAAGCCCATGGAGCCATGGCGTTCGATGATCTCGAAGAAGACCGTCGGCTTGTCCTGGACCGGCTTGGTGAAGATCTGGAGCAGATAGCCGTCCTCGTCGCGGTCGACCAGGATCTTCAGCTCGCGCAGGGTCTCCACCGGGACCCGGGTCTCCCCGGCCCACTCGCCGAGGGTGTCGTAGTACGCGTCGGGGGTGTCCAGGAAGGAGACCCCGGCGGCGCGCATGGACCGTACCGTGGCGACGATGTCGTTGGTGGCGAGGGCGATGTGCTGGACGCCGGGGCCGCCGTAGAACTCCAGGTACTCGTCGATCTGGGAGCGCTTCTTGGCGATGGCCGGCTCGTTGATCGGGAACTTCACCTTGAGGGTGCCGTCGGCGACGACCTTGGACATCAGGGCGGAGTACTCGGTGGCGATGTCGTCGCCGACGAACTCCTTCATGTTGGTGAAGCCCATGACCCGGTTGTAGAAGCCCACCCACTCGTTCATATGGCCGAGTTCGACATTGCCGACGCAGTGGTCGATGGCCTGGAAGGTGCGCTTGGCGGGGGGCTCCACCATCGGCCGGGCGGCGACGAAGCCGGGCAGATAGGGGCCGTCGTAGCCGGAGCGGTCGACCAGGGTGTGCCGGGTCTGGCCGTAGGTGGCGATGGCGGCGAGCACCACCGTGCCGTGCTCGTCCTTCAGCTCGTACGGCTCGGTGATGCCCCGGGCCCCGTGCTCGACGGCGTAGGCGTAGGCGGCGCGGGCGTCCGGGACCTCGATGGCGAGGTCGATCACCCCGTCGCCGTGCTCGGCGACATGCCCGGCGAGGAAGGTGCCCCACTCGGTCGCCTGTTTGATGACGGAGGTGAGGACGAACCGCGCCGATCCGTTCTCCAGGACATAACTCGCGGTCTCGCGGACGCCGTTCTCGGGACCTGAGTACGCGACGAGCTTCATGCCGAAGGCGGTGGAGTAGTAGTGCGCGGCCTGCTTGGCGTTGCCGACGGCGAAGACGACCGCGTCCATGCCCTTCACCGGGAAGGGGTCTGCCTTACGCGCGGCGGCCGGACGGTGATCCATGGTCTCAGTCATATTCGCAGCCTGCGCGTGTTCCACAAGGTGCGCAATAGTTTGCGTTTTCACTGGGCAATCTGTCTGGTGCGGCCCCGGCACGGGGCGGCACCCTGTGCAGGATGACCATTGAGGAGGCGCTGTGGCGATCGATCATCTGGACGGCAGGCTGATCGTGCTGCTGGCCCGGGAGCCCCGGATCGGGGTGCTGGAGGCCTCCCGGCGGCTGGGGGTGGCCCGGGGCACGGTGCAGGCACGGCTGGACCGGCTCCGTTCCCAGGGAGTGATCCGGGGCTTCGGACCGGATGTGGATCCGGCGGCCCTGGGGTATCCGGTGACCGCGTTCGCCACGCTGGAGATCAAACAGGGGCAGGGCGCGGATGTACGGGCGCATCTGTCCGGGGTGCCGGAGGTGCTGGAGCTGCACACCATCACCGGGCACGGGGACATGCTCTGCCGGCTGGTGGCCCGGTCGAACGCGGATCTCCAGCGGGTGATCGACCGGGTGGTGGGGTTCGGGGGGATCGTGCGGGCGTCCACCGCGATCGTGATGGAGAACGCGGTGCCGCTGCGGATCATCCCGCTGGTGGAACAGGCGGCGGAGGACGCCTGAGGCCGCCGGTGCCATGGGGCTGTGGGGCTGTGGGGCTGTGGGGCTGTGGGGCTGTGGGGCTGTGGGGCTGTGGGGGGATCTCAGCAGGAGGGGACCTTCTCCCCCCGCTCCAGGGCCCTCAGCGAGTCCACCGCCCCCTTGAGGGTGCTCACCGGGATCAGCCGCAGCCCCTTGGTCTCCCCGGCACGGGCGTCCGCGCACTCCCCCCGGGGCACCAGGAAGACGGTGGCCCCGTCCCGCTGGGCCGCCTGGGTCTTCAGCGCGACCCCGCCGACCGCGCCGACCTTGCCGTCGGCGGTGATCGTCCCCGTACCGGCGATGCTGCGGCCCCCGGTCAGATCGCCGCCGTCACCGTCGCCGTCCAGCTTGTCCACGATGCCGAGGGAGAAGAGCAGCCCGGCGCTGGGCCCGCCGACATCGGCGAGCCGCAGGGTGACCTTGACCTTCTTCGGGTCCTCGCCGAGATAGCCGAGGGCGGCGCGGGTGGCGTCGTGCTGGGAGTCCGTCATGGCCGCGAGATTGCGCTCGGCGACCTGCTCGACGCTCTTCCCCGGCGGATAGACCGACTCCCGGGGCAGCACCGAGCGATCGGTGCGGAACCAGCTCTCGGCCACATCCCCCAACCCCACCTCGGTACCGGGGCCGGTGGCGAGGATGGTCGTCATCCTCAGGGCACCGGTGGTCTCGCGGACGGGCGCGCCGGAGATCGAGATCACCTCGGTGCCCTGGTGCTCACCGAGGACATCGGCGGTGGCACCGGGCTGGGCGATCACATACGGGAGCGGGGCGAAGGCGGCGACGGCGAGCAGCGCGACGACGGGGGCGGCGCAGACGGCGACGGCACGGGTACGGGTGAGGCGGGAGAGCACCCGGCCAATCTATCCGTCTCCCCGCGGATACGGGGCCGCCCCTGGCACCCGGGCTCCGGCACGGCGCCTAGCGCAGCGCCTCGACGACCTCGCGGGCCGCGTCCACCACCCGGGGGCCGACCCGCTCGGGGACGGAGTCGGTGAGCATCACGACCCCGACGCTCCCCTCTATCCCGGTGAGGCCGACCAGCGCGGCGGCGGCCCCGCTGGCGCCCGCCTCCAGCTCGCCATGGGTGAGGGTGTAACCCGGGTGGTCGGTCTCCCCCTGGCGGGCGGCGAGGATGGCCCGGCCCGCGGCGCCCCGGTCGAGGGGATGGCGGAAGCCCGCGCGATAGGCGACGTGATAGTCGGTCCAGGTGGGTTCGACCACCGCGACGGCCAGCGCCTCGGCCCCGTCGACCAGGGTGAGGTGGGCCGTGGCCCCTATGTCCTCGGCGAGTGCCCGCAGCGCCGGCATGGCCGCCTCGCGGACCAGCGGATGCACCTGCCGGCTGAGCCGGAGGACCCCGAGGCCGACCCGGGCCCGGCCGCCGAGGTCACGGCGGACCAGGGCGTGCTGTTCCAGCGTGGCGAGCAGCCGGTAGACCACCGTCCGGTTGACCCCGAGCCGCTGGGACAGCTCGGTGACGGTCAGCCCGTGGTCGGTGTCGGCGAGCAGCTTGAGGACGCGCAGTCCCCGGTCGAGCGTCTGGGAGGTCTCCGCGGTCACGACGCCCCCTCCTCCGGAGTGAGTGACGGCACAACCCCTGGTCCTCGCGGTGCGGCGCCGGTCCCGTGGGCGCCGCCCCCTCCAGGGGCCGGTCGGCGGCGCCATGGCCCGCCGACCTGACTCCGCGGCTCGACTGCCACGGGGCGTTTGCATTGTCGGGGACAGTAGCGAGCCGGTCCGCTCAGCGGAAGACCTCGTCCAGAATCCGGGCGTGATTGCCGTGATCACCCCTGCGCCGGGGGGATTTGGGGGGTACGGGGAGGGGTGCCCGGGGCGCGGGAAGGGGCCGTGCGCACCCTGGCGCACGGCCCCTTCCCCGTACCCCCGGAGGCTGTTCGGCGCCCCAGAGGCCGTTCAGCGCATGCGGGTGGCCCACTCCTGGACCTTCTTGATCCGCTCCCGGATCTGCCCGGCGGTGGCCTCGGCGCTCGGCGGGCCGCCGCAGACCCGGCGCAGCTCGGTGTGGATCACGCCGTGCGGCTTGCCGCTCTGGTGGACATAGGCGGCGACCATGGTGTTCAACTGCTTGCGCAGTTCGAGGAGTTCCTTGTGGGAGACCACGGGCCGCCGCTCGGCAGGGAGTTCCAGCAGGTCGGCCTCGGTGTCCGGCTTCTTGCGGCTGTGCGCGATCTGCCGGGCCTGCCGCTTCTGGAGCAGCATCTGCACCTGGTCGGGCTCCAGGAGTCCGGGGATGCCGAGGTAGTCCTGCTCCTCGGCGCTGCCGGGGTGGGCCTGCATACCGAACTCGGCGCCGTTGTACATGACCCGGTCGAAGACGGCGTCCGACTCCAGCGCCTCGAACGGGAGGGTGTCCTGGTCGCCGGTCTCCTCGTCCTGCTCCCGGTTGGCCTCGTCCATCTCCTTCTCGGACTCGGCATACGGGTCCTCCTCGCCCTCCTTCTTGGGACGGTCGAGGACATGGTCGCGCTCCACCTCCATCTCATTGGCGAAGCCGAGGAGCATGGGGATGGTGGGCAGAAAGACGGAGGCGGTCTCGCCGCGCCGCCGTGACCGCACGAAGCGGCCCACGGCCTGGGCGAAGAAGAGCGGGGTGGAGATGGTGGTGGCGTAGACGCCGACGGCGAGCCGGGGCACGTCGACGCCTTCGGACACCATCCGGACGGCGACCATCCAGCGGTCCTCGGACTCGCTGAACTCGTCGATCCGCTTCGATGCGCCGGTGTCGTCGGAGAGGACGACGGTCGCCTTGTCCCCGGTGATCTCGCGGATCAGCTTGGCGTACGCACGGGCCGAGTCCTGGTCGGCGGCGATCACCAGCCCGCCCGCGTCCGGGATGGACTTGCGGACCTCGCCAAGACGCTGGTCGGCGGCGCGCAGCACATTGGGCATCCACTCGCCGCGCGGGTCGAGCGCGGTGCGCCAGGCCTGGGAGATCGCGTCCTTGGTCATCGGCTCCCCGAGCCGGGCGGCGACCTCGTCCCCCGCCTTGGTGCGCCAGCGCATGTTGCCGCTGTAACTGAGGAAGATCACCGGGCGGACGACCCCGTCGCCGAGGGCGTTGCCGTAGCCGTACGTGTAGTCGGCGGCGGAGCGGCGGATCCCGTCGTTGCCCTCCTCGTACGTCACGAAGGGGATCGGGTTGGTGTCGGAGCGGAACGGCGTACCGGTGAGCGCGAGCCGGCGGGTGGCCGGGTCGAACGCCTCCAGACAGGCCTCGCCCCAGGACTTGGAGTCGCCCG
Source organism: Streptomyces sp. NPDC000594 (assembly GCF_040299965.1). Taxonomy (NCBI): domain Bacteria; kingdom Bacillati; phylum Actinomycetota; class Actinomycetes; order Kitasatosporales; family Streptomycetaceae; genus Streptomyces; species Streptomyces sp. NPDC000594. Next base: position 5,665 of record NZ_JBEPCY010000002.1, on the reverse strand, counting down.
CGTGGTGGATCTCGTCCAGGATCACCAGGGTCTTGCGCTGCTCACAGCGGTTGCGGTGGAGCATGGGCCGTACCCCGACACCCGCATAGGTGACGGCGACCCCGTGGTACTCGCGGCTGAGCGGCCCGGCGCTGTAGTCGGGGTCGAGCTTGATCCCGATCCGCGCGGCGGCGGCGGCCCACTGCTTCTTCAGATGCTCGGTGGGGGCGACGACGGTCACCTGCTGGACCACATGGTGGTGGAGGAGCCAGGAGGCGAGGGTGAGGGCGAAGGTGGTCTTTCCGGCGCCGGGTGTGGCGACGGCGAGGAAGTCGCGGGGCTGCTCCTGGATGTACTTCTCCATGGCCCCCTGCTGCCAGGCGCGGAGCTTGCTGGCGGTACCCCAGGGAGCGCGTCCGGGGAAGGCGGGCGAGAGGTGATGGGAGTGGGAGGCGGTAGTAGTCACGGTCTCCGGTTCGGCGCTGGTCCAGTCACGACGGATATGACGACGACGTATATGACAACCGGGCCACCCTACCGGTGCGACCACCGTGCGCCGGGCCGTCCGGGACCCCCCGGAGGACGGTTGAGACCCGCCTCACAGGACTCGCGCGGGGGCCCTGCGGGCGGTCACCTGGGAACGTCACACCGTGTCGTGGAGCGCTCCCAGCCGGTGGGAGATCACGGTGATGTCGACCAATTCGCCGGAGGCGACCTCGATCATCAGCCGGTACGCCTCGTCCTGGTCGATGTCGGTCATGTCCACGCCGTTGAGGTGCAGGAACACGACCGTGCCCAGCCATGCCAGGCGCTTGTTGCCGTCGACCAGCGGATGGTTGGAGGCCAGCGCCTGAAGCAGGGCCGCCGCCTTGTCGAAGAGGCCGGGGTACGCCTCGACGCCGAGCATGCGCGAGCGGGGCCGGTGCACGGCGGAGCTGAGCAGCCCGGGGTCCCGCACCCCGACCGGGCCCCCGAAGGCGATCTCCGCCAGCTCCAGGGCCTCGGGGTCGGTCGGATATCTCAGAGCCCCGGGGTCCGTCGAAAAGCTCATCGGGTCACTCCCCGAGGCGGCGCAGCAGGTCCGCGTGGCGGGCCGCGTACAGGCCCCCCAGGCGGCGGACGGTCTCATGGCCCGCTTCCTGCTCCAGATAGCGGTCGACGGCCGCGAGGACGACGGCGTGCACGCTGCGGCCCTCCTCCTCGGCACGTGCGGTGAGGGCTTCCCGCTGGTCGTCACGGAGACGCAGTTCCATGGACATGGCGGAACGGTATCGATCGCGGTCCGGCGGCGGTACCGAATACCCGGCTCACCCGGCTCACCCGGCTGCGGGCAGGGCTCACCCGGTCGCGGGCAGGGCGTCCCGTCGGTTCGCGGGCCGGTCGTCGCGGGGCATGATCCGGGTGGCGACCCAGACGCCCAGCAGGGAGACCACCGCCATGGGCAGGAAGACCACGGTGAAGGCGACCGGGTTGGACTCGGTGGCCGAGGTGATGGTGTGCGAGGCGCCATGGCCGGCGATCGAGCCGCCCCCGAGGGCGGCGAAGGCGGCGCCGCCGATCGCCAGGAGCATCACATTGGAGAAGCCGTCGGAGATCTGGAGCGCGGCGGAGTTGGCGCCGGTCTCCTCGGGGGCGGAGAGCTTCATCAGCAGCACGCTGGTGGAGGCGATGACCATGCCCAGGCCGAGGCAGCCGACGCCCCAGGCGACGGCGACGAGCCAGGCGGGGGCGCCGTCGATCAGCACAAGGGGCAGGGAGGCTATCGCCACGGTGTTCAGCACCATGCCGATGACCATCAGCCGCTCGCGGTGCGGCTCCATACGGGCCCGGGACTGGATGAAGGAGCCCACCGCCCAGGTCAGCCCGCCGACGCCGATGGAGAGCCCGGCGAGGCCCAGGGAGAGTCCGCGCTGGGTGACCAGCATCAGCGGAATGAACGATTCAGCGGCGACGAAGGAGCCCGCCGCCAGACCGCGCAGCAGCACCACGGAGGGGAGCCCCCGGGCCGCCCGGTAGGTGCCCCGGGGCAGCAGCCCGAGCACCGCCGGGACCACCAGGGCGGCGCCCGCCGCCGCGGGCAGCAGGGCGAGCCAGACCAGGTCCTGCGCGGCGAACTGGAGCAGTCCCACACCCAGCGAGATCCCGAGGGCGAGCCGGATCCGCCGGGAGTCGAAGGCGGTCCGGGGCGCGGTGGGGTCGGCGGGCCCGCCCGCCATCCGCCGGATCGCGGGCAGCGCGAGGGCCAGCGGCAGCATCACCAGCAGCGGCATGCCGTTGAAGACCCAGCGCCAGCCGAGGTTCTCGGTGACGGCGCCGGAGACCAGCGGGCCGACGATGGAGGGGATCACCCAGCTCGCGGCGAAGGCGGCCATGATCGTGGGCCGCAGCCGCTCCGGGTAGGCGCGGCCGATGACCACGTACAGCGCCACGATCACCATCCCGCCGCCGAGGCCCTGGACCGCCCGGCCCGCGATGAAGGTCCACATGGTGGTCGCGGTCCCGGAGAGCACCAGACCGACGGCGAAGGCCGAGATCCCGGTGGCGAGGGGCCGCAGCGGACCGTCCCGGTCGGCCCACTGCCCGGCGAGCACCATGGCGAAGAGGCTGGTGGTGAAGTACGCCGAGAAGCCGAAGGCGTAGAGCCCGATGCCGTTCAGCTCCCGCGCGGCGACGGGCATCGCGGTCCCCACGGCGGTCGCCTCGAAGGCGATGAGCAGCACCACGGCGACGGTCCCGATGCTCATCGCCCGATAGGTCCGCCCGAGGATCCCGCCCTGGGTCTCCTCCGGGGTGCCGACGGGGCCGGGGGCCTCGGGGACGGCTGTTGTCACGGGGGTCTCGGCGGGCGTCGTCGTGACCTCGGCGTCACGGGGTTCCAGGGCGGTCATGGCCCAAGAGTAAGGCGCCTGGATCAAGATCGGTCCTGTCGCCGGCCGGACCTCTCCTGGTCCCTTGGTCCTACGACTGTGAACGGCGTATGGCAGGCGTATGGCGGTCCCGTTGCACACCGCCCCGACACCTTGATCGCCCCCTGTGGCGCGGCCTACGGTCGTACCAGTTCCAGCACACGGCCGTGTGCCCGAGTGGTTCAGGGACTCGCCTGCAAAGCGAGTTACACGAGTTCGATTCTCGTCACGGCCTCTCCGTCCGGCCCGCCCGGACGCGATCGGGCCCCGCACTCCGGACAGCGAGTGCGGGGCCCGATCCTTTGCCCCGGTCCTTGTTACCCGGTCCCGGGCAGCTCCAGCACCATCAGGTCGTAGACATCGGCCCCCGGCCACGGCCTCGTCCCGCCGATCCTCCGGTACCCCCAGGCCCGGTACGCGGCCGACGCCGCCTCGCTCTCCGTGTGGACGTTCAGCAGCACCCGCTGGGCCCGGACCCCGTCGAGCAGCGCCGTGTGCAGCCGCCGGGCGATGCCGCGCCCGCGCCAGGGTGCGCGGACGGCCAGCTCCATCAGGCCGAAGGTGCGCCGCCCGTCCTCGTACCGCATCGCGTCCGTCACGGGCTCGGTCAGCCGGTCCCACCACTCCGTGTCCGCCGGGACCGCGTGCCCGTACGCGATCCCGACCGGCTCCCCCGCCCCGGTACGGGCCAGCGTCGCCCGGAAGGAATCCCTCCGGATCTGCGCGGGGAAGCGCCGGAAGGCGATCTCGACATCGTCCTCGGTCTCGCTGTGCGGCGGCTCCGCGAACACCTCCGCGTAGACCAACCGGAACGCGTCCTCGGCCGCCGCCGCACCCGATCCGTCCAGCCGTTCCACCACGACGCCGCTGTCCCGGGTCATACGGTGCTCCTTCCCCTGGCCTCCTCGAAGGCCTGATCCGCCGGAACCGGAACATCCGGAACGACCCCGACGCCCTCCCAGTTGGTGCCCGTGACGGTACTGATGGTCCGTGCGGTCGGCACCGTCACCAGGATGTGCTCGGTGATCGGGTGCCGTGCCGTGGGATGGGCACCGCCCCGGGTGGTCGCACCCACGACCACCGCCCGGCCGTGGGCCTGGAGGGTGTACGCGATGTCCTCACCCGCCGAGAAGGTGGCCTCGCTCGTGAGCACATGGACCGGGCGGTCCGTGTAGCGCGGTGCGGGAAGGTGCCCGGCCGTCCAGTACTGGCGGGTCGTGTCCGTGGACCGGTCGTAGATGTCGTTCAGATGCACCTGGTCGTCGGGGAAGAAGTAGCCGCACCACATCGCCGCGCCTTCCGGGGACCCGCCGACACATGCCCGCAGATCCAGCAGCAGCGCGGAGGTGCCCGCGACCAACTGCATGGCCGCGCCGATCGCGCTCGCGCCCTCGACGGCGGACGCGACGCGCCGCAGCTCTATGAGCCCGATGTTCCCGTCCAGCCGCTCGACACGGCGGATCCCCTGCCCCTCCGCCCGGAGCAGCGCGAGGAACGCGGCCCGGCCCCCGTCGTCGTCCACGGGCTCCAGCGACCTCGGCTCCCGCGACCAGAGCAGCCGCAGATGCCGGTCCGGGCACGCCTCCTGGAGGTGGCCCGTCACCGCCTCGCAGAGCGCGGGACCGTCCAGGTCCTGGTACGCGCCTTCGGCGAGACGGCCCAGGATCGCCGCCTCGATCCCTGCGGTCCGCTCGGGGAAGACATAGCCCGCGCCGATGCGTTCCAGGGCCTGTTCGACTATCTGCTGGTTGGTGGGCACAGCGGATCACACTAGGCGCCGACTCCCCCCGTTCCCACGGGTTTTCCCGGGGGCGGGGCGCGCGGCCTGGCGAAAAATCATGCCCGAGGTGGGGGCGCACAACGGCTTGTTGGTGAAGGGGGTGCGTTGTACCGTCTGCACGATCGCCGGTGGCGAGGAGACGTGCTCCTCCTACTGTTCCGCACTCCCGCCCCGTGCACCGATCCGCAGATGCACCTCCCGCACACTCCCGGCTCCGAACGGAGCCGAGGCCCCCACCTGTGAAGGGAAACGTCATGCTGCCTTACATACGCCTGGGCTTAGCCGGCACCCTCGTCGCGGTCTCCCTGGCCACGGCCCCGGCCGCCGGCGCCCTCTCCGCGCCGGACCCGGCCCGGAGCACGGCACTGGCCCCGGTGACCCTCCGCTACGACGACAGCCGGGCCACCGGCTGGGAGGCGGCGGTCGTCGCCGGAGTCGCCTCGTGGAACACCAACGTCGACAACGTCAAGCTGGTCAAGGCCGCCCCCGGCGTCCGCGCCGAGATCCAGATCATCGCCACCACCGGCTGGCCCCAGGCCAACCTCGGCCCGGTCCGCCCGGGCGGCCAGGTCCGCGTCGAACTCGGCGCGCAGGCGGTGACCCAGGGGTACGACAAGACCCGCATCACCGCGCACGAGCTGGGCCACAGCCTGGGCCTGTGGGACACCAAGCCCGGCCCCTGCTCCCAGCTGATGTCCGGCTCCACGGGCGGCGTCAGCTGCCGCAACGCGATCCCCAACGCGACGGAACAGGCCCGCGTCGAGGCCGCGTACGCCCCGAGGGTCGCGACCCCGGCCGACGGCCGCGTGATGGTGGACGCGGGCTAGGGAGTGTCTTCAAAGTAGCGTCGTTCGCCCGGAGGGCGGGCCGGGCGGGGTCTGGTGCGTGCAATCGCAAGGCGGAGAAGGGAGTCCATGCGGAGCATCGGCGACCGACGACAACATCGCGAGTGTGCGTGCCAGGGCACGGCCGGCAGACGGGACTTTGAAGACACGACCTA